>NZ_CP126255.1:0-545759 GCF_003234255.2 Curtobacterium sp. MCSS17_016
TCGTCAGCGACATCGACGTCCCAGTCCTCGTCTTGGGCGCTGAGCTTCGGGTACGCCTCCGACCGAGCGTCACGAGCAACCTGCCGCTCGAGCCGGTACTCCGCTGCGTCCCGGTCGTCGTACGAGTACTCGTTCCCCGTGATGTGCACACCTCGGAGGACGGTGAACGTGCCGTCGTCGTTCTCCGCGACCCGCCATGAGGACACGAAGTCGGCGATGCGCTTCCGCAGCGGCAGGTCGAGGGACCGGGTCCACACGTCGTTGAATGTCTCCCGGTTGTACTTCGGGGACGACTGGTCGATGCGTTCGAGGACGGTGGCGTACGCCTCGACGGACTCCTGACTGAGGCGGTTCAGCTTGCCGACGAAGTCCGGGTCGTCGCCGTTGAGGTGAACGACGCTCTCGTCGAAGAGCTGCTGCTCGAGCTGGATCGCTTCGCGGAGTTCCCTCGCGTCTTCAATGGGAGCCCACGTCTCGCCTCTGGGGTGCTGCGCGTCGTACGCGAGAGCGACGGCGTCGTCCTCGGCGTGCTCCTGCGCGGCGAATGCGCCACCGGTGAGGCCGGCGACCTTCGGGATTCCGGGGCGGTCCTTCCGGCGGGTGCTCTTCTGTTCGGTCATGCACGGCATGTGTGCGGCTCAACCCTTCGTCGCCGCATCCCGTAGAGCATGCGGAGACACCGGGCCCTTGCTTCCGACCGTGCGGCGACGGATCCACTGCTGGTCATCGCCGCTATCGCAGTCAGTCTCGTGCTCCTCGTCGGCGGCGGGTTTACGGTCACCGCCCTCGTCGCGAACGGCCACGACGTGAACGCGCGCAACGACCTCGAAGCAGTGGCTTCGTACGAGTCGGCTGCTGAGGCGTCTGGGACCGGCTTTCAGTCAGTGTGGTCCGCAGGCGCTCCGCTGGAGGCATCGGCGGGTCCCGCGTTCACTCCGTCGTCTGGGGCGTGGGTTGCAGCCCACGCCTGCGATGGAAAGTGGGTGGCCGCGGCGCGCGCCTCGAACGGCGCAGTCTGGTGGCGTGCGTCGGGGAGTCCGAAGACGGTGAAAGATCCGGCAGCGCTGGACGCGCCGGCGTGCGCTGCCGCGACGATGACGTCGATGACGGCGGGGATGGCGCAGAAACCGCTTCCTGCCGGCAAGGTCGTCACCCTCGCCGGCAGCAACGGACCGGGTTACCGGGATGGTGTAGCGGGCACCGCGCAGCTGCAGTACCCCTGGGGGTCCGCCGCCGACGGGTTCGGCGCCGTCATCGTCTCCGACAACCAGAACTGCGTGCTGCGTCGCGTGGACGCGTCGGGAACGGTCAGCACGCTCCTCGGCGCCGCGGGCACGTGCGTGCAAGTCGATGGCTCGGCGGCTTCTGCGCGCACACGGCTCACGTACGACACGCTCTCCGACGGGCACGGCGGGTTCTACTTCTCGGAGCAAGCGTCGAACTCCCTCCGGTACATCTCCCCCGACGGGCAGGTGCGCACCGTCGCCAACGCTGTCGACGGCATCCAGGGACTCGCCCTCGATCGGGACGGCAGTGTTCTGACTGTTGCGCCCGCGCGGAATCAGGTCATCCGCGTGACCTCCGCCGGTGTCGTGACAGTCGTAGCCGGCTCACCTGCTCGGACCGCCGGTTTCGACAACGAGAACGTCGGCGACCCGCTGCAGGCGACGTTCCGCGCACCGTCGAGCGTGACCGTTGGCCCGGACGGCACCATCTACGTCGCCGACACGGGCAACAACGCTATCCGCGCCATCAGCACCACCGGCAACGTGTCCACCTTCGCGGGGACTGGGACGGCGGGGTTGGTGGAAGGGCCGAAGGCGTCCGCGCAGTTCAACCAGCCGACAATGGTGGCCGTTGCCCCGTCCGGGGCGATGTTCGTCGCCGACCGGTACAACAACGTCATCCGACGCATCGGCACGGACGGTCAGGTGACCACGTTCGCCGGCCGAAGCGTCGGCGCAGCTGACGGGACCGGCGCCGCGGCCCAGTTCTCGAAGCCGTCAGGGGTGCGGTTGGACCCGTTGGGGAACCTCATCGTCACCGACAACTACAACCACGCGGTGCGGCTGGTCGGCACCGACGAACGCTGACTCGCTACGACAGCAGCGTCGCGGCGGTCGTGAACTGCTCCTGCAGCAGCTCCTCGCACTGTGCGGCACGGTCGGCGTCGTCGAGGTTCCGGTACAGCGACGGGGTGCGCTTGTGGACGTCCTTGCCGGAGAGGGAGTCGATGCGCTCCCAACCGTTCGGGGTCATCAGCTCGGTCGTCGCTGAGGACTGAAAGTCGTAGGAGTTGTGGCGGATCTTCACCCGCACCTTCTGCTCTGCTGCTTCGTCCGTGGCGGGCAGAGCAACCACTCGTTCGACGTAGTAGTCGTCTCGGGTGACGCTGATGCGGGTGGGGAGCAGCACTTCCGCCCGCTCGAGGCGTGCGGCGGCGCGGTCGGCGACCGACGGTGCGTTCGTCGGCAGAGTGAGGCCGATGTCGGTGTCGTCGTGGCGGGCGTGAGCGAACTCGCCCGGGTTCTTCGTCGGTTCGCCGGCCTGGCCCTTGCGCTGCTGCTGTGTCATGCCTGTCGTGTGTGCGGCGTCACCGGCGGCCGCGACGGTGTGCGACGTACGCGTCACGCCACCGGAACGCACCCCACCCGGTGAGGACGATGGCGACGAGGACCCCTTCGATGGCAATGGACGCGGTGCCGGGGGTGAGCGTGTGGAACAGCGACCCGAGGCTGAGGTGCGCAGTGGCGGCGACGGCGATGATGAGGCCGACCCGGGCCTGCCACACGTCGATGAACGCCGGCCTGTCGAAGCCGACAGTCGGAGCCTGCCGGCGCTTCGGCGGGCGGGACGGCTTCACCCCGAAGAGGGCGGCGTCGTCGAGGACGACGGTGTCGCTCTGGTCGGGTAGTGGGAGCGTGTCGGACAGGCGCGGCATGAGGAACCTCCGGGTGGTGCGGCTCCCTCCCCTATGCGGGCACCGTGGGCTCAGACGCTTGGGCAGACACGAGCGCCAGGATTTGCGCGGCCAGATCTTCGGCTGACTCACCTCTTGTGTGGCCAATCTGCTTGAGGCCTACCCGCTTATCCAGAAAGGTCGCCCGCTGGCCCGAACTGCCCGCGGCTCGAACGCGAACAACCGCCCACCCGGCCTTAATCAGGGCGTCAGTCTTTCTTCCGTCTCGGTCCAGTCGATCTCGGTGATAGAACCAACCGTCGTACTCAATGACAAGGCGAAGAGCGCTTGATGCCATGTCGCATCTTGCAGCGCCGCGCGACCAGCCCGGGCTGGGCAAGGTGATGTCGAGACGGAGGTCCGGAATGCATGAAACTAAGGCCTCGTACAACGCCCTTTCGGGTGCCGAAATCTTTGCCCTACACTTTGGGCAGCTAGTCCCGTTCGACCTGTGGGCGGCGGTAGCGCGCCATTCATGACCCTCGCCGCACACCCACCAGAACTTCTTCCCACTCTTGACCGATACAGAAGACGCGGGCACATCATTTCGCTCGCTGAACTCCATAGCAAGCTCTGGTCGTACCGTCTGCAGATCGTTCACACCGACTAATACTTGCCGGCCAGAGCAGTAGGGGCATCCCTTGCCAGCGGCTCGACTGTGAACGCTTGCTTCCCAGGAATGCTTATACTCGCAAACCCACCAAATCCGCTTCCCGCTGCTTGCTGTTACAGCATCAGGGGTTAGCGATCCGTTGAGCTCCAAACTCCATTCGCTGGCCAAACTCGGGCGAGTCGTCGCGAGGTCAGATACGCCCGGTACAGCGAGCCGACCGGAGCAGAACGGGCAGCCGTGGCCTCGCGTTCTTGCTGAAACTACTTGAACCCACGTGTGCCCGCTCGAGCACAGCCAGTGCACACGCAAGTTACTGTGCGGCAATACGTCGCAAGGTCGAAGGTGATCGTTGTTCGTTTGGTGCCATTCTGAGGCAAGCGCCGGGTCCATCGTCTGTAGGTCGTTCACGCCTCTAACAGCTTCTCGTCCTGAGCAGTAGGGGCATCCCGCGCCGTTAGCCCTAGCGCGTGGCGAGACGGACCATTCATGACCCGCCTCGCATTCCCAGAAAACCCTACGATTGCTGCCAGGAAGGACTTCCCGTGGCGATGAGGTGTTCTTCGAGCTCCATTGTGCCGCTACCAAAGGGTAGAGCGTGGCAAGGTCGTTCACCCCAATGTCGGGCGCTTGGCCCGTGCAGACATGGCAGCCCCGGCCCTGCGTGCGTTTGAGAACGGACGTGAACCAGGAATGCCCAACTTCACACAGCCACCAGGCCTTGACTTGGCTAGCGCGACCTACGGAGGGCGGAAAGGGCGAAGCGTTTTTTGTCGGGTGCCACTGCGCCGCTAGCGACGGGAACTCATCGTGGAACATCAGAGATAGGTGGCTTCAAACTCGGCTTCCGTAAGTACCCGGACCCCCAGGGACTCAGCCTTCGCCACCTTTGACCCGGCGTTTGCTCCTGCGATGAGGAGAGAGGTGTTCTTTGAAACAGATCCGGAAGCAGTGGCGCCGAGCCGCTCGATGTGCTCCTGGACCTCTGTTCGAGTGCCTGCCAACGCCCCAGACATGGAACCGGTCACGACGACCTTCATGCCCTCGAGCGGTCGGGCGGCGGCGTCACCGTCTTCCGCGGCGGCGGGTTCCTCGCCCATGTTGACGCCGGCGGCGCGGAGCTTGTCGATGACGGGGCGGTTCCGCTGGAACCCGTCGTGGAAGAGGGCGGCGCGCTCTGGTCCGACGCCTTCGATGCCGGAGGTGAGGAAGTCGTCCTCGGTGGCGGCGAGGAGGGCGTCCATCGTGTGGAAGTGGTTCGCGAGGCGGCGACCGAAGGTGCGGCCGGACTTTCGGATGCCGAGTGCGGTGATGACCCGGTTCAGCGGCTGCTGCTTCGCGGCGTCGATGTTGGCGAGGATCTTCTCCGCGGTCTTCGCACCGAGGAACCGCTTCGTGCCCTTCTCGGTGACGCCGAGGCTGAGGTTCGCGAGCTGCTGGAACTGCAGGGTGAACAGGTCGGCGATGTCGTTGACGAGCGGGTGCTCGCCGGAGACGAGGGCGTCGGCGATGGCTGTGGAGAAGCCGTCGATGTCGAGGGCGTCGCGGGAGCCGGCGTAGGCGACCAGCGCGCCGATGCTGTCGTTCGGGTCGAGGGAGCGCCAGATGGCGGCGGACTGGTCCAGCGGTGCGCCCGACGGGGAGACGTCCGAGGGCACGTAGACGGTGACACCTTCGGGGTTCTCGATGACGCGGCCGACTCGGGGGATGATGTCGTTCGCCTTGTACACCTCGACGATGGAGCCGATGCCGACGCCGAGCTCGGCGATCTTCGACGGATTGTGGAGCGTCGCACGGCTGATGGTGGAGCCGTCGACGAGTACGGGGTCGTAGTGGGCGGTGTAGCTGATGTTGCCGGTCCGGCCGACACCTTCGACGATGTCGCGGATGACGCTGATGCCGGTCTCCGCCTCGTACTTGTACGCCACCGCCCAGCGGGGCGTGCTGCTGGTCGCTCCGAGGCTGTCGCGGACGTTCCGTTCGACGGCCTTGAGGACGACGCCGTCGGTCGGGTAGGGGAACTCCGCAGCCTTCCGGTCCTGCCCGAAGGCGAGGACCTTCGCGACGATGTCGGTCTCGGTCGTGCTGTAGAGGGCGCTCGAGAGGACGAACCCGTCGAGTTCCAGCTCCCACGGTTCTGCACCAACGGCGTCGTAGGCGACGAACGACACCTTCACGTCGTAGGGCAGCTCGGCCTTGCGGACGGTGCCGGCGGTGGCGTTGCGCGGGTTGGCGAACGCGGGCCGCCCGGAGGCGATGCGGTTGGCGTTGGAGAACTCGAAGTCGGAGAACGACATCAGCAGCTCGCCACGGACGTTGACGGTGTCAGCGAGGCCCTTCCCGAGCCGCTTCGGTAGGCCGGCGATGTCGAGCTTTAGGACGTTGCTGGTCAGGTCTTCGCCGGTGGTGCCGTCACCGCGGGTGGAGACCTGCACGAGGGTGCCGTTCTCGTAGCGGGCGTTGAACGCCATGCCGTCGAGCTTCGGTTCGACGCTGATGGTGCCGCCGGCCGCAGCGATGCGGTCCGCGAACGTCTCGATGTCGGCGAGGTCGGTGACCTTGTCGAGGGAGAGCATCGGCACATCGTGGGTGACGTTCCCACCTGCGGAGACGCCGGCGGCGACTGCGGTGAACAGGTCGTGCTCGATGACCTCGTCCGGGTTCGCCGTCTCGTACTCGCGGATGCGGTCCAGGAGGGTGTCGTAGTCGGCGTCGGTCATCACCTCGTCGGAGCCGTCGTAGTACGCCAGGGCAGCGGTCTTCGCCTGGTCGATGGCGTCGGTGTACGAGAAGTCGGCCAACAGGTCCTCCGAGGGGTGATGCGGTGCGGTCCCATCCTCTATGCGCGGACCGACACCGTTCATGCGGCTTCCCGGTTAGTCGTCGGGGTGCGCCTTCCCCATGACGCGGGCCCACGGCTCCGTCAGCTGCTCGTACGCTCGTTCCGTCCACCCCGGGTACTCCGGCCGGCCGATCTTCCACCGGTAGGTGACGGCGACTGCTGCGTCCCGGGCGAGCTCGAGCGCGTCGTCGTGCGCTTCGGTGCGGTGCGGACCCTGCTGGAAGAAGGCGAAGTCGTACATCGCTTCCGCTGCCTGCCGGTTCGGGTTCGCCGATTCAGCGTTGTGCATGACCCCGCGGCGCTGCATCTGCTGCACCTCGTGCGATTCGATGACACGGATCGCTCGCCACGCTGCGTCGTGGGCTTCCGGCTCTCGGTACTCCTTGATGAGCGCGAGGGCCTCCACCTGCTTTGACGTCAGCTTCGACACCTTCTCGGTGATGGCGTCGATCGCTGCCGGGGTCTTCAGCGCTTCGATGATGGCGTCGTCTGGGGACGCGAGGGTGATGGTGTCGCCGCTGTGCTGCTTCTCGGCGAACTGCCCGGAGCGGGCCCGCGGGTGGTCGAACTCGTTGAACGTCATGCCCGACATGTGGGCGGCACTGCCGCCGCATACAGGTGGGGCGTGAGTCACCCTCTACCGGCCAACGTCGTCCGCTACACCGAGTACCCAGACCCGGACCTGCTCCTGGTGCACTTCTCTGACGTGCACCTCACCGGCACCGACGACCTCCTCCAAGACGTTGCCGATGCCACCGGGCACCTCGAGCGGGCGCTCGCCGGGTTGGAAGCCTCCGGCGCCCGCCCCGCAGC
The DNA here is from genome assembly GCF_003234255.2 of Curtobacterium sp. MCSS17_016. Lineage (NCBI taxonomy): Bacteria > Bacillati > Actinomycetota > Actinomycetes > Micrococcales > Microbacteriaceae > Curtobacterium > Curtobacterium sp. MCSS17_016. The sequence goes on from NZ_CP126255.1 coordinate 7,225, forward strand.
GCTCGTGTTCACCGGCGACATCGCCGACACCGGAAACCAGGACGCGTACCGCCGGATCCGAGCCGCCGTCGGCCCGGTCGCGCATCGCCTCGGCGCGAAGGTGCTGTGGCTGATGGGGAACCACGACGACCGGGCGACGTTCCGCCGGGAACTCCTCGGGCAGCAGAACCCGGACCTCTCCCCCATCGACCAGGTGCACACCTTCGACGGGCTCCGCATCATCAGTCTCGACACCACCGTCCCCGGCCACCACCACGGACGCATCGGGCAGCAGCAGCTCGACTGGCTGCGGAAGGAACTGGCGACGCCGGCTCCCCGCGGCACCGTCCTCGCCATGCACCACCCGCCACTGCCGTCCATCGTCGAACAGGCGGTCACCTGCGAACTCATCGACCAGCAGGCGCTCGCCGACGTCCTCCGGGGCACCGACGTCCGCACTATCCTCGCTGGCCACATTCACCACACGTCGTTCGGGTCGTTCGCCGGCATCCCCGTCTCCGTCGCGACAGCGTCGTCGTACACACAGGACCTCACCATGGCGCTGGGCGGCATGCGCACCGAAGACGCGAACCAGGGCTACAACCTCGTGCACGTCTACGAAGACACTGTCCTCCACTCCGTCGTGCCCATCGGCCACGGCCCGCAGATGGACTTCGTCACACCCGCAGAGTCCGCCAGCCGCCTCGCAGAGCACGGCATCATCCGGCAGCCTCGTCGCACGGGCGGCGCGTCCGTCCGCGCATAGACGAGGCATGCCGAGCACGCGACGAACGAACGCCGACTACCGAACCGACATCCATGCTGCCGTCCGCAGGGGCCTCGACGGGTTCACCGGCTTCGAGGACCACCCGCAGCAGCGGTACCTCGTTCGTTCGGTCGCCGACCAGGTGCTCGCTGTGACACCAGAAGACCCGGCCGACCCGGCCGAGTTCCCGCTCATCATGGGCCTCCCCGACGCGCCGGCCATCGCCTGGTTGGACGCCGACCACACGGAGCACATCGCGCTGCGCTACGGCCACCCCGGCAACGGCGTCTGGCTCTACAACGGGAAGGGCACTTCCGCGGAGGACATCATCGCTCTCACCCAGGGAATGCCGGTGTCCGCGCTCGACTTCCGCGGCAACCCGCAGACCAGCCCGTCGGAGTACCGCTGATGGCCGGCACGATCGCGCCCGCAGCCGACGAGCCCGGGGACGCCATCGAGGTGTTCCGAGCCGCCGCAGAGGCCGCACGGCAGACGGCTGACGCCGCTGTCCCGGGCAACGCGCTCGCCATGACCTCCTCCCCGGAGGACGCCGCAGCCGTGAAGGTCCGACTCGCTGGAGCGCACAAGGAGATCGCGCTCGCGAAGAAGACCGCGTTGGAGGCGCAGAAGGCGGCGAAGGAACTCATCGAGCAGAAGAAGCGCGAACTCGAGCAGATGATGCGCGACGCCAACGCCCTCCTCGAACCGTTGCAGAAGCAGATGGACCGATTGCAGGACGGCATCGGCGCTGTGAACTTGTACCTCGGACGCGACGAGGAGATCATCCCGGTCCGTGAGGGTGAGCGTGCCCCCAGCGACGAGGTGGTCCTCATCCGCCAGACGACACTGCACATGGATGAGGAGACCGCATTCCTCGCCGACGAAGGCGGCATGGACTTCAGCAACATCGGCGACTTCATCCAGTGGCTGCAGGATGACCAGACCCACGTGGACCAGATCATCCCCGAGATGAAGGGCGTCGTCGCACTGCAGCCGCGGAAGCGCTGGAAGGACTACACCGGCGATGCGTTCGTGGATGCTCGTCTGAACGAAGCGAACCGGGAGACGTTCTGGCTGATCCGAAACGGGGAGAACCTGTGGTTGACGACTGCCCCGTTCAGCGTCGGAGCTCACGCCGTCCCGCGGGCAGACCTGTTCACCGACATGTTCGTCGAAACCGTCGGTGGCGAGCGCCGCCCCATGCAGCCCGGCTCTTCCGCGTGGATCCGCGCCGAGGAAGCCGCCGATCAGCTCACCCGCCACTACATGAAGGTGGCGCTACTCCTGCAGGGGCTCGTTGACCGTACGAAGGTGTTCCACCCGCTGCCCGCGAGTGGTCTGTCCTTCATCGATCAGTCGGCGTACGACCGCGGTGTCGTTCGAGTGATCACCGACGACGAGAACGTCCTCGCCGCCGTTCGGCAGCCATTCGACGAGTGGCTCAAGGAGCGCACCGCGAACCTCGACACCGGCATGCGTGTCGTCGGCTCATTCGGCTGGGGTCGCGGCTTCCGCCTGTACGACGACAAGAAGAACTACGAGCACGCCAACGTGCACCCACGGGGCGCGCAACCTGCCGACGGCATCTACACGATCAAGCGCATCAACGACGACTACTTCGACTTCTCGTTCACGTTCGACCGTGAGGACGAGGTCTACGACCGCTACCGCGGCTACTCGAAGGCGAAGCGGAAGGCCACGGGGAAGTTCTCCGCCGGCGACAAGTTCGTCCTCCCCCTCGACAACGTGACCATCGAGGAGATGGAGGAGTACCTCGCAGCCCGCAGTGAGCGGAAGCACTACCAGGTGATGTTCCCCCTGCTGCGGGCCGCAATCGCATTCAAGCGGCAGGAACTTACCGATGAGCAGCCATTCCGGGACGCCCTCGTTGCGGTTCTCGCACAGACCGCAGGCTACGACGACCTCGACGGGGTCGGCCGCACCGCTGACGACCTCATCCGCTGGTACAAGACGGCGAACAAGTGGCACCGACCGCTGAACGCCGACGACGCGAAAGCGTCCCGGCTCATCCTCGCCGAGCACAAGCGCCGGCAGACGCCGACGTCGGAAGCCACACTCTCCGCCATCCGTGGCACAGCTCCGGACGCCATAGTCATCGCTCGACGGACCAACGACTACATCGCCGTCGTCCCCGAGGTCCGGAGGTACGCGGAGCCCGCCGCTCCCGAAAACGTATGGGTGACCATCATCACGTTCGACGGCGCCGGCAAGGAGAAGAACCGCAACTCCTGGCAGCAGCTGACCCGCGCGCAGGTCGCGAAGTGGTCCATCCTGCACACGACGGACGCGTGGTCGTCGTGGATGCTGGACCCGAACAAGGAGACCCGTCTCACCGACGACGACATCGACCTGTTCATCGACACGATTCTGCACCGGCCTGAGACCCTCAGGGGGGACCGGAAGGGTCGGTACAGCAGTGACGCGAACGAGCACACCCCGTTCCGCGTGCTCTACACCGAACGTGGAAAGGACGGCGACCGGGACGCCATCTGGGCGACGATGCACCTCGCCAGCGACGACGGGAAGCACTACGAACGGAACGCCCGCGCCTTCCGCACTCCCACCGGGGTGGAGTTCATCATCGGGACGGAGCAGCAGGAGTACACCTCGAACACCCAGCACCGGTTGTCGTGGCGAATCAACACGTGGGGTGACATTCGACCGGACCACGTCGTCTGGCAGGACGACGAGGTGGAAGCGCAACTCGCCGCCACCATCACCGAACGGGCGGCCCGCAGAGAGGCAGCACGGGAGCGCAGCAATGCCGCGTGGAACCTCGCCACGGCCGTCCGCGAGCAGTGGTCGGAGCACGCCTGGGAGCGGCTGCGAGCACGGTACATCGAGGACTTCGGCGATGACGAACTGTGGGACGAGCACAAGAAGACGCTTCGTGAGCCGGCCTACCCGCACTGGAAGTCCAACTTCGGCAGTAGCACCGACTTCCTCTCCGTCCTCACGCGACGCCTCCTCGAGGCAGGTATCGACCCGGCGGGGATGACCGTGGTCGAAGCGGCCGCTGCCGCGCCCGGCGACCCCATCGACATCCCAGAAGACAGCCTCGCCCTGCGGTACCCGCCGCACCCGGACCCCGCTGCATAGAACCACCATGCTCACCGTATCCGTGCCGACCGGCACCATCCTCTGCCCTGACTGCCGTGACTGCTTCGCCGACTGCGGCCGCTGCGCCGGGCTCGGCTACGTGAACGGGGACGGCACCCGTACCTGGGACCGCCGCGAAGGCGGCTCCGGTGAGGTGCGGGTGCTCATCACCGGGTCCCGAGAGTTCACCGACCGGGAGACCATCGCGAAGGCCCTGTCGCAGGTGCGACGCGAGAACGGCTACCGCACCCTGGTGGTAGTTCACGGAGCCGCTCGTGGTGCGGATGCCCTCGCGGCAGCGGTGGTGCAGGGCGCCGACCCAGGCCGTGCCCGGCAGGAGGCGTACCCGGTCACTGACGCTGAATGGCGGCCGGACGGCCCCGGTGGGCGTCTCGACTACGCAGCGGGTCCGCGGCGGAACAAGCGCATGGTGGACTCTGGCGCTGACATCTGCCTCGCGTTCTTCGTCGCCGGGGCGAAGAACACCGGGACGAAGCACTGCTCGAACACTGCGGAGAAGGCCGGCATCCCGGTTCGGAAGTTCGAGCAGTCACCCTGGTGAGCGCCGCGCGGGGCTGATCTCTGATGCCCGATTTGCGCCGGCAATGGGGGCGATGTCACGTCACGGGTTCCGGATCCGGCATAGGGAGGGCACCCCTCAATCCGGGGGCTGTCTGTGCGGCGCTAGTCGCATAGCCTCCTCGTGCCGATCCCGGCTCCCGCGTCGTCAGGGCGACGCGGGAACATCACAGATCAGGGAACTCACCTCCGCCATGCACCACCTTCGTTCAGGGTTGGCCGTCGCATCAGCGACGGCCGCCATCATCGCAGCGGCTGCGTTCACCGCCCCAGCCTCCGCAGTGACAGCAGCCCCAACGCCGTCCGCGTCAGCGTCAGCGACGGCGGCACCCACGCCTGCACCAGCACCCACGCTGAGCACGACACCGTCCCTCGCGCAGCAGAACGCTGCACACGACCACGTCATGGGGTACTCGACCGCCGCAGCTAGCGACGCTGCCCCGAGCGGTCCCGCTGCATCAGCTAGAAACCGCTCCCTCTCGGCGGCACCGGCTGCTGCCTCAGCTGAACCGTCGAGCGCGTACGTCCGCGGGTTCGACGTCAGCGCCTGGCAGCCGAACAGCTCCATCAACTGGGCATCTGCCTACGCCGGAGGGGCGCGTTTCGCCTACATCAAGGCAACCGAAGCGACCACGTACCGCAGCTCGCAGTTCGCCGCGCAATGGGCCGCTTCCGCGAAGGTCGGGATGCTGCACGGCGCGTACGTGTTCGCCACCCCGAACACCGCCAGCGGGGCCGCCACCGCCGACTACTTCGTGGCGAACGGCGGGCGCTGGACAGCGGACGGGCGCACACTGCCGCCGATGCTCGACATCGAAAGCAACCCCTACGGCGCCGAATGCTACGGACTCACCCCCGCAGCAATGGTGTCCTGGATCCAGTCGTTCACCACGGAGATGGTGAAGAAGACCGGCCGTACCCCCGCCATCTACACGAGCATCTCCTGGTGGAAGAACTGCACGGGCAACAGTGCAGCGTTCGGGGCGAACCCGTACGTTCCGGCGTACTGGCCGAGCACGAACTTCGCTGGCCCCGGCACCCTCGGCGCCAGCTGGAAGAGCTGGAACGTCTGGCAGTGGGCTGACTCCGGGAAGTTCCCGGGCGACCAGGACGTCTTCAACGGATCAGCAGCAGCGCTGACGTCGTTCGCGATGAACAAGTCCGCGTCGATCGCCGCTCCGAAGTCCACCGCCATCGGGCACCTCGATGCGGTCACCGCCGGTGCCGGCACCGTCAACCTCCGCGGATGGGCGGCGGACAGCACCACCTCCACCTCCACGAAGGTCACCGTCACCGTCAACGGAGCAGCGACAACCGTCACCGCCTCCGCCGCCCGTCCCGACGTCGGTCGCGCCTACCCGAAGCAGGGGTCGGCGCACGGCTTCAACGTCACCGTCAATGCGCCGACGGGGAAAGCCACAGCCTGCGTCACCGCATCGCCAGCGAGCGGAACACTGACCGCATCCCTCGGCTGTTCGACGGTCACCGTCGCGAACCCGTCTCCGCACGGAGCTCTTGACACCGCGAAGGTGACCGCCGCCGGTGTCACCATCAGCGGCTGGGCCATCGACCCGAACACCACCTCACCCATCAGCGTGCAGGCGAAGGTCGACGGCCAGATCATGCAGACGCTCACTGCCTCCGCCACCCGGAACGATGTCGCTCGCGTCTACCCGGGAGCGGGTGCGAAGCACGGCTTCACCGGCACCGTGACCGCACCCGTCGGGAAGCACACCATCTGCGTCACCGGAGTGAACGTCGGGGCTGGTGCCAACGCAACCGTCGGCTCCTGCAAGACCGTCACCATCTCCGCCTCATCCCCGCACGGCGCGCTCGACACCGCGAAGGTGACCGCCGCCGGTGTCACCATCGGCGGCTGGGCCATCGACCCGAACACCACCTCACCCATCAAGGTGCATGCCAACGTGGACGGCCGGACCGTGCAGACGCTCACCGCATCCACTACTCGGAACGACGTCGCCCGCGCCTACCCGAAGTCCGGTGCGAAGCACGGGTTCACCGGCACTGTGCCCGTACCCGCCGGGAAGCACACCATCTGCACCACCGGTGTGAACGTCGGTGCCGGCACCAACGCAACAGTCGGCACCTGCAAGACGGTCACCGTGAAGTAGCAGACTGTCCCCGCACCACCCGCGTGAGGTCCCGCATCGATTCGTCGAGCGGGACCTCACGCGTCTAGGCCACGCACTGAGGCGAGAAGCCCCTGGCACGCCCCTTCCCGCATAGAGGCCAGCGAGCGCGCGAACCGGTCGCGCACCGTCGTCGGGAGTACCCGTGGGGCAGTACGCGGCAGGCACGGACGTGTCGAGCGAGAAGTCGCTGTCGGAGATCAAACGCACCGTCACCCGGTATGGCGCGACGCACTTCGGGACGTTGGAGGAACCCGGCCGAGCGTCGGTGGCGTTCCGTGTCGGTGACAGGCAGGTGCGGTTCTCGTTGCCGTTGCCGGACCGTCAGGACCAGGCGTTCACGCATCACTCCCGTGGACGTCGTGAGCCGGCCGCTGCGGAGAAAGCGTTCGAGCAGGCTGTCCGGCAGCGGTGGCGTGCACTCGCGCTGGCCGTGAAGGCGAAGCTGGAGGCGGTCGAGTCCGGCATCGCTGAGTTCGACCAGGAGTTCTTCGCGTACCTCGTCCTCCCCAACGGACGCACCGTCCACGAGGAGACCGGAGACCAGGTCGTCCACGCACTCGAAACGGGGTCCACGGCTCGGCTGATGCTGGAGGCGCACCGTCGCTGACCGTGTGACGGCCAAGGACCTGCTCGAGTTCCTGCGAAACTTCTACATCGCCCCGGCACGACCGGAACCCGGGTACTTCTGCCCAGAACTGCCGGACCCAACCGACAAGCGTCGCGCGGACCTCATCTGGGTGCCGACAACATGGCAGGAGCGCGGGCAACTCATCGGCCACGAGATCAAAGTCTCCCGCGCCGACGTGGTCGCAGAGCTCGCGGACCCGACGAAGGCCGACGCGTGGGCGCGGTACTGCGACCGGTGGTGGCTCGTCATCCCGGACGCGGCCCTCATCGACGGATTGAACATCCCGGACCACTGGGGCGTGATGACGCCGCCATCGGGTCGGAAGCGTCGAGCGATGACGGTGGTGAAGGACGCGCCGCTGCTCTCACCCGCCGACAAATCACTCGCCCTGGCGAACGTCATCAACCGGCTCCACAACGCCGGCGACGACGTGCACGCCAGAATGCGTCAGCTGGAAGAGCAGGCTGCGGTTGCCTCCCGTCGAGCGGAGGTCGCCGATGCGGAACTCACCCGAGTCAACGACCTCCTTCGCGGCACTGAGGCCGGCAACCGGTGGGAGCTGGAGCGGGTGAACGCCATCCTCGACGCCATCAAGGAAGTCGCGCGCTCGCGCGACCGGCAGCAGTGGTCCCCACATGAACCGCTCGTCATCGCTGCGGCAGCACTCGACTACAGCATGATTCGACAGCGCACACAGGCGCTGCTGCGCCAGGTGGAGGACCGCATCCGCACCTTCGACCGGGCCCTCGCCCCACCGAACGTCGACGACATCACGAAGGGGCTGACCGGTCTTGCCCGCCGGCTGACGAAGGACCTCGAAGAGTCCGCCGACCCCCGCCTGCACAACATCGAGTAGGTGCCGCGCATAGGGGTGGCATGACCGCCCCCACCGCCGCCCGACCGGCTCCGACGAAGTCGCTCCGCGACGCCGACGACGCGTTCCTGTCCTACTTCATCATCCGCGCGCACCGCGACCTCGTCGGCCACCAGGGTGGCACGCTGCTGCTCACCTCCGCCATCGAGAACGCCGTCGAGGCACACCGGCAGCAGCACCGCACCGACCACCGCGGGATCCGTCAGCCGTACGTGCTGCACCCGTTGCGGAACACCGCCCGGCTGCTGATGTTCGGAGTCACCGACCTGGACCTGCTCATCGCGTCGCTGTTCCACGACACCGTGGAGGACGTCCCGGAAGCCCTCGTCGCAGCGCTCACCGGCCGGTACGAACTTGCGCCGGTGGACGCGCTGCGCGCCGAGTACGGCGACGTCGTCGCTGACACCGTTGAGCGGGTCACCAACCCGGCTGAACACGCCCGGCTCCCCCGCATCGAGCGGAACGACGCGTACATCGCTCACATCGTCGCCGAGGTCCTGAACGCCGTTCGCGCACTCCTGGTCAAGGTCGTGGACTTCCTCGACAACGCCGGCGGTCTCCGCCTGCTGATGGCGACGAACCCAGCGATGGCGAAGCGGCTCGCTGCGAAGTACCAGCCGATGGTGCCACTGCTGGACGAAGCGCTGCAGAACCCGGCCGTCGCCGAGTTCACCCCGCACGTGGACCTCATCCGTGACGAGGTGCGCGCCGTCGGCGCCGACCTCGACTTCATCCTCGCCGCCTGACCACCACCATCCGAAACGGAATCAACATGAGCCTCATCAACGAGCGCGAGCAGTGGAAGCGCAACAGCACCGGCGAGGTCGTCACCGTCACCTCGGTCGGCATGTCCTGGGACCCGAACCGGAAGATCGTCTCGCAGGGCAAGCGTCGCGTGTTCACGGGCTGGGACCTGTTCGTGAAGAACTACACGAAGGTCGCTGACGCGCCGGCGGACGAGACGTCGGCGCCGCGCACATCCGGGTCATGACCAACGACAACATCGTCCGGAAGGGCCAGACCGGCGAGACCGGCAACAAGGGCGAGTTCGGCACCCACGACCGTCCCTCGGACACCATCACCCTGACCCCGAAGACGTCCCGTGGCGCGGCGGCCGGAGACGCGTTCCTCGAGCCGGGCGACGAGGACTACCTCTACGCCGGCGAGCTCGGCTGGGACGACCTGCACTCGGTCGGACTCCGCCGGCAGGAGGGCGACGGCGGGTACTTCGTCACCCCGACTGTGCCGGTTCCGCTGATGGACTGGGCGCCTTCCGACCTCGACGAGGACCGGAAGGTCGCGTGGGTGGACGCCCACCAGGAGGTCATCAACACGTTCCTCCGCGACCGGTACGGGGCGACCCTCACCGGCCTGAACACCCTCGACGACGGTGTGGAACGCGTCGGACGAGCCGGCGCCGAGGTGATGGTCTTCGCCGACGAAGACCGCGACGGCTCCATCAGCCACCAGGACATCTCCGACGCCATCGGCCGTTCCACCGCACCCCTGATGCTCAACGAGTTCGACGACGGCACCTTCGGCACCGAGAACGCCTCCCGCCTCGTCCGCGAGTACATCGACTCTCGAGCCGTCGCCCCGTCCACCGACGACATGACGCCGGCGGAGATCGACCGCGAGGTGCGAGCACGCTCCGGCAAGCGGGAGATCCGCCCGGAGACCGCCCGCGCCATCGCCAAGCGTCTCGCCTACGAGGTGTACGACGGCATCGTCGATGTGCCGGTCGGAACGAAGCACCTCGACGACCTCGCCTACGGCGGTCACGCCGACAAGGAACAGCTGACAGCGGACCTTCGAGCCATCTACGAGAAGGACACCCGTCCCAAGTCCCGCGCCCGCCTCGACATGATGTTCACCTGGATCCAGCACGGCTCCGCCGTCAGCGAGGACGCCCGATGACAGACGTCGCCACCCGGAACCGGAAGCGTGGCACCGGCTACCCGGCGGCAGAACGCGGACGATTCGACTTCGAACGCCCCGACAGCAGCGACGTCACACTCACCGTCGCTGCCACCCCGACGCGACCGTGGGCGGACTCCGCACCGGCGGACGTGGACGCCCGCATCGGCGAGCTGCTCGTTGAGCAGATCCGACCCCACCAGATGCTGGAACGGCTCGACCGGGATGCCAAGCGGTACGACGTCTCCCTCGCCAACGGGTACCTGCAGCAGGACGCGTACGACCGGCTCGTCGCGCTCGACGATGATCGCCGAGCGGAGCAGCAGCGGATCCTCGACCGGACCAACGCAGACCTCGCGGTCCTCGACGAGGAGTTCGACGCTCGCGGCGGCTGGCCCCGGTACTACCTGGTGCAGAACGCCGGCGGACACGTGCACACGTCCCGCGCGTGCAGCACCACGACGCTGACCACTCAATTCGGTTGGCTGACAGAACACTCCGGCGCCACCGAAGCCGAGATGGTGGAACTCGGGCAGGACCAGTGCTGCACCGTCTGCATGCCGTCCGCGCCCGTCGCCGACCCAGACAACCCCCGCCCCGGCAGTCTCATGACCACGAAGCAGCGCGCGGACAAGGAACGGAAGGACGCCGCCAACCTCGCTCGCGCGCAGAAGGCGGCCGCGGCAGCGACGAAGGCGGCAGCATCAGCCATCAGCCACCCAGACGGGGAACCGCTGCTCGACTACTTCTCCGGCCGGCCGCTCTCCAACGACCGTGCCGCGCAGATCAGTGCCACGAACTACCTGCAGTCGTACGGCGGCGTCGGCGGCTGGGTGCGGAACGTTCCCACCGGCCGGCTCCTCGACGAGTCGGTACGCCGAGCAGCCGAGTGGGCGCAGTGGGACGGGGAACCGGAGGGGCAGTTCGAGGCCCGGAAGCACCGCGCCCACGAACAGGTTCGTCAGTTCGTCCGCACCCTCGAAGCGCTCGCCGTGAAGCGCGGCACCGACGTGGACGCTCTCCGGGCGGAGCTGCAGAAGAAGGCAGACCGGCGGAAGTAGCAGGGCCCCGCTCGTCGTCTCGAGCTCGCATAGAGGCCGGCATGACCGACCTCGCCCCCTGGTACCAGGACGACCGGACCACCGTCTACTCCGGCGACTCTCTCCACGTCCTCAAGGCCCTTCCCGACAACAGCGTCGACGCCGTCGTCACCGACCCGCCGTACGGCCTGGCGAACCTGCCAGCGAAGAAGGTGACCGCCGCCCTGACCGAGTGGATCAGTGGCAACCGGGCGTTCATCCCCGGCGGCCGCGGCTTCATGGGCAACGACTGGGACCGGTTCGTCCCACCGCCCGCGCTCTGGGACGAGGCGTTCCGCGTCCTCAAGCCCGGCGGATACCTCCTGACCTGGTCCGGCGCCCGTACGCAGGACCTGATGGGCATGTCCGTCCGCCTCGCGGGTTTCCAGGTGAAGGACGCGCTCGCGTTCGCGCGCGCGGACTCGTTCCCGAAGACGAAGCACTCCCTCAAGCCCGGCTACGAACCCATCCTCATGGTGCAGAAGCCGCTCGAGGGCACTATCGAGCAGAACATCGCCAAGTGGGGCACCGGCGGCATCCACGTGGACGACGTCCGCACCCCGTTCCGGAACGCCGCCGACCGGGCGGAGACCGTCGGGAAGAACAAGCACGGCCAGTACGGCACGAAGCAGGGCGGCAACAGCGTCTACGGCGACTTCACCATGCTCGCCGACCGGAAGGACTACGACCCGGAGGGCCGCCTCCCCACGAACCTCATCCTCGACGAGCAGATGGCCGCACGGATGGACGCCGCGAACCCGTCGTCGAAGTCCACGAAGGGCAAGCCGCGCGCCGCGGCCGCCGGCGACGGATGGGGCATGACCGCCACCGGCGCCGAGTACAACGACGAGGGCGGACCCAGCCGGTTCTTCCCCGTCTTCTCCGACGACGACGACCCGCTGTTCTACGCCGGCCGCGCGCCGGCGAAGGAACGCCCCGTCGGTGAGGACGGCACAAAGCACCCGACGGTAAAGCCGCTCCGCCTGATGGAGTGGGCCATCCGCCTCGTCACCCCTGTCGGCGGCGTCGTCCTCGACCCGTTCCTCGGCTCCGGCACCACCGTGGAAGCAGCCCGCCGCGCCGGCTTCCTGAGCATCGGCGTCGAAGCGCACGAGCCGTTCCTCGAGCTCATCAAGCAGCGCATCGACCGGTCCACCTCGAAGGAAGCGTGACCGGATGGCTACTCAGCAGCAGATCATCGCCCTCGTCGAAGCGTGGCGTCGCCGCGACGATCCCCGGTTCGAGCAGTACGCGAAGATCATCTCCGCGGATGCACGCAGGAAGAACCCCATGTCGTCGCTCGCCGACCACCTCGACCGCCTCATCGGCAAGGGCCGCGTCGCTCTAGAAAGTCCGAAGGACAGGGACTCCGGCATGCAGCTCGGGCGCCTCCGTGAGCCGAAGACGACGTTCGAGCAGATGAGCCTCAGCCCGGAACTGCAGAGCACCATCAACCAGTTCCTGGCCGAGGTGGACGTCTGGGACCAGCTCGAGGAGCACGGTGTGCGTCGCCGGAACAGGGCCTTGTTCTACGGCCCGGCCGGGTGCGGGAAGACGTCCCTGGCCTCGGCGCTCGCTGACCGGCTTGGCCGGCAGCTGCTCGTCGTCGAGACGGCGGCGGTCACCAGCTCGCTTCTCGGTCAGACGGGGAAGAACCTCACTCGCCTGTTCGACTTCATCGAGCAGGGCTCGTTCGTGGTCCTGTTCGACGAGTTCGACACCCTCGGGCAGAGCCGCGGCGCTGAGCACGACGTGGGCGAGATGCGCCGCTCGACGAACATCCTCCTGCAGAAGATCGAGGACTACGCCGGCGACAGCATCATCGTCGCCGCGACGAACTTCGAGGGCCTGCTCGACGATGCTCTGTGGCGCCGGTTCGACCTGGTCGCTGAGCTGCCGCTGCCTCGTCACGACGAGATCGCCAGCACGTTGAGCTCCTTGAACCTCGACGCCGGGACGACGTCGGAGCAGGCGTACCGACTCGTCGGGAAGTCGCACGCAGCAGCAGCGTTCGCACGAGACACCGCATGGCGCATCGCTCTCGTTGCCGGCCGGCTGGCACCCTCCGAGACGGACCTGACGAACGCCATCACCGCTACCCTCGAGCGGCCCTGGACCGGCCCGCAGGCGTAGCCCCTCGTCCGCGCATAGACCCTCTCCACCCTTCACGTAGAACAGGACTCTTCTCCCATGGCTGGAACGACCGCAGGCGAGCACGTGCAGGTCATCGTGCTGCTCGTGGACCGCGACTTTCCCGCGGATGATCGGGACGGCATCGCTGCCGCGGCGACCGCGTCAGCGGCCTCGTACCGGGCGAGCGTGGACGACCCGGTCTGGGACGTCTGGCTCGGTGAAGCGATGGCGAAGTCGGTGCGCCGGGCTGACGCGAAGACGTTCCGGAAGGTGCAGGAGCAGGTGCCCGGCTCGACGCTGGTGATGGTCGGCGACGCGGCCGCGGTGGCGTTCCCACCGATGCCGAACAACGCGTTGCCGAAGACGCTGTCGCGGCTGCAGGTGTCCGGGACGACGCTCCCCCGCCACGACGCAGCGCCGGTGTCCGCGGCCGGCACAGTGGATGTGCTCCTCAACGCCGACCTCGACATGAGCACGGGGAAGGCCGCCGCCCAGGCTGCGCACGCGTTCCTGCTGTGGTCGGCGTCCGCCCTCGACGACGTCACGGCGACGCCCCGCATCCGGTTCGTTCCCGCAGACGAGGTCGCTGTGGCCGCTACGGAGCATGGAGACGCGGCGGTCATCGAGGATGCAGGCCGGACGGAGATCGCTCCCGGGTCGCTGACCGCGGTGGCGTTCCGACGCACGGGTGGGGCCCGCTGATGGCGAAGTTGTACTTCCGGTACGGCGCGATGAACTCTGGCAAGTCCACTGGGCTACTGCAGGCGGCGTTCAACTACGAAGAGCGCGGGCAGCGGGTGCTGCTGGCGAAGCCGGGCGTCGACACGAAGGGCGACCGTGATGTCGTCTCCCGGCTAGGGGTGACACGGACGGTGGACCTGGTGTTCGCCCCGGACGCTGACGTGCGTGCGCTCGTGCTCGCCGCCGGCAAAGTGGATTGTCTCCTCGTCGATGAGGCGCAGTTCCTCGCCGCCGGTCAGGTGGACGACCTGCTGCGGCTGGCGGTCCTCGACGGTATCCCGGTTCTCGCGTACGGCATCCGGACGGACTTCCGGACGGAGGCGTTTCCTGGCAGCGCGCGGCTGATGGAGCTCGCGCACACGCTGGAGGAGCTGAAGACCATCTGCCGGTGCGGGCGGAAGGCGATGTTCAACGCCCGAATGGTCGATGGGGTGTTCGTCTTCGACGGCTCTCAGGTCGCCATCGACGGGGTGGACGTCACCTACGAGTCGCTGTGCGGCAACTGCTACCTCGCAGAGTCCGGCGGGCGCCTCGACGGGTGACCGTCAGGCTGCTGCCGCCATCGCGGTAGGTCGCTCGACGATGCCGAGCACAGGTCGGGTGCTCGGACGCGTCGCGGCGACTGTGTGCTGCTCGAGCAGTGCCGGGTACCGCGACGCGACGACGTAGGGAGTGTTCGTCTCGTCCAGAGCAACACCGTACGAGTCGAGGGTGCGTGCGAGCGCCTTCTTGAGCTCCAGCGCCCGACGCTCCATCGCAGCCTTCGCACGCAGGTACTCGGCCGAGGTTCCCGTGTTCGTCAACCGCATGAAGTCGCCACGTGCGGCAAGGAACGCCTTCCTTGCATCTGTCATGAGCATGCTGCGCACGCGCACTCGCGCGCCTTCCGCTCCGGCCTGCCCCGACGGGAAGACGAGCGTCAAGGCCCTGCTCTCCCCCGCACCGATCGTCGGGACGCCCTGGGCGACGACGCCGTTTTCCGACGTGAAGTCGGGGGCGATGGTGAAGGCGGGGCGAGGGGCCGTGATGGTCACAGTTGGAACTTTCGTGCGGGGCGGGGTGTGGGGTGTAGCGAGGTGGTACGAGAGGTCTATGTGCGGATCCCGCCGAAACTCTGCGATCACTGAGAATGCCGGTGAACCTGGGCAACGCCAGGGCATTCGTACCCCACATCATTTGTGCGCGGCTACGCCGCCACAGAGGCCCACGTGCTGGGGTTGCGGCAGAGCTCCCGGCGCCCAGAGGAACGGCAGAAGCCGAAGCGCCCGTACCACCGGGTGAGTTGTCGCACATCCATCCCGAACGCCCCGTCCGGAGTCAGCGACAGCAGCACCCCGCTGCTATCCGCCCACTTGCAGATGCGTTCCAGCACCCGCGAACCAACGCCGCGCCCTCGTTCATGCGCCGGCACGGAGAGGAGTTGCACTTCCACACCCGTCCGCTGCTGCCGAAGGTGCACGACCACTGTCGGAAACCGACGGCGGAGGTCTGCTCGTAGTGCCACCAACGAGCTTGCGCGGCTGCGGTGCATCCGAGCACCTTCCTGCTCAGGAGGGCGCGACGCGTCCTTCTGACTCAGGGCATGCGGCGAAGGTCACCGCGGCGGGACCGTAGGACGTCCGCGCTTCGGCGTCCACTCCCACCCCGGGAGCGCCTCCAGCGCCGCAACCCGCCCTTCCGGGAGGATTCCCTTCCGGTGCGCCCCACGAGCCTCGGAGACGAACCGGCCGATGAGGAAGCCGTCGTCGGCCGCTTCACGGTTCAGCACCCGCGTGTGACCCTTCTCGGCCGCGTACACGCGAAGGTGCTGCATCCCCCGTTCCCACCGTAGGTCGCTGCTCGTCTCGCCGGCACCCCAGCCGGGAATCGTGGCGAGCGCGTCAAGGTGCTTCGCTCCGAGGAGCCCTTTCCGCTGCAGAGCTCGATGCCTCGCGACCCAGCGGCTGATGTTGACGCCGTTAACGGTTGCGGCGGGAGGCACATCGATGAGGGGTCCGCCCTGTTGCACGTGGAGGCGGACAGCAACGACTCCGCGACGGAACGGTTGCGTCGGGTTTGGCGAGGCCTGCCGTCGCGGCGCATCCCACGACCAGTGCGGTATCGCCTCGAGAGCGGCACGTCGGTCCGCTCGGATGGCGCCCTTCCGGTACTCGCGGCGGCGGGAGCGGATCCAGGCATTCAGTTGAACCCCGGCTTCAGTGTGGGCGACCGGTACACGCAGGTGACCCTCACGGGTGGCATGCGCTGTGCATGCGTTCACTGCGTGGTCGAAGGTCGTGTCACTCATGCAGGGGGTATGCGCGGATACCGTCGAAGAGTGCGCGTTCCGTCTCTCCGGCGACTTAGGACGCGGTGCCGAGCGGCCAACGCTGTTGCGGTGCTTGGCGGACAGCCGGGCGTGAGCGGGCCGGGACGCCTCGGAGGTGGTCGGCGATGCCCTGGAGGTACCGGCCGGCGCCGTCCGCCTGCTGGCTGCGGCCGTCGCGGTCGGCGGCGAGCGCCGCGACGTCGTCTGAGAGCAGGTGCGTCAGGTGCGTGTGGTCGCTGAGTGCATGGAGGACCGCGGCGACCTGTCGGGGTGTCGGCGGCTGGTCGCCTCCGAGGTACACCTGCGAGGTCAGCGCTTGCTGGCGCATGAGCCGGTCTGCAGCGTGTTCGCCGGCAATGTGGAACGTCTCCTGGGTCATGCTTCGTCCAATGCGGCGACGGCGTCGAACGGAACGAGCG
Source organism: Curtobacterium sp. MCSS17_016 (assembly GCF_003234255.2). NCBI lineage: Bacteria > Bacillati > Actinomycetota > Actinomycetes > Micrococcales > Microbacteriaceae > Curtobacterium > Curtobacterium sp. MCSS17_016. Next base: position 23,921 of record NZ_CP126255.1, read on the forward strand.
TGTGGCGGCCGCGGAGGGAGGTCGCGACGACGTAGGCCTGGTGGCTGCCGGCGCGGGTGAAGGTCGTCGGGTTGTCCTCGAGCCCGTACTGGGCGACGCCGTCGTAGATGGTGCGTGCCCCGACGATGACACCTGACCGTGATGATGGGGTCTGGTACGGCCGGGCGGGACGTCGCTCCCAGGTCTTCTGGGCCTGATGCGACCGCCACCACGGGGTGTCTGCCCCCGGTTCGATGAACGTGCGGGCGCGGACGTACTCTTCCGTGAACGTGACCCGGTCGCCTAGGTCGAAGCGTGGCTCAGGCAACGGCGTGCCGCCCTTCACGGTCCCACCAGGCGGCCATGTCGCCCATCTGCTGCGCGATGTGGTGCTCTTGCTGACGGTGGGCTGCGAGCTCATTCTCCGTCCACGGCTTGAACCGGTGACGGGGGAACTCCGCATCGAGCTCACCGGTGTGCGGGTCGGTGGTGCCGCAGGCCGGTTCGTCGCGACGTCGGATGGTGTCCCGGCGAGTGGCGCCGCAGTGCAGGCACTTCCGGTTCGGGTCGGTTCGCCAGTCCAGGACGGCTGCGGGCGAGGTGTCGGTCATGTACGGTCTATGCCGGTCCGAGCGGGTCAGCGGACCGAGGTCACCCACGCGGAGGTCAGGGTCACGTGATGCTGCGGCGCGAGCGACGGCATGGCGTAGGCCATCGCCGCGTCGCGGAGCGCTTCGAACGCCAGTCGGTCCTGGGCGGGGCTGGTCTGTCCAACGGTCGGCCGGAGGTTGAACGCGGCGTTGACGGACCATTCCAGGTCGATGGTGTCCGCGTCCGCGGCGGCGTTCAGCGCACCGAACCGGTCGATGACATCAACCTCGGCCTGTGCTGCGGCGAGCGCTTGGACGTCCTGGTCGGTGAGGGTCGCCGCGCGGTGCGTGATGGGGTCCAGCGCGGTGGGGGTCGGTGCCGGTCCGGCGGGCAGCAGGAGGGTCATATCTGCCCTATGCGCGGACGGGACGGATCAGCGAAACGGCTCGACACCGAGATGGTGTCGAGCCGTTTCGGGAAAGGGGGGTGTCAGGGCCGGATGGTCGCGGCGCGCTCCCGAGCTGCTTGTGCCGCCTTCTTCTGCTCGGCGGCTGCTTCCCAGCGGGGTCGCTCTTCTGCGAGCTCGGTCTCGCGGAGGGCGGAGTACTCCTCGTACGCGGCGGCCCGCTTGTCTCGCAGCGCCTGCCGGTCCTGGAAAGCAGCCTTCTCGATGCGGGCGTCGAGGGAGGACACCTTCTCGTACGCCTTCGACGATTCGCTGCGGCCGTCGGGGATCATGTCCAGCGCCTTCCACGTCGCCGCGGACACACGGAGGAACGACGAACCCTGTGACAGGCCGTAGCCGCGCTTGCCGCCTTCCTGGATGACGGTCCGCTCCGTGACACCGTCGCGCTCGATGATCTCGCGCAGGGTGCGGACGTTCCCGTCCGCATCCCGCCACCGCTGGCGGAGGTCCTTCTCGAGCGCAGACCGCGCCGGCGACGTCAGCGGTGCTGAGGCGAGCCCAGAGAGGTCGTACGTGTTGAGAACCGGACCCTTCGGAGTCTCGTCCTGCTTTGGCGGCAGCTGCCGATACTTCGTCGGGTCGATGATGAACTTGCTGCGGTCGATGACGGTGTTGTACTCGCTGCGTGGGACGAGGAACTCGCCGGTCTCGCCGGTCGCGGCGACCCGTCCCTTGACGACGACGTGGTCTGGTTCTGTCTCAGCGGTTGCGGAGCCGGCGAAGACGAAGTCGTTCTCGTGCGCCTGCTTCCACAGCTGCTTGTCACGCTCGACCGACTGGCCGGGGAGGATGCTCTCTCCGGTCGCCTTCTCGTACTGGTCTGGGTACTGGTCGCGGAGGTACTCGAGTGCGTTGGTGCGGATGTCCTCTGCGGTCCGGGTCTGCCCGGTTCCCCAGCGGACCTTCGTGTAGGCGTCCGCGTGGAACGCCTCGGGGATGTACCGTTCCCCGTCCTCGTTGTACCAGCCGGATCGGTTCCGCAGCGGCGCCGGGATGGCGGCGTTGCGTTCCGGGGAGAGCTTGACGCCGCCGTGGCTGCCGGTGCCCACGATCACCAAGCCCGGCGCAACATGCTCTGCAGAGTCTGCCGCACCCCAGGGCGTGCGGCTGCCGACGTCGATGTTCACCTGACCCCACTTGTCCTGCTCGGCGAAGGCGAGGAGCACGTCCGTGTCGTCGTGACGTGCGTGGGCGAAGTGGCCGCCGTGGCCGGGTTCACCGACCTGACCCTTGTGCGCTGGTCCGTTGATGCTCATGGCTGTCATGTGCGCGGGGAGCTCACGCGGCGCGCTGCTGGGTTGCGGCACCGCGTTCGATGCGAGCCATCATCGCCCAGCCGACAAGGTCGTCGGTGAGGGTGCCGTCGCAGTCGTCGTTGTCGTGGCTGTGCTGCTCCGTCTCGCAGGTGCAGTCAGCGATGGGGTTGCCGTCTTCGTCGCGCGGGAAGTCCTCCTGAACGGGTTGCGTCTCGATGAGGAGCGTGTCGCCTGGTTCGAGGTCGCTGACCAGGTCACCGAGGAAGTGCTCCCAGTTGGCGCTATAGAGGTTCTCGGCGGGGCTGAACTCCCGCCGGTAGTCGGTGTCCTTCGGCCAGTCGATGCTGCCGTTCTCAGAGGTGACGTAGTCGGAGGTGATGCGGGTCTCGTGGACACGCTGCACGACGCCGTTGTGCGGGTCGACGCGGAACGTGTCGCCGAGGTCGCCGGCTGTGTCCGCGGACTCGAGCGACTCCCAGATGCGCGGTGCCCAGACGGCGCCGTTCTTCTGCCGGTCGTACCGCTCCCACGAGTTGGTGGGGTGCACCCATGGGGCGTCGTCCCGGAACACGTCGTAGGGGCTCGGGTTCGCGTCGCGGCCGCCGCTGGCGGTTGACGCGAGCAGGGTGACGTTGTTCGCTGCGGCGTGGGTGCTGCCGGCGAACTGGCCGCCGTTGCCGGGGATGCCGCGGTCCTTGTTGCGCAGGATGTCTGTCATGCCTGGCATGTGTGCGGGGCCTTCCGGGGAAGCAAACGCGCACCCGAACCCACGTCCGGGTGCGCGTTCAGGTGGTGTCAGCGGCCGAGGAGCCGATTCAGGAGCGCCTCGGCCCCATCAGCGAATGCGAGCTGGGCGTCTTCACGCTGCTCGTACGCACGGCGGTCATCGTTCATCCCCTCGTTGGTGTCCTCGTTCCACTGGTCGACCGCGGAGCGGAGGTCGTCGAGGAGACGTGTCGCTTGTTCGATGTCTTCTTGTGCGAGCGCACCGTGAGGTGTGGCGGGCACAGGCTCGTCGTTGACGAGGGCGCGAAGGGCGGGGCTGAAGGCCTCGTTGTGCGTAGCCTGGTACTCGACCTGACCGAGAACCTGTTTGGCGCGCTGGTGCGACGCAGTCACATAGGCGGTGATCTGCGCCTTGTCCTCGTCCGTCCACGTGTCCGGTGCCCCCGCCTCGTCGAAGTCGTCGAGGTACACGTCTCCGTCGAGCTCGAGTGTGTTCACCCACACCGGGCCGATCATCGCGGCGACGGAGATCTGTCCGTCGGAGTCGCTGTACTGCGGGACGACGTCCGGCCGTACGATCCCTTCCGGCCACTCCGGGAGCGGCTCAAGCGAGCTGGTCTCAACGGTGTACGGACCGACGCGGACGCCGCTGGTGCCGCTGCCCGTGAGTGTGACGGATGCGTCAGCTTCGGTCTTCTTGTGGCCGGCGAACTCGCCGCCGTTGCCGGGGATGCCGAGGTCTTGGTTGCGGATGATGTCGTTCACATCGTCCATGTGCGCGGCGGTTCTACACGTGCTCCCAGACCCGGGTGAGGTGCGCGGGCGTCGTTGGGGCTTCGGCGTCGTCGGGGTGGATGCTGCCGATGACGCGCCGCCACGGTCCGGTGAGCGTGTCGTAGTCGTCTTGCGTGTAGCCGGCTGTGCCGATGAGGGGTCGAGTGAACAGGCCGCGGGCGGCGAGAGCTGCTGCGGTGAGTGCCTTCGGGTTGCTGGCGAACCGTTCGGGAAGGCGGGTGAACGTGTGGACGCGGCCGGCATCTTCGGCGGCGTCGCGCGCGCGCCAGAGGGCGTCGCCGGTGGTGCCGGCGTAGTCGCGGACTGCGTCGGCGTACGGCAGGTTGGTGTCGGCCTGGTCGATGACTGTCGCGCGTTCAGCGTCGAGGGTCTGCGCGGCGAGGGAGTCCACCTGGAAGTCGGGCAGCTGGTCGAACGTCTGAACGAGATGCTTGATGTGGTCGGCTTCGGGACCGAGGTCGAACGTCGGGGTGTCGGCCTTGCGGCTCTTGAACAACGGCATGACGAAGGTCATGCGGCGGAAACCGACGTCCGCGGTCACCCTGTGGTTTGCTGAGCAGCCCAGGTGTTGTACAGCCCTCGAAGCGTGTCTTCGTCGGCGAGAACGGCGAGAGCTTCCGTTTGCGTCATCGTGATGCCGAGCTTGTCCCGGGTGGGTCTGGTCATCAGGCGTTGCCGGAATCGCGCGTACGCGTAGTCGAACCCCGTGTGTTCCCCCATGCGTCGACTATCGCCGATCCGGTGGACGCAGCGCCAATTGGCTGCTGGCGCTGCGTCCGGCGGATCAGGCGAGCCCGTACGCGACCGGGTCGACACCAGCCTTCGCGACAGCGAGGACGAGGGTGTCTCGTTCGGTCACGACGCGCGGCTTGTACCGCAGCGGCCTGCCCCACTCCGCAAGGGTTTGGTGACCCTTTCTGTTGTTACACATATTACACGCCACCGCAGTGTTCATCCATCCGCGTGGGTCTCCTCCGCGGGAGATCGGTTGGATGTGCTCGACCGTCGGGTCCTTCTTCGAGCCGCAGTAGATGCAGCCGAGGGCGGCGTCTCGCTCGAGCACACCGCGTCGCGACCAGGCGCGCGGCCGGTGCATGTAGGACACCCGGACGTACTTGACGAGCCGGACGACCTTTGGCAGCGGGATCTCTCGGTCGACGGACCGGATGGTGGCCCCTTCGACGGCCTCGACGACGACTGCGCGTTCCTTGACGAGGAACAGCACCGCCCGATTGAGGCTGACTGTGGTCAGCGGCTCGTAGGAGGCATTCAGTACGACGACTGGACGCATCATGGGCGGGGTTCCTTCCTGGAAGGTGCCGTGTCCTACACGGCGGGTATCGGCGGGTGGTCTGCGGTGGGTGAGGGTGCGGTGGCGATGTGCGGGAGGGGGTAGACGGAGTACTCCGACTGCGTTCCGGCGTGAATGAGGGCGTCGGCGTGCCAGGCGAGCTCGGCGCCGCAGTCGTCGCACACGAGTCGGTGGTCGCGGATGCCTTCGAGTCGGCGGGCCTTGGCGTAGGTGCCGTTCCAGCGTGTTTCGACGACGACGCTTTTGCCGCCGGACGGCAGCAGGGCCAGGCCGGTCGTCTCGTTGGTGTCGGCCTGCCGGATCTCGAAGCCGCCGTTACCGGCGATGATCTGGAAGTACGCGCCGTCCTGTTCGATGGTGATCGTCTGGACGTTCTGGGCTGCGGTGATGCCGTCGGCGCTCGTGAGGGTCGCGCGAGTGAACCGCGGGACGCGGGCTTCGTGCTGGCTCATGGGTGCTCCTGGTGGGGTGGGTGGGCGCTGTTGCCCCGGTGTCTGGGATGTGTGCGGGCCGCTCGGGGAAGCGGTGTTGCTTCTCCGAGCGGCCCGCACGGGGTCCGTCATCTGCTGATGCGGCGGAAACGGTGGCTACCGTTCCTGGTCGCCTCCGATGGAGTTTCCCGCGCGGCGTCGGGCGTCAGCGGACCCGATGCGGGTCAGACGCTCGTGCCACTGCTCCTGTCCGTAGTCGAGGCCGGGCATACCTGCGGAGGTGGAGCTCTCTGCGAGCAGGCTCGCCGCCTCCGCCTTGTTGTCGGCGCGGATGCGGACGATGAGACGGGGGTGCCCGTACTGACGCAGCGCCTCGATGAACTCCTCGAGGTCGTTGGGCCCCGGGATCTCGATCTCGGCTTCGTACGCGTGCGTGCTCATCGGTTCGCCCTTTCGCCGGCGGTTGGTGGTGTTGCCTCTATCCGCGGAGGCTCAGACGAAGACGAGTTCCTCGTCGACGACCTCGTTGGGGACGAAGACGACCGGCCACTCCTTCTCGATGACGATGGGGGTGCCGTCGTCGTTGAGCTTGCCGACGCGACGGAAGTAGGACTCCAGCCCGGTCGCCTGCTCCCGGGCCCAGGCGATCTGGGCGGCGTGGAGCTGGTCGAGGGTGGTCAGGCCAGCCTTGGTGGCAGTGTCGTCGATGAGCTTCCAGGCGACGAGGCCGGCCATGATGGCGTCGGCATCGGCGGTGTGCGCGTTCTCGAGCTCGTAGCCGTAGTGGCGGGCGACGTCGGTGAGCTTGCGCTTGCCCTTCCGGTAGGGGTCCTGCTGCTTGTCGATGACGAACGGGTCGATGAGGTGGAAGTGCAGCAGCGGCTCGATGCCGTGACGGCGGGCTTCGCGGTCGGTGATGGTCATGTCGTAGCGGCCGTTGAACGCGACGATGGGGACGCCGCGTCCGACGAGTTCGCGGAGCTTGGTGACGATGCCGGTGACGCCAGCGAGCGCGGGTACTCCGTCGGCCTGCGCCTTCTCGGTGGTGACGCCGTGGACCGCTGCGGCACCCTCTGGGATGGGGATGCCCGGGTCGATGAGCCACTCGAACTTCTCGATGAGGGCGCCGCTCCGGTCCATGACGCCGATGTACGCGGTGACGATGCGGTCGTTCTCGACGTCGACACCGGTGGTCTCGGTGTCGAAGACGCCGAGGTGTTCAACCTGGTTGATGAGCACGTGGGGTCCGTTCCTTAGATGGGTTGCGGGTTCGCCCTGGCTCTATGCGCGGACAAGGCCCGCTGCAGGGAGATGCAGCGGGCCTTGTTTGGGAAGGGGACGGGCTAGAGGCTCGTGACCTCGTCGGCGGAGTGACGCCGCTTGGCGAACTGGCCGCCGTTGTCGCCGGTTCCGAGGTCCTTGTTGCGGAGCATGCCTGCGGATGCCTGGTTGAGGTGCTTCCGCTGCTCGGACGCGCGGCGACGGGTCTCCATGCTGGCGGCGAGCCGCGGGCGGACCAGGTCGCGGTCCTGCCACACCTTGACGGCTGCAGCGCCCACGACCGCGACGCTGCCCACGACGAAGCCACCCATGACTGGGCCGCTGAGAAGGAAGGTGGGCAGCATGTGGTTCTCCTTGGTGTGGTGGTGGTGAACCGGGTTGCGGCTCTCCACGCGTCATGTGTGCGGCGTGTTCGCCGCACCCGCTACGTTGTGTGCGCCGATGGTGTCGGTGTGGGCGTATTTGGCGCACCTCCGGGACCGGGCAGCGCGGCGGATGGGTCCACCAGCCAGGTCCACTTCTCCGGTAGGTGCGTCGCGGCGGAGGTGACCAACCCCTCGAAGGTGTGGCTCAGCACACCGCCCAGGATGAGGTCGAGGGCGACGGCGACGCCGGCGAAGATGAGCGCGCGGACGGTGAACCGATGGAACTTCCCGTGCGGTCGAGCGACGACGACGCCGACGATGCCTCCGATCATCCACGCGGAGACGACCGCGAGGAACGCTGCGAGGACCGGGGTGATCGACTGCGGTGGCACGGAGAACCCGAGGGCGTGCAGGAGCGGTTTCGGAACCGGCCAGGTGACTGGTGCTCCGTTCGACCCGACCGCGAACGAGTAGGTGAACAGCCCGACGGCGACGATGAACAGCGTCACCGTCACCGTCCGCTGCACGCGGAGGACCTGCCAGATGATGCGTGAAGTGCGTTCGCCAAGGATGTCGTCAGGGTCCCGTTTCGGCTTGGCCTGCTTCGGCTGCTTCATCTTCACAGCGCGCTGACCCTTGCCCTGGAAGATGGGGGCGGACAGCTCGGCCTTGCGGACGGGTTCTGCGGTGAAGTCACCGGCGATGGGCTCCCCGTCGTCCCAGGGTGTGCCGGAGGCGAATGGGTCGTTCATCACGACACTCCCGTGGAACCGAACCCACCTGCACCGCGGGAGGTGGTGTCGAGCTCGTCGGCTTCTTCGATGGTGACGGTCACGTACTCCTGGATGACGAGCTGTGCGATGCGGTCGCCTGCTGCGGCGATGAAGGGCTGGTTGCTGGTGTTCAGCAGCAGTACCTTCACCTCCCCGCGGTACCCGGAGTCGATGGTGCCGGGAGTGTTCAGCACGGTCACGCCCTGCTTCGCGGCGAGTCCCGACCGGGGGTGCACAAGGCCGACATGGCCGGCGGGGATCGCGAAGGCGAACCCTGTGCTGACCAGGCGCCGCTCCCCGGGCCAGATGGTGACTGCTTCCGCAGCACGCAGGTCCAAACCTGCGTCACCGTCGGAGGCGTAGGCGGGTGCGGTGAGGGTGTGGTCGCCGATGCGCTTGATGCGGAGGGTGCTCACTTGGTGTCCTTGTCGGTTGGCTGGGAGGTGCAGTGCACGGGTTGACCGGGCTGCCCCTGCTGGTGAACTGGCGCGAGACCTGGGGCGCTGATGGTGCAGGTCAGGGTGTCGCCACTGGTGGCTGGTTCCGCGGTGGCGGATACGTCTCCCGTTCCCGACGTGCTGTATGGCGCCGGGACGTCCCCGGGCGTGGTTGCGGTCGTGCCGAACCGGACGTCCTTGACCGAGACGGTGGCGCCGGTACTCGTGACTGTCAGCGTGGTTGCGGCGGCACCGGTTGCTGTGGTCGTGGTGTCGCTGGGGTGGAACTGCTGCCACCCCGCCCAGCCGGCCGCTCCAACTGCGAGGATGAGCGCGACGGCGGGGATGGCTGCGCTGCCGCGGCGCTTCGCCAGCCCGATGAACGCGAGGACGACGGCGAGGACGCCCAGGGGTAGCGCGACGATGCTGGCCGTGGGGATGAAGGTGGCCGCCGTGGCCGCCGCTGCAGCTGCGATGCCGCCGATGGCGAGGTAGTTCACGGTCGTCTGCACTACCGGAGCCGGCTTCTCCGCCTCGAGGGGAACGGGTTGGACGGCGGCGTTGTCGAACATGCCGTCCGGGGACCCTGAGGCGTAAAAGGCGCTGCCCTTGTTCGCTGCGGGGTGGGCGAACGGTTCAACGTCGTCGTCGAACCCGAACGAGGTGCTGTTGTAATGGTCGTCGGGCCCTGCCGCCTGTCGTGACGCTTCGTACTCGGCGATGAACTGCTGCTTCGCAGCCTCTTCCGCCTCGTGCGCTGCCTGTTCGCGGAGTCGTTCTGCTGCGCGAAGTTCCCGGCGGGTGGGCAGGTGGTGGTCGGCGTTGCCGTCTGGACTCAGGGTCATGGCGCTTCCTCGTCGGTGAGCTGCATGGTGTGGGCTCGTTACTTGCTCGACATGCGACGAATCAGGCTGCGACGAGCTCCTGCAGCGCGTCGTTCATGATGTTGCGGGCGATGCTGTTGCGGCTGGCTTCGGCGACGCCGCTTGCGGTCTGCCGTGCGAGTCGAGCGAGTCGGTCTGCTGCATCGTTGAGGGGGTCTCCGTCGTGGCCTTTGACCCAGACGAACTCGACGCTCTGCATGTGATCCGCGGCCTGTTTGATGCTGCGGACGAGGTGCTCGACGGCGTTCGAGTGTCGGCTGCGTTCCGTTCCGACGTCCCTGGTGAGGCAGGTCAAGGCGCCACGGGAGTCGGTTCGGATCCGGAGCCGCTCCCCCGCCTCTGCTCCGAGCAGCAGCTGGAGGATGGCGCGCAGTTCCGCGACGAGCACGTCGGTGGTGCGGAGCGTGCCGTAGCCGTACCGGCCGTCGTTCCGGGCCCACGCCCAGGAGGCACCCTTCCCGCGGCCCCAACCGACGGAACCATCGGTGCCCGCTTCAACGAGAGGGCGTTCCTCCGGCTCGAGCGTGCTTGGGTGGCCGGGAAGGGCGGACAGCAGTGCACGACAGTGTCGCCACCCGTGTCGGTCCCACCCTTCGCGGTGATTCATCTGCGACTTCGTGAGGATGGTGATCGGGCCAAACTGGCCACCGAGGTTCAACAGGAGACGTCGGGCGGCGGAGTCGAAGACCGACACGTCGATGTACCGGTGCTGCCGGTAGGCGTCCGTGGCTTCGAGGTGGTCGATCATCGTGCTGATGACCTGCCGGCGGATGACGTCGTTCTCTTCCTCGGCGAAGGTGCCGGAGGCGACGATGTCCACGTCGTCCGCGGTGATGCCGCGGCCGAGCGCCCATGCGGATGCGCCGTGTTCACTGACGATGTGCAGCGAGTAGGTCTCCGGTTCGGTGGCGCTCATGCCACCTGCTATGCCGCCACCGAACCGTCAGGCGTCTAGTAGCCGGTGCTGATGACTCGCTTCCAGGCACTGAGCTCCTGCTCGGTTCCAGATGCGGGGTCGAAGTCCACGACGTTGCCGTCTTCGTCGAAGGTGAAGACGTCGTAGTCCGGGTACATGCCGGCGAAGTTGTCGAGGTCGATGCCTCGTCCGTAGTTGATGTCGCGCTTCGGGATGCGTCCGAGGGACACCGTGTAGTCGGGTTCCGGCTCCGGAGGCACCGGCGCGGTGGCCAGCCGGCGGCGCTGTGCGAGCGCTGCGACCGCTGCAGGTGACGGCGGGGTGGGCTTCGGCGCCGCGAGGGTGAGCGGCGCTGCTTCGCTGTCAGGTCGGTTGGCTCCGGCGAACTCGCCGGCCCCGGGTACGCCCTTGGGGGTTCGGCGCTGGGTGAGGTGGGATGGTGTGGTCACATCCCTTCTGTGCGCGGCGTCTGGTTAGAGCAGTGCGCCGTACGTGTCGGTGAAGTCGTCGATGCTTTCGTCGGTGACCCCCATGCGCATTTGGACCAGGTTGGCTACGGCGTAACCGATGCCGGAGACGATGGTTTCGTCGGTGAACCCGGGGATGTCGTTGTACGTGGGTGCGGCGACCTGTGCGGGCTCGTCGGCGATGGTGTTGTCGATGAACTCGTTGTAGATGGCCCACACGGGGTGGGTGGGGTTCAGGTGGATCGGGTGGGCGAGGCTGCTCATGATGTCGGGGTCGCGGAGGTATCCGGTGAGCTGCGCGCCGGCTCGGATGTACGAGTCGGGGTCGGCGATGATGAGGCTCGCGAGCAGGTGAGCGGAGACGGCTACCGCGCTGACGCGTGCACGGTCAGCGAAGACCCCCACTGGGTGTCCGAGGAAGATGTCACGCACCGTCTCCAATGCGAGGTGCAGCGCGTTGCGGCCGGCGTTCGTCGAGAACGCGGTCATCTCTTCGGCGAGCATCATGCTCATGGCTTTCCCCTTTATTCACGCCCGGACAAGCCGGCCGTCGCTGAACCACATTCATTCGTAGGCCTGCTACTGATGAATGCGCGCGACGTGTCCCTCGTCGCGAGTTGGCGGCACAGTCGTCTGACTTCTGCTATGGAAATGCGGGGACTTTCACGGGTCCGTCCGCTGCAGCTGCGGTGCTGCTCCACCTCGCGGTGGTCGGGTAGCAGGTGCGCTGTGTCGCAGTTACAACGTTACCAGCGGCCGTCATTCGTTTCGGCGCGCGCGAGGTCAAACGCACCCCGTAGGGGGCACAAAAACACGCCCAGATCGTCGGCTGTAATCGAACCGTTATCGACCAGCTCAGTTCGCGGTTCGTGTTGTCCCCCACCTCTGTACCCGCAGAACACTGTCCGCCAAACGCCATCAGCGGGCACCCCATGGGTTACCCGCTGATGGCGTTCCTGGCGCTTCGGTCAGAAGACGTTGCTGAGACCGAACTCCTCCTCGCACACCTCCGCAGCAACACGCCGCGCGCGAGCGAGGAGCGTCAACGCGCGGGCATTCGTCACGCCGACCGCGCGGCCGATGTCTGCCCCATTGGAGACCACGGGTGGTTCCGAGTAGAGGTCACCGATCCACGCGTCGGCGACCTGGCCAAGTTCCTCATCGCGTTCGTAGCAGGCCTCGATCACCATCTGCACGAGCTCGCGGCCCTCGACCTCAGACAGCACGAAGTCCGGCATCTCGGTCGCCGGGCTGTCGTGCTCGAGCAGTTCGGCGATGGACCAGTCACCGGGCAACTCGTCGACGACCCCGTCGAGATCGCCTGCGCGCTGCCGGTTCCGCATCAGTTCCGTCATACCGCTCATCGCCGTGACTGCTGCGGACTGGAAGTGCGTCGCTGCCCGCTTCCGGCAGGAGCCGTACACGTAGCGGTACCAGTCGTGCACGTCCGTCGCCGGGCGCTTGTCCGTGAGCAGGTGATAGGTCGTTTCAGCACAGAGGGAGACCACGTCGTCCGCGTCAGCAACCGCGGTGCTGCTGTAGCTGGAGGCGATACGTGGCGCCCAGGCGCGGAAGTGCGGCAGCATGTCTCCGCAGACGTCGGAGACTTCCTCAGGCGTGCGTGCTTCGCGCATGCGGTTCGACAGGACGGGGGCGGGGATTTGAGCGGCGTGTGTGAGTGCAGTCATGGTGTGGTGTCCCGAGGACTCAACGACAGTACGCCCGCCGGGTGGCGCCCTGTAGCCCCCCGGACGGGGCGAGGCACCCCCACTTCGCGCGTCAGCGCAGCCCGCACTGGGGGCATCGGACACGGCTCCGAATCCTTACCTCCAGGCCGTCCCTGGCATAACTCCGGTATCGTGGCGACGTCGACACGACAGACAGTGAAGAGCACCCCGAGCACGAGGAAACCCCGTTGACGTTGATCAACTCCGACGAGAGCACGCCGAGCGCTGAAAGCGCCGAGGCTTCTCGTCTTGAGCGGGCGCGCACGGAGGCACGCCGGCGGGCACTCATTCGAGGTAGGGCAATGGCTGATCACGATGAGCACATCGAGCGGGAAGCGCACAGACTAGCGAACCAGCTCGAGTCGCAAGAAGCAGCATACGATGCGTGGCAGAATGGGCGTTCGCATCCGGACGATCCGCTCTACGAGTTGATTTGGCGCGGTTCCGGAAAAGGCGTCGACGTTGATAAGGCGCTCGACCGTTTGAACCGTGACCGGAAGGTTCTCAACGACCTTCGGGATGACGTCATCGGCATTACCGATATTCCCGGCTACCGGGCTCTCGGGAATACGAAAGAGCTTGTCGTGGAACGGCTTCTAGAGCGCATCAACATGTACGAAGATGCTCTCCGCAGCCACGGCCGAAACCTGACTGTGAATCAGGCCAATGTGGCGCGAATGCGGAACAACGTCGGCCGCTAGAACAGGTCAATCTGTTCGCCGCATGCAACCTGCAGCACGGGCGCACCGGCGGTGGAACCCTTCCCCGCAGCGGTGATGCACCACTGACCTGCGTCCTTCCCGGACACGATCTGGTGACGCTTCATGAACTCGTTCGGCAGGAGCGTGTTCACCTCGTCGTCCTCAGAGTACGACGACCAGTCGCAGGACAAAGCCCCGTCGGCTTTTCCTGTCTCGGTGTAGGCGACGCCGCATGAGACGGCACCGCCGCCGGGCAGGAGCACCTCTCCGTCGTCGTACTTCTGCGCGGTCTTCGGTTCTGAGATGCCGAAAGTGAATCCTGACTGCGGTGCGTAGTGCAGCGCCGGCAGCGTGCCGTTGCTCGCGCCGAGCGCCGCCATCAGCAGCGCTGCGATGAGCGCCGCGACGACGGAGAGGGTGGCGACGAACCACGCCTTCTGCCGGCGACGCACCCGGTTCACGACGTGCTGTGCAGCGTCGAGGGTTGGGGCAGCCTGGTCGTCGAGGAGGGTCATGGAAGCTCTATGCGAGCTGTCCGCTGTCAGCCGGGTCGTGCTCCTCGCGGATCTTGTTCACGAACCGAACTCCGGTCTTTGCGCTCTTGCCGAGCCATCCTCCGACGACAGTTCCGGACGGCCACCGCCCCTGCTCGGCGAAGAAGTCGAGCACCAGGCGCTGCACCTGCGCCTCGGACTTCGGCTTACCGGGCGCTGACTGCCGGGCCGGTCGCACAGGCTGTGCCGGCGGTACCGGCGCGGGGGCCAGGGACATAGGCCGAGCCGCTGCTCGTTCGGTGCTATCCGGCACGGAGGTGCTCGTCGCGGGCGTCTCTTCCGTTGCGACTGCATCCGGGACCGGTTCCGTTGCCGGCGTGGTGACGGGCTCACGGAGGTCCCGGTCGAGCGTCTGCTTCTCCGGTGAGGTGAGCATCAGCACGAGCAGGTGCGTGGAGGTCAGGAGCGCGAACGGGGCGACGGCGCCGACGACGAAAGCTTCTGTCGTACCGATCCTCCCGCCGGTGGCGTGGACACCGTTCGCGTAGATGCTAAGGGCCCCGAAGACAATGAGGACCGCCCACGGGTAGCCCCGGGTGGCGATGCGGTCTCGGGTGCGGAGCACGAGTGTGCCGAAGGTCGCAACGACGATGGTGCCGTCGACCATCAGCGGCCAACCCCAGGCCACTGTCGCCGGGATGCGGGCCATGGTGGCAAGGCCGGTGAGGGCGGTGAACGACAGCGTGAAGCTGATGAGACCGACGATCATCACGGCGATGGCGACGAGCCACAGCAGGATGGGACTGTTCGCGGACAGGATGCGGCCGTTGACGGACATGGGGCACCTTCTGCGCGCGGGTCGGGAGCGCGTCACTCGTGGTTGATGCGGCGAACGAGTCAGTGGCGGTTGCGAAGCGCGCCGGCTCCTCCTCCGAGACCGAACAGCATGGCCGCCCCGATGACCCACCAGGTGACGTCTACGCCTCCGTCGCCCTTCGCCGTCGCGGTCCGTGCCGGCCTCGGAGCCGGTGCCGGTGCCGACGCCGGCGTGGACACTCTGAGGGTCTGAGCGGTGCGTGCTTCTTCACTCGTGCGCCGGTCATAGCTCTGCAGCTCCGGTTGCTTCGGCGTGACCGTGAGTGCGGAGACGAGGTACCGGACCTTGCCGCACAGTTCGACGTGATTGCGTCCCTGCCCGCAGATGCTGAGGATGAACGGATCGTGCCGGCTCGCTGGCGTTTCGATGCGGAAGGTGCCGGCGGCGGAAGCCGGTCTGATGGTGATGCCGTCGGGGCCGGTGACCGTGACACTGTTGCGGTTCAGGCCCCATCGCGTGGGGTCAGCGGCAATCGTGACGGCGTCGAGCGTGTCGGAGAGCCCGGCGACAACCTGGCGTTCCGTGGTCGTCCATCCGAAGCCGTCGTTGACGCTGAGGTGCATGCTGCTGCTGTGGCAGTTGGCGCCGTTCGCTGCGGCGCAGGCCCGCCACGTGAAGTTGATACCGCCGACGAATGCTGGGTCGTCGAGGCGCAGGGTGAAGTGGTGTCCGGTGGCGGTGACTGTCGCATGCTCGGGCTGTTCAAGGATGGTGAGGGTGCTGGGGTCGAGTTCACCGGAGTCGCTGCGGGTCGGGATGGTGAGCGTTGCGACGCCGTTGTGGTCAGTAGTGACGGCTGCGGCGGTGCTGTCGTTGACGGTGAATGTCGGTGCGACGCTGACGGTGATGACTGGCGTGATGCATGCGCTGCTGTCTCCGAGTGAGCAGATGTTCACGCGGATGCTGTCCGCTCCGGAGGAGGTCGGCCCGGTGTAGTCGATGACGCTTCCACGTGCGTGGACGTGGCCGCGAGCGGCGTCGGCGGTCACTGCATCCAGGTCCGCTGCGGTCGGGTTCTCGAGCACCGACCTCGCGTCGAGCTCAACGTGTTGTCCCGCTTCAATGACCGTCGCGGTGGTGGGCTTCGACTGCAGCACGGTGGGCGCGAAGGTGACGGTGACAGTTCCGTTGGTGCAGACAGCTCGGTCGGCTGTGCACACCCTGTAGGTGATCCGGTCGCCGGCTGCGGGAGCGTCGTCCCCTGTGCCGAGTAGTGGAGCGGGAGAACTGCCCTTTCCGCCGGCTGGGTCCGCAGCGGCCGCCGGTTCGGTGCTGCCCTGGTCCACGGGCGGAGCTTCGGGTGCAGGTTCGATGGGAGGCGTTGGGGTCGCCGTTGCCGTCGGTGCCTCTGTGGGTACCGGCGTAGGCGCCTCGATGAGTGGCGGGTCCGTCGCGGTCGGCTCCTCAGGGGTCGTCGGGGCCGGAGCGTCTTCGGTTGGTGGGCTGGGGGTAGTCGACGCCGTGGGTTCGGTTGATGGTGCGGGCTGGGTCGGTTCGTCCACGACTGGCGGCTGTACCGCTGGTTGCGCAGCGCGGACGATTACCGCCCGCGGGAGGGACGTTGCCTGTCGGGCCGGCCCTGCCAGCGAAGCTGCCGGCAACACGGCGGGCGCCGCGTACGTCGTACTGCCGCTGGCGGCCGTGAGAGCGCCGGCGCCCGGGGAGGTGACAGCGAAGGTGGTGAGGTCCGCAGTCAGTCCTGACGCTTCGGCGACTGGTACGTGGACTGTCGCTCCGGCGACCGCGACGACGGAGATCTCCGCCGCCGTGCCCTCGGACGTCGGGATGGTCGCTCCGAGTGTCATGGCGGCGGTAATGGCGGCGAGTGCGGTTGCGACCGCGGTCGCGCGAAGGCGTGGGTGGAGCAAGAGACGTCATCCCTTTCATCGCGCACGGTGCGCTCGCCGTCTTCTATGCGGGCGTCTCCCAGGCCGGTGGAGGCATAGCCACCGGTATGAACGTGACTTCCACGACCCGAATCGATCGCCGTGAGCGGCAGCCTCTGGTGGTGTCTGACGTCGCTGCGGGAGTGACGATGGTGGACGCGGCCGCACGGCTGGAGCAGGCGACATACCTCGTTGAGTCGTTCGACCAGCGCGGCGGTGAGACGCGCTACGACACCGTCCTACTGCTGCCGGCAACGAATCGGACGATGGAGCACCGTCTTCGAGCGGTCACCATCGTGCGCGAGGGCACGGTGTCGTCGGTGGTGGAACTACTCACGCCGGAGCGGGGATGGACGGCGTTCGATGCGATGTCCGCCGGTGAGAAGGCGCACCTGCTCGAGGAGTACGGCGCGGCGACATCTCCCCAGCGCCGCTCGCTGCTGATTGAGGCGCAGCGCCATCAGCTGCTCCTCGCTACCGCAGTCCTGAGCTGACCCAGGGAGGGCCTACACTCGTTGCGCATCGCAACGCGTTGTAGGAGGTTTCCCCGGATTCGGGTTCTGCGGGAGCACCTCTCCGGCGCCTGCGACGCTAGTGGGCGTCCTCAGGATTCGGGTTTCTGAGGGCGCCCACTCACGTGCTCGTCTCCGCCGCGTCAACGGCGGTGACGACGTCACCGTAGAGGTGGGCACACCCAGCGGAAGTACCCGGCCCGGCGACGACGCAGCAGTTCCGCGCATAGCAAACGCATGAGCGATTTGCTGAACACCGCCGCGGGCACGCTCACACCTGCCGCGGTCGGCACGCACGTGGACATCTCATTCACACCGACGCCGGGGATCCGAAACAACTGGAATCCGCAACCGGTGCAGGTGAACGGAACTCTCGACTCCGTTCGCGTCTACGGACACGGGTCCGTCCGTGCCGTCATCGACGGGGTGACCTACCACCTGCCCGAGAGTGCTCCTGTCCGTGTCGCGGCGCACCTTCGCGTTCCTGACACCGCGGTCACCGCGCAGTCTCCTTCGGCAGCCACCGATGACACACGAGCGACGGAGGAGGTTCGTGCTGGCATCCTCGGGAAGCGCGTGGGGGTGGGCGAACTCTCCGTCGACGACATCGGCAGGACCGTCGAGTTCGACTTCCGCGGCGCACGGTTCTTCGGTGAACTGACCGCCTTCAAGTCGGCGCTCGGCATGTTCAGCGTCACGTTGGATGGCACCGAGCGCTTCCTGTTCGACGACGAGCAGTCCCTCGTCGTGGGAGCGGCTGTGCGGGGCGCGGCGCCGGTGGCTGCTCTGGCTCCTGCTACGCCCGGTCCCGAGGCGGGGCCGGCTGCTCGGTTTCCTGCCGCCGCCACCTCGTCCGCAGTATCGGGAGCGCCTGCCATCCCGGATGCGTCCCCCTCGGGGCCGGCTGTCGTTCCCGTCGCTTCTGCGTGGGTTCCTGTACCTGCCGACGAGCTCGAGTTCGTGTAGCTCACCGGCTCGTTCACCCCTGGTGTGAGCGGCGGTAGGGCGTTGAGCAGTTGCTGCGGCGGCCCGTTACACCGTGGCCGGTTCGCATTCCGGGCTGGGCAGCCACTCTGACGCCAGGCTGTCCGGGCGGAACGCCGGCTTGTAGACGCCTGCGACGTCGTCCCAGCCGTAGCCGCGGTCGCTGTTCCTTGGGCTGTCGAGGAACGCGGGGCGGTCCGCGGTGATGGTGGTCGTGAGCGTGCCCGGGATGCGTGCTGAGTACCCGGAGCCGTTCATGCGGTCAATGAGGACCACTTCTGCGCCGGTGAACGTGAGCTTCCGGCCGGGCGCGAGGCTGACTCCATCGGTTGGAGATGCCTGGAGGTCGCGGATGTCTGAGTAGGTGATGACATCGAGGTCGACGGCTTCGTGCCAGTTGCTCGGGCCGTTGTTCACGATTTCCTCGACGGCCGTGGTGACTTCCGGGGTGATGGTGACACCGTGGCTGCGGAGGGCTTCCTCGAGTGCGCGGACTCGGGGGACCTGGATTGCTTCGTAGCTGTGCCCGCCGTAGTCGAAGCGGGGGTCCACGCCCTCCGGCCAGTGGCCGTCTTCGTCGGGGTTGAGGAGGCTGCCGGCGTCGGAGATGAGTGGGGCGCGCATGAGCTGGTCCGGGGTGTTCTGGATGAGCTGCTTGACGGGGTCTGACGTGTCCTTGTCGTACACGGCTTCGCGGAGCGTCATTTGCTCGTCCGCGTCGAAGTCCATGTCGTAGTCGGCGCCGTGCTCCTGGCAGAACTCGCGGAGGAACGTCTCTGCGCTGTCGTGGCTCTGTTCGCTGATCCAATCGGACGTGGAGTCGTAGAGGGTGTCATCGTCCCCGGCAAGGTACGCCTGCACCTGCTCTTCGTTGAGCTGGTCGTCGTAAGCGACGTAGGTGAGGTCCGGGACGGCGTGGGCGTCCAACCCCTTGATGAGCTCGGTGAGGTTCTCGACGGTGGGGGCCGAAGGCGGGACTGTCAGGGCGACATTGCCGGAGGCGTCTGGGCGGTTGTGGCCGTTGAACTGGCCGCCGCCGGGAGTGCCTGCTGGGTTGTGGCCGCGGCCTGCTGCGTCGATAGTCATGGGATGCCTTCCTCGGTTGGTCATCCCTGATGTGTGCGGCTGGTCGCTCAGATGTGAACGCCGAGGACGCGGGTAGTGCCAGGCCGTGACGGCTGGTCACCGTCCACCTCGTTGACGCTGGTGTCTGGCCAATGGTCGGCGTCGACCATGTCGTCGTCGACGTCGAAGGTTCGGACGCCGAGGTGGTCGAGGGCGTTCTCGACGTCTTCGATGGTGGTGTCGGATTCGTTGTCGAAGTCGAGGGTGGCGAGGATGGTGTCGTCGTCGTGGATGGCTTCGGCGAGTTCACGGAGCGTGGTCGGGCCGATGGCGCCGATGAACTGTGTGTCGGGGTCGAACCAGAGGTCGGCCATGCGTGCTCCTTCGGATGAGGGTCGGTGCACGCAGGTCAGATGCGGCGGGTTACGGGCGCACCTTCGTCAGGGCGGTGAAGGACATGTTCGTGAAGCCGGTGTCGCAGGTCTGGTAGATGAGGTCGTAGCCGCGGGGGATGTCGGCGGAGGTGTTCTTCTTCCCGTTCAGGTGGGCGACGACACCTTCTACGCGGTACGTGCCGGCGTCTTTCCCGGTGAGGCGGATCATGGTGCCGGCGGTCTTCGGGAAGTCGTCGCCGCCGCACCGGTCGTGCTCGGCGATGGTGGGGATGCCGTAGAGCTTGGTGAGGTCCACCGCTCCCTTGCACTCGTCGATCTCGTCCTGGCCGCCAGCGGTCCACACGGCGACGGTGTACGGGTTCCCCGGGGTGTGGGCAGTGTCCGTGGGCGTGCTGATGCTGCGGATGGCGGTGAGCGTTCCAGCGGTGACGAGGAACGCTGCGCCGACGATGGCGAGGACCGTGACGAAGCGGTTCGGGCGGGTCGTCTCGGTGGGGCGGTCGTCGCTCACAGGGGTCTCCTCCGGGTGGGTGGTCACCGGCTCCTATGCGGCGCGCCTGGCAGCCGGCGGGACGTCAGTTGTCGATGTCGCCGAACTGCTGCTTTGACCAGTGCATGTCCCGTTCGATGGGCTGCTTGAGCGGGCCGACGAGCTGCTGCTCGAGGTCGCGGAGGTTGGTGTAGCCCCACTCCCCTGCGCCGTGCCCTGCGATGCGGGTGAACCCCCATGCCTCGCCGGTGCTCGCGTCATGCTCGGCGCAGTAGAAGTCGAATGGCCCGGCGAAGAAGTGACCGACGATGGGGATCTCCGGCAGTGGCGTGCTCTGGTGGGTTCCGATGGCCGGCCACTTCTTCTGCTCGGCGACGAAGAACTGGTGTCCGCGGCGACGGCGGTTTGTCTCCGGGGTTTTCGCTGCGCGCGGCCGCACGGGGGTGACGATGCTCTTGATGGCGGAGTCACGCCGTTGCTGCTCGAGCGACTCCTCCAGCGTGGGCGCGGCCGTCTGCTCGGCGCGCTCCGCCGCCTCCTCGTCTGCGAGGGCGCGGAACCCCTCGGCGAGGGTCTCGAGGCGTGCAGCTCGGGCTGCCCACTGTGCCTGCTCCGCGGGGTTCGTCACGCCGTCGGCTTGCGCGCGTGACGCGTCCGCGTTGCGGTCGAGTTGGCCGGCGATCCATCCGTTCGGCTGTGTCCGAAGGAAGTCGTTGACGAGTGGGACGAGGTTGCGGTCAACGGAATCCCACCCGATCTGCTCCATCGGCGACAGCGGCGTCGGTGGCGCGGCCGCCAGCAGCTCCTTCGCGCGGTCGCGTCGCCACCAGTGCTTCGGGTCAGCGCCGTTGCTGTCAGGGTTCATGACCGCGTACTCAGCGGCGAGGCTGATGTGCTTCTGTGAGGGGCCGGCCTGCGCCGGCAGGGTGAGGGTGACGCCGTGCGCTTCGTCCTTGTGGAGTGCTGCGAAGTGGCCGCCGTTGCGGGTGGCTTCGCCGGTGTGCTTGGTGCGGACGATCTGGTCAGTCATGATCGGTCTGTGCGCGGCGGCCTCGTGCGTCAGCGCGTTCCAGCGGTTGCCGGTTTGTCGGGCGTCGGCGTCGGTGTCGGTGCGGACGCTGCGACGGTGACGGTTCTGCAGCCGAGGCTGGCGTCACCGCCGGTTCCGATGTTCCGGCTGACGACGCAGATGCTGTGCTTCCCGACGGTCAGCGCTGCTGGCACTGCGGTGTTGAATCCGTGCTTCCCGGTGACGTTCTTTACCCGGTTGACGTCGGCGCGGAGGCTGTCGGCGGTGATGGTGCCGATGATCTTCCCGTCCGAGGTGACGGCGACGTTGATGCTTCGGCTCGGCGTGGTGGTGTCGTAGGTCCAGCCGCGCACGGTTACGCCAGCGGTGCTGGCAGACGCCTCCTCGTAGGAGCCACGGATGGTGCTGTCGGCGATGCTGATGGTGCGGCAGTTGAGGCGCGTGTCAGCTCCGGCGCCGATGTTCTTCGCGACGACGCAGACAGGCTGCTTCCCGGTCTTCGTTGTGCGGAGCGTCACGTTGTAGCCGTGCTTCCCAGTGACCTTCTTCGCCTTGTTCACGTCGGAGCGTGCGCCGTTGATGCTGATGTTGCCGATGTTCGTTCCGCCGACGGTGACGTAGCCGGTGAGGGATGTGCTTGTCCCGCTGGGGTCGAACGCCCATCCGCGGACGGTGACCGCGCCGGGGCTTCC
This sequence comes from Curtobacterium sp. MCSS17_016, assembly GCF_003234255.2. NCBI lineage: Bacteria > Bacillati > Actinomycetota > Actinomycetes > Micrococcales > Microbacteriaceae > Curtobacterium > Curtobacterium sp. MCSS17_016. The sequence continues at coordinate 45,453 of NZ_CP126255.1, forward strand.
GGAGGCACTGTCGAGGGTGCCGGTCGGGTTCGGTGACGGGAGGGTCACTGTTCGGCAGCCGAGGAGTGAGTTCGCGCCGGCGCCGATGTTCGTTGCGGTGATGCACACGTCCTGGCGGCCTTGCTTGGCGGTCTTCATGGTCTTGGAGAAGCCGTGGTTGCCGCTGACCTTCTTCGCTCGGTTCACGTCGGAGCGTGCACCGTTGGCGGTGACGGCGCCGGCCTCTTCGCCGCCGACGGTGACCGTGACGGTGAGCGGCTTCCGGCTGTCGGAGTTGTCGTAGGTCCAGCCGCGGACGGTGACGGTGCCGGGCCCGGTGGTGACTGCGTCGATGGTGCCGATGGGTGAACGCTGCTGGCAGCGGGAGGCCTTCGGGAGGGCGTTCTTCAACGCGGACCAGTTGGGGCTGCCGAGACCGGTGACGAGGTCGTAGCCGCGGCGGGCCTTGTCGGTGCCGTTGCCGCCGGTGGTGATGTCGCGGAACCCGCGAGGGTTGGCGTAGAGGGTGGAGTGGATGTCGCCGATGCCGATGCTGCAGCCGCGGTTGCCGAGTGTGGAGGCGAGTTCGGCGGCGAGGATCGGTGACGCGAGGCTGGTGCCGCCGGCGAGCATCCACCGTCCGTAGATGCTGGAGTAGACCGCCGGTCCGGTGTTCGGGTCGGCGATCGCTGCGATGTCAGGGGTCTGCCGGCGGCTGCTGGCGATGCCGGTTTTCGACTGGTACGAGGGTCGGGTGAACTTCGATGACAGGCCGCCGCCGGTCGAGCCGGTGCTGTTGCCCCAGGTGGTCTCCCGGTAGGCGGTTCCGGATTTCGTCAGCGACGTCCCGCCGACGCTGAGGACCGCTGGTGACGATGCAGGGTAGCCGACTCCCTTCTGCCCGGTGGTGCAGTAGGCGCCGTGGTCGCCGGACGCAGCGAACATGGTGGCGCCGGCTGCGACGACACGGTCGATGGCGTCCTCGAGGACGGTGATGGTGCGTGCGGAGAGCTGCGGTTCGCACATCAGCCAGGAGACGCTGACGGTGGTGATGCCGTGCTGGGCGACGTCGGCGGCGACGTGGGAGTACGCGTCGTACATGCCTTGGACGCTGTTGTCGGCGAAGTACACCCGCTGAGCGGCCTTCGGGGCGACTGCGAGGATGGTCTGTTGGTCGAGGGCGACCTCGAACGCTCCGGCGTCGCTGTCCTTCTTGGTGGTGCTTGCTCCGTCGACGCTGATCTGCGTGTACGAGGGCATCGCTTTCCCGGCGGCCTTCGCGTACGTCTTGAGGTCGTTGGCGTTCCAGCCGGAGAACTGCACCGTCGCGATGGTGGTTCCGGCGCCAGCCGTCGCGCTGCTGGGAGCGCCGTACGCTCCGGTCAGGGTGGAGGCTGGGGTGCCGGGTACTGCCGTTGGGCTGATGACCGGGCGTTGGTCGAGGCCGAGGACGGTCGTGGCTTTCCCGTCGAACGATGACGGCATGACCGGTTCGCTCGTTGGGTGCATCTTCTCGCCGACTCCGACGAGGTGCACGGTGAAGAGGCGTTCCGCGTCTGCTGCGGTTCCGGTGGCGGTGAGGTCCCAGCGGTCGCTGTCCGCGTCCACGGTGAAGCCGGCATCTTCCAGGGCGGTGCGGACATGTGGCGCGTGGCCAAGTGGCGGAGCAACGGCGCTGACGTCGGTGGGCGCGCTTGTCGTTGCGATGCTCCGCAGCTCGCCACGGTCATCTGGGGTGAGGATCACGGTGATGCTGACTGGGGTTGCTCCCGGGGTGCGTGCGGTGTCAGCGGTGTTGCTCTGCCTGCCGGCTGCGCCGTGCACCGGTGCCGGGGTGAGCGGTGTCGCGCTTGCGGGGGTCGAGGTCAGCGCGGACCCCGAGGTGATGGCGATGATGGTGATGAGAGCTGCTGATGTTCGCCGGCGGCCGGGCCGGTGGGGGCGGAAGCGCATGCATCGGAGCTATGCGGCGGGTGCTCCTGCTCAGCCGTCGGCGAGGAAGCGCTGCATGACCGCGACGTCGGCTGGGGTGAGCCCGTCGACGGGGACGACGGTCAGGTGCGGACGACTGTCGGCGATGCGGTCGAGGTCCGCGAGCCGGTCCTCATGCAGGTGGTCGTCGGCGTGGATGAACGTCTTCACGTCCGGGTTGGAGGTGAGGTAGTCAGCGATGGCGCGGGTCTTCCACCAGCCGTTCCCAGCGGTGCGGACGGCGACTTCTGTGTCAGCCCGGCCGAGGTGCACGTCGAGGAGTTTCGCGTCCGCCTGCCAGTCGGTGACGTAGACGATGCGGGCCGGCAGTGCCCCGACCACGGCGAGGAGCCGGGGCGACATTGGGACGTCCCCGTACGGGGAGTCGATGACGGTGTAGTCCGGCCATGCCGTGGTGTCCTGGAAAGGCAGCAGGACCCGGTCGATGTCGAGGAAGAGGACCGCGCGGGTCATGCGGCTGCGACGAGCTCGCGGGCCCTCTCGACGCACTTCATGCAGACGCGGAACGCATCGTGCTGCTGCCCTTCGAGCTCGTTGGCTGCTTCTTCGAGGGTGATGTCGGAGACGTCCCATGCAACCTCCGCGCTGCAGAGGGCGAGCGTGTCGGCGCCGCCAGACATCTTCTTCCCGGCTGCGGTCAGCGGACGGACGTGGTGCGGGGAGAAGGGGGTCGCCAGCGAACGCTCGCAGAGGGCGTAGAGCGTGTCGGTCTGTTCAGTCATGTTCGATCCGTCTTCGAAGGTGGTGGCGCTGTCGTTGGCCCTATCCGCGGACAAGGGCGCGAGATGCGTGGTCGCTCGAGCGGTAACAATCGCTCGTTGCGTTGCCTATCTCATTCCCCGAGGAACTCGCCAACCTGCGCCGGCAGCGGGATGTTGAGGAGCGTACAGAGCGCGCGCACGTCGATTGTTGCGTGGACTGTGTAGTTGGTTTCGCCGGTCCGATGGTCGTCCCAGTCCTCGAACTCAACATTCACATCACTGATGGTGTCTGGTAGCCCGTGGGCGATGAGGGCCTGCCTCAGCTCATCGTTCACATCGCGGTCTCTCCGATCACGGGCAGCAATCAGCTCATTCACGTGCGCGCGGTCTGCCTCGGTCCAGACGTAGGGGCGCTCTCGCCCCGCCCATGTGGAGACGATGTTCTTCGGCCAGACGACCATGGCTACCGCCTCGTCCGGGAGGATGCGGCTGCCTACGCTGCTGGTGATGAGGGACTGGTCGAGGTCTTTGAGCTCCTCGAGCCGGCGGGCTGCTTCATCGGCGGAGTCTGCGGCAGTCCACTGGATGGCGAGCATCCCCGGGGTCTTCGGAGCATCGCCGCGGATGTACCCGACTTGGAGTTGCTGCCCTTGGGCGTCGTATGTCGAGTACCGCTCTTTCGCGGTGACTTCGGTGCGGGGTTCGAGGATGAGGACCGGCATGCGTCGGTCGTTCGCCTCGTACAGGTAGACCGTGTGGCCGACCATCTCCTTGCGCTGCATCGTCGCCCTCTCGTGTGGTGTCGACCGTCAGCGTAGAGGGAGGATGAACCAGCTACGCAAGGCGCCGCCAGATGATGGATTCGGCCTTGTCCGCTTGGCTCTGCAGTGCGCTGATGGCCTGCTCGCGGTAGCGGGTGTTGGGGCTGATGCCTTCCTCGCCGAGCAGGGTCCGCTCCTCTTCGGCACGTTCCCGTGCTTCGCGCTGCAGACGGAAGAGCGTCTCCATCCACACGTCTTCGCGGCTGAGCGCTGCTTCGCGGACTTGGAGGGAGTTGTGGCGGGAGGCCTTGTCGAGCATCGCCGGTGTGGCCTTCGGGTGTTCGACGATGGCGAGCATGAAGTCGTCTTCCGCTTCGGTTTCAACGATCTGCTGCAGCACCTCGACGCTCTGTCGTGGGTCACGTGCCGCGGCGACGTTGTCCCAGTAGTCATGCGACTCTGCGACGTACGGCAGCGGCTGAACGCGACGGCGGATCTCGAAGGGGCCTGCGTCTGCGTCGAACCGAATCTTCGACCCGTTGTGGAGGATGAGCCGACGGACACCGTCGGTGATGTCCTTGCCGATGACGAAGCCCATCGATGACGAGCCGTCTACCGCTTCGTCGCCGAGTTCGACCGTGTTGAAGGTGACCTGGTGGAACTCAGCGGTGGGTGCCGTCTCGGTGAGGGCGACGTCGGAGCCTTGACGGAACTGCTGCATGAAGCGGCCGCCGCCGGGGGTGCCCTTCGGGGCGTGCAGGTTGCCGTTGTTGTCGGTGGTCATGCTCGGCATGTGCGCGGCATGGTGACAGCGGCCGTCACCTGCTCGCGGAGCCCCGGGTAGATGGCGTCGGCGATGCGGTCCGGGTCGTCGTCCGGGTCGTAGACCAGGTTCGGTGCGCCGTCTTCGTACCGGCGCGCAGCGTCGAAGAGGGTGAGGATGTGGTCTTCGCCTCGGGTGGGTCCGTTCGGGTCGAGGAGGTACTCGACGCCGTCGGAAGCGCGAACGGTCACCCAGTGGTGGTGCTCGTCCATCATTTCGGACGCTTCGTCGAGGATGTCGTCCCACTCCTCGTCCGTGCAGTCGTCCGGGTCGTACCCCATCGTTGTTGCCCGGATCTCTGGGTCGATGTGCTGGTACAGGCCGACGTGGAGGGTCGCGTCGATGCCGAGGCGGTCGGCAGCGAGTTTCGTGGCGAGCGCTCCCCCGTCGCAGGTGAACGTCTCGTCGGCGATCCACGGCGCCCGACGGTCCACAGTCCCTCGGTACACCGCGGCGAGCGCGTCGGCGAGGGCGCGGACGTCGGCCGGCAGGTCCGCGGGAACGTCGGTGAACGGTGCCGACTCCTCGAGGGTGACGACTGCCGGCTGGTGTTCCTTCGCGGTGAACGCGCCGCCGGAGAGGACGGCGCCGCCTGCTGTAGTTGTCGGGGCGGCGCCGATGTCCTTCCGGCGGGTGGGCTGTGTGGTCACGCCTTCTGTGTGCGCGGCGACGGGCTAGCCTCAGCCGACTTTGTCACCGGTGTCTGGGTCGGTGATCTTCGCTCGGGTGATGATGGTCTGGTCGATGCCCTGGTACTCGTCGTGGTTCTTCACGGTGCCGGCGACGGTGACTTTTTGCCCGATGGGGAACTCCTTCGTCCCGGAGGCGAACCAGGTGACTTGGTGTCCGTCGTCGGTGATCATCGACAGGATGGTCTTTGGTGCTTCCCGTCCGTAGCCGATGTACGACGTGGAGTGGCTGACGCGGACGACGGTCGCGCCGACGCCGGTGATCTTCTCCCCGACGGGAGCGACGAACCCGGGCTGGTACTCCTGTCGGGCCTTCTCCTTCACTGCTCGTTCGGCTTCCCGGTCGAGGTGTCGCCGGTACGCGGAGACTGCGGACGCGGCGATGCCGACGTGCTTCCGCGAGACCCACTTCTGGGTGCCGTCCTTGGGGATGAGGGACGCCTTGAGGTTGCCGATGTAGTCGCCGTCGTCGTCGGTGTTCCGCAGCCATGCGAGGGCGTCGCGGGCGAACTGGCGTCCGTCGTCGGTGATCGCCTCGTGCGCGGTGTCCCACTGGTCGATGAGTGCGTCCGCGGTTGCCGGGTGTTCGAAGGATGCGCGGCTCTTCGGGATGAACAGCTCCCCGTTGCGGGTCGTGGACGCTGCGGCGGCGAGGAGGTCTTCGGAGTCGAACACGTCAGAGCCGGCAGCGGACCACCGGCCGGCGGCGTCAGCGTCCTCGAACTCCTGCTCGTCGAGGGTCCAGTCCAGCGCCCACAGTCCCTTTGGCTTGACGCCGAGGAACGCTTCGAGGCAGGACTTTCCGACCTGCTTGGACCCTTCCGTTTCGTGGTGGAGGGTGTACACGCGCTCGCGCCGGCGGCTCTTGCCGCAGAACTGGCAGGTGGTGTCGGTGACCTCTGGCATCGGCACGCTCGTCGTCGCCCGGTAGTGGAGCATCTGCCCGTCGTCGGTGACGTCGTGTGTTCCGGAGAAGGTCCACCCGCTGAGGCTCAGCGATGGGCGGGACAGCGTCAGGTAGGTGACGGGGATGTCATGCTCGTCGCGGCGTTCAGTGCCGTCCTCAAGCGTCGCTTCGAACCGGCCGTCGATGCCGTACCGGGCGAGGCGCTTGTTCGCCTTGTCGATGGCGGCGAGCGCGATGGGTACGTGGTGTGGGCTGATGGTGTGGACGGGGTTGTACGGCTCGTCGTCGAACTCATCGTGGTCGTCCGCAGCGCTCGCCGCGGTGGTGAGGGTGAGCTCGTCGGTGTCGTGCTCCTGCTCGGCGAAGCGGCCTCCGTTGTCGGTGGGGACGCCGAGGTGCTTCTCACGTCGCTGGCTCATCGCTTGCCCTTCTGGTGTGCAGTCCCGGCGGGTGCCGGTGTCACCTTCTATGGGTGCGGCTGCCGGCCAGCGGGGACCTCCTCCCGCACGAAACGGGTCGGGTCCGCGCATAGCGATGATGTCCCGCCCGCCGCCGAAAGGAACCGCTCATGCTCACCGGCCTCTTCAAGCTGCTCACCGCTGGCTTCGTCACCGTCTTCTTCGTCCTCGCCCTCGTCGTCGTCCTGTTCTTCGCGGTACTCACCCTCATCGCCGCGCTCATCAAGCCGATCATCGTCATCGCCAGCATCGTCGCCGGCATCTGGTTGACGGTGATCATCGTCCGCCGCAGCATCCAGGCACGTCAGGAGCGGGCTGCCGTCGCTGAGTAGCGACTACGCCTGCTGCGCGTCCGTGTAGCGGGCGATGCCTGCGACGATGGCCCAGCAGCACCAGAGGAACGTCGTGGACAGCGACGTCACTTCGATCTCGAAGCTGTCCTCGAGCGACATCCGGCTGTCAGACCACTCGCTCATCGCTACGTGCGCCGACTCGGTGGATTCGGCGCTGAGCAGCAGCCACTCGATGTCTGCCCAGAGGTCGTCCCCGTCTTTGTTGCTGAGGTCGTCGATGACGTCGAAGAACACCTGAGTCAGGTTCTGCTTGTACAGGTCCGCGTCGAACTCGTGCGTCGTCCCGGCGACGACCTTCTGCGCCCAGTAGTGGGCGTCGATGGTGGTGTTGCGGCGGCCGAAGAAGCCGAACATGTCCTCTTCTCGGCGGAAGAGGAAGTCGCCCATGTCACCGGTGATGGTGAGCGTGCCGGGGGTGGTGATGAGGTCGTACCAGTACTCGCCTCGGTCGGGGTTGCGGAACCGGAGGTGCCGGTACAGGCCGTCATCGTGGAGGACCTGCATTTGATGTCCTGCGGTCGCTTCCGCGAACCGGTCACGGCTGATGGTCGTACGGTCGGGAACAGCAGGGAGCTCGGTGGGGTGGGTCATGCCGGGCCTATGCCGCGGCGACGGCCCCAGCATCGCCCTGCCACCACCGGGCGCCCCAGAACAGGTCGGCGCAGGTCAGCAGGTCCCGCTCCCGGTCGTTGAGGGTCTCCGGGAACACCGTCGCGCGAGCGTGCACGGTGCGAAGCCACCGGCGGTACAGCCGGTCGTAGATCGGTGTGGTGGGCACACCTGACCGGATGCGGCGGAACACGTCAGCGGGCCGGTAGCCGGTACACGGAGTGGTCGACGGTGACGGCGATTCCGGCGGTGGTGAGCTCGGCGACGACTGCGTCGATGCGGTCGCGGATAGTGCTCCGGGACGGTTCCTGCATGGAGTCGTAGAACTCCGGCTGTCCGAAGAACTCGTTCAGTACGTCTTCCGTCCACCGGCCGGTGGCTTTCTAGATGCTGATGTTCAGCGTCGTGTCGCTGCCCACTCGATGGCAGAGATACCAGTGGCCGGCACGGTGGTCCGTGAACCCGAGCGCCCGCATCTGCTCGTCCGCGAGCACCGCTGTGATGCCGCTCATGCCAGGCCAGCCAAACGCTCGAGGTTGCTGACACGGAGTGTGAGCGCGTCGAGGACGGACGTGTCGAGAAGACCAGGGGTTTCTCGCTGCTGCCAAGCGCGACGGTGCGCCTGCTCGATGACGGCGAAGTCGTTCCGCCGGGCGAGGTGTTCTCCGGCACGGTTCCGGAACCGGTGGTAGTCCGCGTGGAAGGTCCACTGCCCCGAGTTCCGTACCAGCGGTGGCTTCTCGATGAGGTAGTAGTCGCCGGCTTCAGCGGCACGGCGCCACGCGGCCGCGGTGCGGGCGCTCGCGCGGAACGCTGCCCGCCTGGCGGTGTGCCGTGGGGCGAAGAACGACTTCGGGAACAGGGAGCGTGTCATGCCAGCCCTATGCAGGCCGGACACCGCCGCCGTGGTCAGTCGCCGTCGCCGCCGGTTTCGACGTACACGGACCGGGCGATCAGCCACGTCGCCGGATCTCCGCCCGGCTGGTCGGTGTTCCACGCATCGAGTGCGGACGCCAGAGCGTGAGCTTGCTCATTGTCGCCCCGGCCGGCGGCGGCTGTCGCGAGTGCGGTCAGCAGCGCGGCCGTGTCCGTCCCGGGGTGGCTGGTGAAGATGGTCGCGGCACCTCGGAGGGCTGCACCGCCTGCAGCAGACGGGCGACCTTCGATGATGCCGACGCTGTGGGCGTAGAGGTACTCGGCGAGGCTGAAGTCGTTGTACGTCGGCTTCGCCCCAGGTTCCCGGTGCGCGGTGATGAGGGCGCTGAGCCGTTCCACGATGGTGTCTTTGTCGTCCCGCATGGCGGCCCTTCCTGGGTGCGTGGTTCCCCGCCAACGTCCTGCCAGCGGTACCCAATACAGATGCGGCGGAGGTCGCCGCATAGGAACGGTCGTGAACGCCGCCGTCATCGACCCGTACCTGTCGTCCCACCGCACCCGCAGCAACGTTCGACCGGACACTGCCGCTCCGGCAACCTCAATCAACGTCGAGGATCCGGTCGAGGTGGCATCGTGAACCCGCTGGACGCGCGCCCGTCGGAAGTCGCCGGCTACGCCGTCGCGCAGAGGGATGGTCGAGCAACCGTCATCGGTTCGGCACCGCCGAAGGTGCTTCCGGGACGTTCCGCGCGCCAACTACTGCAGCTCGGTTCTGCAGCAGGTGGTGCACTGTTCGTCGCCGTGGCAGTCGCAGCAACCGTGCTCGAGGGCAACTCGGCCGCGATTCTCCCGATGATGGCGCTGTCGCTTGGCGGGTTCGCCGTCGTCGCAGCGCTACTCATGAGGGTGAAGCGCCGACTGTACGACGAGTTGCAGCACGGCTACACGTCTGTCTGCTTGCAGATGGGACGTGCCGGAGGCGACCGGTGGCGGCAGCAGACCGTCCGCGGCGGGAACCTCGTCTGGGACTACGACGGCACGTGGTTCCTCACCGCCGACGGATCTGTTCGCCAGGCGCCGCAGCCCGGAGCGCCAGAAGCGCCCGGGTTCTACCCGTCACCGACGGAACAGGGCCGGCTGGAACTGTGGACAGGGTTCAGCTGGGCTGGCCGGTACCGCAACTGAAACGAGCGCCGAGGATCCTCCTCGGCGCTCATTCATTGATGCTGGTGGTCAGTCGTCGGCGAGCGCCGCGTCCAGGTCGATGAGCGCGTACTCGCCGGCGTCGTGCTGCAGCCATGCGTACTCGGGTGCGTACTGCGCCTCGCGGGGGTTGTCGGCGTTCGTGACGACGGGGATGTTGTCCTGCTGCGGCAGGTCCGAGAGCACCTCCCAGACGCTCTCCCCGTCGTACCCGAACTCCTCACCCTCGTCGGTGGTGATGGTGTCGTCGTCGATGTCGGCGAGGAACTCCTTGTCCTTGTCGAGGATCTTGTTGGCCCAGTAGCCGTGGGTCATCGACTGGTCGCTTTCCTCGATGCGGAGGTACGCCGCGTCGGGTAGGGCTCGCTTGATGGTCGCGGCGATGCTGCGCGCGCCGATGCGGTCGCCCTTCCGGATCAGCTCCGATGCCTGACGCTTGTACTCGAGGAACTGCTCCGACAGCGCAGCCGGGTCAGGGGTTCCCGGGGCGATGACGTCGTTCGGCGCCTCGCTGTGCTGCTGGGCGCCGAACTTCCCGTCGCCCTTCCGGGCGTCTTCCCGTGCGGACTCGGCTGCGGGGTTGATGTTGTTGGTCATACCGGTTCTGTGCGCGGCGGCGACTGCGAGACGCCAACGGCCAGGCGCACGGGGTGCTGCCTGGCCGTTAACTGGTGCGGCTACTTGCCGAGGGCGGTGCGGAGGTCGATGCGGAATCGGCCGTAGCTGGTGCTGCGTCCGAACCAGTTGTACTCGGGCAGGTACTGGTCGTCGAGGCCGCGGGGCGGTTCCTGCGGCAGGTCCACGAGCGTCTCGTACAGCAACTCCCCGTTGAACTCGTGCTCCGTTCGGTCGTTGGCGACGAGGTACCCGTTGTCGGCGTCGGGGCGTGCCACGTGACGGCCGACGGCGTCGGTGATCTCCTCGGCGACGAAGCCGTCGCTGCCCCGTGTGCGCATCAGGAGGTACGCCGCGTTCGGGAACTTCGAGGTGATGTCCTCCGCGACGAGGCGGACCGAGGCCTGGTCCGCTTCGTAGACCGCTTGGCGTGCGGCAGCCTTCGCGTGGATGACGCCGATGTGTGTGGTCAGGTCGGCGGGATGGGGTTCCTCGCCTGCAGCAGCGCCAGCGCCGGCGCCGGCGCCCGCGTCACGCTGACCGGCGGTGTAGGTCTCACGCATCATGCCGATGAGCGGGTCGACGCCGGCCTCATTGAGGGCGAGGGACTCGTCGAAGTCCTCCTCGCTTTCGTACAGGGCACGGATGGCGTCGTTGACAGCGTGGTCCTCCTCCGATGAGGCGGCGTCGAGCCCGCGGCCCTTCCGGTACGTCTCGCGGAGCATGCCGAGCGCGTCGTCCACGCCGATCTGACCTTCGGCGAGCGCTGCGTCGAGGGCGTCTTCGCTGTTGTGGCCCTGCGAACGGATGACGGACTGAACGGCCTCGTACTCGGGGTTGCCAGGGACGAACGTGTCCACGAGGCCTTCGGGAGCGGGGTCGCGGTGCTGTTCGCCGAACTGGCCTGTGGTGGCGCGTGCGCCTTCGCGGGCGGCCGCGGCCGCCGGGCTGATGGTGTTCATACCCCTCGTGTGTGCGGGGCGGTTCAAGCGTCTTCGGACGCCGCAGCGATGAGGTTCACCGTTGCGGTGGAACCGGTTGTAGAGAACCAGGAGGTGTACTCGGGAGCGGGAGTGTCCGCTCCTCTGTGGCTGACGGTTGGGATGTGTTCCGGCAGCTCGTTGATGATGCCCCAGACGACCATGCTGTCGTCGAAGGAGATGGTGGTTCCGTCGGTGATGGTGATGCCGCTGGTGTCGATGTCAGCGATGACGGCACCGTCGGCGTTGAGAAGCTGCCCGAGGTCCCACGCGAAGTCGAAGCTCTGGTCCGACTCGATGAGCCGGAGGGTCGCCGCCTCTGGCACAGCGGCGAGGATGAGGTTCGCCACAAGGTGCCCACCAAGACGGTCCGCTGCGCGGAGCTTCTCAGCCGCGTCGGTGCGCAGCGCGTTGTACGCGGAAAGGGTGAGGGTCGTCAGCTTGTCCATGCTGGGTCTATGCGCGGCACGGGCTCACTGGCGTCGCGGTGTCGGTGGGGATCCGACAGGATGAGTGACTGGCAACGATGAAGGGGGAACTGCGATGACGCAAACAGTTGCGGAGTACCTGGCCGAGACGAAAGCCAGCGGAGCGGTGTCCGAGGAGTTGTTCCGGGCGTACGCGGACAGCGACGTCAGTAAGTTCTCGAGCTGGGGCATCTGGGGGAAGACGATAGGCGACCTCAGCGTCTTCGACACCGAGCACAAGCCGTGGGAGCGGCTTCGCTCAGACGTGCTCCTGATGGGCGGGAATGCTGGCAAGTCGAAGGACGGGAAGGAGCTGAAGAAGTTCGAGAACTTCCACACTGCCGGCCACGCTCCAGACGGGATTCTGCGGAGTGCTTTAGCCGGCCTTCCCATCGAGGGCGCGTACCTCTCCGACATCGTGAAGGGCGCTCCCACGAAGGATGCGCCGGAGTTGCTTCGGGCGCTCAGCAACGGCGATGTGGAGTTCCCGTCGAAGGTCGTCGGGCCGCTGCGCGCCGAGCTCGAAGTGCTCGAGATGCCTGAGCGGGTCCTCGTCATCCTGCTCGGTGACAAGACGGTGACCGTTTGGGACAAGGTGTACCCGCATCTCCCTCCCGAACTGGCGAGCCGGCTGACGGTCGTCACGGGCGTCAGGCATCACTCTGGGGGTGGTTCTCCGCGGGCAACCCTCGAAGCACTCCTCGCGGATCGGCTGGAAGACCGTATCTACGTCCCAGCGTGACGCGTCCTCGATGACAAACGCCCCGCAAGTGACTCAGATGCGGGGCGTTCGTCATGGCAGGCCTGCGCGGGCGACTCAGTCCTCGTCGTCCTCGGGGAGGTCGAAGTGGCTGCGGACGACTTCCTTGAAGTTGTTGAGGTGGTCGAACTCGTCGTCGTTGCTGCCGTCGTCGCCGGTGACTTCTTCGGTTCGGTCGACCATCCGCTTGAGTGCGGCGTGGAACGACGGCTGCTGCTGCCCGTTGGGGCCGGTGACGATGCTGTCCAGGTCGAGCGTGCCAGCACGGCGGTGTGCTTCGAGGTACCCCTCCGCGGCGGCGTTCAGGTCGATGAGCGCGTCGTGCTCGTCGTCGTTCGAGTCGCCGTTCGCGGCTCGGTCTGCGTCGCGGACGGCGTCGGCGAAGTCCTGGTGGAAGTCCTCCGGCTTCGGCAGTGGACGCACAACGCCGGCGGATGCTTCTGCGTGCTGCTGCTCACCGAACTGACCACCGTTGGTGCGGGCGTTCTCTCGTGCCGCGGCGGCCGCGGGCGTGATGTTCGTCATGCTCGTGATGTGTGCGGCAAGCGCGTGGGGTCAGTAGTTGCGGACCGTGGAGTCGTCGCGGCTGAGCTGCTCGGCGTGGGCGGCGCCGCAGGCTCCGTTCCACATGCTGCCGTTGTCGTAGACGACAGCGCAGGTCGGCTTCTTCCCGCAGACGGCGCACGTGGAAGCGGCGTACCGGCTGGCGTTCGGGATGCTGATGCCGTCGTCGTCGACCTCTCGACGGTCCGCAGCGGCGAAGAGGTCGGCGGCTTCGTCGTACGCGGTGATGTCGCTGTCATCGCCGAAGACCTCGGTCAGGCGTTCGGTGATGGTGGCGCGGTCGTCCTCGCTGGTGGCGTTGAACAGCGCGACGACGCGCTTGCCGGGGCTGTGAATTGCGCCGTTCACGGCGTCGAAGTTCCCATCCGTGCCGTCCGGGCGGATCGCACCAGCGGCGACGTCAGCACGGAGGTCCTGGAAGGAACCGTAGGTGGTGGCGTCGGCTCCGGGCCAGGCGTTGTCGATGACCTCGGCGAGGTCCCAGTCGGTGGTTCCGTCAGGGAGGGTGAGCGTGACGGCGACGCGTCGTTCCGTGGCGTAGAACCCGAGCTCGTCGGGGGCGTCGTCGTGGCGCTTCTCGGTGAACTTCCCGGTGGTGCTGCGGGGGTGGTCGTGTTCGTTGAACGTCGTCATGCCTTGACTGTGCGCGGCGCCCGCCCTCCGGCGCAGCTCACCTGGCCGCCTTCAGGGGATCAGCTCAGGCGCCGGCGTTGCGGAACTCGCGGACGGTGTTGACGAGAGCTGCTGCGGCGTCCTCGACGCCGTCAGCAGCAGCCCTCCTGGCATTGACAGCGTCCTGGAGACGGTCGTGACAGGACGGCTGCTCCGGCGTGCCTGCGACGAAGGTGCCGGTGCGGTCGAGCTCGTCGAGGTAGTCCTGGGCCGAGTCGCGGAGGTTCTCGAGGGCGAAGCCGAGCCGGGTCGGGTTCGTTCCGTCGCGGAGTTCACGTTCCGCGGCGGCGACGTCGGTGTCAAGGTTCTCGGTGTCCGGCAGCTGCCGGACGAACACGGCCCACCCTTCCGGGGCTGCGTTGTCGTACCGGAGCGGAACTCGCTGCATCAGGTACGGGTAGCCCTCCTCATCGAGTCGTGCGAACAGGGTCTGCACGTCCGGGTCGTTGAACGGGTCCGCGCCGGTGCCGATGACCTTCGGTTGCGGTTGCACCTCGACGCGGCCGCCTGGGGTGGGGGCGTAAACGACGCCGTCGCCGATGATGTCGTCGCCGAGGGTGCCGTCGTCGGGGACGAGGACTACCCACTGGTCGGCGGGGCTGACGCGGACCGCCGATCCGATGCCGTAGTTCTGGTCGATGTAGGCGGTGGCCTTCCGGAGGCCTTCCACTCCCCCGCCGAACTGCGATGCGTGGTGCATCACGTTCGCGGGCTTGCTGATGATGTCGTCCGGCGCCTGGCTGCGGTGCTGAGCGCCGAACTTCCCGTCGCCCATGCGGGCGGTCTCCCGGGCATTCTCCGCTGCTGAGTTCACGGTCATACTTGTGCTGTGCGCGGCGGTCAGATGTCGCCGCGGCGGCCGGCGTTGAACGCGGCGTCGAGCATCTGCCTGACGGTGGGCCCGTCGAGGTGCCCCTCGGTGACCTTCGTGTCGAGGCCGTCCGGCGTGGCGGGAACGTCGAACTTGGTGAGGACGGTGCGGAGCGCGGCGATGTCGTCCCCGTCGGTCGGGTGTCCGCCAGTGGCGCGGCCTGCATGGGTGGCCCCGAGGATGAGCTCGGCGATGCTGTCCCCGTCGATGTCGCCGGCGGCGATGTCGTTGTCGAGCGCGCCGGGGTGCTCGTCGCTCGGGTAGTGCGCGGCGAGGACGGCGATCGTCGCGTGCTGCGCGTCACCGTCGCGGGGGTCTGCGGGGAAGATCGTGTCGAACGAGACGTCCTCGACCTCGCCGTTGTCGTCCCAGCGGACGGGCACGTCCGCGGTCGGCTTGTCGAAGGCGACGACGGTGCCGTACGTGTCCACGAGCTCATCGGGGACGTCGTAGCGGACGCGGGTGCCGACGGGGAGGGTGTCGATGCTGTCGTGGAAGCGGCTCATGCTGACACTATGCGCGGACCGTGCACGGCGTCGTGAATGTCAGAGGCTGCCGGTGGGTCGGGCGACGTACGGCAGGAGTTGCCAGGGCCACCAGATTTCGCGTTCGACGACGCCGACGCGGCTGTTCGCCGCTTCGACCATCATCCCGTTCCCGGAGTAGATGCCGTTGTGGTATCCGCCTGCGGCGGTGCCGTCGGTGGAGTAGAACAGGATGTCGCCTGGCTGGCGTTGCGCGAGTGGGACGAGCCGGCCGATGGACTTGAAGTGGTTGTACTGCAAGACGACATTGTGTCCGCCGGTGGCGACGCCGACGCTGTTGTACGCCGCCATGACGAGGCCCGAGCAGTCGTAAGCGTTGGGGCCTGCTGTCGCGAACACGTACGGCTTGCCGACCTGTGCTCGCGCGTAGGAAAGCACCCGTGCCGCCTGCGACGGGGTCGGTGCCGGCTTCGTCGGGGTGAGAGTGGGAGGCTTCGTCGGTGCGGGCCGCGGCGCCGGCTGTTCGGGTGCCGACTGTGACGGGACGGGCCTCGGCGCCGCCGTCGGCTGCCGTGCGGGTCGCGCCGGCGGCGTGGTCGGCCGCTCGACTGGTGGGGTGGCGACGGCTGGTGGGTTCGACGGCGGTTCGCTGACCGGCGCGTTGTCGCTTCGAGGCGGTGTCGCGTGCACGGCCGGGAGAGCTGCTTCCGCGGCGGTGACGCGTTGGGTCTGCCAGGTCTGCCGTTCCTCGTCGACGGTGCTGTCGTGGAGGTAGGCGAGCTGCTCGAGGACCGTCTGTTGCTTCCGCTGCTGCTCGGCGACAGCGGTTTGCGTGGTCGTCGCCTTCGCCGTTGCGTCGGCGAGGGTGGTCTCCGCGGTGCGGCGTGCAGCGTTGAGTGCACGTTCTGCAGTGGTCGCCTGGCGCTGGAGCGCCGCTGCGGTGCGGCGGTCCGCTTGCGCGGTGGCGAGCCTGTCGGCGGCGTGTTCGGTGAGGCGGGTGGCAGCGCTGACACGGTACAGGGTGTCGTCGGCGGACCCCGGTCGGGTGATGAGGGCGCTGGTGACGCTGGTAGATCCACCGGTGCGGGTCATCTCGACGGTGAGCGCTGCCGCTTCCTTCTCGGAAGTGTCGGCTTCGGTTGCTGCGGTGGTGGCGCGGCGGGCGAGGGTGCGGGCACGGTCTTGCGCGTCTCGCTGCTTGCCGACGGCGACGGCATAGTGCTGTCCGGCCTGCTGCTCACCTACAGCTGCCCGGTCGGCGGCGTCCTGCAGGGTGTTCAACCGGGCGGTGAGCTCGGCCGTGGTGCCGGCCACGTCACCGGCGCTCTTGGCGACCTTGACCGCGTCCCACGTCGGCGCTGATGGTGCTGCGGATGCAGGTCCTGCGATACAGGTCAGCACTACGCCGACAGAAGTCAGCCCGACGAGCGCGAGGACGGTGGGGCGGGTACTACGGAAGTGCACGACGGAACCTATGCGACGAGTCGTGCACTCCCTGGGTTACTCGGCCAGCCGCAGCGACGCTGACGGGTAGGAGATCAGACGACCGTCGGCGCGGCGAACATCGACGAAATCACCGTCCGGTCGGTGACCGACAACGGTGCCGTACTCGTCTCCGAGTCCGTTGCGGACGATGGCGACGGGAGCGTCGAGGACGAGGGATGCCCGGTGGCGGGCACGCTTCGCATTCAGCGACGCTGCGTAGAGCCGTTCGATGTCGTCGTCCGAGATGCGGATCGCACCGTCACCCGTCTCGATGTCGACCGTGCCGTCATCGTTGAATCCTGCGAGGACCGGGTCGCCGTCGGTGCTGCCAACGTCGACGAACGCTGGAGCGTCGTTCGTGGGTTCCGCCGCGCGTGGGCTGATGTCATCTGCGGGGACGCTGCGGAGCACTCCGTGGTCCTCGTGGCCTGGCTGGTCGATGCGGACGACCGCCCACATGTCGCCGGGTTCTCCGTACGGTGGCGTTTCCACCGTTGCGGGCAGTCCTGCTGAACTGCTGTCCGCGTCGGAGCTGATGGTGACGGCGACTCCGTGGTCGAGGCCCTTGTGCAGGCTGCTCAGGTCCCGGTCGAACAGTCGGACACTGTCACCGCTGAGTGCGAGGTTGCGAATGGGGACGATCTGGATGTGGTCGTGCCGGTCACTTCCCGGGTCGTTGACGCGGACGTACGCGGTCATCTCCCCGTACTCGAAGCCGAGGTCGCCTTCGACAACTCCGACGACGGGCCGCTCGCCGTCTGCGCGCTTTCCGACGACTTCTGCACCCGGGTGGAACTCCGCCCCTTGGCCGAGTGCTGTGTCCCCATCGGGGCGGTGCTGCTCGGCGAACTGCCCGCCGACACCGCCTGGGGTGCCCGCCTGCTGACGTTTCTGGTTCATGCGTTCGGTCCTTCCATGACCTCGTCGTACGCGTGGCTCAGCGCCACGTCGAGCAAGGCACGTCCGTTGCGGCGTGCCCGCTCCTCGGCGTCGTGCCAGGCGGCTGAGTTTCGGATGGCGATGAGCGCGTTGTCGCTGCCGCCGGCTTTCTCGACGAGGCGGTCCCAGTCGCCGTCATCGAAGCCGAAGTGGTCCGGGTCGTCCTCGATGCGGTCCTGCACTTCGAGGATGTCGGAGTCGGGGCCGAGGATGCCGAGCGCTTCGCGAGCCCCACCGATGGCCGCGGACGCTTCGGCGAGCGTCCAGTCGTCGTCCCCGGTCGGGCGGTCGTAGGCGTCGGCGACGGTGATCTGTACGAGGTCGTCGTTGATGACGGTGACACCGTCGCGGGTGTGCAGGTCCTTGGTCAGCATCGCAGTCGCGGCGCTCAGGTCGGGGACTTCCTGCATCTGCATGTTCTCGTCGCGGGCGGCTGTGATCTGCCACTCCCCGAATCGTCGGCTGACCTCGAGCGTGTGCACCTTCGGCGCGTGCTCCTTGAGCGTGGCTCCGATGACGGACAGGGCTCGGTTGTCGGTCCGTCGGAGGACCCCAGCGAGTTCAGTCCGTGCATCGTCGAGTAGGAAGTCGTGCTTCAGCGTCGGCTTCGCCGGCGTCAGGGTCGCCTCCGCTTCCGGTCGGTGCTGCTCGCCGAACTTGCCGTCGTTCTTCCGGGCGCTCTCGCGGGCGCTCTCGGCGCCCGGGGTGATGTTCGTCATGTTCTACCTGTGCGCGGCGGGTGCCGGCGGTCCAAGCCGGTGGCGGTCGCGGTCGTAGCCTTGCTGGCTAGCGACCCCAGGAGAGAAGACGGGTGTGGATTTCGCGCTCCATCTCGCGGTGAACCTCGTCCGGGTCGTCGTCTGGACCGGTGGCGAGGGCGGCCGCAGTGGTGACGAGCCCGTCCCAGTAGTGCGGTGGGAGCACGTCGACGTCGGCGAACCCTTCATAGGTGCGTCCGACCATTCCGCGCGCCTCCTCGACGACCCGGTCGCTGTCGATGCCGTACGTGTGGGTGCGGCTGTCTGCGTTCGACGTGCCGTTCATGATGTCGTCCCAGATGATCTGGCGCGTCTGTTCGAGGTCCTCGTCCGTTCCACCGTCGGAGATGAGGCGCGCGATGAGGCCGGTGGATGCATCGATGTAGGCCTCGCCCTTTGCGACGGTATCGGGCGTGTGCACGGTGGCTGTGACGCGGACTGCGGAGGCGGTGTCGAAGTCGTTCGGGTTGTGGCTGACCGGGGCTCCAACGAGCGCGCTCTCACTCTCGGGGCGGTGCTGCGCACCGAAGCGGCCTGAGGTGGAGCGGGAGGATTCGCGGGCCGCTGCGGCGGTGTCGGAGATGTTGACCATGCACCGCATGTGTGCGGGAGGATCGGGAACGGACCGGCGGCGCTTTGTGCGCGGGGCCGGGCCGTTCAGGGGCGGGGTGTCAGAAGCGGATGCCGTACCGCTTGTCCGAGCTGCTGTAGTCGATGTCCGGGGTGAGGTCGACGGCGTCCATCCCGAGCCGGTCGAGGACTGGCGTGGTCTCTTCGAGGGAGATGTACACCGGGTCGTCCATGTCATCGCTGGCCCAGAGGGTGTTCCCGTCGGCGTCGGCGATTCGCTTCGGCGCCCAGTACGGGCTGCCCGGGCCGTCATTGGTGTCGTCGAGCTCGAGTTCCGCAGCCGAGGGGAACTGCTCCTTCACGATGTTCGTGGCGTCCTCGACGGCGGCGACGAACTCGACCTTGTCGATGTCGTCCTTCAGCGAGGAGATGTCGGCGAGGGTCGTGTTCGCAGCCTTCGCCTTGAACGCGGCGAGCTCGACAGCTGCTTCCGACCGATGTTGCTCACCGAACTTGCCGGACGTGTCGCGGGCTGATTCGCGGGCGGCGGCCGCGGCGGGGTTGAGGTTGGTCATGCCTCGGATGTGTGCGGGGTGCGACGTCACACCTGCCGGCCGGCGCGCCGGCCTCTCAGAACAGCTTCACGCCCGGGCGGATGACGCCGACGTTGCCCTTGGGGAGGGTGAGTTCCCCAAGTCGGTTGAGGTCGTGGCAGGCGTCGTCGAGGTCTTCGATGAAGTCGTACTCACCGTCGTCGGTCAGCGCTTCGACCTTCTCCCTGGACCAGAGGCGGAGGCCGTCTCGGTCGCGGATGTTCTTTGCTCGGTACCGCAGGTTTTCACCCGGCTGCTGGATCTCTTCGAGTTCCAGTTCCTCAGCGTCTGGGAAGCGGTCCTTCACGACTCGCGTCGCGTCGCCCTTCGCGACCTCGAAGAGAGTCGCGGCCAGGGAACCCTCGAAGGTGCGGAGCTGTGCGACGAACTCTCGGTGGCCGTCCTCGTCGGTCCGCTTCGCGGCGGCGACGACCTTCTTGTAGAACAGGTCGAGGTTGCTGAGTTCGCCTGCCGACAGCGAGGGCTTCGGCTGTTGCAGGGTGACGGCAGCCTCGTCGCGGTGCTGTTCGCCGAACTTCCCGTCGCCGTGCCGTGCGTTCTCGCGTGCGTTCTCGGCCGAGTTGCTGATGGTCATGCCCGGCATGTGTGCGGGCGTTTCAGCGGAGACGGATGGCGTTGCGCGGGTGGTCGCGGAACCCATCGGCCGGGACGGTGATGGTGTTCTCGTCCAGGTCGAGCATGGGTTCGGTGATGCGGAACTCCCAGGGCTGCGCCCGCTCCCCCGGCTTCCGGTCGTCTGAGTTCCACAGGACGGTGCCGTCATCGGTGCGCACTGCGGTGGGGACGAAGTGCGGCTCGGAGGACGAGCCCCAGTTTCCCAGCTCGAGCGTTGCAGCTGTGGGGTACTCGGTGCGGATGGTGTCCCCGATGACTGCCCGGGCGAGCTCGCTGCGCGCTTTCGTCATCGCGTCGGTGGCGCGTTTCATCGCGTCGTAGGCGACTGTGAGCTTGGCTGTCTCGCCGCTGTCGAGCATGTCGCGGATGTCTTCGAGCCGTTCGGCAACGTCGATGGTGAGATGCGTCGCGGTCTCGTGCGCCGGCGGCTGGGCGGAGGCCAGAGCGATCGTGTCCACCTCCTGCTGCTTCTCGGTGAACCGGCCGCCGGTGGCCCGTGGGTGGTCGTGCTCGTTGAACGTCGTCATACCGTGCTTGTGCGCGGCACGTCCCGGCCCGGGTGGAGGTTTCGGCCAGCGCTTCGGCCGGGCCACAGCAGCTTCCGCTGGTGACGATCGAACTGTTCGTGGATGACCCGGCATGGGTGGCATACGCACTCCAGGGGCATCGGTGGGAACACCTCGATGAGGTCTGGGACCTCGCGGAGGTGCTTCTGCGTGTACTGGTCGATTGCCGTGGTCCGCTGGTGGGCGTCCTCCGGCTGCTGACCCCACCACGGTGGGATGGGGCCGGAAGGCCCGGTCTTGCCCGACTCGGCCAGGTACGCATCAAGTTCAGCGGCTGCTGCGCGTTCACGAAGCCGGTTGAGGAACTGGGTGCTGCTGTCGCCGCGTCGGGCGGCGTCAGCTTCGAGGCGGGTGAGAGCTTGCGCCATCTGGTCCGCTCTCCACCGTGCAGACCGGATCTGTGTGAGCCGTTGCTCCTCACGTACTGCGGCTGCCGCCTTCGCTGCGTTGTAACGGCGGTCTGCTGCTGCGGTGAGTTCGATGACGGTCCTGGTGTCCGCGGGGGCTGGCGAAGGTCTACGACGGACGCCGTCGAGGTATCCGATGACGTCGGCAGGTGTGGCCAGCGCTCCTTCTGGGGCGCACCAGTGCCCGCGGAGGGTCGCCTCACGGAGGGTGGCGACGTCCCGGACGTAGTCCCCGCCTGGTCCTGCGAGCGTCGGGAGGATGTTGGGGCAGTTGGAGCACCGGAACTCCCGTTCGCCGAGCCAGCTGGTGCGGTGCGGTGCGGATGGGGCGGTGACGCCGCGGGCTGCTTTGAACCGTCGTGGCTCCCCTGCCCCGCGGATGGTGTGACCGGCCTGTGTGACGAGGCACCGACCGCAGTGGACGGTGCCGTGTTCGTCGGCGTCCCAGGTGACGCTGTACTGGTCGCATTCGATGCAGCGGTGGATGCCCCATCGGACGGCGGCGTCCTGTGGTGCGGTTGCTTCCGGTGCCCATCGGAGGTCACCGTTCAGGACTGCGGCGACGAACGTCTCGAGTGGCCTCCGGTCGGTGCTTCGTTGCTGGGCGGCGACGGTGATGTCCGGGTCGGTGTCCTTGACACGGACGTGGAGGGCTGGAACCTGTCGGAGTTCGGCGGGTGTGGCTCGTCTGGTCAGCCAGTAGCACTCGATGCCTTCGGCGGTGTACCGCTGCTGCCGGTGCTGGTAGCCGCCTTCGACCTGGCCGGAGAGTTGCACCTCGAACGCGATACGACGACCGTCTCGTTCGACGAGGACGTCGGCGATCCAGCTGCGATTGTCGGCGGGGACTTCCGCTCGAGCGTTCCAGCCGAGGTTGGTGGCGACGGTGATGATGGCCGCTTTCACCTGACGGTGCTCGGGTGTCTCGCCCTTGTGCTCGGCGTCGCAGTTGACTTTGGGTGCGTGAGCGAAGAACTGCGTGCCGAGTTTGGAGGTCTTCGCGTGGCCGTCTCTACCGCATGAGAGCACTGGCCACGGTTTCCGGCCTTTGTACGCCGCCCAGTCGTCGGCGCTTACCTTCGTCGCAACGACTTCGTCGCCGTTCACGGTTGCTGTCAGCGGCACCGCTCATCCCCCGCTCGTATCCGGTGTCGGTCAGGATCGTAACGACGATGACCGACACCGGATGCGGGACCTACTGGCTGGCGGTGATCTGCACGCGGACGGTGCGCTCGTGTCCGTTGCGGAGGAAGACGACGTCGGCTTTTGTTCCGGGGTCGGTGCCGCGGACGGCGGCAACGAGTTGCGCGGCGGATCCGATTCGCGCCCCGTTGTAGGAGACAATGGTGTCCTCGTCGCGCAGGCCGGCGCTCTTCGCCGGGCTGCCGTCGGCGACGTCGGTGATGCGCGCGCCGAGCACTCCGGCGGTTTCGTCGGTGACTTCCGCACCGATGTGTCCGTGGAGGGCGACGCCTGTCTTGGCGATGTTCCGTGCCACGGTGACGGCGATGCCGGCGTCGATGCCGTACTGGCGGCCTTCCGGGTCGGAGTCCCGTCCGGTGGTCACGCCGGAGACGGCGATGCCGACGAGTGCGCCGCTGTCGTTGATGATGGGGCCACCGGTCGCGGTGGGGTCGTCTTCCGTGGTCAGGCGGACGGCGCTGGTCCAGGTGCCGACGCCGACGGTGCCGGTGATGGTGTTCACCGATTGTCGTGGTGACGCGACGGCTGTCGTCGCGGCGTTGTTGTTCTGGCCGATGACGGCGACCCGGGCGCCTGCCGCGGCGTCGCCGCTGGTGGCGGTGAACCCGACGACGTCGAGCCCGCGGACGCGGAGGACGGTCAACCCGGTCGTCTGGTCTGTGCCGACGAACTCCCCGGTGAGGGTGCGACCGGTGGACGTGGTGACGCGGATGGTGCCGCTTGGGCTGCGGACGACGGCGTTGGTGGTGATGACTGTGCCGTCCTTGCCGATGACGGTGCCGGCGCCGCGGCTGGTGACACTGTCGCTGCTGTCGACGGTGATGGTGACGGTCCGCTGCTGCGCGTCAGCGATGGTTCGTTCGAACGTCGCTTCGTGCGACACGACCGCGGGTGCCGCGAGGGGGACGGTGCCCGTGGAGCCGATGGTGACGCCGGACGCGACACCGAGGGCGAGGAACGCGAGTGCGAGACCGGCTTCACGGCGTCCGAGTTCTCGACGCTTCGGCGGAGCTGGCACGGTGTCAGCTGCGGGCTTCTCGTCGGGCACTGTGGGCGCAGGCCAGGCGATGTCAGCGGTGCCTGTCCACGCTGCCATGGCGGGCGGTTCCGGCTCGTCGCCGAGGCCGGGCCAGGCACGGTCGGCGGTCTCCCGTCGCCAAGCTGCCGCCGTTGATGGCTGCTCGAGAGTCGGCTCGTCGTCGTGCTGCTCGCCCGGCGCCTCGGGTTCGTCGTCACTGACGACAGTCACTGGCGCCTCAGCCTCGACTGCAGTGTCAGTCGCCACCTCGTCTGCGTTCGAAGGAAGTTCTACTGCGGCGGACGGGACATCCTCGGTCAGAGGCTCCGCATCCGGTTCCTTCTTGACCTCCGGCGCCGGCATGCTGTCTTCGGACGGCACGACGACTGGCTCATTCGTGACGGCCGGCTCCCGCGCGCTCTCACCGGTTGATGCCGCGTCCGGCGCGCTCTTCTTCACCGTGGTCCGCTTCCGCTTCCGCTTCGACGTCGGGGTGGTGGCGGGTCGGTCCTCGTGCGCGTCGTCGGGGGCCTGATCGGTCATCTGCGGGTGGTTCCTTCCGTCACCGGACGGAACTGCCCGGCTACCGGCCGCAGATGCGGCGGAACGCGGTCAGCGGATCTGCGTGAAGGTGAGGTTGGACGCCCACCAGGGGGTGCCGCTGGTGGGGCTGATGTTGGTCGTGATGTGGGGCCCGGCGGTGCTGTCGGGGGTGAATGTGATCTCGTGGCGGAGGTACGTCCACGTTCGGTACTTGTCAGGCCACGCCTGCCCGGCGTAGTAGTACATGTTCTCCACGCCGTCGTTTGTGTACCGGTTACCCCAACGGACGCCGAGATTCATCGCGCCGGAGTCGGGCACCTCCGGTGGTGCAAGGAACCATCCAGCGATGACCCACGTCTGCTGCTTCCCTGGCGTCATCGGCGCCCATCGGGCAGGGTCTCTCATCCCCGCGTCCAAGCCGATGCGGACCGCGGTCGGGCCAGGCGTGCCAGCGGGTCCGTCCTTCTGATCGACGACCCGGTTGAAGTCGTCCACCGTGATTGGAGTCGGGAAGACCTGGCGCAGCGTCGGCACGGTGTTGACGAGGTCGGTGACGGTGGCCCGTGTCGCGCAGGAGGGCAGCTTGATGGTGGCTGCCGGCGCTTCCTCAGTGGCGGTACTTGCTGACGTGGAGACGAACGTCTTCCCGGTTGGTGATGTTGACGCGGCGACCCATCCGTCGGTGCACGCGGTGGCTCGGACCTTGCTGCCTTCCGTCGCGTCGTAGGCGACGCCGGGAGGCGGTGAGCTCAGGCTGTCGTAGTTGATGAACCCACCGCTGTTCGCTGCGTCGGCTTCGATGACGCGGACGGCGGCCAAGTCCTTCTGCGCGTTGAGGTCCTTGCTGCGGTCGATGAACCCGGTCACGGCGAATGAACCGCCGACGAGTAGGACGAGGCTCACGGCGATCGCTGCGATGACCAGGATCGGGTCCGTCGCTGCACGGTCGGTGAGGACCAGGCGGGTCAGCCAGGTGCTGCGGTGCCGCCGCATCGGATCTCCGTTCGCCGAGGCTTCGCCGGCGGGTGCCAGCAGGCGTTGGAGATGCGGCGGATGCGGCAGCTAGTGCCCGGTCTGCTCGAGTGCGGCGGTGAGGTCGTCTCGGAGTTGAGCTGCCTCATCCGGGTCGAGACTGAGGTGGAGGGTCGTGCCCCACTTCACCTGGATGAGATGGCCGCCGGCCGGCAACGGCGACGCAGCCACGCTCGCGGGCCTCTTCGGGTGCTTCGTCTCGGAGAATGTGATGGACGCCATGCGTTCAGGATGCCTGGTTCGGGTCGTGGGCCTTCCACCAGACGGCAAGCTCGTCGTGGAACTCGACGTGCCGCCACGTCCAGCGGGCACCACGAAGGCCTCCGCCTTCCCAACGGACGAGCGCGGAGTAGAGGTTCCGGCCCTGGAACACTTCCCGATTGACCGCCATGACGTCCACGTGCTTCGTTTCCACGGTGGCACGGAAGGTGACAGTCACCTCCCGCTGTCCACCTTCGGGCAGACCGCGAGGTTCCTCGTGGCGGGATGTTGGACGGTACGGCGTCATCGTCTGGAACGCCACCTGGTCCCCGCTGATCAGCGCAGCGTGCACGACTTCCAGGGGGACGTCATTGAGGATCCGCTCGACGTTCGGGGTCAGCGATGCGTTGAGGTCCACGCTCACTTGTCAGCCCTCCTCGTTGAACGATCGGATGGTGCGCTTGAAGGCTTCGATGTCAGCGAGCGCCTTCACAAGCTGCTTCTCGAGCGGGGACTTGTACGTCTTCTCGACGAAGAGGTACTGCTGCGCTGCGTCGGTGAGACGTGCCCGGTGGTGGGAGGGCGTGTCGGTCCACACCTCGACGATGCCACGCTCACTCAGTGCGGTGAGGGCCTTGTCGAGGCGGATGTCGATGGGGAAGAACGGCTCCCCGAGGCGGTGGCGAGCCATCAGCACCTCGACGATGAGGTCCTGCTTCGTGGGGAGGTTCTTGAAGTCCTTCGCGGTCAGCTTCGTCGGCGCGGCGACCGGTGTACCGATGTGGTTCAGCATGCTCGTCCTATGCGCGGGCTACTCCTTCAGCAGTCGCTGCTTGCGCAGCTTCTCCTTCGCGGGACTCAGACGGTTCTCCTTCGCGAGGATCACCCCGCAGGCGGGGCAGCCCTTCCACTCGCTGTGCGCTCGAGGTGCCTGTTCGAAGGGGGCGTCCGGGTGGCTCCTGCAGGTAATGAGCACCTTTGAGTCGTCGTCGACGTAGATGACGGACGAGTAGTCGTACTGGCCGTCGTGCAGGGTGGTCACGAACTCAACCCAGTGGTCGCCTCGCTCCGACGCCGATGCGTGACGCCCGCGCGAGCAGTCGGGGCAGCCGGCTCCCGCCTTGTGCTTGTCGGCGCGTTGAGTGAACCAGCCGTGACCGGCGGTGCAGAAGATCGTCACCGGGTCCTTCCCCGCGGTGGTGAACGACGACTCGTCGTACACGTACCGGTATCCGTGACGTTCGCCAGCCTTGGTCGCGAACGTCTCGAAGCGCGATTGCGCGGAGGCGCCACGGCGTCCGCTGCAGTCGGGGCAGCCAGCGCCTTCCTTGTGTTCCTTCGGCGGTTGAGGGAAGAGCCGCTGGTGTTCGTTGCACCAGATGGGAATGGGTTCCTTGTCGTTCACGAAGTGCTTCCGCGCCTCGTCGTACCCGTACCGGTCACCGTGGACGTCGTGCGCTCGACCGAGAAACGCTTCCCACCGGGCGTCCGCGTCCTGCGTTCGAAGTTTCGGCCCTTGCTCTTCACCCATGCCGCCATCATCACGCCGACAGGGCGTGATGGGAACGATTCAGAGCGCTCGGTGGGCGGCGAGTCGGGCGATGACGTGAACGGCGTGGCGGAGGAGGTTCCCGATGTCTGCCCGGGCGGTGTACGCGTCGGGTGCGCTGCGGGAGGTGCGGTCGAGGATGGCGTCGACGCGGCGGGTGACAGGGCCGGCGGGCATGGTGTGCTTGCCGGTGAGCAGGAACTCGTTGGCGCGGGTGAGTGCCTGCAGCCAGTCGAGGATGAGGTGGTCTTGGCTTCGGAAGCCGGAGTCGTAGCCGCGGCGGAACGCGACGAGGAGCGGGTTCACCGGATGCGCGGTGGGGCGCGCGTACTCAGGTCGGGGTGCGAACTCGAACCCGTCCGCGGGGCGCGGGAGACGTGCTTCTGAGTAGTCGTAGTCGATGTGGACGTACGGGGCTGGGTCGTCGTTGAACGTGTCCGGGTGCACGGAGGCGAAGATGCTCACCTGCGCCCTATGCCGTAGGTATCCGGTCTGCAGAGAGGAACGACTCGATGGCGCGCAGGTGATGCGGTTCGAGGCCTGGGCTCGTCGCCCATGACCCGTCGGTGACGACGGGGAGGAAGCGGATGTGATGGGTGTCGGCGTACTCCTCGAGCTCTTCCTGCCACTTCCAGAGCTCGTCGTCGAGGACGACGAAGTCGGTTGGGCCGTGCTCGTTCATGTACCGCACGATGCGTTCGGCTTTCCACCCGTGGGTGAGTTCGCCGAGGCCGTTGCGGCGGGGCTTCTTGACGAAGTCACCGCCGTGCAGGCCGCGGATCAGGCTGGTGAGCCGGACGATGTCGTCCGGTTGTTCCACCCAGGTGGAGTGCCACACCCAGTCGGCGCCGCTGTCTCTGCGGATCCGGTCGAGGGTTCGCACCACCGTCGGTGAGAACGTCACGTTGATGTGGGTGCGGAACTGGATCCGGTTCCGCTCGGTGCGGAACGTCTGCTCCCGGTACGTTTCGTCGGGCCATGCGTCTCGGACGCGGGGTGCTTTGAGAACGAGGTCGATGTCGCCGAAGATGCGTGCCGGCCGGCGGTCCCGCTTCCGAGGCATGAGGGCCCTCCCTTCGTCGTGTCAGCAGATGCTGATGCGGCGACCGGGGTCAGGAGTAGTTCGACAGCAGCCCGAAGCCGGCGTCGACGATGGTCGCGAGTGCTGGCTCGTGGGTGAG
Organism: Curtobacterium sp. MCSS17_016; assembly: GCF_003234255.2. Taxonomy (NCBI): domain Bacteria; kingdom Bacillati; phylum Actinomycetota; class Actinomycetes; order Micrococcales; family Microbacteriaceae; genus Curtobacterium; species Curtobacterium sp. MCSS17_016. The sequence continues at coordinate 72,899 of NZ_CP126255.1, forward strand.
GTTGAGGTGGCCGTCGTCGTGCAGGGCGATGAGCCTGGCGGCGGCGAGCATCATCGCCCGGTGGTCGTGGTCGGCGACGCTGACCGCAGCAGCGGCGATGAGTTCTGCGTGCCAGGTTGTGAGGTCGGCGACCTGCGTGTCGAGGATGTCGTCGCCGTTGCCGTTCAGGTGCCGGTCCTCCTCGGCGGGGACGGGGAAGCAGTCGGTGATCGCGTCGCTACGGGGCATGCCGGAGCTATGCCGTCAGCGTCGGCCGGGGTGCGCTCCGCCCTTCCACGCGCCGCCGTGCTTCGCAGCGTGGAGGTTCGCCGGCTCGTGGTCGGCGGGCTCGTCGCACACCCAGCCGTGCGGGCCGTCCATGCCGCAGGTCGGCTCGGTTCCCTCGTGCTCGGCGATGATGGCGGCGATGTCGGAGCCGAGGTTGTACGAGGCGCCGCTCGTGAGGCGCTCCTTGATGGCGGAGAGGGTCGTCGCCTCGGCGCTTGACGATTCAGACCCGAGGACGTCGAGGGCGTCGTCGGCCTGCGCGTAGAACCGCTCCTTGTAGTGGTCCGGTTCCGTCTCCCACGTCAGCGTCCCCGGGCTCCGGAGGCGGTACTTCGCGTACAGGCCGGCGGCGAGACGTTCACGGGTCGCGTCCGTGACGGCGATGAGGTGCGGCATGGTGGGGTCCTTCCGGGACGGTGCGGTCGGAAGGTCTATGCGCGGACGTTCGTCGGGTCGTCTGGCGGGTGGTCGAGGTCGTGCTGTCGTTCAAGTTCGGCCGCGCGGCGGTGGAGTTCGTCGCGGAGCCTGCGTTGCGCTTCGAGGTCGTCGAGTCGGACGGCGTGTACTTCAGCGCGGACGGCGATCATCGCGGTGATGGCTTCGTCGTTCGGTCCGTCACCTCGGTCGTCGCGGTTGATGGCGGCGCAGAGTCGGCGCTTCGCGTCGTGGAGCAGGTCGTACAGCGTCGACGGGTCGGTCATCGGGGAGACCGTGTCCCACCGCTGTTTGAACCGGGCGGCCGCCTCGCGGATGACGGCGATGTTGGAGCGCGGGACAGCAGCGGCTTCCTCGCGCAAACGCGCAGCCGCTGCCGGGTCGGCCGTTTCGATGTGAGTGGCGAGCCGTTCCACGATGGCGTCGAGAACGTGAGACGCGACCGCGGGGTCAGTGACCGTGCCGACGGTTCGTTGCATGCGTCCTCCTTGGTGCAGCGTACGACGTATCAGTGCTCCGCGGCCCCGAGGACGGTACCGACGTCCGGGTTCTGCCGGAGCTCCTTGGTGAAGCCGAACAGCATCTTGCTGATGACGTCGCGTGCGTCGTCGCGGGCGGCCATGATGTTGACCTGGTCGTTGAGGTCGCCGAGGAACCCCTGGTAGGTGTCGAGGAGACGACGGGCGGCGGCGTCTCGGGTGATGAGGCGTTCGACCGCGCTGACAGCGGCTTCGTCCTCGGGTCGGTACGAGTCCTGCACGGCGGTCTCGATGAGCGCCTGCCCGTGGCGCAGGGCATCGCGGTCGCCGTCGCCTGCGGCTGTATACGCGCCGGTCATGCGGCGGTGGCCGTCGGCTGCTGGTTCTCCGGTGCGGCTTCGAGGAGGGCGATCAGCTGCTCGAGCGTGTCGGCGGTGTACTTGCCGTGGTAGACGCTGACGTTGAGGTCGCGGAGCCGGTGGGATGCGTCGATGACGCGGGCTCGGGTGTTGTACTCGTCGAGGGAGTGGATCTTCGCCTCGGGGCGGCGGTCATCGTTGCGGTGCCCGCCCTCGATGCGGAAGCCGTTCGGGTACCGCTTCGTGCGGACGATGCGAGTACCGACAGCGGTGACGACGTCGTCGAGGTACTCGTACGCGTCGGGGCTGTAGTTACCGATCGACGCGTCGTCGCGGCGGGCTCGGATCTTCACCGGGTCACCGGGTCGGTAGGTCGGGGTCTGCATCGTTCTGCTCCTCAGGTCTGCTGATGTTGGTCTGGTCAGGAGACGGCGACGGCGCCGTCCGCTTCGAGAACTGCGACGACCTGTTCGAGCGCTTCGACCGACCGGTTCCGCAGGACCGGTCCGGAGACGCCGAGGTTGTGCAGGCGGCGGTGGACCGCGGCGCGGCGCTCGCGGAGCTCCCACTCCTCCACCGTGTAGATGTGGCCGTACATCGGGTAGAGCTTGTCGTTGAGGGCGCCGGTGTCGACGCGGTAGCCCTTCGCGTCACCGGGGGAGCTGACATGGACGATGGTGCGTCCGACGGAGGTGACCGTGGCCTCTCGCCCCTTGGTGTTGTTGCTGGTGGTGACGATGACGGGCTGGCCGGTGGTGAACTTCTTCGGGGCGGTCATCGGGGTCTCCTCGTGGCGGCGGCCGCGGTTCGGCCTCTCGACGCTCCTATGCGCGGAGGAGGTGCGAAGTTGTGCGGGCCACCGCTGCACCGCAGTCAGGCGGTCGGCGTAGGGGGCTGAAGGATGGCGCGGGAGAGCAGGTCCGCGGCGGCGTTGAGGTTCGCGTCGCCGTACGCGGCGAGCACGGCTCGGATGGCGGTGAGTGTGTCCGGGTGGCACAGGCGGATGATGAGGGCGGCGTCGGCGGGGTCGATGTCATCGCCGACCATGCCGGCGAGGTCGACGGTGGCGATGCCCGGGTCGTGGCCTTCGTCCTGCACAGCGGTCCACGCCTGGTGGCGGTGCGGGGTGAGGTTGCCGAGGGCGAACAGCGCTTCGGTGCGTCGGCCGCGGCCGACAGGCTGCGCCTTCCAGCAGTCGCACTCCCCCAGCTCGTCCGCTGCCGTGTTGGTGGCGCAGTCGTCGCCGTGTTCGGCGTTGGCGATGCGGCGTGCGAGTTCGTTCCGCTCCTCCGTCACCCGGCGGACGGTGGCGCGTTCCTCCTGCCGGGACTCGTACATGTCGTCCCGGTTCTGCTCGAGCTCCTTCGCGTGTGTGAGGAGGGCGGCTTGGTCGAACCCGGACACGACGTTGAGCGCGCGGACGTGGTCGCGTGCCTGCTGGACGAGTTCGCCTCGCAGCTGGTCGCGGTGCTCTGCGATGGCGGTCACGTCGGTGAGGACGGTCTGGATGTCGGATCGGAGTAGCGGTACGCCGGCGGCGGTGCTGACGGTGTCGTCGGCGTCGATGCTGCCGCCGAGCCAGTCGGCGACGCGGTCGTACACGTCGGTGTTGTCACGCATGGGGTGGTCGGTCCTGTCGAGGTCAGCGGATGTGGGCGAGGAGACGCTTCAACTGGTCGATGTCCTCCTCGTAGACACCGGTCGGGTCGGTGGCCGCCCACCAGCTGTCGATGACGGCGTTCACGGCTGTGGCCCGCTCGGCGGTCGGACGCGCACCTGCTGGAACGTCGGAGAGCAGCAGGTTGCGGGTCAGTTCCTCGGTGGCGGTGTCGTCGTCCCAGTGCACGGGGGTGGTGTGCGGCAGATCCGGGTTCTTGTTGAACCGGTCGGCGCGCTGCCAGATGTCGGCTGGTTCGAGGACCGTTCCGGTGATGGGCAGGCGTCCAAGCCGGACGCGCTGCCCCTTGGCGAGGACGAGGTCGTTGGCGTTCAGGCGGATGCTGAGGTGCTTGTAGCCGACATCGACGGTCTCACCTTCACCGTTGACGGTGCCGGTCTCGTTGTGCAGATCGGTGTTGCCGGAGCCGATGAAGGTCACTCGCATGCCGTCCTGGAAGGTGCGCATCGGGGTCTGCTCTCGTGTCGTTGTCGGGTCGGTCACTCGTCGTCCTCGTCGGCGTCCGTGGCGGCGTCGGGGATGAGGCGGATGGCGTCAGCACGCCAGCAGTTGCACTTCGGGTCCTGAGCCATGTGCCCGAGTTCGCAGTCGTCGCCGTGCCACGCCTGCTCGAGTGCCGCGCGGAGCACCTTCCGGAGAGCGTCGTTCTCAGCACGGAGCGTGTCGGCGCCCTCCGTCTCGACTTCACCGTCCGGCTCCTCGTCGAGGACACGGGTGATGGTGGAGATTGCCTCGTCGTACCGGTTGATCTTCCGGAGGAACTCGACGTCGAGTGTCCTGTCCGAGTTGGTGTGCATCGCCTGCGCGACGAACGCCCGACGGCCGAGCGCGCGGGGAAGGACCTGCGCATCGTTCCGGAACGCAGCAGACTGCTGCAGGTCCGCGGTCTGGATGCTGGTCACGTCGCCGTCGTCCCAGAGGACGATTGTCCGGTGCACTGGTGACCGGTCGTCGTCCTGCACGTCGCTGGTGACCCCGTTGGGCTCGTGCTGGCCGAGGGTCACACGCTGTCCTCCGGCGAGAACCAGGTCGGTGTCGGGCACGACGTGGTCGCCGCGCTCACCGAAGTCCACCATCGTCATCGTCTCGGCGGCGGTGTCGCACACGACTCCACGCTCCCGGTGGAAGTCGAGGCCCAGGCTGGTGCCGACGTAGATGACGGTCATACCGAGTTGGAACGTACTCACGATCTCCTCTGTGCGCCGCGACGGTCACGGCATCTGACGGGGTCTATGCGCGGTTGCTAGCGGTGGTGGGATCGGTTACTTCGGGGCGCCATCGACGTACCGTTCCGCGGCCGGGTGCAGCCGCCAGACGTAGTCGTCGAGGTAGACCAGTCGGTGCTCGTTGAGGCGCCAGAGTAGCTTCGCGGCGTTCATCGGCATGGTGCCGCCGAGCGCGCCCTGGTTGCTGGTTGCGCGGAAGCGGGTGCGCGTGCCCCAGGCTGGCGAGTCGGGCCACAGCAGTTCCGCGAGCTTCCGCGGGGCGATGCTGTACGTCGCTGGCGGCCGGCCGCTGGCGCGCATGTCGGCGACGATGAGGCGGATGGCTCGGTCCTGCGCTGCGGTGAGCTTCACTACTTGGACCGCTTGTCGGTCTGCTTCTCGAGCTTCTTCATGCACGCGGAGCAGTCGTCAGGCGCCGGGGTGAACCCGCCCATGTGCGCCTCGAATGCGTCCGCGGGTGCGAACATCGCGAGGTACCGGCCGCAGAGGCTTCGGGCGTCGTGTCCGTAGAAGTGGTACTTGCGGGCTTCGGCGAGCTTGGCCCACCCCTTGTCAGCTGCTGGCGTGGTGTCGGTCATGCTTTCCCTATGCGCGGATCTGCCGCCGACCGTGTTCAGCGCGTCGCCGTCAGAGGACGGTGGTCGCGCCGGATGCGACGAGCATCGCGATGAGGACGCGTTTCGCGCCGGTGAGGTCCACGACCTGCATGAGGTGCTTCTCCACCCGGTCCTCGTGTCCTTGCGACCAGTCGGATCGGACCATGTTGAGGATGAGCTCGGCGATCATCGGGTTGGTGTTCGGGGCGATGTCGTGGAGGGTCTTCGCGCCGGCGGTGAGGCCGGCGTCGGTGATGACGGTGACGTTGTACCCGTCGATGAGGTGCGTCTTCACGAGGTCGCCTTCTTGCGGTTGGTGAGGATGCGACGCAGTTCGTCGCGTGCGGTCGTCGGCAGGATACGAGTGGTGAGCCGTTGCTGCCCGACGGTGCCGTCCTTCTTGATGATGAGGCCGGTGCCGTACCACCACTGCTCAGCGTCGTTCTCGAGTGCGACGAAGTTGAAGGCCTGCATCCGCTTCCCGCCGTCGGAGACGGTCTCGAACGGTTCGACGCGGACGAACGCGTGGTCGTACGCGAAGCCGCTGCCGGTGATGGTCGGTTCGGTGCTGCCGTCGGTGCTCACGCTGCGGCCTCCTCGTCGGTGTTCGCGCGACGCTGCTCATCACGCTGCTCCACCTCAGCGGCGAGCTGCCCGACGAAGCGGTGCAGGGTCAGGCTGTCGGACTTCTCCGCGACTGCGCTCGCTCCCTCGAGCATGCGACGCTTCGCCCAGACGACCTCTCGCTCCACTTCATCCGCGGCCCGCCGAGCGACGTCGAGGAGCAGCTCGTAGAGGGCGTCCCCATCGATGCCGCCCTTGGCGATGTCCGCGGCTCGGCGCTCATCGATGCCGTACCCAGAGCTGCCTCCGCCAGGGCTCAACCGGAACAGCAGGGAACTCCCGACCGCGTCCCTCGCGACCCGCTCAACGACTGGGTTCTGTTCCGGCAGTGGGTACGGCATCGGCTTTCCTTCGGTTGGGGGTGGTGGGCCACTCCCCCTATGCGCGGACGGTCGTCGTCGTGGGCGGATGTCGCCGCAGCCCGCCATGATGAGCACATGCCCCTCGTGCCCGAAGATGTGTTCTCCGCCGTGATGGTCGCCCTCGAGGGGAAGTACCCGGATCTGCTGCACCCGGACCCGTTCTATGTCCAGCTCGCCGAATCCGCTGCGGACCTCGTCGACCCGGACGTTCCAGGTGACGACATCACCGATGACGATGAGGACACCCGGTGGGCGGCGGACTTCCTCGCCGTGAACGGCAACTTCATCCGCGACAACGTCGCCGAAGACGCGACACCGGACCAGTTCGTCGTCCCGGACGTACCCGACCTCATCGACGAGGACGCCCGAACGCGGGAACGGTTCGACAAGCAGCTGTGGACCGCGGTGCAGGACCTCGGGTTCGAAGACCACGAGGTGGATGACCCGACGGAGGACATCGACCACGTCGAGGTGCTGTTCTCCGGCGACGGGCTGCCGACGATTCGGTACGACGAGGACCTCGTCGAGGAGACCACGGAAGTGCTCCTCAAGGACGGCGACCGCAGCCCGGAACGCGTCCGGTTCATCCCGAAGGGTGTCTCCGACGAGGCGACCATCCGCAGCGTCGTCCGCGCCATCCAGGAGCTGGTCACGGTCGCCAGCCGGTGAATGACGAACCGCCGCCGTCCCGGTGTCGGGGCGGCGGCGGTTCGGTACCGAGGGGGTGGGTCAGAACGAGTCGTCCTGGTCGTCCGGCGCGGGGACGCCAGCGAACGGCGGGACCGCTGCTGGCGAGGACTGCACCGTCGGGGTGGCGGCTGCTGGCGCCGGCGCGGGGGCGGTGAGGACTGCGGGGCGGTCGTCCGTGGCAGTGCGGAGGAACCCGTCCACCTCGTAGCCGATGCGGGTGACGACGTCGGTCTGCTGGTCGAGGGTGTCGAGGTACTGGTCGAGGACCCCGTACGTCTGCGCGTGACGGAGGTCGGCGAGGTTCACGACGACGTGCTTCTCACGCGGCGGGGCGACACCGATGGTGCGGTGCTCATCGACGGTGAGAGCTGGGACGTGGTCGGCCGGAGCCGGAGTGAGAGCTGCGGAGCGGATGGCGAGCAGGTCACGGACGGTGAGCTCGACGGTGGCGTCGAGGGAAGCGAGGGTCATGGGAGCCTTTCTGTTCTCCCCTGACCTATGCGGCGGTTCAACCCGCCGACGCCGCTCGCCGGCGTGCTCGCATCCGACGCAGCCGCACCTTTGACGTGGGAGCCACGTAGAAGTGGCCGCCGTACCCTGCTGTGTACGAGTGCGCGTGCGTGCGCTTGTCGACCCCGCAGTACGCGCAGCCATCCGGAGTGGGCGCCTGCTTCGGGTGCTCCTCTTCCAGGTGGACGAGGAACTGCTTCACAGCCCGACGTTCACCCCACGCATGCGGCTTCGGCGGGACGACGTCGAACGCGCTGGCAACCCTCGGGCAGAGGTGACAGGAGAACGTGAAGCCGCCTCCGAACTGCTCAGGAACGATGCGGCCGGGCAGGCGGGTGAACGTCATCGAACAGCCTCTCCAACCACTCGGAGATGGCGCGTCTTGATGGGGAGCGTGTGCAGCCCGTGCGGCGGGCTGACGTACGCCCAACCGGGCTTCGACCGCCGGTTGATGACGACACCGGAGTCGCCGCCGAACACACGCCGCACGGACGGAGCGGTGCCGACGTACTCGACCGCGGCCCCGGTCGGCAGCGGCGGTTCCGGCGCCGCGGGCTTCGGCGCCTGCTCGACTCGGCGGAGCTGCCTGGTCAGCATTCGGACTGGCTTCCCGTGGCCAGAGACGGACACCCACACCGTGTTCCATCCGCCGGTGAGGAGGTGTCCGGTCGTACCGGCAAACCATCGCAGCCGGGACGGCGCCGTGCCGGTGTCACCCTCGCGGAATAGCAGCGGCCGGTACTCCGGGAAGAACCCGTCGGTCAGAAGGTCAGCGGTGGTCACAGTGAGCCCTATGCGCGGACGGCGACTTGTGCCAGGTGCTCTGTGGCCTTCTCGAACGCCCGGCCCGGCCAGTCCTGCCCGCAGGCGCAGAACACGCCGGTCTCGTATCCGGCGGGTCCTTCCGTCCACTGGCGGTGCTGCGCGAGTCGTGCGGCGACCTCCGGCCACGGGTGCAGGTGCTTCCCGACGGTCCGGATGTCCCGCTCGAGGTCGTCGATGCGTCGGAGGTAGACGCCTCCCTGCCATCGAGGTTCCTGGTTCGTGACAGCGATGTCGTACTTCGTGACGAGCTCCCCGACGGCGATGCCGAGGTCGAGGGCGTCGTTGAGGTAGCAGTCCATGTCGAAGTCGTCCGGCGCGGCCTCGGAGGGCACCGGCCCGGTTGGTCCGGTCAGCGACGCGACCTGCGCGTTCAGTCGTGCGTTCTCCGCGCGGAGTTCCCGCATCTCCTCCTCGAGCTGCTCCTCGGTCGCGGCGCGGGTCGAGTCGGCGTACCGGCGCATCTTCTCTGCCTGCCGGGCATGCGACTCGAGTTGCCGGAGCGCTCTCCGCTGGTTGCTGATACGTCGGTGTTCCGGGGTGTCGTCGGCGGGGATGAACTCCTGCGTCGGGGCGGGGTTCCCGCCGGTTTTCCAGACGCGGTCCCGCTGCTCGGACTGGTACTCGGTCGCCTGCGCGATGGTCACCGCCCAGAGGTCCGGGTCGTCGTCGGTGCGGTGCCGCAGCTCCGCGAGGAGCGCGTCGAAGAGGTCCGCGGGGATGACGACTTCGTCGTCCTGAGCGCGGGTTGGGCGTCGCTCGCCCAGCTTCGGCGGGGGAAGGTAACCGGCCTCGGTGACGGCGCGAGCCATGTCGAGGAACGCTTCCGAGGACGACGCCGGGTACTTCGTGATGTCGGAGTTGGGCTTGGCCTTCGCGCACGTCTCGGTGAGGATGCCGTGGAGGGCGATGACGGCGTCGTGGTGCGGGAACCGGCGGGAGGTCATGCCGACCCTATGCCGCGCCTGGAGCGGCGGCGCTACTGCTCGACTTCGCCGGTGAGCGGGTCGACCTTGGTGATGGGGTCTCCGCGGAGGGCGCGGACCTTGGTGACCTTGTCGATGACGTTCGCTGCGTGTTCGCCGGGGTAGAGCAGTTCTCGTTTGCCGTGTTCGGCGGCCGCAGCGCCGGACGGGAACAGCGGCACGGTGGTGGTGTACTCGGCGGCTTCCGGCGCGACGGTGCCGTTGCTGATGCCGACGCGGACGGCGAGAAGGTCCTCGGGGTGTCCGGAGTGGGCGAGCCACCCGGAGCACAGCTCGTTCTGGTTCCCCTGGTGGCAGCCGAACGGGACGAACGACTGCTCGTACGTCTCCCCGTCGTAGCGGGTGAGCTTGTCGTATTCGTCAGCAGCCCACACCCCGGACGGTACGTCGCACCGGTACGGGCATGACGCGCATGGCCGCGGGCGGGGCTTCATGGGCTGGTCGGTCATGCGTCCACTCGCCGGTACGCCTTCTGCGCCTCGTGTGCGGCACGGTGCACCACCTCGAACTCGGCGGCGAGTTCCCGGCCGGCGTCGGTGATGGCGAAGTTGAACTTCTTGTCGTCGCCGGGGATATCGGTCTTGGTGATGAGGCCCGTGAGGACGAGCTCGTCGATGGCGGTGCGCTGCTCGTCGCCGTTGTAGAGCACGAAGCTGACGAGCGGCTTGCTCTGCTGCGCGAGACGGCGGAGGGTGGACTGCTTCGCGTGGACGATGTTCTCCTGGTGCTGCTTCGCATTCACCGAGTCGATGGCGCGCTGCAGGGTGGCAGCTGCGGCCTTCACCTCGGCGGTGATGTCGCCGATCTCGGGGTCGTCCTGCGGGAAATCGCCGAGCCGGTCGAGGACCTGCGTGGTCTTCTCCGTCGCGGTGCGCAGCGGGTAGAGCAGGTCGTTGACGTCGATGGCGATGCGGTCGGTGAACATCAGCAGGGGTCCTTCCTCAGGGTTCCAGGCTACGGCCCGGCTACGTCACCCCTATGCGCGGACGTTCACCGGTTCTGTGCGACCACCGCCCTAGGCGACCTTCCGGACGAGCGACTTCGGCGCGGTGAGGATGCCGGCGTTGTTGTCGAGGCGGATGCGCCACGACTGCCCGGCCTCACCAGCCTCACGTTCGATGGTGCCGGTGACGCCGTTGTACTTCGAGCGAGGCTTCACGATGATGACCTTGTCATCGGGCTCGATGGTGGCGCCGACCTGCACGTCCACCTTCGGCTGGAACGCGCCGGGTGCGCGGAAGATGTGCTTGTACGGCATGCGGATGCCCTCACCGGTGACGTCGCGGATGATGACCGCGGTCTTGTCGCCGCCGCGGCGCTTCGACGGCTGCACCTCGATGAGCAGGCCGGTGAACTGCTTGTACAGCTCCGCGGGGCGGACGTGCTCGCCGACGAGAATGGCGCCGTCCGTGCGCAGCCCGGTCCGCTTCGACGCTGCGATGGCCTTCTTCAGCAGCGCGTCCCGTTCGGTCTCCTTCGCGGACTTGCCGTCGCCGTTCACCCGGGCGAGTTCGACGAGTCGCGCAGCGAAGAGGCGCTCGGACCGCTGATCCCAGATGTGCGCACGGGTGTTCTTCTTCTCGATGAAGATGCCCTCGTGGCTGCCGATTCGGACGCGTTCACCGGCGAGGAACTCCCCCTCGGTGCGGTCCTGCATCGCCTCCACCTGCGAGAGAGCTTTCGCGACGGCCTCGTCCCGCTTCGCTGCGTGCGCCGGGTTGTGGCCGGTGGTCCCGCCCTTGTAGCCGAGGCTGGCGGCGACGGACTTCCATACCGGGCCGTGCTTCGCGGCTGAGCCTGCGACGACGTGCGCAATCTCGTGGAGGACGACCTGTTCGACCGCGTACTCGTCAGCGGACTCAACGAACGCCGGCGACATGGTGATGGTCTTCGTCCGGTAGTGGCAGGCGCCGAGCCGCTGCTGCGCCCGGTCGAACTCGAACGTGTACCCCTTGTGACTGATGTGCTTCTCGATGAGCGTTTCAGCGAGGGTGCGTGCTGCGGTGAGGTCCATGGTGTTCGACGTCCAGTCTGCCGGTTCGGTGCGGTGCTGCTGGACCTATGCGCGGACTCTGCCGGAGCCGGTGCGACTGTCTGCGGTGCGGGAGAGGATGCACGTCATGACCGATGGACAGGGCGACGAGGGGCTGGCGGGGATGCGAGCTGAGCTACGAGAGATGAATCGGCGCATCAACGAGCAGCCGCAGGTGTTCACCGAGGTGAAGGACCGGGACCTGGTCACGTTGATGGACCAGTTCGCCGGTTCACTTGAGTTCCATTCGATGCTCGTTGCAGCGCAGCTCATGCGAGAGGTGTCACGCCGGAATCTCTGGGACGCGGTCGTGGAACGACGCGCCGCGCTGCTCGCCCGGGCCGTTGAATCAGCGGACCCGGAGAAGCTCCGCCAGCAGGCGAAGGCGTCGTTGGACCGCTTCCGCGACGAGCATTTCCCGGTGGACCCGGACCTGTTCGACGAGCCGGACGGACCGGCCGCGGAAGCCTGGAACAGCTACATCCAGTTCTGACCCGGTCAGGACTACTTCCGCAGGTGCCGGCGGACGGCAGCGACGCCCAGCGCCACGGCGGGTGTGACCTTCTCGATGAGGTCCGGGACCTTCTCCGCGGCGGCCTTCACGTCCTCGACGGACGGCAGCGTCATCTCTTCCAGCAGCCACGCCGGCTTCGCCGCGGGGTCAGCTGCGGCAGGGATCTGCTCAGCGGCGCCTCGCGCGACCTCCACCAGGGTGCGGAGGTCGGCGGAGACGACACCGCCCCTCCAGGTGAGGAACGGATCGTCGTCGAGGGTCCGGCGGTACTCGGTGATCCCGGCGAGAAGTGCGTCACGTTCCGCGCGGACGGAGGCGAGCTGACGGGCGGTGGTGTCGGTCATGCCGGCCCTATGCCGCCGCTGTTGCCGGTGGTGCCTGGTTACCCCAGGCATCCCATCCGTCTCGGCCTCGCCGTGCGAACATCTCGAGCTTGCGGGCGTTCGGGTACATCCGCTCAAGCGCTTCGTGGACGTCGTCGGGTTTCCTGCTGTGCTCCTGCCGGGGCGCGAGAACGACTTGCCGAACCGCTTCGTCGTGAAGTGGCAGCGGTCGGCCCTTGCGAACGCGTGAGGCGGCGAGGACGAACTCTGTCGTCGGTTTCACCGTTGACGGCCGCACCCCCTGCGCTCCGACCGGTGTTCCGTCTCGTCGCGTCTTCACCCACACGAACGCGACCCCGCGGAACGTGAGCCCCCACGAGGTGAGGCACTCCATGGCGAAGTCCAGCCGCGGCCCAGTTGCCCACATGAACAGCAGCCCGCGAGGGGAAAGCCGGTCCGTGATGCCGGTGAACTGGAGCAGCTCCTCGTCGGGCATCGTGTCGTAGTGCTTCGCCGCTGCCGCCGGCTTCGTCTGTGACCCGTGGTACGACCAGGGCGGGTCGGCGAGGATGACGTCGTAGCGCCCGTAGTCGGCGTACGTCATGCGGCTGCTCGTGCGTCGGCGCGGAGGATGTCTCGACCACGCTCAGTGGGCTTGACCTCGAGGAGCTGACTGCCGGGCGTGCGTGCGGGCGCCTCGTAGACGAGGCCTCGGCCGAGGAGGACTCGCATCGCGTGGCTGCGAACGACTTCGGGGAACACCGTCGGGGCGGGGTTGGGGACCGCGTCGGACCATTCGGCGATGCGGTGGGTGAACTCCCGGGGGATGTAGAACACACGGTGTTCAGCGGCGAGGGTGAGGATACGGTGCTGGTAGTCGCTGATCGTCGTCGTCATGCTGGTGGCTATGCGTCGGACGGCTCGGCGGCGGCTCGCTCCGCGAAGTAGGTTTGCCACTCGGCCCAGGTGCGGCCGTTGACGGTGATGTCGTCTACGTGCTGGCGGGCCATGGCGAGTGCTTCCTCGCGGGTGTCCCAGCGGTACTGATGCTGCTGGAACCGTTGCGGCCACCCCCAGTTGCCGGCGCGGGAGAGCTGGTTGCTTTCCCCGCCGTTCATGACCGCCCATCCGCCCTGTCCGTTCTCACGTCGGGGTCCGCGGAAGGTGACATCGACGGTGAAGTGCCGGAGGTCGTGGTACGCGTCCTCATCGGCGAACGGGTCGGCACCGGCAGGGAACACCTTCGTGCCGGACAGGATCTCGACGTGCTCGGTCATCGCGTGCCCTCGAGTTCAGTGAGGCGAGCGGTGAGGTGGGCGATGAGCTGCTCGGATGCGTCGATGCGGATGGCGGCGGCTTCGAGGGCGTTGGCTGCGTGGTGTCGCGCGAGGCCCTTGTCGGTGCGGACCTCGTTGGCGACGCGGCGGAGGTCCTTCGGTGCGGTGAGGGAGCGGGTCAGCCAGTCGATGTGGAGCGCGGGGATGGGCATGGTCGTCCTATGCGGGCTGGACGATGCGTGCGATGCGCAGCGGGACTCGGTGGCGGTGGGACACCTCGACGCTGTTCCGTGACGGTTTCCACCGGGTCAGCCCTGCGGCGCGTGCTTCGACGGCTGCGGGGTCGTCGGTGAGGTGGTTCTCGAACTCGACGAGCATCTCCTGGCACTGCGCGGGTGTGTACGTGCCGTCGCCCCAGCCGGTGCCGACGAGGTTCGCCGGACCGCGGATGTTGTTCTGCCAGTCGATGACCGTGTACCAGAGCGTGTTGCGTCGGAACGGCGCTTTCCGGGTCAGGGCGGTGAAGTGTTCGGAGCTGGCGATGACGTCCCAGAGGAACCGGTCGTCCGCGAACTTCACCCGGTCGCCGACGGACGGGCGGGGTGCTGTGGTGTCGGTCATACCGGTGCACATGCGGCGGGCCCGACGCAGCAGGAACTACTCCCTGCTGCGTCGGGCCCGTTGCGGTGTTGCCTGCTTACTCGGTGGTGGCCGGTCCCCGCGCCTCGAGCTCGGACAGCTCGTCGATGGCGTCGTACAGCGCCGTCTGAGCGGCGTCGGCCACTGCACGGGCGGCTTCGAACTTCTTCTCGGCGTTGAACGCGTCGTCGCTTGCGGCGATGGCCGTCTTCTGGGCCTCGGTGTAGGTGTTCTTCGCTGCCGTGGCGGCGCTGACGGCCTTCACCTCGGCGGTCTTCGCCAGAGCGAGGACCTTGTCCGCTGCGGGTACCGCGGCGACGGCGGCCGTGTAGGCCTTCTTCGCCTTGTCAGCGGCGGACTTCGCCGATGATGCAGTCGAGGTTGCCTTCTTCAGTGCGGCCTGCGCGGAGGTGTTCGCCTTCACCGTGGAGCGGTACGACGACAGTGCGCGGCTGGCCGATGTGCGAGCAGCGGCCTTGGCGCTGTGGGACGCGTGACGGTTCTTGAGCAGCTTGTCGTAGCGGCTCTTCGCCTTCGTGTAGGACGACTTCGCCTTCGACTGGGCGGATGCGGCCTTGGAAGCCTTCGACTTCGCGGTGGTCACGGCCTTCGCGGCTGCTGCGGACTTGGCGTTCGCAGCGTCCGAGGCCTTCTTCGTGCTGGCGACCTTCGCGTGTGCGGTCGCGGCGGTTGCGGCTGCTGCGGTGGTGGTCGAGTGGGCGGCCGCAGCGTCGCGGGCTGCCGCGTTGCTGTCGGCGAGCGCTGACGATGCGTCGAACGCTGCGTCCGACGCCTTCGAGTCAGCGTCGGCGGAAGCAGCGGCCGCAGCCTCTGCCTGTGCCTCTGCGGCGTCCGCCGCGACCTGCGAGTCGGCGACCTTCGCCTGCGCGGCCGCGAGCTCCGCTTCGTACGCCGGGTCGCCAGCGCCCGGGGTCTCGGTGCCCGGCGTCTCCGTGCCGGGGGTCTCGGTGCCCGGCGTCTCCGTGCCGGGGGTCTCCGTGCCCGGGGTCTCCGTGCCGGTGCCCGGGGTCTCCGTACCCGGCGTCTCCGTGCCCGGGGTCTCCGTGCCGGTGCCCGGGGTCTCCGTGCCGGTGCCCGGGGTCTCCGTGCCGGGCGTCTCCGTGCCGGTGCCGGGGGTCTCCGTGCCCGGGGTCTCGGTACCCGGCGTCTCGGTGCCGGTGCCCGGGGTCTCGGTGCCCGGCGTCTCGGTGCCGGTGCCCGGGGTCTCGGTGCCGGGGGTCTCCGTGCCGGTGCCCGGGGTCTCGGTGCCGGTGGTGGGGGTCGTGCCGCTGGTGCCGGTGTCCTGGCTGGAGGCGGGAGGGGTGTCGAGCTCCGCGGCGTTGGCGGTGCTGATGCCGGCGCCGGTGAGGACGGCGGCGAGGGTGAGGGTGGCGACGCCGTTGCGGATGGTCCTGCCGCGGCTCGTTTTGTTGTTTGACATGCTGGTGATATATGCGGCGGAGGGCCGTTTCTTGCGATCTGCCGTGTCGGACTGGTCAGTCGGCGTCGAGGCGGTTCGTCCGCTGGTGCTCAGCTAGGAGCGCGGCGCCTGCGTCGGTAGGGACGGCCTTCTCAACGCCCTTCCACCACCACTGCACGTCGACGAGCCCGAGGTCGATGAGCGCCTGCATCGTCTTGCTGTTGACGGGGACTCCCGCTGCGAGGTCCGGCTTGCCGTTCGTCACCGACTTCGGCAGGCGGACCATGTCGCCCTTCATTGGTCGGAACACCTGGCCTGCCGAGACACGGCGGAGCAGCTTCCACTGGGCCGGCGTCGGCTGCTGCACGCCCCCGGGCAGGATGGCTTCAGCGAGTGCGGACGCGTTTACCGCAGGACGTCCACCCCGTCCTCGTGGCGGAGCGCCTCGGCCCAGATGTGTTCCGTGAGCGACTGGTCGAGGTGGTCGATGACCGTCCCCGAGGTCAGCAGCTTCACGAGGGCAGCCGCCGGCGCAGGAACATCTCGTGCCACCCGATCGCCCGACGCCGTCATGAGAGTCGCCCACTGCTCGCCCCGGTAGTCGTCGGTGCTCGCGGTGAACGGTGCCCCTGCACCACTGCGGAGGGTTCGCAGACGTTGCCGTGCGGCGATGACGCGGCTGAGGGTGGTCATGCGATGTGGCCTCCAGCTGCATCAAGGCGCGCCTTTCCGTCCCGGATCTGTCGCCCGACGAACGTGCCTGGGTACGCCCCGCCGTGTCGGTGAGCTGCGACGACTCGAGCGACGGCCGTGCGGACCCGGTACTCGACCTCATCCTGCGCGGTCTTGAGCGGGACCGTTGCAGCCGCGTCATCCGCTGGTGCCTCGTCGTCGGAGACGGCGGTGGTGATGCGCGCCCCGACCGCCATCGCGTATCGCTGGATGATGCTCTGCGTCGGGTCAGCGTCATACGCCTCGAACGCGGTGACCGTCGTGGTGCTGACACCCATGCGGTCTGCGACCGTCTCGACGGTGAGTCCGCGCTTGATGCGGAGTGCGATGAGCGCTCGGAGGGTGGACTCCGTCGAGCTGATGAGGGCGTCGGCGCGGCGGTCGAGGTCGGAGTCAAGCGTCTGTCCGGCACGGTGCATGGCGTTGACCATGTGCTGCTCGACCGAGGCGAGGCCGCGGGCGTAGCCGGCGTCCCAGGGGTCGCCGGCGGACTTGCCCGGTTCAGGTGCGCGGATGTGCGCACTGGCGGCTTCGATGCCGGCGATGGCGTGGCGGATGGCGTCGTGGTCGCCGGCGCGGAGCCGGTCGAGGATGTCGGCGATGGCGGGTGCGTGCTGCGTGGTCATCGGAAGCCTTCCTGAATGGCGTCGTCGAGGTGCTGGCGGCAGTAGACGACGTAGTTGTACGGGTTCGCTGCGACCTGCTGCTGTTCCGCGTATGTGAGGACGCGGACGGGTTCACCGCAGGTCTGGCAGTCGAGTGTCGGGTCGTCGTGCATGAGGTTCCTCATCGTGGGCGGTCAGATGCCGAGTCGTTCGCGGACGGTCAGCGCCGAGGTGTGGATGACCTGAGCGGTGGGGTTCTCTCCGATGAGACGGTGCAACAGGCTCGGGCCGTTTCCACTGGCGAGGATGGCGCGGCGGCGTTCCTGCGGGTTGTTGCCGATCGGGCTGATGGCGGCGGTCACACGGTCGATGCGCGTCTGGTGCGCCTCGGTCGGGGCGCGACCCTGGGCGTAGCCGGCCAAGGTGCGTTCGCCGCATCCGACTGCACGGGCGACCTGTCTGCGGCTGAGGCCGGACAGGTTGATGAGGTGCTGCACCTGCGTCGTCACATCGTCACCAGTGTGACGATGACGCCGACGATGACGACACCGGCGAGGATGCTGAGACCGGTCATCTCGCGGCGAAGGTCAGCCTGCTGCTGCGGTGACGGCTTTGCGCCGGCCTCGATGGCCCGCTGCACGAGCCAGGCCTTCCGTGCTTCGGAGACGGGCTTTGAAGGTGTGCCGAGGGACTGCGCCTGCGCGCGGAGCCACGCCAGGCGACGGGGGTCGGTGCTGTCCATGCTGGGGCCTATGCGCGGACGGACGCCGAAGCCGCCCACCGCAAGGCCGGGTGGTCGGCCACGATGTCGGCGGTGGGGACGGCGCTGCACTCGCCGGTCCAGGTGGCCGTCAGGCGCCACCACTGGTCGTGCTGCTTCTGGAACACGCTGCCGGTGCGGGTGGTGGCGACTGACCCGTTGACAGCGGCGTCGAGGTCGTCTGCGGTCGCGGCGGTGCCAGCGGGAAGGAGGGTGAGCTGGGCGGGGTCCGGTACGGCTGAGGCTTGGCTGCCCGGCTGGTCGCTGAGGGTCACCCAGCCGGAGCGGGTGAGCGCCGCAACGGTGGGGATGCTCGTGGACTGGTCGATGGCGAGCTCGCCGACGTTCTGGTGCATGTGGACGCCTATGCCGGCTGCACCCAGCTGGGCCCGGTGCTTCCGCCCGCTCCACCTGAGGAAGCGTCGAAAATCCGGTCCGACCGGGGGTTTCTCCCGTCAGCCTTCCCGCTTCCGATTCCCGGGGGTGAGACACATAGGGAGAGGGGATGTATATGCCATAGGGAGACTAGGGGAAATACATCTACTACTACCTACCTATCTTTACCTAATGAATAAGTCTGTCTGTCAAGAGGGGCCCACTGCCCCTACTTCCCCGGAACGACGCGGATGCCGGTGACTTAACCGTCCCGGCCGTTCGGTGAGCAGAACCGGGTTACGCGGAAGCGAAAGGGGTCGCTCGGACTGGTCCTGCTTGACCGTCGCAGATTTCCGGTACGGTCGACGCTTCCGACCTCGGAGGTAGATGTGTGGTTCAGCAGGCGGCGTTCGCCCGAAGTGTCGACCGCTGAACCGTTCGGGCCCGCCCCTACGCTCAACCCTGTGCCCGCTCATCTGACAGCCGACGACGTCCGTGGTCGCATCCGCACACAGCTGTTCCGGGCAGACCACGCCAACCGGTTCGCCGATGCGACGTTCCGGTACGCTCGGCCGTTCTCCGACGGAATCGTCGTCGGACTGTGTTTGGACTTCCCCGACGACGTCGTCACCGTGACGGACGACAGCCTCGACGGGCTGCCTTTGACCGTGGACGAGCTGTACGCGTACGGGCAGCTGAACACCGACAAGGAACCGGTCGACGAACGCCGTGAGGTCATGCCAGGGATGCACCTCGTCGCCGGGGAGTCCTTCTTCACCGCGGCGAAGGCCGCGAACCTTCCCGGCGTGCTCGGTGCTGCACCATTCGGGACGTTGTTCACCGTCCCGCAGCGGCACCTGCTACTCGCTCTCCCTATCGCTGACGAGCGGACTCTGCCGATGGTGGAGCACCTGCTGGGCGCGACGATCCAGGTCATCACCGGCTCGCCGGCACCCGGCGGGGTCCTCTCCGCCGACGTCCACTTCTCCCGCGGTGGAGAGGTCACGAAGATGACGTCCGTCGGCGATGACGGCCGTGTGGTGTTCGCAGCTGACGCGCGCCTCGGTCAGGCGTTCGAAGACGCGCTCAGCAGCCGCTGACCCTCCCTGTGGGAGGCGAACAGCACCTCGGTGAGTTCCCGCTCCGCGCGACGGTGCGCTCGCTCTGCGATGCGTTCCAGCCGACGGGCTTCCTCGGTTGCCGCCATCGCGTCGAGGTACGCCCGTTCGGTGGTGTTCCGGCGGTCCCGCAGCTCCTCCACGGTGACCTCCCCGCGGTCGTCTTCAAAGTGGTCTCGGCTGAGCGAGCACCGGCATGCTTCGTCGGTGCCGGCGGTCGTGTGCGACTGGTGCAGTTTCATCGGATGGTCCTACATGCCGTTGCGGACGAGGGTGTTCCCGGCCTGCTCGAGGTACCGGCGGGCGGTTCGCAGGTCCTCCAGCGGGGACCCGTCGAACCCTCCACGGATCCTGCCGGTGAACACTTCGGCGAGGGTGTACATGGACGCTGGGCTGACCACTGCGCGTTCACGTCCGGCAATCGCTGCGTCTGCGCTGCGGAGCGCAGTTGCGGCGGCGAAGAAGTCGTGAGCGATGCGGCCGGACCAGTGGTGGCCGATGCTGTCGAGGTGGGCGGCCTGCTCGGCCAGGCTGAGTGTGGTGTCGGTCGGCATGATGTGCTCCTGGTGCGGCAGTGGTTGGTGTGCACGATGCCTATGCGCGGACGTCCGGCGCCGAGGCGTTGCTTGACTGGTTGTTGCTGCAGTCGTCGGGGTGAAACAGAAAAGCCCCGGTCAAGACGATGCGCGTTGCTTGACTGGCGGTTGCTCAGAGGTCGAGGTCGAACCCGCTGATGGCATCGCCGATGCCTTCTGCGATCCCGCCGACGACTTCGACGACGCCGGCGAGGAACTCCCCCACCCCGTCAAACGGTCCCGACGCCGCGGCCTTCTTCGCCTCTTCCTTCGCAGGCTCCGTAGCGGCGTCCACGGCTGTCTTGTCGATACTGACCATGCCTGTCGTCGATGCGACGAACGCCCCGCCGACAGGACGTCAGCGAGGCGTTCGGAGATGGTTCGGGTCAGTCGCCCCCTGCCGGGAGCACAGCGGGCGTGAACCAGGGCCCTGGCCGCCCAGCAAGCATGTCTTCGGCCATGATCTGCGCGAAGGCACGGTTGATGGCCCAGCAACGGTCATGGATGAAGTCCGGTGCCCAGCCGACGAGCTCCTGCTCGGCAGCTTCCATGGTCTTGGCGTAGAGCTGCTTCTGCCGGCGGATCTGCTTGTCGCATTCCCGGCAGCGGCCGTACTGGACGGCGAGGAGCCGCCCGTGGCGGTCCTGTTCGACCTTCTTCGCCCCCATCAGACGCCGACGTGGCTGATGGTGGTCCGGTGAAGGTCGCTCGGATCGATGATGTCTGAGTCGTTCATGACGCGGGCGGCGTCGAAGTTGTCGTTGAACGCTGCGATGATCTGCTCGCCGACGGTGAGCTTCCAGGGGAGGTTCTCCGCGGGGGCCTCGGTGACGGTGATCGCGGCGTCATTCATCGCCTCCGCCTCGATGACACGGCGGATGGCTTCCGCGGACAGGTCGGCGCACGGGCCAACGGTGACGATGAACGTGCGGGGCTCGTCGAAGGTCTTCACTTGGCGGCCTCCTCAGCGACGACGACGGAGATCGTGGAGTCGACGGCGAGATCCCGTGACAGGGCCTCGTACACGTCCTGCGCGACGAAGTCAGCGCCGCCCATGGTGCGGACGGTGACGGTCAGCGTGTGCTCCACGTACGTCCGGTCGAGCTCGTCAGGTCGCATGCGAACGACGGCGCCGCTGTCCCAGGTGACGGTGTACGTGCCGTCGTCGTGAGTGTCGGTGATGGTCCCGGCGTTGTTCGGGGTGAGCTGGTGTTGCGTGTACAGCGCGATGCTGGGGTTGCTGAGCACGACAGGGGTGCCGTGGTCCGGGCGGTGGTTGAGCAAGGTCGTCCTTTGGGGGTCGGCGGGCGGGTGCTGACCCTATGCGCGGACGTGGCGTCAGCGGAGTGCGGCGAGGACGGTCGTGTCGAACGTGTTGGAGTCGGTGACTGACAGCGTGGCGGGGGTGGTGCCGGCTGCTGCGGTGTACGCGAAGTTCCAGGTGTGCGTGGAGCCGTGCGGCAGGTACTCGTTGCAGCCGGGGTTGCCGGCGATGCTGGACGTTTCGTAGATGGGCGCCATCTCGTTGCCGTTGCTGTCGTACGCCTGGATGTAGGTGCCGTCCCCGCCGGAGCAGGAAAGGTCGACAGCTGCGGAACCGGAGACGGTGTAGCTGGTGTGCACGAGGATGAGCTGCTGACCGGCGTCGGCGGCGAGGGTGGTGCCGTCGATGGTGGGGATGCTCGGTAGCACTTCCGCTCCGGTGACGGTCATCGTTGCTCCGCCGACGGTGAACTGCGTGTTCAGCGGCAGGACCTCCGGAGTCGGAGTCTCTGTTGGCGTCGGCGCTGAGACGACGTCCTCCTCGGGGGTGGGGGCGTCGGTGGCTTCCTCGGAAGGTGCTGCTGCCGCGGCGGCAGCAGTGGGCGACGCTGCCGTCGGCGCGCTTCCCTTGCCGGCGTTCATGGCGAGTGCGCCGATGATGCCTCCAAGGCCGAGGAGGACGACCACTGCGACCGCTCCGATGACGATGAGGGTCCGCTTCGACAGCGTCACACCGGTGCTGCGTGGGCGGTTGTCGTCGGGCTGCTGGTCGTCAGTCACAGCAGGAGAGTTTAGGGATGCTCACAGGTCCGCCGGTACGCCCACATCCGAGGGGCGTACCGGCGGGCGAGGTCACTCCTGCGCTGCGACGGCGGCGGCGATGCCGAACTGCGGCTGCCGGCCGAACTGGTGGTCGTGCGGCGTGAACCAGAGCGACAGGATGCTCTGCGCCATCACGACGGCATGTTCGTGCTGGGTGATGGTGTTCGCGCCGAGGGCTCCGAGGTTCTCCATGGAGATCCGGACCTTCTGACTTGCGTCGGTGATGGTCTGCTCGATGGCGGTGAGCAGGGCCGGGTTCCCGGCGGTGATCTGGATGAGGTTCCGGTCGGCGACGGCGCGTGCTCCGCGGGCGTCGTGGTCGTCGTCTTCCCGGCCGACTTCTCCGCCGTGGCAGGTGACGATGTCCCATCCGCTGCTGGAGACGACGTTCGCCGTTTCGACCTGCTCGTGGTTCTCGCGTCGGAGGATCTCGTCGCCGTTGTACCAGGCGCCAGGGGTCGCGCCTGCTCGTACCGCTTGCAGGGTGACGACGGCGAGTTCCATCTGGTCGAGCAGCGGCATGCTCCGCCACTCGCCCGGGTCGAAGTCGGTCACGAGAGAACCCCTTCTTCGGTGAGGCGACGCTCGATGTCGGCTCGTCGCTGCTCGTCCTCGAGGCGCAGCCGCTCCGCGCGCTCCGCGTTCCACCGCTGCTCCTCGATGGTGGCGCCGGTGAGCAGGTGCGGGACTGTGAACACGTCCGACTCGGGGATGAGGACGGGGCCGCCGATGTTGCGGTAGTCGGGCGAGTTCCGCATGGACACAGCTCCCTCTCCGTGGTTCTCGGGGACCTGCCACGTCTCGGTGTAGCCCCACTTCCCGGACTCTTTGAACAGCTCCACTTCGACGGTGAGTTGGTCGGTCATCTACTGGTCCTCTCGCCGGGTTTCCGGGCACCGGTCAGGGCCCTGCTGCCCCTATGCGCGGAGTGAGCCAGCTGAGGTGTGAGAGAGGTGTGTGCGCTTCGTTAGCTGCTGATGTTGGTTTGAAAGCGGGGTGACGTCGGGACCGCCGCAACGGCCGGGGTTGGGCTCTTACGCGATCTCGATGAGAAACGCTCTCTGCTGCTCGGCGAACTGCTGAGCGGCAGCGAGTGCGGTCGCCCGGTCGTTGCTTGCAAGATTGCTCGCCGGGTAAGCCTGCGGCCCGGAGCACATGACGCCCCATTTGATAGCTCCGGTTGCTTCCCGGATTCCGAAGAAGTACATGACAGTTCGGCCCAGCCCGTCGTAGTCCGTGTTGGCCTCGTCCACCAGGGAGTTCATCGCTGGCTGCTGCTGGAAGCCGTTGCTGACGTCTCGAACCGTCGCCGCTCGTTCGGCGGTTTTCGCCTTGATCTCCGCGATGATCGCGTCGGGTACCGGCTTGTCGGAGCGGACCTGCACCTGCTCGCCGGACGCGAGTGTGTAGACCGTCGTCCGGTATGTCGGTCGTGGTGTCGGCGTCGCGCTCTTCGTCTCGGCGACTGTGGACGCTGCGAGAGGCCCGCTTTCGTTGGACTGAGCACAGCCGGCAAGGGCGGCGGTGACGGTCATGGCGGCGGCGAGGAAGATGACGGTGCGTCGCATACTGCTCAGCCTAGGGGTGTCGAGAATCACTTTCAGGACACCAGTTCGGGGTGGTTTGTGACCCGCAGTCGCTGGCGCCGGCCGGGCGCTTTCTCAGCGTTCTCGGGCGCATCAAACCTGCTGCGCCGCAGTGGTCCTCGTCAGGTGCTGCGGACCAGTCAGCGAGCTCCGGACCGGACCTCGGAGGGTAACGGCGGGCCGGGCACCCTCTACGCTGACGTGAACATCGACGTTGGAGGGGCCATGGGGCTGCTGGATCGACTGCTCGGCCGGGACCGGAAGCCGGAGCAGGCAATCGACGAGCCGGCGCCGGGTATGGCGGACTTCGACGCTGAACGGCGCCGCGCTGAAGCGGCCGGTTCGTTCGACGGGAAGCACTTCACCGAGTGGGCGCCGGTCGTCGACGAGCTGCGGAAGGACGGTCGCACCGAGGAGTCGTTGGCGCTGGCGTACCGGTGCATCGACGCGACGGAAGCGCAGGACGCCGTCGACGGTCACGGCATCGCACCCGGCTACTACTGGGACGCCGCAGTGGCGCTTCGAGCGCTTGTCCGGCATGACGAGGAAGTGGCCGTCCTCGAGCGGTACCTGAACCGTGCCGGCGGTCGGAACCCGAAGTTCGAGGACCGACTCCGGACTGCCGCGGAACTCCGGGACGCCGCCGCGAACGCAACCGACCCGGCATGCCCCACGTGCGCGACGGTGCTCGATGCGCCGCCGAAGAGCCGCGGGAAGTGCCCGTCGTGCGGGCAGCAGCTGGTGATGCGGACGGTCGCCGGTCAGCGGGTGGCGTTCACCCCGGAGCAGGCCGCCGAGCAAACAGCAGCGGACAAGGCGGCGAAGCAGCGGGCGAACTTCCTGAAGCGGCTCGGCTACTTTGACGTCACTGAGGAAGGCTGGGACCGCACGCAGCAGGAACTCACCGGCCAGTTCGGTACCCCGGCGAAGGACGGCGACGTGTACTGGCGGCTCGCGAACGAGGCAGCACTCCGGTACGAGCAGACCCGCCAGTGGGCTCTCGGCATGCGGGTCCGGAACGACATGGCGAAGTTCAACGTCGAGGAGGGCCGCGATTGGGTCGGCTCTGCCCGTCTCGCGGCGCAGGACGCAATGCGGGACCTGCAGGAGTACGACGACGCGAAGCAAGCGATGATCCTCATCGCCTGCCCCTGCGACGTCTGCCAGGCGGACCACCTGACGGTGAAGCCGCTCGGGACGTTCGCCGCGGCGTGGCCGCTGCCGCACGCGGACTGCAGCCGGCCGCCGTGCCGGTGCCGCATCCAGCGGCAGATGTACTGAACTTCAGCGGCTACACGGCGCGGACGGTGACCTCGAGACGGGTGCCGTCGTCGAATGTGAACTCCACCTCCCCGGAGCCCTGCAGCTTGTACGCGACGGCTCCCGCCGGACGGGTGTCGAAGATGTGCTTCTGGAGTTCGTTCTTCTGCATGCCCCTCCTATGCGCGGGCGGACCGCTACAGTCGCGGGGTGACGAACCCGCAAACCCAGCGGCAGCCCCCGTCGCACAGGGGTTGGACCCGCCGACTCTACGAGTGGGCGTCGGCTCAGCCGTCTGGGCCGCGGGTGAATCGAGCCCTCAGGATCGCCATCGCCGCCGTTTGCATTGGGGGTACTATCTTCGGCCTGTCGAACTGGCACGGCGCTTGGACCTCGCTGCAGGACCATCTCGCCACTGGGGACTATTGCCTCGACCTGGCAGTATTCGAGGATGACGTGGCGGCTGCGGAGACGACCGCACTCGGATTCGCCGGCATAACCTTCGCCGTTCTGCCGATCGTCCTGTTCAGCGAGTCAACGGCGGATCTGCTCAGTCTGCTCTTCATCATCGTGAGCACATATCTCGGCTTTGCTCCTGCGGGTTGGAAGCCGGGGCTCGAAGGGGCGCATCGCGTGGCAGCAGTAGTCACGCTCGGTGTCATCGCCATGTTGGTGATCGTCATAGCCCACCTCTTCCGGCGCGCGACCGCGGCCGACGCAAAGAGCAGCCCTCCGCCTGGGCGTGACCGCGGCTACTTGGAGCGGCTCTGGCAAACTTGGCCACTAATCGTCTTGGCGGCCGGGACGATTGTCTTCGTCGCAGTGGCCACCCCACTCCTTCGGCCGTTCAGCTCCACAAACGAGGTTGCAGTGGCCACCGTCAAACAGCACCTCAGCGACTTGCAGAAGGACGCCGACACGACGATGTGCGGTGGTGGCCGTACGGAGCCGGAGCCGGGCCCGTCGAAGGGGTGACCCCGTTCAGTTGTCGTGGTTGAGCGGCGGCTTGTGGGCGAGGAGCAGCAGGAGGGTCAGTTCGCGGGCGGCGGTGACGCTGCTGCTGCGGATCCAGGCGACGCCGGAGGTGTCAAGATAGTCGTTGACTGCGGTGAGCGCGTCCCCGTCGCTGTGCCCGGGTTGCCCGCGGACGATGTGCTGCAGACCCAGGTGCTGCCGGGCGACGAGCTGCCGGGTGTGGGAGCGAGTCAGATCTCCCGTCCGGTCGAGGTCGGCGGTGATGCGCTCGCGAAGGTTCTCGACGGCGGTGAGGTACACCGGTTCGCCGTCGTGGAAGTAGGCGAGGACACCCGGGTCGGGTGGTGCGATGCCGGCCTCAAGGCCGGCGACCAGGTGGCGGTACTTGCCGAGGAGGGTCCGCCATTCGGTGATGGCGAACGACGGTAGTTCGGGTTCGAATTCAGCGCGCAAAACGTCGACCAGTCTCTGCTGAACCTCTGACTGGCGCAAGCAACCGGGTTGCGGCGCCGACGGCTACTGCTCCTCGGTGGTGAGCAGTCGGAGGTACCGGGTGAGGACCTTCTCGGCGTGGTCGCGGGCGTCGGCGCCGAAGTGGTTGCGGTCGCCGCGGCGGATGGCGGCGAGTTCCATCGTCAGCAGGAACGGCAGGCCTTCACGCTCGGGGCCCGCGGTGCGCCGGAAGTTGATCAGGTTCTGGTTCGGCTGGTGGGTGGTGGTGATGTCGAACTTCTCCCGCCGCTTGACGATGGTGTCGTGGCCGGCGCCGGTGGTCTTCGGGCGGGCGAACCGGTCGGAGCAGAGGGTGCAGAAGTGCGGCTTCGGGTCGCTGTTCGGGATGCGGGAAGCGAAGATCATGCGCTGTTCCTATCGGTTGCGGGGCGGGTTCGTCGAGGACGCTATGCGCGGACGTCAGCGCGACCTGCTGCGGTGAGGAATGCGACGTAGCGGGTGAGGACGAGGGTTGCGTGCGCTACCGCGTCCGCGCCGTGTCGGTCTCGTCCGCCACCTCTGATGGCGTCCAGTTCTCCGAGCACTGCCATCGCTGGAGTGTCACCGGAGTTGGTGAGAGCGGTGCGGAAGTCGTTGAGGATCGTGTTCGCCGGGTTGGCGGTCGCGATGACGTACTTGTCGCGGCGGACCAGCTTCGTGACGTGGGATGTGGTCGCTCGTGTCTTCGGCTCTGCGAATCGTTCCTGGCAGAGCAGGCAGCGGTGCGGTGCCGGGTCGGCGTTGTGGATGCGGGAAGCGAGAAGCACGAAGAGGGGTCCTGTCGGTGGTGCGTGGGCGTCCGCTCCTATGCCGTCGGCGCCGGTTCGGTCTCACCGCACCCGCGGCTCTGGTCGCGCCCCGCCGCATGGTCGCGCAGTGTGATGCTGCGCAGACGATCCGATGGCGGTGCGACGGACCCGGTGCTGGTCATCGCCGCGGTTGCGGTGTCGCTTGTGCTCCTCATCGGTGGAGCGCTGACCACCTCGAGTGTGGTTGCGTCGTCGAAGCGGAACGCCGCAGCGTCATCGTTGGTGCAGGTCCGGGTCGCCGAGGAGTCGGCTCGGCTTCGCACCGGTTCCTACACGGCGGACCGGTCCGCGCTGCAAGGAGTGTCGTCCTTCCCCGTGGAGGGGGCGATCACCGGCAACGGCAACTGCTTCGGGGCGTTCACCTCTGACGGCGCCGGCGGGTACCAGTACATCGACTCGGGGCGGTCCGCTGCTGCCGCTGTCCCCTCACCGTGGCCGGCTGCTGCACCTGCTTCCTACCCGGCGGATTGCTTCTGGCCGACCCGGCCGGCAGCGCTCACTGCGTCCCGGGTGACGAACCTGGTTCCGAATCCCACCGCAGCGACCGCACCGGACGGCTCTGCGAACCTCGGCTTGGGGCTGAACGCGAAGGTCACGTCGGTGTCCGCGGCGACGACTGCCGGGACCGGGTTCCAGGTCGCCCCGACTGGCGGCTCCAACGACACCGCACTCACCTTCGGCGACCAGGCGGCGAACACCATGCGCCTCAGCATGCAGGCCGGCCGCACGTACACGGTGTCTGGCACCGTCATACTGTCGGCGGCGCAGACCTCGACGAACCTGCAGGGGGCACGTGCTCGCGGGATCTCCGTGTTCGCCACCGACGCGCTCTATTACATGCAGAACTCGGCGCAGGCGCCGAACAAGCCGGGCACGTACCGGCTGTCGCTGACGTTCACCCTTCCGGTTGCAGCGACGAACGCGTTCATCCGGTTCTACAACGGCTCCGACAGCCCCGGCGACACGCTCACATGGTCCAACCTCTCGTTGACGGAGTCAGCGGCATCAGTCGAGTTCGGGGATGGCAGCTCCCCCGGCTGGGCATGGTCGGGTGAGGCGAGCAAGTCCATCAGCAGCGGGCCGGCCCTCGGCGGGTAATCGCCTCGCCGCATCCGTTTGAGGTCATGCGCCGCTTCTTCCGGTCTGACCGGGCCGCCACAGACCCGATCCTCGTCATCGCCGCCATCGCGGTGTCGCTCGTCTTACTCGTCGGCGGTTCGTTCACCGTGTCGGCGCTCATCGCGAACGGGAAGGACCACAACGCCCGCCAGGACCTTGCCACGATGGTCACGTCGATGCGGGCAGGGTTCCTCGAGCAGGGCATTAGCAGTTACCCCGGCGGCGGCACGTACCTGCGCGACGGGACCACGGTGTACGGCTTCTCCCCCACCGCGGCGAAGACAGCAACACAGCTCGCGTCATCTCTGTCGGACACCACGACGGCAACCGCGACGGCGATGTGCGGGACGTCGTGGACAGTGTTCGTCAAGTCGGGCACCGGGTCGTGGTTCTGGCAGAACAGCGGCTCCGCAAAGCAGCAGCAGGTTCCCTCGCCGTGGCCGGTGTCGGCGCCTTCCGGGTACCCGTCCGCGTGTTACTGGCCGTCGGCGGCGATCGACAGCACAACAGCTGCTGGTGCTGGTACACAAGCGACGCTCGACACAGCGCGCGGCACCGCGATGACGCTCGGAGTCTCGTACGCCGGGCAGACGTGGGCTCGCATCGCCAGCAACGACACGTTCACCGAGTCAAAGATGGCCCGCAGCTTCGTCATGGATCCATCCACCCTGGTGCAGGGCAAGGAGTACGTCGCGGACTTCCCAGTCGCCAACGACGGCCCAACCGACGTGTGGGTGGAGACAGACTGGGTGGACGCGCTCTTGGTCTACAACCGCATCCCCGCCGGTTCGACCGGAACTGTCCGGGCCCTCGGCGTCCCACAGGCCGGCGCTGTCTACGGTTCCACGTACCGCTTCGCCGACCTTTCCCCACAGTCGGGCGTCGCAGCCGGCGTGCTCTTCCAGGCGCCCACAATCCGGGCACTCAGGTAGCCGGTCCGCCGCATCCTGCTGAGGTCATGCGCCGCTTCCTCCGGTCGGACCGGGCCGCAACGGACCCGATCCTCGTCATCGCCGCCATCGCGGTGTCGTTGGTGCTCCTCGTCGGCGGCGGCTTCACAGTGTCCGGGCTCATCGCGAACGCGCAAACCTCGAACGCCAAGCAGGATCTCACCCGTGTTGTCGTCGCCGAACAGGCCTTGCAGGCCGCCGGCTCCGCGTACAGCAGCGAGCTCGCTGCGCTGACTGGCGGGCCAGTCGGTGCGACGTTCTCAGAAGCGGTGACACCGGGGCTTCGAGCGTCATCGGACTGCTTCGCGGGGTTCGCGACCGCACGGAACGGGCAGACGTTCATGGTGTCCTCCGCGCGGACCGCGCCGACTGTCGTACCGTCACCGTGGCCGTCGTCCGCACCTGCTGGATACCCGCCGAACTGCTCGTGGCCGTCTTCAGCTGCTGACGCAGTCACCTCAACGACAGCGAACCTCGTCACCCCCACCGTGCCGACCGCGGCGACGCCGTTCGAGTCAGAGTGGGGCGGCGCTCCGGCCGGGACGGTGACGTTCCGGTCCGACTCCTCCATCGACCGTCCGTACCAACGGAACACGTTCACCGCCGACGCGTGGAACGACGGGCACGCTGTTGTCGCAAGCCCCCGCGGCGCCGGCGGCGTCACGTGGAAGCCGAACACGAAGTACACCTGGTCGGAATGGGTGCGCCCATCAGTGGACATCCCCGGGTACTCCCCGACGATGTTCGTCTACGGCAGCGCCGGAGGGTCGTTCTCGAACGCGGGCAGTTCAGCGAGAACGATTCCCGCGAACGTGTGGACGCAGCTGACGTTCACGTTCACCACCCCGGACGTCGCAATCAACGGGGTGTGGCCGCAGTTCCGCGTCGGCTTGCCCGCCGTCACCTCCTTCAAGGCCGGTGTCACCCTCGACGTCACGAAGGCGATGCTCACGGAAGGCAGCACCCTCTTCACCTACGCGGACGCATCAACACCGGGTTGGTCGACCACCGGCAGTGGAGGAACTCTCGTCGCGCAGGGCCCCGCGACCGCGCAGTAGTCCGCCGCATCAGCATCATCCGTGCGACGTTTCCTTCACGCTGACCGGGCCGCAACCGACCCGATCCTCGTCATCGGCGCCATCACCGTGTCGCTGGTGCTGATGACCGCGGGGACGTTCACGTTGCGGGGTCTGCAGCTCCGCGCCGCGGACACGGCGGCGAAGGCGAACCTGTCGTCGGTGGCGTTGGCGGAAGCGGCGACGTTGAACCTCACCGGCGTGTACACGAACGCTGTCGCGTCGCTGACGTTGGACGGGAAGCAGACGCTCGCCGTGGATCCGGGCACTGCTCTGGTAGCTGGGAACGGTTGCTTCGCCGGGTTCTCCCCGACACCGGCGGGCAAGTGGTTCTACGTCACCTCGAAGGCAGGCGAGCCGGCACCGGTCGGAGCGCCATGGCCCACTACCGCGCCGTCGGGGTTCCCGTCCGGCTGCACCTGGCCGACCGCCGCGCCGCCGGCCAGCTAGTCAGCAGGGACGACGCGGGCGACAACTGCGCCGTCGCGTGTGACTTCGACAACACCGCCACCTTCGACGACCTCGAGCAGCCGCTCCCACTGAGCGGGCCCCTCGGCTACGTCAACGGTGTCAGCCGGCGCCACTTGGCTGAGTGCGTCGCGCCGGGTCAGCCACCACTGCTCGACGACGGCGAGAGTGGCGAGCGCTTCCGGGAGCAACATCGTTGTCCGCTCCTCATGCGGGAACACCGGCTGTTCCGTCAGGTGCTCGACGATGCGACGCCGGTCCAGGAACCGGTCGTGCACGTGCGGAGCGACCGCGGCCGCGATGTCTGCAGCGACTTCCCGGGGCGGGATGACCGTCTGCTCCCCGTCGGCGTCGCTGAGCAGCGGCACGTCCGCGAGGACGTCGGCGAGGTGGGCGGCACTGGGCATGGTGGTCCTTCCCGTCTGCGGTGCCGTCCCAGTATGGCGGGGCGGGCGCGGTGAGTATGCGCGGGCCGGGTCAGTCGTCATTGAGCGGCGGCGTCCACGCGTACAGCAGTCCGTGCTCGAACCGCTTCGCCTCGGAGGCGCTGGCGGCCGGCACCCAGCCGACTTCGCACCCATCCACCCAGGCGGTGACCGCGGAGGCTTGCTCGGCGGTGACGCCGGTGGAGCGGTCTCGGGCGGCCTTGCGTGTGAGGCCGAGTTCCGTGACAGCGACCCAGGCGCGGAAGGTGGAGTGGGACAGGTCGGTACCGGTGTCGAGGTGCTGGCCGAGGCGCTTGCGGAGGCCGCCGCCACTGGCCGCACGGCCGGCGTACACGGGCTCCCCGTTGCGGAACCAGCAGTAGACGCCTGGGTCGCGTGGGATGAGCGTGTAGTCCTGGCGGAGTTCCTCCGGTGTGTACCGGTCCGCGTCGATGACGGTCCGCCAGTGGTATCCGTGCGGCCCGTCGGGCACCCGCTCATCGGCGAGCATGTCAGCTGGGACGGTGCCGGCGATGAGCTGCCGGATGAGGTCCGCCTCCCACGACCCGGGACGGCCGGCGAGGAGCTGCTCGACACCGCCGACGTTCGCTGCGACAGCGGTGAGCACCGACGCGGCCTCAGCTGCGAAGTCAATCGGCTCCTGGGCGCCACCCCGGCTGCGCGTCCGACGAGCAAGGTCGGTGAGGGTCCGCACGGCGTCGACGGCTGGGTCGAGGGTCATGCTGGTCAGTTTGGCCCATCGGCACCCGAAGTGGGACATGAGGAGTTGACCGCAGTTCAGGTTCGATGGGTGGGTGACTTCTCCTGCACCTGGTTGGTACCCAGATCCCGCTGGCACCGCTCAGGCTCGGTTCTGGGACGGTGCCGCGTGGACCACGCAGACGCAGCCGTTCCCGGCCCCTTCGTTCAGTGCGCCCGCGCAGCAGCAGCAGCAGCAGCAGGTGGCGCAGCCCACCGTCACCACGACCACGTCACCGTCCGCTTCCACCGCGAAGGTGCAGCGCTACTACCTGTCGAACCTGCTTCGGTGGCGCTACTGGCAGTTCACCGTGCTGGGATCGCTGGTCATCGGAGTGGTGCTGACGGTGATCTTCGCGCCTCTCGGCTACCTGTTCTTCGTCGTGCTGCCACTGCTGGCATGGTTCTGGCTGCGAGTGCAGATGGTCTGCCACAACTGCCGCCGCCGTCTCGCGGTCACGAAAATCGACGGGCAGCTCGAGCAGTGCTCGAACTGCTACCACCCGACCGACAACGCCCTCCGTCAGGCTGAGTGACAGCTTCCCCCACGTCGGTCCTGCCGGTCAGTGCAGGGGCCGCACGGTCAGGTACCGGGCAGGGACCTCATCAGCGAGGACGACCCGGTCGTGGCCGACGTAGAACGGCACACCGTCCGTGTGGGCGGTGACGGCGTCCACTTCGAGCAGCAGCGGGTGCGGTGCCTTCCGTCGGCCGGCGTCGAGGGCGAGGTCTGCGTCCGTGGTGAGGTGCACATACTGGCGTCCCATCGGCTGCAGCCCCAGCCTCTGGCCAACGATGAGATTCACCGCGGCGGGTGACGTCGCGTGGAACAGCGGCCCCGTCGGGGTGTACGGCTGCTTGACGATGCGGTCTGCGACGGAATGGCCGTACTGAGCACGGATCCGGTCCCCGTCGATGGCGAACCGTTGTTTGTCCGACTGGGCGATGACCCGGCGAATGTCGTCCTCAGTCGCCGGCTGCTTCGACGATTGCAGCGCGGCGACCAGGTCGCGGAGCGGCACCGACCCGTCGGCGGCGAGCTCGAGGCCGAAGTCTCTCGGGGCGTGCCGGAGGGCGCGGCTGAGCGTCTTCGACAGGCGGACGTCGGCTTTGTTCACGGTGGCCACGGGGCCTCTATGCGCGGTCCACCCCGTTGCGCTGCGGTTGGAATCGCCGGTCCGTGTCGAGAGTGCGCACCCAGAGCTGCTCCTCGATGCTCCAGTCTTCTGTGTCAACCTGGTCAGGATTCCGAGTGCGGAAGATCTGGATGAGCCCCCGTCGCAATGCCGGAACGACGTCCGCCGGCCGGTCGTAGGACTCGTCGATGAGGTAACCGAGGACCGCGAGCGCTGCGTCTCGCGTCAGGTTCGGGTTGCCCGTTAGCGCGACAGCTGTCTCAAAGGACATCGGTTCCGCGGCTCGCGCGTTGAGAGCTTCGGCGGGAAGTGATGCATTCCGAAGTGCCGCTGCTTGAACCCATTCCTCTGCGTCCCAAGCAAGTCTTGCAAGTGCGTCGGGCGGCGTCCCCTCGTTTCCTGCGACCGCTGCGCGGACACGCGTCGTGGGGTCGGCGGCGTTTCTGAGGAGGATGGCAGCCGGAGCGTTGACTCGACTGCACAGCATGTATCGGACGTACTCGGTGTCCTCAGCCATGCGGAGCACGATGTCGTCAGGCGTTGTCGGGTTCAGGGCGAGCGCACCACGGACGCTTTCCTCCGGGTCACTGGCGAGCAGATCGGCCACTTCCGCCGTCAATCGAGCGTCCGATGCGACCGCCCACCGGTCTTTGCTGTTCTCAGACTCTGCATGCCGCCGCAATTCAGCGTCGGGCAGCGTCACTAGCTCGTCCTCGTAGCGGGGCATGGGTTCCCTTCGTCGAAGGAAGCGTACCGACGGAATGAGCTGCTGAAGGCCGGAACTGACGCACACCGTGGTCAGGCAAACGCGTTTGGGGACCCGCCCCGGGTCAGGTTCTCGCGATGGCCTTGTCCCAGCGTTGCCAGAACGCCCGCTTCGTATCGACGTACCGGTTCGACACCCACCAGTACCCGCCGCTGTGCACGTGGACCCCGACTGGGTACCAGCGGGCGGGCAGTCGCGGCGGCCGCCCGGTGCGGCGCAGCAGGACACGAAGAGCGGTGTAGCGGCGCTCCTTGAGTTTGCCCGGCGTGGCGGCCGCCATCAGCTCCACCAGCCGAACCGTGCGGCGAGGTGCGCGGTGCGCGCTTCGATGAGGTGGCGGAGCGGGCCCGGCTCGCCGAACGCGTGGACGGGGTGGTGGCAGGTGCGGTCGGCGCCCTTGTCGTAGTCGCAGGGTTCGTCCATACGCCACCAGTCGGGGTCGTCGGTCGGTGAGCAGCGGCTGATGGTCCACGGGGCGTCGTCGATGGTGGCAGGGCGGACCGAGGTGATTGTCTCGTCCCGGCCGAGACGCATGGCGGTCGCGATGTGAAGGTCCCTTGCTTGCTCTTCGCTGACGGCCAGGTAGTGGCGGCGCTGCTCACCCCAGCCGTGCTGGTCGCTGAACACCACATAGGGGACGCTGTTCCACCGTTCGGCCGGCATGTTCACGTTGCGGTGCGGGTGGCCGTCGTGGAACGCCGGGTCCGTGCAGAACACGCCGGCGTATTCCGGGTGCGGGGCTAGGCACACTGTCTGGGTCGAGGTGTTCGTGGTCACTGGGTGTCCTTCGTCCGAATGACGTCGAACACGTTGATGGCGTGGGCGGCGTCGCGCATGTCGTGGTGGTCCTGGTCGGGCAGGTGCAGTCCTTCCGCGGTGGCCTTCCTCGCGAAGTCCCGCCAGGAGCGGGTGTCGTCGCAGAACGCGCACTCCCCGAACTTCGGCAGTCGCTTGCCGGTGTGGTCGGAGCACTGGTCCGCGTGGTGCCGCATGCGGGCGGCGAGGGTGAACGCGACGTCACGCCATCCGGAGACGCCGACGCCACGGCTGCTCTTCGCCTGCGCGACGACCGTTCGGTACTCGGTGACCGCGGCAGCATCAGTGCAGTACGGGCAGTCCCTGGGGTCCGATTCGTCTTCCAGGTCCCCGTACGGGTCGTTGTGGATGCTGCACCTGTCGGAGCCGAGATTGACGGCGAGGGTCTGCGCGAGACGTTGCCAGGACGGGCCGGCCATCAGTTGTCGCCGTTGCGGAGCCGCTGGTGGAAGTCGATGGTCGCCTGCTCGACGAGCACCGTGCGGTACGACTGCCACTGCCGTTCGCGGCCGTCGTCGTGCTGCACGGCAAGTTCGATGTCTCGGCTGCCGTACGACTGCGCCCAGGAGGACGGGTTCTTCTCGAAGATGCCGGTGACGGTGCCGGTGCCCTCCCGGGATGCGCGCGGGAACTGCTCGCTGGCGTTGTGGACGCGGGCGCCGACGGTGATGCCGTTGACCTCGTCGATTGGCTTGTACCCGGCGTGCTCGAGCTGCTCGGCCACGGGTCGTGAGAGGCGTTCCGTGAGGGAGGCGGTGGCGTAGTCGAAGTCGCTCATGCTGCCCCTATGCGCGGACGTCAGCGGCGTCGCGCGGTTCCCACTGGTCGAGGAGGTGCAGTTCCTGCGAGGCGCGGCCCACAGCCCACGCGTCCGGGTTGTTCGGTCCGAAGCGGTGGGCGCGAAGCGAGATGAGCGATGCGACGAGCTCGTCGGTGACCAGCGAGAAGTTCGCGGTGAGCAGCGCTTCGTAAGCGGTGCTCACGGTCACCGCTGCGTCCGCGTCTGACGGGTGCTCGGTGAGCGCATCGGCGAGGCCGTGGAGGTGAGCCAGGAGGCGACGCTGCTCGGCGTTGCGGGACTCCGGGTGCAGGGCGCCCCAGTTGTGGTACTTCGGGATGTCGTCGTTCACGGTGCGCTCCTGCTGCGTCGAGTTGGTCACGGTGTCCCTATGCGCGAACGTCGGCCGGGTACGTGAGCGCAGACGGGTGGACGGTGTTCCATCCGTCGGGGTCGTCGTCGAACCGGACCTGCAGCAGCCAGCCGCCGGCGCCGGAGAGGACCTGCACCGGCTTGACGATGACGCCGGAACGGCCGTCGAGTTCGACGCGCATCCGCTGCTTCGCCGGCACCTGGTACCGGTCGCGGACCGCCTGCATACTCATGCGTCGACCATCTCACGGCACTGCGGGCAGAAGTCGAGCCCGGACGCCTGCATCGCGACCTTCTTCGTCTTCGCGTAGGCGTGCGTGTCGTGCTCGTCGCAGGTCACGATCCACCGGCGGTCGTCATCGACGGCGACGCCAAGCGCTTCGACGTTCGCCACGGTGATGGGCACCCCGGTGGCGCGGCTGATGCGGCTGATGTACAGCGTCGGGGCGGGGCCGGCTGCCCGGCAGGCGTCGCAGAAGTCAAGGCCGGTGGAGGTCATCGCAGCCCCCTTCGTCCGGGTGAAAACGAGCGTGCCGTGCGGTTCGCAGACGGCGACCCAGCCGTGGTCCCCGTCAGCGTCGATGCCGAGGTCCTCAGCGCGACCGACCGTGAGGACGGTGCCGGTGACGCGAGAGGTGCGCTGCACGATGCTGTTCATGCTTCCTCTATGCGCGGAGCGTCCGCGTTCCGGGGTTGCTGTCGGGGACGAGACGGCTCGGGTCCGTCCCGCCCCCACCCTGCTTACTTACCTCCGGCGGCGCGCTTGCGGTCGCGGTTCTTCGCGCGGAGCGTCTTCAGCTCGTCCTGGTGGGCGGCCATGTCCTCAGTCCACGAGTAGTCCTTCACGTACTTCGCCAGGCCCTTCTCGCGGATGAGGTCCTCCTGCACCTCGACGGTGGTGCCGTGGAAGTGGGCGAGGGCTTCGAGGTTGGTGCGGAGCTTCCCGGCGATGGACGCCTTCCGCTGTCGCTGCTCATCGGCGCGCTCGCCCTCGGTGCCGTCGTACGGGTAGGCGCCCTTCTTCTGGGTGGCGGCGTCGGAGAGGATGTCCACGACCATCGACACGGATCCGGACGTGACCGAGGTGATGTTGTCGGCCTCGTACCCGTACGTGCCGTACGTGGTGAGCCCGTCGGGGTGGCGGACGGTCTTCGCAGCCTTCTTCGCAGCCTTCTCTGCGGCGGCCTGCTCGCGGGCGGTGCGGCGGGCGTCACGCTCCGCCTTGTCACGGGTGACGATGCTCGACGGCTTGCCGAGGACCGAAGCCGGAGCTGACGGGTAACATATCGTACACGCGAGCTCCCCAGCTGCGTCCACGATCTCCGCCTCGTCGTGACCGGAGTACTGCGGCAGCCACTCCCACGACGTCGTCGGGAACGTGGTGCTGCACGCGAGGGTCCTGTGGACGTGCCCGCCAACGTTGGTGACGATGAACGCACGCGTCCACTGGCGTCGCTGCCACTCCGTCTCCAACGGCAGCTCCCTCGCACGGATGGCGTCGCGCTGCTGCTCGAGCTCCTCGATCGCTTCCTCGTACGACGGGATGCTGCTCGCGGAGTAGTAGCGGGGCTCCCGACGCATGCGGGCGAGTTCCTTCTCGCGGGCATCGAGCTTCTGCATCACGTCGGTGCGCTCGGCGTAGTAGCCGGCGAGTTCGGTGTCGATGTCGGTCGGGGTGCGGGTGCCAAGGTCGCTCATGACTGGTCTATGCGCGGACCGTCAACGAATCGGGTGACGTGGGACAACGTCGTCAGGTTCGAACATGGTCGGGTCGAGCACCCATTCGTCTTCGCCGCGGCTGTGGAAGCGTGCGAGGACCATCGTGTTCAACGCGCCGATCTCGTAGACGCGTGCGCCCGGGTACCCGATGTTGGTGAGCCGTGTCGCGAACCACTGCGCCTGCTCGAGGTTGTCTGTCCAGGACATGCCCCGTGAGGTTTCGTCGGTCGCCCCGCGGTACAGGGTGATCAGTTCCGGCAGTTCGGCGGTGGTGGCTGGGGTGGTGTGGTTGAGGTACTCGCCGTTGTCGAGGACGGTGCCGAACAGGGTCAGCCACAGGTCGGTGCTGAGGGTCCGCGCCGGCCATTCCGCCATCGTCCACGCCGCTTCCAGCCCTGCTGCTATCTCCGCTGTGTCGGTCAGCTGCTGCGTGCCCACCGCGTTCGCCAACGCGACCGGGTAGTCGTTCCGTCCGAGGCGTGCTGCGACGTCTGCCCACTTCGTCGTCATGGGGTCCCTCCTGGTCGACGGGGATCGTAACGTCGACCAGGAGGGGTATGCGCGGCGGCGACAGGGCGAGCGCGACCAAGCCGCGGCACGGGTCCCAGTACTCTCGCCAGCATGGGGAATTGGAAGTGGACCGGCTTCGTCGTCGCCTTCGTCATCGCCGCAGCTGGCGTCGCCGTCGTCCTGGGTATGACGGCACCGGAGTCAGGGCCTTCGGACGAGGCTGACGACCCGGTGACGGCATGCATCGAACGCGCGATCGCCAAGCTCGACGGTGTCACCGACGACACCCTCTACGCCAACACCGTCGCGAGAGTCACACAGACGTGCAACGACCGGCTCGGCGACTAGCACCGCGCACCGTTCCTCACCCTGTGCCAGGTAGTGGCGACGCCGGCCGAGTCGCAGCGGTCCCTCCTAGCCGACGGCGCTCGTTTCGCCGACCAGAAGGGAACGGCTGACGGTCTACGCGGCGAGCGCGACGGATCGGCGGGACCACACCCAACCGGGCTTGCTCTCGAGTTCGCGGACGACCGCCATCGGCAGCTGTGCGGCGAGCGCCTGCCTGCGCCACGTCTCCACACGGTTGCCGAGCGGCACACCGGCTTCGGTGACGTAGCCGCGAGGCACGCGGGCGTGGCCGTGCTCGACGACGAACGCGTCGAGGGCGGCGAGCGCCTGGTCGAGCTCCCATGCCGCTGGCTTCGACCAGGTCCACCCGGGGATGGCGTTCAGGCCGGCGACCATGTCCGGGTGCAGCGTTTCGGGGCGGTCCTGCAGGTTCTTGACGACGAGTCCGAGGCGCATGCCGTCTGCTTCGACGTGCAGGTGTGGGACGCGGGCGTGACCGTGCTCGGCGGCGTATCCGGCGATGCGGTCCAGGTTGCGTCGCATCGTCGGCGACAGTGGCCGCAGACCGGTTGCCATGACCTTCTTCGGCTTCGGTGCGGCGTGCTTCTTCCGCGGCGGCGTCGGTGTGGTGGAGCGCTTGAAGTTGTTGTTCCACTTCCAGCCGGGGATGGTGTTCAGCACGTCGATGCGGTGCTGGTCGAGCTCCCCGCGGGCGTACGCGGTGCGTCGACGTGACGCCCAGCGGTTGAGGACGTCCGAGTAGGTGCGGCAGTCGGGATGCTCGGCGACGTACGCACGCAACTCCTCGACGCGGGTGTCGAACGTGTCGTTGACGAACGAACCGTTCCACTCCCAGCCGGGAAGCGCTTCCAGCTTCGCTGCACGGTCCGCGGACAGCTTCCCCTTCCGGTGCAGGGCACGCTGCGTCGTCACCCACCTGCCGATGCTGGCCTGAGCGTCATCGCTGCTGCGCCGCGGCAAGAACGACGTGCCGGTCCGAGCGACGATGCTCTGCAGCTGGGTGAAGTTCTTCTCCCATGTGGCGGTGTTCATGTCGGCTTCCCATGACCAGTGCGGCACCGCTTCGAGGATGGCGATGTGCTCGTCGCGGATCCAGTTGTGGGTGCCCTTCCCGCGCTGCCGGTTCTGGTACATGGCCCGCTGGCTCCGCACCCACTCGCCGAGGTTCACGCCGGTGGGGGTCAGCATCGACATCGGCATCTGCGTGTGCCCATGCTCGTGCGCGAACAGCCGCAGTGCACGGACCCGCTCCTCGAACGGGTCCTCCCCGATGCGTCCGATGGTGCCGTCCTCGCTGACGGTCCGGTTCCGCTTCGACGCACGCCACACCCACCCGGGCCGCGCAGCGAGCGAGTCGTGGCGTGCCTGGGACATCTCGCCGCGTGCGTGGACCCGCCGCCACGTCTTCACCCGCTGCCCGAGCGGGAACCCGTCAGCGGTCACGAACGCCTGCGGCACAGCAGCGTGCCCGTGCTCGGCGACGAAAGCATCGAGGATCGTCAACTGCTCCTCGAACGAGAGTTGGTTCTGCGGGGTGGCGGAGGCCTTCATCTGAGTCATGAACGCCCTATGCCAGGCACTCCCAACCAGCTGGGAGGAACGTCTCACGCAGCCGCGGCGGTGTTCTCCGACAGGGCTTCGCGGCCGGCGAGGACCCGCTTCGCTTCCGCCTTGATGCGGCTGATCACCTCGAACTCGGACAACTCATCCGCGCAGATGGTCTCCGTGTGCCCGCCGAGCTTCCCGATGTCGGAGAACGCGAGCCAGACGGGCAGGTTGAGGTCCTTCCTCCACCACCGGTGCACCGCCGTTTCGACTTCCAACGCGTCCGCGCCCCGCGCGAAGTCCTCGCGGAACACCAGGGTCCACCCCTGGCCGGCGAACGCCTGAATACGGCGGTCGTTCGAGCCGGTGATGCCGACCTTGTATGCGTTGAGCAGTGGGTGCTTGAGGAAGTAGACAACACCGCGTCCAAACTGGTCGAAGCCCCGCTTGCTGCAGGCAAGGCATCCCTTCCCCTTAGCGTGCACGCGCCCGCCGACGGTGGCAGCCCAGGAATGACCACACGTCCTGCACCGCCACCAGACGGAGTCGCTGGTCCGGCAGAACGTCTCGCTTGGAGAGGCTGCGTTCTTCACGTAGTCCCACTCGTCGAGGAGGCCTGGGAACTGCGAAGCGAGGTCGTTGACGCCCTGCACAACACGCTTGTTGTTGCACACGCCGCAGGACTTCAAGCCGGCAACCTTCCGGGCGGCGGACGCGGACGTCGGCTGGGCGCAGCCCGTGCACACCCACCAGTACTTGTCGTGCGTCGTCGGGTTGATGTCCGACGGCGAGAGGGGTGCGTTCATCGTCGGGTGCCAGTCCCGCGCGAGGTCGGGGTGCAGGTCGGCGAACGACGCTCCAGGTGATGGCTGTCGCTTCTTGGCGCTGGCTCGAGCACGTTGGCAGGTGCCGCATCCCGAGTTCCGCAACGCTCGGTTCTTCACCGTCGCGTTCCAGGTGTGCCCCTCCGCGCAGCGCCACTGCACCATGAACGGCGCACCTGCGGAGACGTCACTTGGCGTGACCCCTCCGGCATCCAGCCACTCGGCTGCGAGATCCGGTCGAAGATCAGCGAGGGAACGCCCCGGCTGGGGCTTGCGGGGCGCCTGCGTCGTGCTCATGCCCAGCGCTATGCCGCAGCCTCACGACCAGCCGGGACCGTCCGCCATCCGGCTGCTGCCGACCCCGCCGCATAGGGCCAGACGTCATCAGAAAGGACACCCCGTCATGTCGTTCCTCAACCCGTTCAACCAGCCGCAGGAAGCCGGCCAGCTCGGCGTCGATTTCGAGGGCCACCTCGAGGTAGGCCTCGGTGGTGGGCTCTCCATCGACCTCGAAGACGGCGGCCTCGAGTTCAACGGCTTCGACCTCGACTGACCTCGCGGATCCACCTGGCTCCGCGCATAGACCTGCCATGAGCATCGAGAAGCGCACCGCAGTTCCGCAGCCGAAGTGGGGCTACCCGTCCTCCGCCGTCGGCGCCGGCGTCATCGAGGTCGGCAAGGGCGAGAGCATCGGTCAGATGCGCAACTCCGGGAAGACCATGAAGCGGTACCCGGTGTACCTCGACGATGAGCTCATCGGCACCGTGCAGTCGTCGGAGCGTCGCGGCGAAGCGAAGTCCGGCATGGGGTCCCGCATCGTCCGCGTCACCGGCTGGCCGACCTGCTGGACGTTCCGGGACGTCGGCGGCCACTCCGGCGGCGCGTGGGCTTACTGCGACCAGCGCAACCAGGCGGTCTACCAGCTCGTGGGCCGTGTCGTCGAGCAGCGCCGGAAGCAGGCGTAGCGGCCACCGCCTGGTGCCGTACCGTCAACCGCAGAACCGGAAGGAGCCCGCTGTGACCGACAGCACCGTCGACACCGCCCTGGCGCACCACAGCGTCTGGCAGCACAAGACGAAGCCGATCACGCTCCTCATCGAGGAGGCGTTCCCCGACGACGACTACGTCCACGTGCAGAACCACCGACGGACGGTCGTGAAGCGAATGACCCTGACCGGCCTTCGCCGCAACTACGCACCGACCGGACAGGTCGAGAGCGCCGAGGAGACCGCCGCTCGGCAGAACGCCGCTACGGCGCCGTAAACCGTAGCCGTCCGCGCATAGCAGTGGGGACCCGCCGCATCGGTGAGGCTGAGGACGGCGCTCGCCGCCGTACTGTCGGACCAGGACCCTGGGGAGGACCCACCGTGGACACGAACACCGCCGCCGCTGTCGTCGAGCTGCCGTACAAGTCCGTCTGGCGGCACAAGCGGAAGCCGCTCACCCTCGTCGTGAACGTGGTGTGGCGGGATCGCGGCGAGATCCAGGTGCTGACGGACGACCGCGAGCACCTGAAGTGGCTGTCGATCAAGGGGTTCACCCGTGACTACGAGCCGACAGGGCAGTTCGAGACGTCCGATGGACACACCGTGGATTCCCTCGACGATGCGTAACGACATCCTCGCGCGGTTCCGCAGCATCGACTTCGTCATGGTGGGTCTCGACCCGGACCGGGTCAGCACTCGCGTGTTCTGCGACGACACAGGGGAAGTCCTCGTCGAGGTGGCGCTCGAATCACGGATGACGCAGTTCGACACCGTCGCCGTCCTCGGGCAGGACACCATCGAGGTGATGATGGAAGCCTCCTACGCGCCGGCGCATGCTGCGCTCGCGACGGAGGCGCTGTCGCTGTACACCGACCAGTTCGAGGTGGTCCGCCGCGACGACGGGTGGGTGCTGCTCGACCTGATCGCTCAAGCGGATGTGCGTTCCGTTCTCGGCTCCGACGACTGGTCGGCTCGCTCCGAGCTGCGAAGCGCTGTCATCGACGGTGGACGGCTCGTCCGGTACAACGCCGTGGAGCTCGAGCAGCCTGCTGCACGCGCGGTGCCTGCCCTCTGATGGATCACCGCAAGAAACGGCCGCAGCGCCGGAAGCGCCGCCGCGCGAAGAACCAGCGTCCCCGGTGGCTGATCCTGCTGGACATCTTCGCGTTCCCGCTGACGATCATCGGCCTGGTCCTCGTGCTCACCGGATTCGCCCTCAACCTGCCGCAGGACAAGCCGGCGCTCGACGACAACACCCGGCTGCATCAGTCCGGCACGCAGGTCGTCGGTCGTGTCGCGATGGTGGAGAAGGAGCACCACCGGTCGAAGCACGGCGACTACGACGTGTTCACCCCCTTCGTGACGTTGCCGGTCCACGGCGCCGTCACCACCGTCGAACTTGACGCGTACGCCGTCATCGACCAGCCGACCCTGTACCGCGAAGGGAAGCAGTTCCCGATGCTCGTCGCCCCGCACGTTCGCAGTGACCGCGACATCGGAATCGCCGACCAAGCATCCCGGGAACGCCTCGCCGGCGCCGTTCGCGGCGACATCATCCGTGGCAGCGTCGGAGCGGTCATGCTCCTCATCGGTGCCCCGTCGGCATATATCGCCTTCCGGACCGCGTCGAACAGGAAAGGGCGGCCGCGAACCAGTGGGCCGCGAATCGGTGACGGCGACACCCTCGCCGTGAAAGACACCACCATCCGACGGAAGAAAGCGAACCGTGCATGACTGAGCCGACGACCACGACGAAGCCGTGGTTCCGAGACAGGTACACCTGGAAGTTCCTGGGCGGCGCAGTACTGTTCCTCGCCGGCTTCGTCATCGCTCCGATCTTCGGTGTTGTGTCCATCTTCGGCGGTGTGTTCGGACTCGTCGCCGACAGCTACGACATGCACGCTGACTCGCACCTGCGCAGCATCAGCGAAGTCACCACGGGGACCGTCACCGACATCGACGTCCGCCACTACTCCGGCGCAGGCAAGACCGGCGGTCACACCGAATGCATCCCCATCGTCAAAGGTGAGGCCAACGGCTCACCCCACACATGGGAGCTCACGAAGTACCCTGCCTGCAACGACTACTACACAGTCGGCGAGCGGCTGCAGGTGAT
Source organism: Curtobacterium sp. MCSS17_016 (assembly GCF_003234255.2). Classification (NCBI taxonomy): domain Bacteria; kingdom Bacillati; phylum Actinomycetota; class Actinomycetes; order Micrococcales; family Microbacteriaceae; genus Curtobacterium; species Curtobacterium sp. MCSS17_016. The sequence goes on from NZ_CP126255.1 coordinate 116,244, forward strand.
GTACGACCCGGCCGATATCGACCACGCCGGCGTCCGCTCCGACAAGATCCTCGCCACCTACCGGCACAACATCGGCGTCGACGTTCAGGTCGGGCTCATGGGCCTGGGGTTCAGCGCTATCGGCTTCGCCTGCTGGACATGGCTCCTCCGCCGAGAGAAGCGGAAGAAGAAGACGGAACGCGCCCAGCCCAGGCCCAGCTGACGAGGCGCAGACCGCCAACCTCCGCGCATAGAGCAGACATGAGCATCAAGATGAAGCCGGTCGTCCTCCCCGACGTCGGCGCCGGCGCCGCCCGCGGCCACAAGGTCGCGCTCGCGAACCCGGAGACGCTGGGCCTCAGCCGCCACCTCGAAAAGCCGCTTCAGCAGTTCGACGTGTACCTCGATGGTGCTCTCGTCGGTCAGGTCCGCAGCGTGGAGCGAACCGAGGACATCAAGGCTGCCGGCGCCCGGTACGCCACGCGCACGAAGCACAGCATCGGCTGGCAGTACAACCGGCCCGGCGTCGCTCACCGCACCTACACGGAACGCAGCCGCGTCGCGGCGGTCCTCGACCTGGTCAACACGGTCCTCGCCGAGCAGAACACCATCCGCTGACCGAGGCAGCCTCTGCGCATAGGCGCAGTGTGAGCAACGACGTGAAGATGACCGCGGTGCGGCCGCCGGCGTGGTCCGACTGGGACTGGAAGACCCGGAACCTCGAACACGTCCCCGTGGTGACCATCGGGCCCCGGCAACCGAAGGGACACGGCTCCAACACGAAGAAGCCGCTCGCGGCGTTCGACGTGTACATGGATGGTGACCTCATCGGCACCGTCGAGTCGTTCGAGCAGTCCCACGACCGGAAGCCCCGAGGACTCCGGTACGTGACGTCGCGGACGTACGGCATCGCCTGGGAGTACCGCCCGGCAACCCGCGACAACCCCTACGCCTCCTCGCTGGCGAGCCGGCAGCGCAACGAAGCCGTGTACGCCCTCGCACTCGAAGAACTCGAGGAACGCCAGAAGTAGTAGCCGCCGAGGCGAGCAGCCCAGCGCCCGGGTTGGCGACGAGCTGCTCACCTCGCCACCAGCAACGGACACTGGCCGCGCATAGGGGCGGGCGTGACCCACTCGGAACTCCTGCCCACCCTGTCCCAAGCGTTGACGCTCGTGAACGGTTGGGCGGCACCACTGACCCGCCATCACTTCGTCGCAGTCGCTGACGGCAGCGTCGGCTACGACGTGGACCCTGACGTGAATGGGTGGGAGCCACTCCTCGACACCGGCAACGCGAACCTCGCGTGCCTGCTGACCGCGCTGCTGTCCACCGGCGCGGTTGCTCACCTGCAGCAGACGCTGCAGACCGCCATCACCATCCTCACCGAGACAGGCGACGAGGCAGACCCCGCCGTCCACCTCGGCTGGGTGTCGGCACGCGAAGTGCTGACCATCGCCGCGAACCTCTGACACTGGGAGCCCACCATGCCGCAGCCGACTGACACGTCCCCCGAGCCGGACCTCATCCTCGAACGCTTCCTCGACGGGAGCCGGGGGCCGATGCCGGACATCGACCGGAACTTCACCCGCGACGACCGCGACGACCTCCGTCAGAGCTTGAACGACCGGTTTGGGCAGCCGACGTCGTGACCGTCCGCCGGTACGTGTCCCCGCTGCGGTACCCGGGCGGGAAGGCGGCGATGACGTCGTGGCTGACGGACCTGTTCGCGCAGCAGGTTGGGGACCTCCCCGTTGAGGTGTGGGTGGAGCCGTTCGCTGGCGGCGCCGGCGCAGCACTGACGCTCCTCGACCGGGATGCCGTCGACGAGGCGTGGCTCATCGACGCGAACCCGGGCATCGCCGCGTTCTGGGAGACGGTCGTCGCCGACGGGACGGTGCTCGCCGACCTGGTGGAGCGGACTGTCCCGACCCTCGACCTGTACGACGCCAGTCGTGCCATCCTCGAAGCGCCTGAGGAGGCGGACCGGTTCCGGCTTGGGTTCGCAGCGTTCATCGTCAACCGGTGCTCCCGGTCCGGCATCGTTGCGCCGACGTCGGGCCCAATGGGTGGGCGCACCTCGAACGGTGACTGGTCCCTCGGCGCCAGGTTCACCGCTGATGCGCTCGCGGACCGGATCCGGCACGTCCACTCGATGCGTGACCGGCTCCGTGTCCACCATGGCGACGGCATCGCCTACCTCGAGGAGCTCGGCGACTCCGGCATCGAAGATGAGGTGCTCGCGTTCGTCGACCCGCCGTACATCCGTGAGGGGAACCGCCTCTACGCCAAGGGTCTCGACCAGGCAGGGCATCAGCGGCTCGCCGACGCACTCAACAGCACGCCGGCGCGGTGGGTGCTCACCTACGATGACGAACCCGTCGTCGCCGACACCCTGTACCCGGATCGCCGCGTCCTCGCCTACGACATCCGCAACACCGCCAACAAGGCGCGAGTCGCCCGCGAGTACGCCGTCTTCTCCGACAACCTCGACGTCCGTGGCCTCAGCACCCCACTCAACGGACTGCCGGCGACATGGGTCCGCGAACACGCAGCGTGAGCGCCCGTCCGCGCATAGTGGTGGCATGACCGACACCGCCACGGCTCCCGCGACCACGCTCTTCACCTACGAGCCGCACGTCAACCTCGGCTACATCGTCTACGCGAACTTCGGGCACGTCGGCTCGGTGCAGAAGCGCGACGACGGGAAGTGGTGGGCCCGCCCGAACTACACCGACCCGCAGACGCCGTGGCCGACCCGGAAGGCCGCCGCAGCAGAGCTTCACCGCATCAACGGCTGACGGCCCGTCCGCGCATAGACGCGGCATGAGCGACACCATCGACGTCCCCGCCGGCATGTGCGACGGCCGCTGCCTCTCCGCGTACGACATCGGCCTCAGCGGCTACGGCGTCGCCATCTCCGACCCGTGGTGCACCATCCACGGCTCCGACGACGCCATCGAACAGTCGCTCGTCCGCGACGTCGAGAACATCACCGGCAGCATCAACAAGGGGTTCAACCCGTTGGCCGGCCACCGCCCGTACTCGGAGCAGCTGGTCATCGCGCAGGAGGCGCTCGCCGAGTTCCGTGCGGAGCGCGCTGCCGCATCTGCCGTAGGTGACCTGACCGCTGCCGACATCTGAGGAACCATGCCTGCGTCGACCGACAACTACTCCGTCCGCTGCCCGTACTGCGGCGCCGAACCGACCCAGCGATGCGTCTCTCGCACCGGCCGCCGTGCTCGTCTCCACGATGACCGGATGGCAGCCCGAGGAGCGAAGTGGCGTTCCTCGGACCAGGTGTACGTCGTCCTTCGCGACGACGCCGACAACGGCCTCACGACCGGTGACCTGGTCGTCGGCCTGCCGTACTGGCTCGACGAGCTGACGAAGGTCACCGTGAAGGCGAATCTCACGAACCTGGATGGCTTCACGCCGGTGAACCAGTCCCGGGACAACCTGCACTCCATCGGTTGGGCTGACGACAACCGTGCCCGCCAGTTCAACATCCCCGCCCTCGTCGAGGAAGGCCGCGCCGACGTCGCGAAGCGAAACGCCGCGGAAGCGGACCGCACCCGGAAGGCTCGAGCAGCAGCACGAGCTGCGAAGAAAGCAGCACGCGCCGCACAGGCCTGACCCTGATCCGCGCATAGGGCTGCCGTGACCACCGCGCTGACCGCCACCTGCCCCACCTGCGGGTCAACGCAGGGGAAGGCCTGCCGCGACGGCGGAACGCCGACAGCGCCGCACCCTGCACGGCGGGAAGCGCTCGACAACCTCCGGACCGTCAGCCTCTCGGTGTTCTTCGTCATCCGCGACGTCGGACCGCTGCGCCGTGGGGACCTGGTGGTCGGCGAGCAGCCGCACGCCGGCAGCCCCGGTGTGAAGGTCCTTCGCCGCCACGGCGACGAGTCGAACCTCCCCCGCATCATCCACGCTTCCGCGGCCGTGTGGGTCGGCTGGGCGGCCGAGTTCAACCCGAACCTGTTCAACCCGAACGAAGCCTTGGAGGCGTTCCCCGTATGACCATCACCGAACTGCTCGCCAACGACCGCGCCGCACGAAACGCCCGCGACGACGGCGGCATCGACGGCTTCATCAGCTACGTCGACGACCACGCCGACCGCATCATCCCCGCACTCGACGATGAAGCCCTCGACTTCATCGAAGAGGCGAAGGAGCTCGTCCTCCTCCGCCAGCTGCCCGGCAACAACGAACGTCCGACCCTCACCGCCGCGGCCGCGGCCTGACCGGAGCACCCGCATGGACCTCATCACCAACCTCCGCGACGCGCAGGCCCTCCTCGAGGACCTCACCGTCAACCACAACGACGCCGGCAACACCACCGATGACATCGCCGCACGCACGAGCCTGGTGAAGACCCTCGCCCACCCAGAAGTCATCCGCGTCCTCATCCACCAGCTCGAAGACGCCGTGAACCAGCTCGAACACGCCAGCGGGCGCATCGACTCCACCGACGAGCCGGGCGCCATCCACTACGCACACGCGCTCGCGATCACCCTGCTGCGCCGCGGCACCATCGACGGCTGACCCGGAAGGAACCCCATGCCGAAGAGCACCATCATCACCTGCCCGCACTGCCACGCACCCGCCGGCACCGACTGCACCACGAAGGCGGGGAACCTGACGCGGATGCCGCACCAGACCCGGTGGGATGCGCTCCGCGATGCCTTCCGGTCCCGCCCAGCGGTGTACCGCCTCCGCGAGAACGACCCGCGGTTCGAACTGGCCGCCGAAGACCTGCTGCTGTGCACGCCCTACCCGTACGACGGGAAGCAGACCGTCCTCCGCCGCCTCTCCGACGGGTACGTCCCCGAATGCAACCAGTACAACGCCAACCTGGAGTTCGTCGCCTTCGCCGACGAGTACGGACTCGAGCAGTCCGTCGTTGAGGGAGCGACCCGGTACCTCAGGCAGGCCCGACAGGACCACGACTGGACGATGCGACGGATCTTCCAGGGGGTGTTCGTGTGAGCGTCTTCGACGGGTTCTTCGATGGCCTCGGCTTCGAGGAAGAGATGACGCCGGCCGAACATCACGCGATGGACCTCGCCATCGCCGACGACAACCTCATCATCGAGCTGCGGGACGCCCGAATCCGCCGTGGCCTCACCGAAGACCAGCTCGGCGACATCCTCGGCGTCAGCGGCGAGAAGGTCCGGGAGTTCGAAGGGCTGCAGGCTGCCCCGACACTGGCGACCATCCGCCGCTACGCGCACGCCCTCGGCGTCAGCATCAGTCACACCGTCACCGACCGGCAGGAGAGCCTCCCCTTAGCCCCTTCCAGCGAGGCGCCAGCCGGGTCAGCTGTTAGTGGCGGACCGGGCCGCTGAGTTCACCTTCGCCGCGAACGCTCGAGCGTCTGCTTCCTGCTTGATCGGGAACGGCACACCGAGGTAGTAGGTGTCCGCTTCGATGGTCAGAAAGCCGGTGCCTTTCTGCTTCCGGAAAGCAAGCGCGAACACTCCGATGAGGACGATCCTCGTCGCGGTGATGCGACGTTGAGCGTCAGCACCGACAGCAACTTCCGCGCGAGCGCCGGCTACGGGTTCGCGACGCGGATGGCCCTTGTCAGTCCAACCGAGCATGCCATCGCTGAGGGAGACACCTGCGAACTTCCCGGTCTCCCGCTGACGCCGGTTGAGTTCGTCCATCCGGGCAGACGCTTTCGCCGCGCGCTCGCCTGCGCCTGCCAACCACTCCTTGAACGCCATCCCCTGAGCGTAGTTACTAGTACCGCCGACACGTCGATGGGTAAGCCGGCGCGTAAGCTCTTCTGCTCGTGGGTTTCGTGTTCCTGGTTGTCGTTGTCGGTGGTGCTGTCGGTTTGACGCGTTGGCAGCGGTCGCGTTCGGTTGAGGGGCCGACTCTCGCCACGGGGTCTGTCGCCGTACCGGCGTTGAAGCCCGCTCGTGAGGCGATGGAGCAGGCGATTGCTGACCGTCGTCGCGACGCCGCGTAGCCACACGTGACGCCTACCGGTCCGCGCATAGGACGGGTGTAGCCGTCCCCGAACTTGCGAGGAGCACCCTGATGGCCGAGACGATGAGCAACCTCGAGCGGTACCTTCACCGGTCCAACGGCATCCACTTCATGCTGCGCCGCAAAATGGTTGCTGCCTACCCGACGGATACCGCGATCACCACGATGCGGGCCCTGCACGCGGACGCTCCGGAGACGCACCTGTCCACGCGGGCACGTGCGGACCTCGCAATCCTCATCGAGAACGAGGACGCGGACATCCGACCGGTGCACGCCTGAGCAGCACCGCAAAGGTTGGCGAGGTTGGCGCATACCGCGGTATGCTCGGGTTGTCGAAGTTGGCACCCGGAAGGAGCCGATGATGCGTGCACTGGAACGCCGCGAAGCGGAGCGTCGCCGCGAAGAGCTCGAAGACTTCGGTGAGGCGCTGCACGTCATCCTCCCCGCAATCGACATGAGCGCCATGAGCGCCCTCGCCAAGCCCGGAGCCATCGCGGCGCAGGCTCTGTCCGCCGATGCCGCGCGTCGGCTGCGGTTCCTCACCCTGTTCTTCGATTCGGTAGACGTGCCCAACCTCGATGCGGTTCTCGAGCACACCGACCCGGCTCTGCTCGCGAAGCGTCTGTCTCGCACCATTGGCCAGGGCAGGTCCGACGCGGCCGCAGCGGTCGGTCCGGTGTTCACCGCGGCCGGCCTCGCGGAGTGGAAGGACGTGTCGAAGGAGGCGCTGCGGAAGGCGCAGAAGGCCGGCAGGCTCCTCGGGTTCAAGAGCCGGGACGGGGTGCTGCTGTACCCGCAGTTCCAGTTCAACGAGTACGGCGACTACCTCCCGCACCTCAAGGACGTCCTCGCGGTCATCGACCCGCACCGAGTCGATGATGGCAGCAGCGCCGTGTGGCTCAACCGGCCGTACCCGTCGCTCGACGGGCGGACCGCCGCGCAGGCACTGCATGACGGTGACACCGACAAGGTGCTGCACCTCGCACAACAGATCGGATGGGTGTGGCAGGAAGCGAGCTGAACCATCAGGACTACGCGCTGACCGACCCGCGTGAGGACCTGGCCTACTCCGGGTTCCCGACGCGGGAAGCGCCGGCGAAGATGTTCCGGGCGAAGGCGAAAGCAAACGGCGCCTGGTACTTCGCATCGTCCCCGAAGGGCGGAGTCGGCGCAGGCCGATTCGACCTGACAGACCCGCGTGGCACCTGCTACTGGGCGTCGGACGCAGCGACCGCGCTCGGAGAGCGCCTCGGCCCGGACATGCTCGCGGCCCCTGGCACGATCCCCGCCTCGTTCCTCGAGCCAGCCGAGGTAGCTACCGCTGACGGTGCTGACGGTCGGTTCGCCGACCTCGGCAACAGGCGGGCAGTAACCCACTTCGCAGTCACCGGTGAACTCAGCAAGACCGACGACTACGCACAGGCGCAGCGGTACGCGACGACGTTCGACAGCGCCGGTCTCGCCGGCATCTTCTACGCCGCCCGGTACTCCGGCGACCAGTCACCAAACGCCATCGCTGTCTTCGGCGACAAGGGCCCGGACACCAGCCGCCAGGTGGACGCCGACACCATCCCCGCCATCGACGTCGCCCGCAGCATGGGGCTCACCATCATCGGAGCCCCCTCGGACGACCTGGCAGCGGCGTTCGACGTCGTGAACCCGTCCGAGACACCGGCACCCAAGAAACGGCCGTAGCCATAGGGCTGTTCGCCCGGCCGCCGCATAGACCTCAGCGTGCAGACGTTGACGTGGATCCTCATGCTCGCCGGCGGTGTCGGCCTCGGCGCGGCCGTAGCTGGTATTGGGCTCGCAGCTGTGTGGGCGTTCTCGAACGACCTCGCTGCCCACTCGGTTCGGAACCTCCGCCGCCGAATGTGGGGTCGGCGCCTGCTGGTGCCGGCCGCCGTCGGCGCGGTGTGCGCGGCGACTGGCGGTGTGGTCCTCATCCTGCTCCACTCCGTGCCGCTGCCAGCAGCGATGGGGTCCACCGCGGCGGCGGCGCTCGTGTCCGCGGTAGCCATCACCATCACGTACGCGAACGGTCGCACAGAAGCCGGTTCCGTCCGCGCATAGAGTCATCGACCAGCCCGGTACGACTTCGAGGAGACAGACGATGAGCAAGCTGCAGGACGCGCTCCGGGAGCACCGCATCTTCAACGCGTACGAGCTCGCGAAGGCGTACAAGGCGGCGACCGGTGACGCACCGGCGTTCATCACGTTCAGCAAGGGCGGCAGCAGCTGGGCGTTCTCCGGCCACCACGTCCACCGCGCCGGGTTCCTCACCGACCCGGAAAGCGGGCACCCGCTCGACCGGAACAAGCGCTTCAACGGTCGGACCGCATCCGGTGCTTCCCTGGCCGAAGCCGCCGCGTGGGCGGACGCCCGCTACGGCGTGACGGAGTGGGTGAAGCTCCCCGGTTTCACCGGCCACCTCTTCCCGAAGCCGATGGCTGACTGGGCGAAGCAGGTCGCGAAGACCGAACCGGCGAACGGCAACTGAACCCGAGCTCCTGGTCGCACCGGCCGCCGCACGCAAGCCGAGACAGGTCCGCGCATAGGAACGATGACGCCCAGCACGCTCGTTCGTGAGCGTCGAGGCGACTCCACCTCTCATCGCCACCGGAAGGCTCACCGTGAGCAAGACGAAGCGTTTCATCCGCTCCACTGAGGAAGCGAAGGCCGCGCCGGTCGGCACCATCGTGCTGCTCAGTAGCGAGTCGACCGAGGGGCGCCGTATCGCGTCGCAGAAGCACGCCGGCGGCTGGTTCATCTCCTCCGGCTGGGAGGGCTCCGACGCGGACAAGAACATCCGCGGCGAGGTCCTCGTCTGGGGCGAGGTGAAGGCCGGCCGTCAGGTCACCGACGTGAACGACGCACCGGCACCGACCATGGCGGAGACCGCCGAAGTCGTCGCGTACCGAGACCGCATCGTGCAGAACCTCACCGCGCACGCCACCCACCTCGGCTACCAGCACGCCGACGAGGAACACATCAACGGTGTCCTCGACGCAGCTCAGCGGGTCGAAGAAGGACTCGTGTGAGCATGCGGTACTTCGGCAACAACACGTCCGACTGCGCAAACTGCGGACACCGCATCAGCAAGCACGGCGACTCCGGATGGACCCACACCCTCACCGGCCGCGCCATCTGCCCAACCGTCACCTACGCGTCACCCACCCTCGCCTAGGAGGAGCCACCCATGCCCGCCACTGTCCACGGCCGAACGCTGACCGAAGCGGCCGCGCGCACCATCGCTGAAGCTGTCCCGACCAACATCGACACCGGGTACATCTTCCCCGCGAAGGCCGCCGAGCGTCAGCTCATCATCGACACGCTCACCTCGGAGCTCCTCGCGGCGTCCGCGGTCAGCGCAGCCGGCGGTGACGGCAAGAAGGCGCTCAGCATCGCAGCGGAGAACACCACCGACACCGTCATGAACGCCCGCCGGTCCGCCCAGCCCAGCACCCGCGAGACGTTCCAGAGTTCCCTGCTCCGGAGTGTTCAGCGTGTCCTCGCCGCACCTGACCCCGACTGGTACGAACGTGCCGCCTCGCCGCAGCCCCGCGCATAGGTCAACCATGCCCGTCAACGACTCCGACCTGTTCCTGTCCTTGCCACGCCGTGCATCCGCGCCGGCGCCGCGGGCAGACGTCCACCTTGCGGAGGAACGGCAGGCGAACCTTCGCCGGACCTGGTCGGAGCACATCGGTCCGGTGACCGTCGGTGATGACGACTTCGAGGAGTTCTACGAGGAGGCCGCCCGTCTCGACGCTGCCGTGTACGCGTTTCTGCCACGGCGGGTGTGGATGGCGGAGTACGCCGATGGCACCGCGCGGAACCTCGGCACCGGCGAGGTGGTTCCCCTCAGCCAGGTGCAGCACCTCCGCCGGTACGGCGGCCAGCCTGCGTCATGGACGACCGGTGTGCCTCCGGTCACGTCGGAAGGCGACATCGAGCGGTACCACGAGTTCGCTGCGTTCACGGAGAACGCCGGTCGCCCCGTGCTCCTCGCCGGACACGACATCGACGGTCGAGGGCTCGAGCTTCTCGACGCGATTCGCCAGGTCGCCGCCGCCGGGTACGACAAAGTCGTGGTGAAGGTCACGAAGGCCAAGCACGGCCTCACCACCCTCGACGTCTCCGACGGCCTCCTCGACGATCAGGCCCTCACCAGGAAGCTGTACGACGAGCTCGACTGGGTGCTGATGTCGCACGGCGGCCGCGTCAACGCGTTCCTCGTGCAGGGATTCGTCTCGATGCGGTTCGAGTACCGGTTCTTCATCGTCGACGGGTTGCCGGTCACCGGCGCCGGCTGCATCGTCGCGCACACCCCCGCGAACCACCGTTGGGAGGCGTTCGACACCCGCGTGCAGGAGTACCGGTTCGACCCGACGAGCCCTGTCATCGAGGATGACGCGCTCGTCCGCCGGCTGACATCGTTCGCGGTGAAGGTCGCGAACCAGTGGAAGCGGGAACGTCCTGACCTCGGCACCGCCGTCATCGACGTCGCCCTCGACGAGCAGGACGAACCCCTCGTCGTCGAGTTCAACGGCATCCTCAACGCTGGCCTCTACGCCTCGGACCCGCGAGCGGTCACCGTTGCCCTCGCCTCGAACCCGGCCCTCCCCGACGTGGAGCAGCCGATCAAGATCTCCGGCGCGATGCCGCTGCGTCTCGACAGTCCCGTCGACAGTGCCGGGGAGCTCCTGACGTCTCTGGTGGACGGAAACGGGTGAAGCCGACGGCTGCGGAGCGCATCGCCGGGGAGCTCGGGAGTGACGCACAACGAGAAGCGTGGCGCCGCCTCGGCGTGAACGCACCGCCACAGGCGGGCCCGTTCACGTTCGACGGTCAGTGCACCGCTGAGGACTGGGCGCCTGGCGCCGGCCACGGCATCGGCTGCTCACGCTTCGCCGGCCACCCGCTCCCGCACGGCACTCCCACGGGGCGCACCTGGACCGTTGGCCGGCCGCCGTCTTACCTACCGCGTTCCCGATGACCTTCCCCCGCGGGCAGGTCCCGTCGGCGCCGCTCCGGTTCCCTCTCCCGAAGCTTCCTGGTGGTGACCCCGTCGCGGGGCACCCACGCTTCTTGACGGACGCCCTGCCAGCCGGTCTGCACGAGCACCGCGATGTCGGAGCGGCGGACAGCGAACACGGGCAGCCGCAGATCACCGAGCCCTGGGTAGTGCAGCGTTGCCCACACCGGCGTCGGTTCAGGCAGCTCCTCGTGGTCACCCCACTGGTCTTCCGGCAGCGTGTCGGGGACGGCAAGGGTGCGCTCCGGATGCTCCGGCGGATGCCACGTGTACTTCGGGTCCGGCATCACTCCATCATGCCCGCGCGGCACCGGTCGGTGCTCTTCGGTACGGTCGCTCGTGCGGGGAAGCAGCAGGGGCGCGCGGGGTGAGCGCGCAGTGACCGTCCGCGGGATGACAGCGGCGGGTCGTTCTGGTTCCGGGAACACACCGTGGCTCCGGTTCGCCAGCACCGGCGGTCTACAGCGCCGACGGGGTCGGCTGCGTTTGGGGCGACTTTGGGGAGAGTGACAAATTTGCACCTACCCCAAAGTCGGCTCAAACTACGGCCGGAGGAGCGGGTGGCGGGCCATCATCACCAGCCCGGTGAGCGCCGACGCCCCGCCGAGCACGGCCCCGCCGACGAGAATCCCCCAGCCCGCGTCATGGTTCGGTGTTGAGGTCGTCGGGCAGTGGATGGCGCTGTCGAAATAGGGCTTCGGCCGGCACGGACCGTCGCTGACTGTCGTCGTGTGCGCCGCCGCAGCACCGCTTGCAGCGATGAAGACGAACAGGCCGATGATGAGCAGCAGAAACCCACCGCCGAGCATCGCCTTCCGCTGAGCGGCAGGATCCGGCAGTGCCAGTCCGTCGCCGTGCTCCGCATGCCAGGACTCGTAGAACGTGCGAAGCCGGCCGTCATCGGCGAGGACGGCGGCAGCGGTGTCGTCATTGAGGAACCAGCCGAGGCGGCGGCGACCGTCTTCGTTCGCGAACGTCTCCCGGAACTGCTCGAACCCCTCACCGTGCACGGGGACGAGCGTATCGCTGCCGATGGGCCGAATGACTCTCGGCTCGGCTATGCCGATCGAGGAGTCGTGTCAGACGACTCGAGCTGACTGGTGACGCTGGTCACGCTGGTGAGGAGAACCCTCTCGAGGGGTCGAATCCCCGCAAGGGCTGCTGTGTCCTATGAGCGGCGGGGCAGGGTGAGTGCGGCGAGGGCGGCGGCGGTGAGGCCTGCCAGGATGAGCGCCGCGGCGCCTGCCGTTCCCCATCCGTCCATCGCGTTGGGGTGGCCGGTGAGCACGACGTGCGTAGCGATGAGTGCGCCGATGGTGACGCCAAGGATGGCGATGGCGAGCGCCGCGGCGACGTATCGGTTGACGGTGGGGCGCCTGCGCGTCGGACGGTTGGTCGTCATGGTCTGCTCCCCCAGGGTTCTGCTTCGACGTTCGGCGTGGACAGATGCGGCCGAGCTACGCGGCCGGGGTGTTGAACGCGTCGGCCAGCGCTTGAGCGTCCTCAGCAGTGAGGGCCCAGGCGACATCGGTGTCAAGTGCCCACCATGCCTGGGTGGGGCGGGAGTACTCGTCGCCGCGGAACACCTGCGGGAAGCGGCTCGGGGCGGTGGCACGGAACGGGCGAAGGAAGTCGCCGCCAGCTGCCCAGGCAAGGAACTTGTCCCACTGCTCGTCGCCGGTGGCGGGGTGCGCCACAAAGTAGACGTCGCGCGTGACACCGTCGACGGTCAGCGGGCGGACGGTCACCTCGACGCGGTGTGCGCGGATGCGCTTCAAGGACCGGAAACTCTCCCCGTTTTCGAACTCCGCAGAGCCCATGTAGTCGAGGGCCCATGTCTTGTCGAAGCCGGTCTTGTGCTCGGCAAGCATCGGCTCCTGGCGGGCCAACCGCTGGATGAGGGAGAAGTCCGACATGAGGTAATCCTTCCGCAGGGAGGTGAGGTCTACATCACCTATGCGCGGAGGATGTCACTGTTGTGCGGAGACGAGAAGACCCCGACGCTTGGGGGGAAGCGCCGGGGTCAGCCGCCGGTGCCGTTGGGGGGAACCGCACCGGGGCGACTCCCATCTTACGTGCGGCCGCCGCGGAGTGAGACACACCTGTCGTCTGTTCGCCCTCCGCGCACAAGCCGCGGCCGACAGCCGCGCGACCGCCGCCAGCCGCCAGCCGCGCGTCAGTAGAGCATGAACTGGCCGTCGTGGCTGAAGGTGAACGTCTTCCCCGTTCGTGGGGAGACGAACTCGAAGAACGAGTTGTAGTTGTCAGCGTCGTACGCGAGTTCGGACGCTGATGCTGCCGGCGCGACGTTGGCGAGGTTGACGGTGATGGTCACGGTGCGCTGTGCGCTCAACGCCGTGCCGGCCGCCACGATGTCCACGCGCATCCCGGTGGCGTTCAGGTCCTGAGTTGCGTAGTTGTGATCGAGGTAGTGGGCGCTGTACTTCCCGGTGTCCGTCATGCGGTTGCTGACCACTGAGTCGCCAGCGAGGTTGAGGTTCGCAGCGACAGCCCATTGGCAGAGGGCGGATCCGGTGAGGTTCACGCGGATGGTCAATGTCGATGCGGTGGCCGCGATGACTGCGCCGGCGTATTGGTCCGTGTACACCTGCGCCGTGTACGTGTCGTACGGCAGCGGCGGGCATTCCACTGCTGCGTTGTACGGCGCTGGGGAGCTCGGGTCAGTGAGACCCGCGGCGTAGGCGGAGGCGGGGATGCTGCCGGTGAAGATCGTCGATTGCTTGCTGGAGCGGAAGAACTTCGCGCCGGTGCTGGAGGTGGCGGCGGCGACCCAGCCGTCGGTGTTGGCGTTGACGTTGATGGCGACGCCCGGGGTGGTGGTGAAGCCGACCTTCGACTTGTCGAGTCGGTCGCCGTTGAGGTTCGTGTCACCGGAGACAACGCCGGCCGCGGTGATCCCCCATGCGAGGTAGGAAGATCCGTCGGCTTGCGTCGCGGCTTCTGCTGTTGCGATGAGGGCGAGGTCGTTCTTCGCATTCGCGTTCTTCGCGTTTGCGATGACGCCGGAGACGGTGAATGAACCGCCGACGAGGAGGACGAGCGACACCGCGATGGCGGCGATGACGAGGATCGGGTCCGTTGCGCCGCGGTCAGACTGGCGGCGGCGGAAGGGAAAGAGGCGCACGCTTCCGCAGATGCGGCGGAGAGCCCCGTCTGCCGGCCGGACGCTACCCCTCGATCTGTTCGAGGAGGCGGCGAAGGTCGAGGACGGTGAGCTGCGCCCCGCCGGTCTCCCCGGGCAGCGGCACGAGGGCGTGGTCGCCGAGGCGGGTGGCCTCGTGGAGCCAGACGCGCAGGTTCCCGACCGGGTCGGAGCCGACGTCGGTGGTGTCAGGGAACAGTGCGAGGAGCCTCGCCGCTGCGTCCGGGATGAACGTCGGCAGGAGGACGCCCGCATTGTCGAGCGCACGTTCGAGGCTCTCCCGGGTGAGGCCCGGCATGCCGAGGCCTGCAGCGACAGCGGCCTGTGCTGCGGCCTTCGCCTCGGCGAGGGCACAACCGGTGGCGATGCGGATCTGTTTGACGATGGGGACAAGGCTGACGTCGGGCATGGTCGGGCTCCTTCGGTGGGGTGAGACACCGTCCCTATGCGCGGTCAGCGGGAGACGGCTGCCGTCCACCGCTTCAGGAGGCGGCGGAAGCCGGTGTCACGCCACCAGGCGGGGTCCACACGCCCGGACGACATCCCACCATGCGCGAACCGTTCCACGAAGACTGGCGCTTCCGCGTCGGCGAGCTCGACGCCGGTCTCCGCGGCGAACGCCTCCTCGAGCAGTGCCATCATCGCGGTGACGTCAGTCGGCAGCGGAACGTCTTCGAGGCGGTCCCGCATCGCCCGCCACAGCCACGGGTCGCCGCGAAGACCCCACTGCTGGGGTTCGTCGAGGAACAGGTGCGCAACCGTCATCGGATGAGCCATGCACCGCAGGGTACGCATGCACTGCGTGTGCGCGGCATCGCGGCTGATGGTTCACAGGCCCGTGAGACTGCCGGGGAGGATGAGGGCGAGGTTGTCGTCGAGGCGGATCACGTCGTTGTCGAGGAGCTGCCAGATGGCTTCCCGAACGGTGCGTTCGGTCGTGTCCGGGTGCGTAATGAGCAGTGCCGGCAGCAGGCTCGGCTTGACCGGCGCGTGTTCGATGACGGCGGCGTGCACGGCGGTGAGGAGACGGGAAGCGGCGTCGAGCTCCGCCTGTTCTGCAGCGATTCCAGCAGCGGTGACGGGCAAGGCGATGTTCCTGTTCCACGACGTGAGCCGCCGACGCGAAAGCGGCGTCGGCCAGCAGTGGCTATGCGGCGAGCACGCAGTCGGCCTCTCGCTCCAGCGTTGCAACCCGGCTGGCTTCGGCGGCGATGCGGCTGATGATTTCGAACTCGGACAGCTCCGTCGCAGCGATGGTCTCCGTGTGGCCTCGGAGGCCGCTCATGTCGGCGGCGGCAAGCCACACCGGCAGGTTCAGGTCGTCCCGCCACCAGGTGTGGACAGCCTTCTCGACGGAACGGGCTGCAGCCCCGGTGGCGAACTGGCGGCTGTGGACGACTGTCCAACCAGCACGGACGAACTTCGACAGGCGTCCTGAGCCTTCCCCGGCGATACCGACCTTGTGCGCGTCAAGGTCCGGGTGGTGCAGGAAGTAGACGACAGCCGGGGCTGCCGCGTTGAAGCCGTACTCGGCGCAGGTGGGGCAGCCGCCGACGGGTGTCTTCGCACGGTCGTTCACCCGTGTCGGCCACTCGTACCCGCAAGCACTGCACACCCAGTTGACCCGGTTCCGTGCCCCTGGCTTCACCATTGACGGCATCAGGTCGCCGTTCTTCGTCGGGTGCCACTCCTTCGCCAGATTGGGGAAGAGGTCCTGCAGCGACTCCCCTGCTTTCGGTGTGGACCGGCTCGCGCCGATGCGCAGTTTCGCGCATTCGGAGCATCCGCTGCCTCGGGGGCGGGTGCGGCTGCCGACAACGCTGGGCCACTCGTGGCCGCAGACGTGGCACCGCCACTCCGCCCGGAACACCGAACCGACGTTGACTGCCCAGGGGGTGACGTCGCCGTTCTTCGTTGGGTGCCAGTCAGCGGCGACATCGGGGCGGAGGTCAGCAAGGGACTCACCGGGAGCTGGTGTGGCTTGCTTTCGTGCTCGGTCCTTCTCAGCACATTTCGAGCACCCGGTTCCTCGAGTGCGGTTGTTCACCGGCGCCGGCCACTCGTGAGAGCAGGTGCCGCACAACCAAACAACCTCGGTCCCTGCTGCCGGCTTCACATCCTGCGGGCGGAGGTCACCGTTGCGGCTGGGGTGCCACTCCGCGGCGACGTCAGGGTAGACGTCGGCGAGGGACTTCCCCGGGGTCGGTGTGGACCGTGCTCTGCCGATTTTGACGCTGGCGCAGGGCCTGCATCCTCGGCCGATGGAGCGGGCTGAGACTGTGGTCGGCCATTCGTGACCGCACTTGGCGCACCGCCATGCGGCGTAGAAGCCTGACCCTGACGAGACATCTCCCGGGCCAACATCACCGTTTTTCGTCGGGTGCCAATCTGCCGCGATGTCGGGGTGCAGTTCGAGCAGTGAGCGGCCTGGTGCTGGTTTCCGCGGGCGGGGTGCTTTTCGGTTCGTTCCCATGCCGGCGCCTATGCCGGCTGTGCCTCGCGTGCGGGGAGCTCACGCTGTGGTGGGGCTTCCTACGTCACGTCATGCGGTCTGCTGCTGTCAGTTCTCAAGAGAGGTGAGACTGGGTGAGGGAGTCCCGGTGACGCTGACGCGCCGCCTGACGCTGCAGAGTGCAGAGCGCGGCGAGGGATGTAGCGGCGCCCCGCTGCCGGAACGGCCCGCGCATAGGCCGGAACATGACCACGAACACGGCTGACCGTCAGCACAGCGCGAACATCCTCACTGTCGAACTGCTTCCCGGGGTGCTTTTCCTCACCCTCGACGCCCTCGCGTGGGGTGCCGGCGCGCTCGGGTGGGAAGCCGCTGCGCTCGCCCTGCTGTTTGGGGCGTTTGGGCTCCTCCCGACGCTGCTGGTCGGCGCCGCGTTCGCGTACCTGTTCAAGGTCGCGGCGGCAGCAGCCGCACCGCAGACCCCACTGCTGCTCACCCTCTCCTGGGTCCGGGCGTGCACCATCGCCGGCGGATACGCCCTGGTCGGGTTGATGCTGGCATCGACGGAACTCATCTCGAAGCCACTCGCCGCGGTCTCCCACTGCGCCCTCATCGTCGGCTGCATCACGCACATCGTCGCGGTGCTCCTCGACCGCAGGGCTGCCCGCGCATAGGCGCAAGCCGCCCGTCAGGCGGGAACATGGGTGGAGGCTCTCCTCCCCGGAGTCGAGTACGTCGAACCTGTCGGCCGCTGACCGTTCGGCCGCATCGGCACGAGTGACCGTGCTGTCCGGTACCGTCGTCGGCTGGAGGGGGAAACGATGAGCGACAGCATCAACTCGTGGGGTGGCACAGCGACGAAGACGGCGGCGAAGCCGTTGTTCGTCGCACGGCGTCCGCGATGGCAGGTTCTGATGTGGCAAGTCATGGGGTGGGGATTCATC
The DNA here is from genome assembly GCF_003234255.2 of Curtobacterium sp. MCSS17_016. Lineage (NCBI taxonomy): Bacteria > Bacillati > Actinomycetota > Actinomycetes > Micrococcales > Microbacteriaceae > Curtobacterium > Curtobacterium sp. MCSS17_016. The sequence goes on from NZ_CP126255.1 coordinate 133,820, forward strand.
GCCACAGCTGTCATCGGCGGTCTCTCCGATGTCCTGTCCGGGGAGCCCGACGGGTGGGCGAGCTTCGGGTTCTTCCTGTTCTTCTTCGGTGGTACTGGGCTGCTGTGCCTGCTGCTCGCAGCAGCACTCGACGGCTCCCGGGTTCATGGGTACGACCAGCACCTCGACGTGCGTGTCGGCCTCGGGAAGTTCCGTCGCGTCAACGCGGACGACATCGCCGTGCTCAGATTCGGTTCGCAATCCAACGGCGGGCCGACGTTCTACAGCCTCACCGGCTGGAACGAACGGCGGAAGAAGCTGTTCATGGTCTTCACCGGGTACCGCGGGTACCAGGAGTTCACCGCGTGGCTCGCTGAACGCCGGCCCGAGCAGTGGGCCGACTGCGAATCCCTCGGGTTCCCCCGGTAGCAGCCCGCCCGTCGTGCTGCGCCCGGCATAGGACGCCGCATGACCCGAGACATCACGACGCCGACTGTCACCATCCGCGAGCTCCGCCGAGCGCAGAGCGAGGTGGATAACATCACCTGGCGGATCCGCAGCAACCGTGCCGACTACCTCGACGCTCGCCTCACCGTGCAGCGGTCCTGGCTCCGCCGAACCCGCAGCTCCCTCGTCGTCCTCGCCGCCGTCGGGACCGCACTGGCCATCGGGCTCCACCTCGTGCACGTCCACGGCTGGACCGATGACACTGCCGGCGCAGTCATCCTGCCGTCCCTCGTCGGCGCCGGCGCCCTCATCGCGTTCGGCACGCAGCTCTCCGCTCGCGCTGACGCCCGTATCGACGCGGCATACGCGTACAAGCGCCTCCGTGAACTGCGCGGTGAACTCCCCGCAGCGACTGCTCGTCGCGACTGGGCGGCGCGTTGGCATGAGCTCGTGTCGAACACGACCCCCGAGCAGATGGCTGCAGGCGGCATCGTCGTCCTCGACAAGAACGTGGTCCGGTGACGTCTCGCCTGCTGGCGGTGCTCGCCATCGAAGACATCGAGCAGCTCAGCCACTCCGCGGATAGGGCTCGTCGTGAACGCCACCGCTGAGTACCAGTCCATCCTTCGCCACGCGTCGGACGTTGAAGCTCTTCGGGTGCGGCAACGAGACGCCGTCGAAGCCGCCGGCAACGCAGCACATGACCTTCACGCCGTGCAGGGTCAGCTCCGGACGTGGTCCACCGTGCAGGCGATGACACCGTTCACCGCGGTGGGAGCAGCGATCGCTGCGGTCATCATCGGCCTGCTGCTGACGTCCGTCCTTCCCGGCGGAACACTGCACGTCGGCGCGCTCACCCTCCTCGCCATCGGCGGACCCATCACAGTTGGCGCCGTCGTGTTCCAGGTCGCATCCGCCCGCGTGGCACGGCTGCGGCACGAGACGATGAACGCCCGGTCCGCGGTGAACCTCAGTGACATCGCGGTCCGCGACGCGGAGAAGCGTCTCGAGGACGCCACCGACGGCTACTGGGCGAGGAAGCGACCCACCAACTGACACGAGTACCCAGCCAGTGACGTCGTCCTAGCACAGAGACATCATGTTCTTCTCCCCGCGTGCTCGTGCTCACCGTCGGAACCAAGCAGCGATCGTCCGCACCCGCCGGCACACCATCCGCAACGCAGGGGCGGACCTGGACGCGGCCCGACGCGACGTACGAGCGGCACGGCAGCGGCTGCTGTCTGCGTCCACCGCAGAACACGTCGCCCGCGCACAGCACACTGCAGCCCTCGCCGACCGGGCAGCATCCCGCGCCGTACGCCTTTCCGTGCTGTTCCCCCTCATGCTGCTCGTCGTCGCGCATCTTCCTTTCGCGCTCCTCGCCCTGATCGGGGCTGACACCCTGACCCGGCAGTACTGGCTCGTCGTCGGCCCGTCCGTCGGCCTCATCGCAGTCGTCACCGCCGGGCTCATCGTCGACGCACAGCGGACGCTCCGCAGCCGTCGCCGGACTATCCGCAAGCACCTCGTTGAGCTGCACGAAGCGTCCGAGGCCCGACGGGCAGCAGCGGCCGCCATCCGCGACGCGGAGGCAGCCTTCGACAACGCTGCATCTCGCCTCAAGGCTGCGAAACAGCGCTGAAACGAGTGGTCCGCCACCGTCCCACGGGAACCGTCGACGGCCGGTCGGAGCGTCGCAGCACAGAAGAAGGCATGCACTCCGACATGAACGTGAACCTCCGCGCCGCCCGCGGCCTCGTCACCACCGCGCACGCCACCCGCGACGAGCAGCAGAGCGCCCTGGCGTCCCTCGACCGCGACATCACCCGGCAGGGCCACTCCATCCGCCGAGCCCGCCACGCGAAGCGGTTCATCCCCGGGGTGTTCGCCGTCGCAACCATGACCACCATCGCCGCGATCCTCTGGACCCTCGACCGAAACGGACAGCTGACCGTCACCGGCACGTGGCAAGCACTCATCGCGCTCGGCTGCGTCGGTGCCCCCTGCATCGCCGGGTTCCTCACCGCTGAGGTCCTCGAACTGCGGCACACCGCCGCGGAGAGCCACCTCGAGCACCTCCTGACGAAGCGTGACAGCCTTCAGCACCTGCTCACGCGGATGAATCTCACCGTCGCCGAGTCGGAACACGTTCTCGCCCAGCATGAGCGGGGAACCGCCTCGTGATGATGCTCCGGTTCCCCCGCCTTCGCCACGCCGGCGTGCTCGCAGGAGTCGCCGGCCTCGTCGTCACCATGGGATCCCCCATCACGGCCGCGAGCGCTGCACCGTTCCGCTACCCAGACGACTACGTCGCGTCAGCGGGCACCTCCACCGACGCTTGGGTGCGCATCACGCGCTCCACCCAGCAGCTGACCGTCGGAGACGTACGTCCGGTCACGACAGCGCGCGACAACTACGACGTGACCACCCCCAAGCCGACACCGACCGCGTCCGCAACACCGGCGCCATCAGCAACCGCGTCGCCGTCAACGACGAGCACGACCACGCCGACCCGGACCGCAGTGAACGTCGCCGGCGCCGGCGAAGACGGGAAGACCTACGAGTACGACGCTGCATCCCCCGGCCCCATCGGCTGGCCCTTCCCAGAAGGGGCTCCCATCTCGTCATCGTTCGGAGCCCGACAGGTCACGAACTGCTCCTTCTGCTCCACCTTCCACGACGGCATCGACTTCGCCCCCGAGTACGGCACGCCCATCCACGCAATCGCCGCCGGAAAGGTCACCGTCGCCGGCACCTACTACGGGTACGGCCAAGCCGTCGTCATCGAATCAGACATCGACGGCATGCAGTTCGAGACGGTGTACGGCCACATCGCCACCGGCACCATCGACGTGCACGTCGGCGACAAGGTCGAGTTCGGCGAGACCTTCGCAGAAGTCGGCTCCACCGGAAACTCCACCGGCCCGCACCTACACCTCGGCATCTCCGTCCACGGACAATGGGTCGACCCGCTGAAATGGCTCAACGAGCACGCCGGGAAGGGCTGACCTCTCCCGCTCGCATCAGCGTCGACGCATAGGCCTCGGCGTGCACCGCAACACCATCGACGTCATCCAGGACGCATCCGCAGACCGCAGCTACTACCGGCAGCGTCGCATCGTGGTGACCATCGCTCTCGGCATCATCGCCGTCTCGGCGGCGGTTCTCGGCTTCGTCATCGATGACCCTGCGCTGCTCGGGAAGCTGTTCCGGTACGTCGCCGGCGGTGTGCTCTTCCTCGCGATCGCGAACGTCATCACCACCACTCTCGACCTGCGCAACATCCAGCAGGTCATCGACGATGCGGAAGCCGGCGGACTCCACTGACACGCAACGCGGCAACGCGGCAACGCACAGCCGATAGAGTCTCAACACGTCGACCAGGGGGCACAGATGCCGGCACCGAAGCGAGCACGCTTCCACATCGGACCAACGGGGCCGGAAGCCTGCCCGTCCGGCTGTCCTCGGGGGTGGGACGACGGGCAACACTTCCGTTCTCACCTCGCCGCCCAAGAAGCGTTCGAAGCGGATCCGTCCGCCTTCCCACCCATCTTCCCAGTGGAAGCACCCCCACGAGAGCAGCGAACCTGGGAGGACATCCTCGCGGACACGGAGCAGTTCGAGTCGTCGGTCCGTCGCTACCTCCTCACTGAGCTCTACGAGGGCGAGCGCACCACCCAGACCATGATCGCTTCCGTCCGTCCGGACCTGGCGTTCGATCACGTCGTGGAACAGCTGACCACCGTCGACCCTGCGGACCTGCAACGTCTCGCCGAATCACGTCAGCGTCTCGCTGAGAAGGTACGAGACGGCACTGATTGGCAGTTCGTAGCCGACACGATCACGTCGCTCCGCGACCTATCGCAGCGATACCGCTCGAAGGCCACCTTCGACGCCTTCTCCCGCTGGTATGAGGAGCACGCGGTCGGCGAGCCCGAAGTTCTCGCTGAGCTGCACCGGCGAGCCCTTCGCATGGTGCACCGGTCCAGCTTCCTGAGGGCACTGGTCGGGGGCGCGCGAGTACCTGACGTCGCGGCCCGCGCATGGGAGCAGCGGTGGGCTGCCGGCAACCCGCACAAGTGGTCCCGCGAAGGCGTCCTTCATCAGATCCGAGGCGTCGAACAGCAGCTGGAACGACTGGCACGTCATGCCGTCCCAGACCAGGTAGCGAACGAGTTGGGGTTCCCGGATGCTGCGGCTGCGTTCGACGACTTGCAGGGTCGCCGTCGGCGGCTGATGTTGACCGTTGCGCAGCGCGGCCGAGCAGTGTTCGACGTCGCCGACGGCGTCGCGAAGGAAACGGGAGTCTTCGACGATGCGAAGTGACAACGTGTTCACCCTCGACGGTGACACGGCGATGCGGGTCGTCGAAGCGCCGAGGTGGGGTGCCGCGTTCGCGGACGCCCTCGACGAACATGTCGCGCAGCACGGCGTGCCGCAGCAGATCTCGTTCTTCGCCACATGGCAGTCGGACCCGGACGGTTCCACCTTCGAGCAGCACCGCCGCCCCGCAAAGCTGGTGCTCCAGTCCGTGCCGCGGTACGACGACGACCTCGGCCGGTGGACGAACATCCATCGCCTGGGCTGGTGGGACCCGGAGGACAAGGCGCTCGATGACCTGTTCCAGACAGTCATCGACGGACGTGCTGGTCGCACCGACCAGCTGTGGGCACGGATCCCTGGGTCGGCGAAGTACGAAGCAGCGTTCGTGCACATCATCCCGGAACGGCACCCCACCAGTGACCTGCGGTTCAGTGACATGAGCGACCGGCACCGCCGGTCCGTCGAGAATGCGCAGGCCAATCAGCAGGTGCTTGACCTCGACCGGGGGAACCAACTTGATGGCCGGGCCATCAGTCAGGCGCTCCGCAACTCAAATCTCGGCGGACGGCCGAACCGTTTGGGGCTGAACGTCGGAGAGCTCATCACCGCGATGGAGAGCACCCTCCTCGGCCCCGTCCTCACCTACCCGCGCGGCATTGCGTTCTTCAGCCTCGACGAAGACCGGCGCCCCGTCGTCGATGAGAACCTGACCACGACCTACGTTCGCGGCTATCACCTCGTCCAGCTCGGCACGGATGCGTACCGGTGGTGGACCGGTACGTGGCACGGTGACGCAGACAGCGACGGCAACGAGTTCGGGTCACAAGCGCGGTTCAACCGCATTGCCGATGAGGACACCACGAAGCCCGTCCCCATCGACGCACCGATGACGTTCTGGACAACGAACACCCCCGACGCTGCCCGCATCGAAGTCGGGTTGCATGCCAGGAGCCGACAGTTCGGACCGCACCACGTACGGGTGTTCCAGCCGGAGAACCCGAATCTCATCGAAGCGCAGTGGCCGGCGCCGTCCGCCGCTGACGCTGCAGCGATCGTCCGCACACTGCTCACCGACCGGTACGGTGCGGACGAGCACTGGCCGGAGTACCTCACCCGTGAAGCGCGGATCCTCGACGGCATCCTCCGCTCCCACGGCGCGATGACCATGTCCGCGACGAGCCTCGCCGACCGATTCCGCCGGTACGGCGTCGCGACCATCACCAGCGTGCGGCGTGCCGCGGACGCCGCACGTAGAGAGGATGAGGCGCACCCCATCCGGGCGCTGTTCAAACGTCGGTAGCCCCTCGCGCTGGGATCCGCGCATAGGCCCAGCATGCACATCCGCATCTACGACCCTGCCATCGCCGAGCACCGTGACTCCACCCGCGACTACGTCGTCCACGAGATGACGACCGGTTTTCGGGACTACGAGTACGGGAAGCCCGAGCACGGGAACCGTGAGTTCTACGTCGACCAGGACAACGGCCTCGTCGTCCGCGACATCGCCCGGTACGAAGCGTGGGTGGACACCCTCATCACGAAGCCGGCGCCGCCGCGGGAGGACGTGCGATGACCGCACCGATGACCGTCGCGAAGGTCCGTGAGGCGTGGGATGCGTTGACGGAACTCGGTTCGCAGGCGCTCGACTCCGTGCCGGCGGAAGGCCGCGCTGCCGTGCAGGCTGACATCGACACCGTCCGTGGGGTTCTGACCTTCGCCCGCGGCGCCGCTGAGGCATCTGCCGCCCTCGATGGGGTGCAGCTCGCCGTCTGCTTGCCCGAGGAGAGTCCCCGGTGACCGAGCGGGAGACGCTGACGACGCGGCTCGTTTACGAGACGGAGCACCAGTCCACGACGACCGGTCCTGCACCACTTGACCGTGACAGCATCGCGCTCAAGGCGCTGGACTACTTCGGTTACATCAACCCTGGCGGCGGGCAGAAGCTGCTCCGCATCAGCGTCGGCGACACCGACTACGACGCCGCAGGTCAGCGCATCATCGCCACAGCCCCGTCCCCGTCGGCGGACGAGCAGCTCGAGCAGGTGCGGTTCCTCCTCGCGGACCTCCGCGCCGGGTACCCAAACCCGACCCCGTTCGACACCGCCGCCGTCGTCATGGGACGGCTGGACCGCATCCTCAACCCGAACCAGGACACCGCCACGTGACCGAGCAGAACGAACCCGAAGCAGTCGCCGACCCCGCGCCGGTCGCCCTCGACCGTGACGTCGCCCGGGCCGCCATCGTGGCGTTCATCGACGCGCACCGTGCGGAGCGACGCCTGTACCCAGAGACATACGCGGACCGGATGGCGGACTTCCTCGACCAGGCGCACCGCGACGGGGTCCCGAAGGCGTTGAAGCAGCTCCGGAAGGAACTCCCGAAGTGACCGGCAACGGAGACGACGTCGCCTGCGGTCTCTGCGGCGAGTCGCAGGCAGCCATCCGCGCGTCCCAACGCACCGACGACCCCCTCTACTGCTTCGACGGCGACGCGGAGTACCCGACGCACCGGTTCACCAACCGGGTGCCGTCGGGAGCCGCGGTGACCGGGTGGAAGCGGCGCGGGGCCGCCAGCAGCCACGCAACCGCATAGGGACGGCATGACGCTCCCAACGCCCCGTGCAGCCGCACTCGAGCTGCTGCGCACGGGCAACCCTGCTCGCGGCGGGCGCTTCCCGGTCGCCGTCCCCACGACCGAGGGCCCCACGTTTGACGTGTCGGACATCGCCAGCCGGATGGTCGAGGACGCCCGCGCGGCGGTCGACGCGGCTCTGGACCGGGCCGGGCTGTGACGCACTGGGTGGACCGCGCCGTCGCCGCGGAGGCCGAAGTCCTCCGCCTTCAGGCCGTCGTCGACGACCTCACCGTGAACCCGCGAGACGAACATCACACCCTCGACGAGCTCTACCAGTACCGCATGCTCTACAACGCGTTCGCGGTGAACGCGTGGGCGGCCGCCGACACGCACCCGGTCGTGAAGTCGTGGACCCACGCCGATGGGGAGCCGTGCTTCGGCGGCGGCTGGTTCATCGTCGTCGCGACCCTCCCAACCGGGCAGGTGTCCAACCACTACCGGGCCGAGCACTGGGACCTGTTCCGTATCCCCGAGGGCATCCCACCCATCTACGACTTCCAATCGCCGGCGATCGCCGCTGACCGGATGCTCGCCTCCCTCCGAACGAAGGAACACACCCATGACGCGTAAGCAGTCGATGTGCACCGATGACGCCCTACAGGAGTTCATTGACTCCCCCGACATCCCTGAGCGTGACAAGCCTGCGATGCGGGCGGAGCTCGCTGAACGACTCGCACCCGAAGCGGCAGCGTTCGGCTGGCTGCAGAACGGTGTCCTCCACTTCTCAACGCTCGACGACGCAGCGGACGCGGTCAGCCGCGGCGACGGCAGCCGGCAACTCGTCAGGATCCGCGGCGCCGTCGAGTTCCTCACCATCACCGGCGAGCACACGGTCGAAGTAGACGGCCGGCGAAACCGCGAGCGGACCATCCGCCCGACTGGCACGTACGCGCAGGCAGGAGACCTCCCCGCATGACCATCGCAACCTCGCTCCGCGGAGACGAGTCCGGGCACATCGTCGTCCGCATCCCAGTGTCCCTCCGCACTGAACGGGTGCACCCAGCCATCAGCCGGGAGTTCTTCGTCACCGGAGTCGGTGACTGGGAACTGCTCGCTCACACGCTTCCCGAAGCGATACACGACGCGGTCGCCCGGGACGCCATCGCCGAAAGGCTGTACGGCGAATCGGACCTCAACACCGTCATCGGCGACACTGCCGTCCACGACGAGGCGACGGACACCTACGTCATCCCGCAGCCGGCCCCCACCCCCGCATCGGAGGCGTACCGACTGCGAGCCGCGCTCGAGGAGGTTCGCGACGACCTCGACGGGCTCTGGGTCAACGCCGGTGACAGCACCCCGGTCGGCGAGTACCTGCAAGCGTTGCACGGCCGAGTGGCCGCACTCCTCAGTGGAACGACTGACCGGACCAATCGATGAGGGGCGGGCCGGCAACGCCGAACGATATGCGCCTCGTCGACGAGTTCCGCACCGCCATCACCAAGGGTGGCACGGCGGTCGCCGAACTCGAGATCCGCAGCAACCCGGCGTTCTTCCTCAAGATGCTCCACGACGAGCGCCGCGCACGATTGCGGGCAGAGGAACGCGCCAACGTCACGGAAGCCGCGGCCGCCGGCCAGGAGCCGCCGCATGACGTCACCACGGTCGGGGAACTCCTCGGGTTCGCCGGCGGCGCGTTCGGCCGGGACAACTACGGCCCGAACGAGTGCGTCGCGGTACTCACCATTGACGGTGAGCCCGGCGCAGTGTTCCGAACCGCACCCCGCGAGTACACCGCGGTCCTCGTTGGCGAGGAGCTCCGGAACGCCGTCGCCGCTGACCTCGCAGACACCGACGGGATGCTCCGGCGATGACCCGCATCGGCATCCCCGAGCAGGCAGAGTTCCAGGACCTCACCGCCGCCGAGCACGGAGCTTTCATGGAAGCGCTCGACGCCGCGCGGGATGTGCTCCCTGCAACCGGCACCATCCCGCTCGAGGTGTTCATCGCCCGGGTGCGGGAGACCACCGGCTGCGGGGAGCCGCAGGCCCGGCACGCCCTCCACCACCTGCAGGCGAAGCATGAAGCGCTGTACCGGTACGGCGTTGGGGTCAGCCGGTCTGAGTCGCGGCGCACGGCATAGGAGCGGACGACCACCGCATCAGACCGTCAGGAGCAGCCCATGCGGAACCGTGCCCAGGAGTACAACCACCTCGCAGACCATCTCCGCGACGAGAACACCTTCGTCCTGATCGGGGACGCCATCCCGGACCTCGCTGATGCGTTCGAGGACGCCTCCTTCGTCGTCGCGATGGCGGAGTACTACACCCGACCCATCGCCGACGGCGGCCCTGCAGACCTCACCGCCGAGGAACGTCTGACCCGGCTCCGAGCCATCCTCCTCGGCGACGAGCAGTACGTCTCCGAGGAGGAGATCGACCCGGACTTCCCCGAAGACGACATCGTCCGCGGATAGGACCATCGTGACCACGTTCGCACTGACCGCTGCTTCCCTCCACGTGCGCGCCCGGGAGCTCCGCGACTGGCGCACCGGCGGACACAACCTGCCGTCTGGGCTCGCGTCCGCGCTCCTCGACACGGAACGGCTCCTCACGGAGACAGCGGCGAAGTTCGACACTGTGACCGCTATCGCGGACGGCGACCCGAAGGCAGCACTCGTCCGTGTCGCGGAACTGTCGCAGGAGCGTCGCACCGGTGGATGGCCGCTGCTGTCCGGGAAGCTCATCCTCCACACCATCGGCAGTGACGCACCGTTCGACAGCGGTGAGTAGCCAGACCGGCTTCCGCGCCACACCGCGCATAGGACAGCCATGACCACCTCCCTCACCGCGAGCCGACGCAAGTTCCTAGCCGGCCTCGAGCACCTGCTGTTCGATCCGGAGGACTCGAAGAAGGTCGGCGAGCGCGACCACCTCCACAAGATCCTCGAGCACGAGCTCTGGATCTTCGGCGAGGAATACCACTTCATGAACAGTGAGCGGGGCCTGACGCAGATGCTGCGCACGCACCTCCAGCTCGAAGGCCTTCCGAACGGCAAGGTCGAGCCAGTCAAGCGCTGGGACGGCAAGTCGGGTCGCGTCGATCTGCACGTGGCAGCCAAGTCTCAGGAGCACGACCGCGTTCGGCATCTCGTGGTCGAGCTGAAGGCACCCGACGTTGTCGCCGGGCGCAAGGAGCGCGACCAGATCGAGGACTACGTCAACGTCGTCGTGAGCACGCCGGCCTTTGCCAGCGAGCGCGCGAGGTGGGATTTCATCCTCGCCGTGACTGACTACGACGAAGTGATCGAGAACTCGTTCAAGAGCGACAACCGCGAGGTCGGTCTCGTGCTCGAGCCCGAGCAGAAGCCGGGCCGACCCGCTGTGCGTGCCTACGTCCGTCGATGGAGCGACATCATCGCTGAGAACAAACGTCGCTTGGATTTCGTGACGAGCTCGCTCGAGTTCGACCCGTCACTTGCAGAGGGGTTGGCGTTCATCCGGGAGGAGTACGCGGAGATGATTCCCGAAGATCTCACAGCGGACGAATTGGACGACTCGAAGGCGTAGCGCTCTGCTTCCTAGTTCCGTTCGAGACCATGACGTCGGCCATCGAGTAGGTCCTTGACGTGGCGCTTGGCTGCGTTGATGTCTCGTGTCGGAGTGGACCGATCGAAGACGAGCAGCACCGAGAAGCGGAAGCTGCTCGTGTCGACTCGGCGCAGTTTGACGATGCCGTCGTGTCCGTTCGTTGTGTAGGTGCTCTGACGCTGCGGATGCTTCCCGCAGCGTCCGCCTCGCCGACGTAGCGCCGACCATGGGCATGAGGGGCGTGGCGCACGCTGCGAGCCCTGAGGGACTGGTTACGACCGTTGCGGCCATTGACATCTCGTCAATTGTCACTGGTCCGCTAGGACGAGTGAACGCCCGGCACGGGCCGAGGACCCCGACCGGTGCGGAGCGGGCGTGATCGCTCACGGTTGAGGCTCATGCGGTGCGTCTGGGTCGACGTCGCGGCAGTCATGCACCCTCCGAACTGGTACAGAAAATGCCCGGTCAGGACACCGTCGTCTGGGTGCCGCCCGCGCCAGAGGATACGGTCGGGGTCGTGAGGGGATACGGACTGGTTCAACCGCCGCGATAGCCGCGCCATCTCAGGGCTACGCAGGTTCTTAAGACAGCCCCACCGCACTCGAAGCGGGCATCGAACAGGTGAAGACCATGCAGTTCGGCACGGTCCTCACTGCCGACGCCAGAGGCCGCCGCCTCACCGGGCCACAGCGGCTCATGCGTACCGGTGGGGCATTCCACTTCGTCAACGAGGTCGGGACCGGTCTGAACGCGTACGACATCGACGTGACCACCATCCGCGACGTCGTCGTCCCGCCGTACGAGACGAACCGATGACAGCGACTGCGAACGACCGGCTCCGATGGGCTGAGGGGTACCTCGACACCCTCGACCGGGCCCTCGCCGCCGCGGAAGCTGATGTCCTCGAGCTTCGTGCGCAGCACGACGAAGCTGCGAAGGCGTTCGTGGACAGCGGGCACTCCGCGACGTGGCGGACCCGATTCCTCACCGGCGCCTCCCGCCGGCACCTGTACGCCGAGCACGTCGCGCTCCCCCGAGCGCGCCGGAACCACTGGGCTGCAGTGGAACGCCGGGACCGGGCCGCGGCCGCCGTCAGCACCACCCGGTAGCGTTCCCCGCATGGGGGCGAGCAGGCGGCAGACGTACCCGTTCACGCCGCGGTCCGCGACAGCGCTCACCGTCGGCGACATCATCCCCGTCGAGAGCGACACCGGCTCTTGGGCGTGCCTGCAAGTGGTCGAGCTCGCCCCGCGGAAGCGTTCCTACTTCATCATCGGGTTGCTCGACTGGCGCGGACATCACATGCCGACCGCCGACGACGTCGCCATCGCTGCACCCCTTCGGCGAGCGCTGACTGGGGTGGAGGTCTTCACCGAAGGTGGCCTCACAGTCACCGGAAACGTGGCGCCGGCCGACGCCGGGCAGGAGAAACACCTCGACCCGGGTTACATCGGGAAGCGGACGTCCGTGTGGGGTTGGCGGGCAGCCATCAATAAGGCGAAGCGGCACGCTGACGGGTTCGACGTCGCATAGACGTCGACATGACAGCCAACGCCAGCACCAAGTCCCGTCCATCGAAGTTCGCGTGGCTCTCTGCGCCGGCCGCCGTCATCGGTTGCTGCGCCCTCGTCAGCGCCGGGGTGCTCGTCTGGCAGCTCCTCACCGGGCATGACCCCGTGTTCGGGCAGGTAGCGCTGCTCGGCACCGTCCTCGCCTTCGCCGCCACCGCGCTGACCCGCTGAACCGGCATCGACGGCATAGGCCTCACATGACCGACACCACATCGACAGCGGTTGAGCGGCGGCTCCCGCCTGTGCTCCGCCCCACCGACCTTCTCCCCGAGGATGACGGGCCCATCGTCATCCCGTCTCAGGCGGAACGGCGTCTCCTCGAGGAGGAGATCCGTTCCTGGAAGGTCGGCGGTGAGCTCCACGACAGGACAGCGAACGCCCGGTCGAGCATCGCGTGGAACGAGCACGTCGAGCAGTGCGCGACCCTGCTCCGCCCTTGCTCCCCGGGACGACCGGGAACCTTCGTGGCCGGGTACCGCGACGGTGAGGGCACCATGGCCGCACGGCTCCTCGACTACTTCATGGCTGACGAGTACCTCGGCCTCGACGAGTTGGCACCCGGAACGACGTTCATCGCTCGGCGGAACGGGCAGCGGACCGAGGAAGTGTTCGTCGTCGTCGCGGACAAGGCCGGCGCCGTAGCGTTCCTCGTCCCAGCGACCGGCAGGAAGTACCGCGAGGAGGACATCGACGAGGAAGGCTTCCGCGGCGCGTTGAACCCGCCGCAGCCGAACCGACCGGTCCCGTCGAACTGACGCCTACTGGCCGCCGAACTCCCGCTCCCACGACACGTCGAGGATGAGGCGGGGACGGAGGACACCGTCGACCTTCACCAGGCGACTCCGGCTACCGGAGCTCATGCTGCGAGTGGACGACGCCGGCTCCTTCCCGACCTCGTGCAGGACGACCGTGTCCGTGCCGCCGCGGAACAGCGTCCACCCGGTTCCCTCGAGGAACTCGGTGACCTCCTGGTCAGTGGCGTCCGCAAGCGGCAGCGCTTCGACGGTGATGGTCTTCTGGAACGTGGTCGTCGGCATGAGCTTGTCGCTTCCTGTCGGGGCTGGTGCTGACTCTATGCGCGGACGACCCGCTGGTCGGCGCGGTCTCGCATAGGGCCGGCATGGTCACCCTCGACGACTTCCCGCCCGGTCATGTGCCGACCGTTCCCGAGCTGTACCGGAAGAAGCTCGCGACCGTGCAGGAGCGGAACAAGAAGGGCGACCCGACCCACTACCGGCTGACCCCGGAAGGGCAAGACCTCATCACTCAAGCGATGCTCCGCAACGCCCGCAACAACAAGGAGAATCGACCGTGACCGACCTGACCGCGCTTCGCGCTCGAGTGCAGCACCTGGGCCGCATCGCGAAGTGGTGCACAGCGCTGAGCCTCACTCTCCCGACGCTGCTGATCCTCGCCGCGGCAGCCGTCGCCGGCGTCGCCCTGACCACATACGGGCCGACGGATGCAGCAGTGGCAGCCGTCGCCGTTGTCGTGGTCTTCGCGGGAGTCGCCTACATCGTGTTCCGCATCCTTCGCAGCGGTGCGCAGGGCGCGCTCGCGGAAGCGGACGACGTTCGAAGCGCCATCGCCGCCGCGCTCGCGCCGACGAACGCCGGCAAGCCGTCTCTGACGCAGCGGTTCCGTGACCGGCAGCGCACCGCCCGGGCAGCACGTGAAGTCGGTCGGCGCTCAGTCGAAGCCCGGAAGGCGGACGCGCAGCGCAGCACCCGCGGTGACGACGGCAACACGCTTCTCAGCTCGCTGCTGACCGTCTTCGATTCGGCGCCGCACCGTTCCCACACGGACAGCAGCCACCACTCCCCATCCGCGCACTCGTCGTACGACCACGGTTCGTCGTACAGCCACTCGTCGTACGACCACGGCTCGTCGCACAGCAGCTACGACTCCGGCTCGTCGTTCAGCGACAGCGGCGCCAGCTTCTGACGGCCCAGCTGCCGGCACCCACCGTGCATAGGGCGGACATGACCACGACCATCAACGTCCTGCACGCCATCGTCCACCGTCGTCTCTGGTTCAACCTCACCCTCGCCGTGCTCACCATCGTCGCGTACGCCGCGCAGATCAGCGTGCATTCCGCAGGCATGAGCAGCTTCTGGACCACGGCTACATTCGGCGTCTTCCACAGCGTCGTGTTCGGAGCCTGGTTCATGTACCAGCCGAAGCGGAACAGCTCCCGACACCGACGCACGGCAGCATGAAAGCCGCCGCGCTCCTCCGCGAACTGCACGCCGCAGCGGCTGCGGACACGTCTCCGGAACCGGTCCGCGGGGCGCTCCTCCGCGACCGCACCGGCGAGCACGACGGGCCGCTGCAGGTCCGCAGCATCAACTATCGGTCGCACCACGTGTCCGTGAACCACGTCGATGACGACCCGGTGACGACCCGTTGGACGGGAACGTGGGCGGGACTGTGGGAACGGTTCGAGCTCGTCAGTGAGTCACTGGGTCAAGATGCTTGCGCGATGATCAGCTGAGATTCAAGCGCAGCGGACGCTGACCGCTTCCCCCGTTGAATGAGCGCGGGCCGCTTGTCCTCGTTCTGCCACCGAGCCCCTTCTGGGGCTGGACGTCTGTCGTTGCCCCTTGGCAGCATGAGCGCTATGGAACTGAAAGGCCGTGACGGGACCGCGACCCTCACCGATGACCACATCGAGTTCAGGTTTGCGTTCAGCGTCCGCAGCGCCAAGATGACCAAGGGCGTGCGGATACCACTGGCGAAGGTGGAGTCCCTCGAGTACGAGGACCACCAACTCCGTGTGCGCGCTAAGGGCTGGTCACGCACCCCCGAGCCAAAACGGGACGGGCTGACGTTCCTATTCAACCGCGATGGTTCCGGCGAGGCATTTGCGGACGCGGTTTCCAACGCGACGGGTGTTCCCTTTACGGACCTGACCACGGGCGACGTGCAGTGGCGTCAGGAGCAAAAGGAGCAAGCGCGTCGAGAGAGCGAGAACCAGCCGGAACGTCGTCTCATCGCACCCGCCGGCGCCTTTCAGGGGTACTACTTCGAGGGCAGCAAGCTCGCGCACGGGTCGCGCCGGTGGCGTATGGCAGGCGCAACCGCGACGGTGGACGGCACGGTATCGCAACGCTCCTCGACCGGGCGGACGCTCGGGGGTGCGCTCGTCGGTGGTCTGCTCGTCGGAGGCACTGGCGCTGTTGTCGGTGCGGTCGCCGGGTCCGGCATGAAGAAGGACACGTCCAATCGGTATCTCACGATCGCTACCTCCGACGAAACCATCGTGGTGCCGTTTCCGTCGGCCCTTGAGCGGCAGGCGTGGGAGTTCGCAGCGCGCATCAACTCCTGGGGTCGTTGACAGTTCAGACTTCAAGCGCACCGCTTGGCAGGTCGCGGGAGAGCTACTCGTCTGAGGTTCAGGCGAAGACGACGCCAGCTGCTTGTGCCTCCTGCAGGAACGCGAGGACCTCGTCCGCGTCACGGCCCATGATGTAGCCGTTCCGGCGGACGTCGAGGTGGAAGTCGAAGTCGATGAACGCGCGGACGCTGACGAGGTAGCGGGGCAGGAACGACTCGTGCTCCTCCTGCACCTTCGCCAGGAACTCGTCCGGGTCGCGGCGGAGGATGTCCACGTCGGTCTCCTCGTCGTCCTGGCAGCCGCAGTCGCACTCTCGCGCCTCGACGGTCTGGTCGTACGAGTCGACCCAGATGAACCCTTCGATGATGGCGTGCTGCCGGTCCTGCCGGCCGATGTACGCAGCCAACTGCAGCAGCGTCTCGTGCGGCAGGGTCGCGACGTTCTCCGGGTCCGGCGCCTGGTAGCGGTTGTCGTCGGGGATGACGGAGAGGACCCCGTCGGTGATGAGCAAGCGTGAGTTCATGCACGACCTATGCGCGTTCGGGTTCTCCGGCTGCCGGCACCATCCGCGCATAGGTCCTTCGACCGCAGCCCCCGACAGGAGCGACCCGCATGTTGAGCACCGACCTGGACGAAGCCCTCACCCGGCTTCGCGCTGAGGCGACCGTCTCCCACAAGGGCCCCGACGACACCGACGAAGCGTTGCTTCGCCTCGCGGCGGACAAGCTCAGCCGCGGCTTGCCGCTCGGCAGCAGCAACGTCTCCGCAGCCGTCGCCCGGGTGCTCACCGAAGTTGCCACGCTCCTAGAGCAGCACCCGCCGCTCGTCGAACCGCGCGTCGGTGACGAAGTGCAGCGGAAGGGCACCCTCGTCTCCGGGCTCGTCTGCGCCGTGGACTGGCCCGGCCGGACCGTCAGCCTGAACTACCGCGGCGACCCGCCGTCCGTTGTTCGCCGCCGCCTGTCGTTCGCGGACTTCCACAGGCAGTTCGAGGTGCTGCCGTGAGCGGTGTCCTCCACGAGCTCCGGCAACACGTCGCGATGTCGTCCGCGGACTGGTCACAGACGCGGTCCGACGCGTGGATCTACGGCGTCATCGTCGGCTGGGACCTGGGGCCCGACGACGACCCCGTGTTCGACGAACCGGCCATGCCGGACATCGCCGCCCGCTTCAACCTCACCGATGAGCAGGTCACCGAACTCCGGCGTCTCCACGACGAGTTCGAAGCGCTCCTGCGGCGCGGCGACGAGCGCCCACCTGCGAACCAGCACACCAACACAGCCATCCCCTTCGACTCCCGGAAAGCAGCGCCGATGCCTGGCCCGAACCCGTCCCGTGTCTTCACCGTCGACGACCTGGAGAACCTCCTCAAGCCGACCGAGCACGGTCAGTACGCCGAGAAGGGCTACAACGACGACTTCAACGACGGTGTCCGTGCCGTCATCGACCTGTTCGAGGACCACCTCCCGTCGCCCCTCATCCACGGTGAGCAGTGGACGCTCACTCTCCGCCGGGAGGGTGAAGCGTGAGCGCCGAGTACGTCCGGAACCGGTACAAGGTGGACTACAAGCGTGGCGAACGTCTCATCGTCGAGGGGCGTCCGGGGACGCTCGTGTCGTTCCCGAAGCAGTACCTCGGGGTCCGGTTCGACGGGGAGACGTTCACCTCGCCGGTCCACCCGACGTCGCAGGTGCGGCGGCCCGGCCAGCCACTGCCGACGACGTGCCGGGAGTGCGGCGCCTGGTCGGAGTCCGACCACGAGTGGTGCCTTCGCCTCGCCGGGCTGGTCCCCGCATGACCGCCGGCCTTGAGACGGCGGACGCGCATCAGCAGCTGGCGCTGTCGATGGAACGCGTGATCAACGCGAGGCGGGAGCTCCTCGCCGGTCTCGACGACCTCGTCGCCGCATCCCACGTCCTCGACCGGCACGACCTCATCGGTGAAGACGCCGAAGGCATCCGCAGCGACGTGTTCCTCGCCACCACCGGGCTGCCGCTGGTGCGCAGCATGGTCGTCGCCACCCTTTCCACCCGCATCAGCGGCCACCGAACCCACACCACCCCAGGAGCGGACCACCCATGACTGCCGACGTGAACGACACCCTCGCGCGGTACCGCCGGGACCGGGAGCTGTGCGCCCGCACTGCACAGCACAACCTTGACGCGGTCACCTTCTACGACAAGGAGATAGCGCGCCTCGAGCAGGACCCGTCCGCGGTCCCCGCGGCGCCGACGGAGTCCCGTGACGACATGGCGGCCGCGCTCCGCGAACTGCAGCACCGCCGCACTGCCGCGTTCTCCGCTGGGAACGGGCTGGGCCTGTCCTCGAAGGACCAGCTGGCGCTCATCACCGAAGCGACGACCGCCGACGACATCGACCTCCTCAACGACGCGCTGCGGATGCTCGACGAGTTCAGCAAGACGGTCGCGACGCTGCACACGGACGTGTGGCGTGAGTTCGGGAAGGGCCGCTGCAGCGTCTGCGGGCGCACGGCGAAGCAGAACGCCGTCATCGGCTACGACTGCGCGACAGGCTGCTGATGGGTGAGCAGACGACGCTGACCGTCACCGTCACGCCCGACCTCGGCGTCGGCTACTTCCGACTAACCGACCACGACGTTGCCGTCACGCGCGACGTCGGCGGCGGCCTCCTCGTGGACTACGACGCAGTCGGCGCCGTCGTCGGCGTGGAGACCCTCACCCTCGACGAGCACATCTCCCCCACCGTCCTCGCACTCCTCACCACGAAGAAACCCGCATGAGCGGCCACACCCTGTCGTTCATCGACGACGCCACCGGTCGGTTCAGCACCTGGCTGGACTCCACTTACCCGGACGGCATGCACGAAGACCTCGTCACCCACCGCCGCGTCGGGAAGCTCGTCGAGGAGGTCGGTGAAGTCACCGCTGCTATCGGCGGGTACTTCGGGGAGAACCCGCGGAAGGGCACCACGCACACCCTTGACGACCTGCAAGGGGAACTCCTCGACGTGGCCTTCGCAGCGCTCGGCGCGTGGGAGCACCTCGACGGGAACACCGGACGTGCCGGTACGGCGCTGCTCGCACACACGCACCGCGACGACCAGACGTACCCACTCACCGCCGGCGTCTCCGACCTGCAGCACCTCAACGCCTGCATCGTCCTCTACAACCTCACCAGGTACCCCAGCAGCGGCGCCGAACCCGTCGAGCTGACGCTCCGCCGCCGAGCCGCCTCCCTCAGCGTGAGCGCCGGCGCAGTCGCGGCAGCGCTCACGTTCACCGATGGGCGCATCGGCTCCCTCCAACGACGGCTTTTGGACGTCGCAGTGCTCGCGCTCGCCATCCACGACAAGACCGCAGCGGAAGGCACCGTCGGCGAAGCGCTCGCTGAGAAGGTCGCCGGGGTCCTGACCCGCGTCGGCCTCCCCACGACGGAGTAGACCGAGCGGTCTCGCGTACCCTTGATGGGCTAGCAGGAAGGCCCAACGCAGGATGCACACCCTGGACGAGACGAAAGCGGTTCTCGCTGACATGACCGAGACGCAGACCCTCATCGACAGCATCGCGTCCCGCATCCACACCGCCGGCCAAGGGTGGCCACTGCGCACCCGCGGTGCCACCTTCCACCAGACGTGGCCGAACAAGGTCACCGAACCGTTCCCCGGGGACCTGAACCGGCAGGTCATCGCGCTCCTGCCGAAGGTGCAACGCTCCCGCCGGGAAGCAGCGACCACCATGCGGTCCGCAGCGCCGGAGTTCGCCGAAGAGGTCGCCCGGAACCTCATCCGTTCCGCTGAAGAAGCAGCCGATGCTGCCGACGCCGTCCCAGGCCTCCTCGCCACCATCAACGCGCCTCAGCCGACACAGCGGCGCCTGTTCGGACTGCTGCCGCCAGCGAAGCCGAAGTGGCACATGCTGACCGCTGGGGAACGCGAAGCGGTCGTCCAAGCGCTGACCATCATCCGAAGCCAGCACGAAACGGACCTCCTCGACAAGCTCGAGGACGCAACCGACGCCGCCTGACCTCGCGGGAGCCGCCTCACGGCAGCGCTTCCGTTGTGTGCAGGACCGGTGTCCGTCCGTAAGCTGCGAAGCATGGGGGTACGAACACGGGTAGGGGCCGGCGTCATCGTTGTGCTCGTCGCTGCACTGCTGACCGGCTGCGTCGGACCGATCACGTACGGCAAGAACACCGTCCCACGTGACAAGTACGGCGTGAGCCACCACGGGCCGCAGCCGACGGCACGTACCCAGGACGGCGACGTCGAGGTGTGGGACCTGACGGGCGTACCGTCGGCGAAGAAGTACGGCATCGACGCCGGCACCACGAAGCACACGCACGTTGGGGCGTACAGCTCAGGTGAGCCCCGGAAGGTGCGGCTCATGCTCGCCGACGGCAAGGCTGTCACGATGCACGCCCGGGACCTCATCTTCGACTACTGGGATGCGGACACAACGTCAACGGACTCGAAGACCGGCGAGGTCCTCATCCCCGCAGGCCGGCACTTCCAGCTGCAGGTCAGCGGCTGGGTCACCGAAGATCCCGACGAAGCGGTTCGCCGGCATCGGTCCGTCATCACCCAACTCGGCCTCAGCCAGGACAGTGTGACGAAGCTGCAGCACAGCATCGCCAGCACGTTCGACCCGCTCGACGCGAAGTCCGCCGGCGGGTCGGACGCGTTCACCACATCCGACGACACTGTCGTCAGCGTCTCCACCAACTTCCGCACCGCCATCGAGCAGAAGTACCGCACGTTCCACACGGACGCGCATGTCTACTGGCACGAGCAGCCGCTTCCCTAACCGGCGCTGTGCCGCATAGAACAAGGCGTGAGCCTCGACACCATCCGCGCAGCCCTGACCGTCATCGCCGAGCACCAGACGTTCATCGAGAAGGCGAGGACCGCGTTCCCGCCGGATGGCGATGATGACGCCGAGCCGGTCGGGTACATCAACCTCCGACACTTCGGGGTGCAGTTCAGCAAGCACACCGGCCCGAAGGCCCGACCCGTTGACACGCAACGCACATGGTTCACCGCATGGGAGTCCGCCCGCATCGCCGACGCGCTCCGCACGGTGCAGGACAACCAGGGCCGCGCTGCCGCGGCCGCCGATGAGGCAACAACCGCGGCCCGGGACGTCGAAGGGGCACAGGCCGCCACCGCGGATGCTACGTCAGCCCGGAACATCGCAGCCGGCGCCCGTCGTCTCCGCCATCAGCGTCGCTTCGCGTGGCTGCGGTCCATCGACTCGCAGCTCTCGGGTCTGAGCCCGCAGCGGGTGCTGAACCGGGCTGAGAGTGACGCACTCCGTCTCGCCGTCCAACTCGCCGGCGACGCGGCCGCCACCGCCAAGACCCAGCTCGAAGCAGACTTCAACGCCTCCGTCACAGGCGACGCCGCATAGGCACCAACATGGACCACACCATCGACACCATCCGTGCCGCCTTCGCCGACATCGACATCCAGCAGGAGAACGCTTTCGAGTTCGGCCGCGTCGCCGCTGAACTCCGTCGCGGCACCGCGGTCATCATCGGCAGGCAAGTCGGCGCCGGTGTTCGCGGTCGCAGCGGTGCGCGCCTCAACGCAGGGCCGCCGCTGTCGAAGGAACTCACCGCGGTCGCCGCAGCAGAGCTCGCCAGCTACGCCGAGACGAACCAGAACGTCGCGGTGACGACGAACGCCGCCATCGCCTACGGAGCGTCGGTCAGCGCGACCCGGTCCCTCATCGCCGCAGCTGACCACGCCACCGGGCAGGCCAACCTCGCCGCGGTGCTACTCCGACACCTCCGCCCGACGTTCACCGACCGGGTCCTCGCCGTCGTACTGCCCGGCCGTCGCCGGTACCGGGCCACCGACGCGGAGACGAAGGTCATGCAACACGTGCTCGAGACGCTGGCGCACCGGCACCGGGACGCAGCGGCAGCCGCCGCCGAAGCGCTCGGCCCGGCCGAGGAGCTCCGACCGGCCCGCAGCTGACGGACGGAGCGCCGGTTAATCCTCGTCGTCGTAGGTCGGGTACTGCTCAGGGGCGTCGCCAACCGAGTCGATGACGACCCCGGTGGCGAGGTCGTCGTAGCCGAGCTTGCTCGCTGAGACTCCTGCGGCGACCACCGTGCAGGTGTGGGTCCAGTCGTCGCCGAAGTCGTACCGGTAGGTGAACTGCTCGTGCTGGTCGAGGATGCTGACGGGCGCTTCCGCTTCGTCAATGTAGCGGCCGCGGCCGTCGATGTTGTTCGGTGCGATGGTGACGCCGTCGTCCGCCATCGTGAACTCGTGCAGGTGCTCGTCGTCGCGGTCGAATGCTGCTTCGATGAGGTCGGACAGGGTTTTGAACGTCGCTCGCCCGCTGATGAGGATGTCGCGTCGCGGACGGTACCGTGCCGGCCACTGCACTCCGCGACCCGAGACGAGTGCGACGCGGACGACGATGTCGCCGCCGCCAGCAGCCGCCTCGAACCGCTTCGGGAGGACGGCGGAGCGTCCTCGTGCCGCCTGCGCGGTCGCGGAGACGCTGTTCGCGCGGGCCGCGTCAGCGCACTTGCGGCAGCCGGACTCGGAGGCCAGGTGATTCGTGGGGCGCATCGTGAACTCGCCGTGCGTCTTGCAGATGAGGGTCACGTTCGTCCGCTGGTCGATGAACACCACCTTCGAGTAGTCGAACCGGTCGCCGAACTTGGCCTTCGACTGGCTGATGAACAGGTCGGCCCGGGAGGCGTTCGTCGCACCGCGGCGACCGGAGCACTGCGGGCAGCGCTGCCCCTTCTTGTGGTCCGCCGGCGCCTGGTTGAACTTCCCGTGCTTCGGGCAGCCGATGGTGACCTTCGTCCCGGCGTTGACGTACTCGACGTGCGAGTAATCGTAGAAGCCGTTGTGCTTCTCCGTCGCCGCGGCGATGAAGTTCGCCTCGTGCTTGTCGCTGTTGTGGTCTGCCATGGCACCCTCCCTTGTTCCAGTGTCGGTGAACGACGGCCCCTATGCCGGCAACGAAACGGTCGACGGGAGTGCGGCGTTCGGGAGGGGTATGCGCGGGCGAAGACCGCGCCGGATACGCTGCCCACCATGGCGACAGACGACCCGTCCCTCGACGACGTTGAGCAGACGTTCCGTGACAACCTCGAAGTCCCGGAGGGTGAGTACGACGAGGACGGGCAGCAGGGCTTACTCGACATCATCCGCGTCCAGGACCCGGAGCGGTTCGAGCGTATCTCTGACGAGTTCTCCGTCGACAAGCTGTTCCCACCCGAGCAGTAGGTGGAACTGTCGGCGCGAGGCCCGCTAGCTCGACCGCGGTGACGAGTACCCGCCTGCGGCCGCGTCGTCGATGCGGCCGACGAGGGCTGCGCATCGGCGGGTGAGTGCTGCGGTGAACGTGTCGAGGACCGTTCCGTCGACGGGGAGGTTCCGGTGTCGGTCGGTTTCCGCGGTGACGATGCCGGGAAGGCTGGCGGCGATGTGCCGTGCCCGGCTGAGGACGACGTCCGGGTCGGCGCCGGCGGCGGCCGCAGCGCGGTGCAGGTGTCGTGGTTCGATTCGGTCGGCGGTGTACGTCTTGCCGACCTTCATCGCGAGCTTCGCCTTACGCGGGTGGAACCCTCCGACGTGTGGGTAGGCGAGCATCGACGCCGCGTCGTACAGCGGGGCGAGGGTCGTGCCGGTGGCGGTGTGGATGAGGCTGGTGTTCTTCGCGTGCGCGTCGGTGCTCATCAGTACCCAGTGGAACGCGACGTGGATGAGGTAGTCGGTGACGGCGTCCGTGGGCCCGGTCGCGTGGAGGATGACCGAGGCTGCCTGGTCGATGCCTGGGCCGCCTTCCGCCTGGTACTTCCCTTCAGGGTCAAGGCCGAGGGCCTGCATCAGGTCTTCCTGATGAACCCGGTCGCCGGCGGTGCGGTCGTATCGGGTGACGACGAGTGCCGGCATGTCCTCGAACATGGCCAGCGTCGTTTCCGCCGCGGGGATGCCGACCTGTGCGGCGGCGTGCTGCGTCAGGTGCTCGAAGACCGCCTGCGACGGCAGCCGGTGCATGCCCGGCTTCACGATGTGCGTGGACGCAGCGCCGGCGGACGGTACCGCCCATCCCGTGTCGGTGCGGGTGAGGGTGAACTTTGACTGGAAGCCGCCGAGGGTGAACTCCGACGACGGCAGATCCCATGCCTCCGGCTGCTCCCGGAGGGCCCGAAGGTGCGCAGCGATGTCTGCGTCAGACACCGGGGTGAGGGTGCCGGGCGGCGTCCAGGTGCGGCCGTGGTTGTCGGCGGTGAACTGGACAGCGCCAGCGACGTCGCCGCCGACGTGTGCGAGGAGGTCCGTCGGCGCGGTCGTGGTGCCGTACCGTGCCGCCCACCGGGTCGTCGTCAGCTCGTCATCGGGAAGCAGCCCCTGCAGGAACGCGGTGACGTGCGGACCCGTGTGCTCGAGCTGCGTCGTCGGCAACGTCAGGGCGAAGGCCTGCCCGCCGGCTCCCGCAACCCACGCCCGGTCGTAGGTGAACGTCGTGTCGGTGAACCAGCCGACGCGGGCACCGTGCAGGTACGCGGTCAACGTGGTCGGCACTTGGTTCTCCTTCGACTGGCGGGCGTCGACCGTACTATGCGCGGTCGCCGGGGCGACCCCGAGGCGCAGGCGGTTCAGTGCTCCCCTGCTGACGATTTGGTCAGAGGTTGTAGGTCCGTTGGGTCGTGGTGACGTTCCACAGGATGAACGGGTGCTCTATCCCGTGGTGCGTCGCCCATTGCACCCAGAAGACCTGAGCTGGCAGGAGGAGGGCGACAAGCAACGTGATGGCGATGATGGCCTTCACGGTGACGTTGAGCGTCTGGTGCTCGTCGCCGCGGCGACGGTTCTTCCGGTGCACGGCGGTCAGCCATCCTGCGGCGGCGATGGCCACGGTGAGGCCGGTCCATCCCCAGGACGGGTGCGATGCGAAGTCCACCTCGTGGATGGCGGCGGTGCCCCCAGTGGAAGGGAGGTTCGCGCCGACCTGCCAGGAGGAGAACACGGCTTGCCCGGCCACGGCGAGAAGGACCACCCAGATGAGGCGCCGGCTGCCGGACGTGAACGCTGTGTCAGCCAGCCTCTCGCTGGTGCCGCTCGTCACTACCTGCTCCCCCGCTGTCATGGTCGAACAGTACCGGCGGCGGCCGGGGACGGCAGCGGTTCAAATCCGGCCGCGGTCACGCTGCGAAGCGGCCCGGGGAGAGGATGACGCCGACGGTCGCGTCCGGGCTCAGCGCCGGCTCGGCGCGTTCGGCGATGTGGATGACGGTGCCGTGCCGGTCAGTGGGCGTCTCACTGAGGTCGAGGTCTTCGTTCTCCCCGTCCGGCAGCGGCAGGGCGACGTAAGCCTGCTTCCAGTGCATTCGGACGAGCTCCGCGTTGGTGAACCCGGTGTTGTACTCGTCGGTGCCCGGCGTGTACGAGTCGGCGATGTACGCGTTCCAGATGGTGGCGACCTCGGCCGGAGTGCCGGCACCGAGGACGACAGCGTGGCCGTTCTCGGTCTCCCACGCGTCGATGGTCGGCGGGGTCGTGATGGTGTCGGTCATGATGCTCCTTCAAGCAGAGTCGGGGTGGGTGAGGCGTCGACGGCTATGCCGGTCAAGCGGGAACGGTCGCCACTTCCGCGCGGACGGCCGCTGCGGCGACCTCCGAGTCGGTGTCGGAGAGACCGGCGGTACGGAACGTTCGGCGGAGCGTCTGCTCGTCGAGGGCGCGGTTGAGCCGCTCGAGCTCACCGGCCGCACCGTGGAGGGCGAGGCGGACGTGACGCAGCCACTCCCACCAAGACCGGTCCGCGGTCACCAGGTAGGAGAGCATCCCGCGACGTGCGAGGGCGCGGAGGGTGTCTGGGACTGGCTTCAACGCTGGTACTCCTTCGGGGCGACGAGGATGCGAACGTCCGTCGGGTCGCCGTAGCGGGTGGTGTTCTCTGTGACGAGCCAGCCCCCGTTGACGCGGAGCGCTGCGGCCACCGCGACGCTCCGGCCAAACGGCAGTGCGGCGAGGACTGCGCCGGGAACGTCTCCGGCGATGGCGATGGTGCGGCGGATGATGTTCTCGCGGAGGTTCGTCGCCCACGCGACGGCGGCTTCCGCTTCCTCCGGGGTGTCGTAGACGCCGTCGGTGTTCGGGATGCCGATGAGGTGGCTGTCGAACTCGAACGCGTCGGTGATGACGACCAGACGTCCCGGGGTGTCGGCGGCGACGGCGACAAACGTGGCGACGAGGTCCTCGGCGCTTATCACCTCATCGCCTCCCCACCCGTCGCCAGAAGACAGCCACGTCGGCCTGCTGGTGGCGGCGGTGCGGAGGAGCAGTTCGACGCCGCTCCCGGCGGTACGAACCGCGACGGTTCCCGGAGCGAACGTCACCGCGACCACCAAGCAACCGTGCAGGCGACGCTGACCTGGTGGGCGGTGGTGAAGACGGCGCCCCGGCGCTTCGCGCCTTCCAGCGCGACGTGACCCGTCACCAGTCGCACCGGTCATCCGAGAGGGGCTGGCCGTAGTCGTCGACGCACTGGTAGTGGCCGACAGGTGCTCCAACGCCTGCTCCGTGGCTGCCGCCGATGACGAGCGACACTCCGAGGAAGAGGCCGACGGCTACGGCTATGAGCACCGCGACGCCGACGATGATGTCGGGGATGGACGGTGCCCGTTTCGGCAGGGCCAGCTTGCGTCGCTTGACCGACTGGTTCGACGTCGGGCCAGACTGCGCCGGCCCCTTGTTGAGGTGAAGGTTGACCATGCCGGTCCTATGCCATCGGGAGCAACCCGGGGCGTGCGCTACCCACCCCCCTATGGGAAGATCGGTACGTCCCACCCGGTGCTGATGCCCGGCTGGTCGCAGCTGTCGGAGTTCGTCTGCTCGCAGGCGTGTTTCGCGGTGCTGATGATGCCGCCGACGGCGTAGGTGCCTCCCACCAGGAGAAGGACCATGACGGCGATGGCCGAGATGACCAGCGTCAGGTCGGGCGGGCCACCGCGCTCCTTCGCCTTCCGCTGTCGCTTCGGCTTCGATGGGCGGGCGGGACGACCGGACTGGACGGGGCTGACGTTTACCGGCTCGGGCTTGTCGAGGTTGACGGGTTCCATGCCGGGTCTATGCCACGGGCACGCAAGGAGCCCCGGCATTGCAGTGCCGGGGCTCCTGGGATGTTGGCGGCGGTCCGAGCCCGCGCCGGGTGGTGAACGACGGCCGGCTGCCGTGGCTACACCGGTCGTCCGCAGCGCCAACCGGACCTGAGCCAAGCGGGCCTGCGTTCGTTCACGAGCAGCAGATGCGGCGAACCACTACGCGGTCTCGTCGTACTCCGCTTCGCCTTCGATGCGGAGCATCGGGTCGGACCACACCCACTGGTCCCAGGTACCGTCGTCGAGGCGGACGTTGAGCTCCTCCGGGTGGCCATCGTCGAGGATCGTGGCGTGTAGAACTTGCTTCCGGGACCGGTGTCGGTCCCGGCGGGTGACGATGCGGGCACCGTTCACCATGCGTGGCATCTGCCCACGCTTGATGGCGTTCAGCTGCTCACGCGCCATCATCTTGCGGACGACGCGATGCGACGATGCCCGTTGCGTCTCGAGCTTCTTGCGGATGGCTGCGACCTCGGCGGCACGCGTGCCGGTGGAGCGGTCTTCCGTTGCCCGCAAGGCCGCGAGCACCAGGACGGTCTCCGCCTCCGTGAGGTGCAGGTGTGGGAGGACCCGGTCATCGGGGATGGGCAATGTGGTCTCGGCCATGCACCGCCTATGCGCGGACGCGGTGGGGGCTCGGGCTACGCCGGCTCCTCGGTCTCGTAGGTGACATAGCGCCAGCTGCCGTCCGGGTTCCGGTATCGGCCGGCAGGCTCCTGCAGTTGCGACGGGTCCACCGGTTCGACGGTCTCGTAGACGGTGTAGGCGACGGACCCGTCGGGCATCCGCTGCGGAGGAGGCGGCGTTCCCATCGGTCTGTTCGGGTCCGTCGGCGTCTCCGTGATGAGCTCCGTGCGGACACGACGAGGACCGGCGGGGCTGGCCGGACGAAACTGCTGCTGGGGTGCTCGGCGGGGCTGCTGCGGTGGGGTTCGTTCCGGTTCGAACCACAGTGGTTTCAGGTCGGCGACGCGGATTGATGTGATGGCGCCGCCGTACCACTCGACGAACACCTGGTCGGCCGGCAGACGCTTCTCGACGTCGCCGACCACACGGCCCGGTGTTCGCGGTGTTGCGACGACACCGCGGCCCGGCACGGTGACATCCGCTTGAGGTTGAACGATGGAGCCGAACGGCGGTACCTTCACCGGGCTCGGCGCTGAGGGTGGCGGTGGGGTGTGGCGGCGCTTCCGGCCGAACAAGCTCATGACGTCATCCTCTCGGACCGTCGTCGTCGCGTCGGTCTGCTACTCCTATGCGCGGCGGCTGCTGCTGCTCGCCGGCAGAAGGCCGTCATCTTGTAGCCTCGCCGCGACGTCGAGGATGGCCGCGATGTGCACATCGGCTTCGTCGCTCGCGTCGGCCGTGATGCCGCGGCCGCGGATGACATCGAGGGACACTCCGAGCGCCCAGCTGAGGCTGAGGCACTCCCCCGCAGTGGGTCGCGCCCCCGCTTCGATGGCCCGCCACCGTTCGCCGGTCAGGCCACCGTGCTCGGCAGCTTCTTCCACCGTCGGGTACATGCGCTCTCTGAGGACGCGGACTCGGGTCGTGAGCGTCACGGTGCCCGGTGCGACGCCGTCGGTCACCGGTTCCGCTCTCGGATGGCGCGTTCCGCTTCGCGGTTGTCCTGCTGTTCGCGGAGGGTGTGGCGCTTGTCGTATGCCTTCTTGCCCTTCGCGACGGCGAGTTCGACCTTCGCGCGGCCGCCGGAGAAGTACAGGCGGAGTGGGATGAGGGTGTACCCGCCATCAGCGACGGCATGGCTGAGTTTCACGAGCTCCCGCTTGTGCAGCAGCAGCTTCCGCGTGCGACGGGGAGCGTGGTTCGTCCACGTTCCGTCTCGGTACTCGCCGATGTGGACGGCGTCGAGGTACGCCTCCCCGCCGTCGAGGTACGCGTACCCGTCGATGAGGGACGCACCGCCGTCGCGGAGGGACTTCACCTCGGTGCCGGTGAGGACCAGACCCGCCTCGTACGTGTCCTCGACCTGGTATTCGTGGCGGGCGCGACGGTTCGTCGCGACGACCTTCTCGGCGGCGGGCTGCTTCGTGCTCATGCTGCGTCTATGCGCGGCACCTCGCTACTGCTGCGTGGTCGCCTGTGCGACAACGTCGCCTACTCGGTACGCGGCGGCGCGCTCCCGCAACGTGTTGCGGTAGTCCTTGTCGTTGTCGCCCCATGCTGCGGGGTCGGCAGCCCAGTCGGTGGCGGCAGACTCGAGCGCTGTGGCTGCAGCTTCTGCTTTCACGGCGTCGAGCGCACGGTGCGGCTCGTAGCTGACGAGGGCACGGCCGATGCCCAGAAGCTCCTCCAACTCGTTGAGCGTCGCGTTGTCCTTCCAACGCCATTCCCGGATGGCCTGCAGAGTCGCGTGGGCGGCGGCGAGTTCGTCCGGGCTGCCGTCGGCTTCCTCCGTGGAGGGGTGGTTCGCGCTCATGCGGCTTCTATGCGCGGCAGTGAGTTACTGCTGAACCGGTTCGTCGATCCGGTCGTACGCGGCGGAGACCCGGTCGGTGACGTCGATGCCGATGGTTGCGACGCGGCGGATGGGGATGGCGGTGCTGTTCGTGTGTTCGACGCGACGGCCGAGCGACGCCGCTTCGTCGGCGGTGAGTTCCCGAGCCCAGACAAGGTCGTAGTTCGCGGCGTCGAAGAGGAGGAACACGGCGACGTCGAAGGTGAATGACCGGAACGCGGAGAACGTCTGCGACGACTTGTCCGCTCGGTCGAGGAGACGGGCCTTCACCTGCACGGTGATGCCATCGTCGGTGAGCAGGTCGTAGGAAGCGAACGAGTTCTTCGGCAGTGCTCCCCCGTACGTCCGCAGCACCAGCGTCTCCGCCAGGTCGCCGAGCGGTGGGTTGCGGGTGCGGACGATGCCGCGAGCGTTCAACTCGTCCAGCGTCGCCGCGTAGCCGGCGAGGAGCTCCCGGACCGAAGCTGTGGCGGGGTTGAACGGCGGCTGCGGTGCGGGCATGCCGTCAGAGTACGGGGCAGCTCAGTCGTGGATGTACTTGTACGTCGGGTCGGGGCGCTCACGGTCGCCAACCCAAAATCCGAGGGTCTTCCCGCTGCGGACGCCGCTCATCACCCATCTGTCGTCGGTCTCGAAGACGACCACGATGATGTTCCCCTCCTCGAGATCCCATGAGCCGGAGAAGTCCACCGGCAGACTGCCGGTGCTGCACCCGTCCAGGATGTCCACGGTGAGATCCCGCGCGCAAGCGACGCCCTGCGGGACGCCCTCAGCAGTGAAGGTGTGGTCATCCCGCAAAACGATGGTGCTGCCGCCGTCCGGTGCAAGTGTCCACGTTCCGACCGGATCCGCCATCGGCTCGAAAAACGATGATGAGCAGCCCGTCGCCGTCAGCAGTGTCGCCGCGGCGAGCGCCACGGCCGCTGGCCATACCTTCCGCATCGCGTCCCCCTCGCCTGCCTCTTGATCGTACGTGCAGCCGCTGGTGTCCGCCGCCCGCCGAAGGTCTTGCGCGCTATGCCTTCGCGCCGCGGGTGACGATGGACGCTTCGAACAGGGTGCGTTCGGACGTGTCTGTCGTGGAGGCGTCGAGGGTGATGCCGTCGCGGCCCCGAGGTACGTCGATGGGGATGCGCATGGTGGCGCCGCAGTCGATGTCTGCTTCGCCGAGTCGTTCCTTCGTGTCGAGGGACTGTCCGCTGCCGTCTTTCGTGGCGGTGAACGCGTGGATGGTGAGGTGCACCGTTTCTGTTGACCGGCAGACGGCGAGGATGTCGTACGGGCCCTCGAGGTTGTTCTGCAGGGCGATACTGGCGGTTGCCTTCTTCGGGTTGTCGTCGCCGAGGACGAGTCGGCCGCCACCGCCGCCGTACTCGCTGGAGAGCTGGGACGACATCTGCGACATCCACTGGTGTCCGTAGTTCTTCGGTACCGCGTCCTCGTGGCTGCTGCAGCCGGTGAGAGCGATGGTTCCGGCGATGACCGGGATGAGCGCGGCGACCAGGCGGCGGCGGAGAGGATGCACATGCCGATCATGGCGTGGGCGCACGGTGTCCGGCGACCCCGTCATCGTGGGGCGTCCCGGCTTGCGCGTACCGCTGTGACGTGATCGGTGAGCGCGGTGATGCGTGCTCGGACGCGATCGAGGTCGGGAAGGCCGTCGCCGGCTTCGTTGATGGTGATGCTGCCGTCGTCGGCGGTTTCGAACAGGGCCCATTCACCGTCGGAGTACACCTCGACGTAGAGGTACCGTCTGCCGGCCATCCACTGGACGATGAAGCCTTCACCGTCGGAGGTGACCTTCGGTGTGTAGTCAGCGTCCGTGATGATGTCGCGGAGCAGTGTCTCGAACCGGGTGCGGGTGTCGGCACCGAGGTCCACGTGGACGGCGACCTCGGCGGTCTGCGCGAGGGCATGCTCGAGGTTGGTCACCACCGGACGACCTCTCCTGTGCTGGCGAACACGCTGTGGCAGTCGCCGCAGATGTGGACGCTGATGTGGTTCGCTTCCCGTTCACAGGTGCAGGGGTCGTCCTCGAGCCCGTCCTCGTGGACGAACCACCGTTCGGTGCAGTCCGCCATCAGCTGACCGTCTCTGCCGGGCGGATCGGTGGCGGGCCGGCGACGTCGCGGATGCTCGACACGTCGATGTCGGTGAGGCGGAGTCGGGTGCCGTACTGGTCGATGAACGGGTCGGGGTTCGACGAGTCGATGACGGGTACGACGATGAGCCGCACCTCCCCCATCTCCCGCCGGGTCTCCTCGTCCTCACCGGCGACGGCGATGAACGTGGTCCCCCATGGCAGGTCCTCAAGCTCACGCTGCGTGAACCGTGCTGGCATCTCCGGGATGGGCCAGTCCGGGTGCACGATGAGCGGTCGCTGTCGCATGATGCTCTGCACGGTGTTGTGGTTCGCGACCATCAGGCGATGTTCTCGTCGTACTCAGCGGGGACGGCGAGGACGGCCGAGTTCACCGGGTCGTCGAAGGTGAACTCGTAGCTGTTCGTCGTCGACACCCACCCGTCGTCGGTTCGAAGTGCTGCACCGGTGGCCGCTCCGGCCTCAGCGTCGACGATGACGAGGACTGTGCCGACAGGCTGGTCCGCAACGGCGTCTCGGAACAGGTCCCGACGGGCGTCGACCAGCGCATCAGCGGCGTCGTACCCTTCATCCTCATCGTCGTACGACTCACGGATGGCGCGGACGTCCGGGAACGCGCCGACCGTCGTCCTGGTCGTCGCTGCGTCACCGATGAAGACGAGGGTTGCGGCCCGGTCCTGCTCGAAGAGGAGATGGACACCAAACTTGTCTTCGGGGATGACCTGACCACCGAACCCCTCGTCGCTGGTGACCCAGCCGATGGCGCCATCCTCGTAGTCCGGGGTGATGATGTTGCAGCGGAGCAACACCTCCACGCCGCGGCCGATGTCACGGGACGCGACAGTGCCGACAGTGAACGCGCTCATCTGGGTCTCCTCGTTGTCGGTTCGACGGACGGCGCCCCGAGGGCCGCAGCATGAACTCGGGACACCCGACCAGCTGGAGGGTCACGCCGGTGAAGGACGCCGTCTCGCCAGTCGTTGCGTGGACGGCCCGCGGCTGCCATAGCGACACCACGGGCCCACCCGCCAGTCAAACTCGTGAGTCGGAGCGGTGGTTGTTCGTCCGCCCGGTGCTATGCGGCGGACGTCGGGTCAGGGGCTGACCGCATGCCGCTGGCGAGCCCTGCGGAGGACGCTGGTCTCGTACTCGTGGATGCTTCGTGGCGGGCGGCCGCCCTCAGCAATGAACGGGGTCTCGTCCTCCCGGAACACAGGAGAGGCGTCGAGTAGGTACGACTCATTGCCGCGGAGCTCCGACGCGACGCGGATGAGGGTCCGGTCGGTCATACGCCGGCCGTGGCGAGTTCGTCACGGATTGCCACTTCCGCCAGGCGCCACTGTCGGCGGGCGCTCCGGGTGAAGATCCGGTCGAGCACGCCCGCTGCGCAGACCGCACTGGCGAACACTGCGATGCTCACCCGAACGTTCGCGCCGGCCAGCAATGCAAGGACGAGGAGCACCCCGCCGAACAGCACCGTCGCTTCGGTCATCATCCGAGTGCGGCCTGTGCGAGCGAGTTCGTCCAGCTCTTGTGCCACGGCGCGCTTCCGTGGGGCTTGCACCACCGCGGGGGTCACGTCCGTGAAGCCGCGCTCTTCGAGGCGCTGTTGAGCCCAGCCTGACGCGTACGGGTCGGTGATGAACGTCGTGTCGTCGTCAGCGCTCGCTGCAAGGTCAGCGAGTTCATCCGCCAAGGCGTCGACCGCAATCCGGGCGACCTCAACGTTGTCGAACGGCGTACCTACCGAGACTCCCTTGAACCGGTACGCGACCTCACCGATTGCCCGGATGAGTAGCCCCATGGGTGACCGCCACGCTCGACGGAACGACTCCTCGTCCACCTCGAGCTGCACTGCCCCCATCAGGCGGGCAGCCTCAGAACGGCGCACGAGGCCGCGCCCCTCGGCGACCGTCCGCCAGTGCGCGAAGTGCGCGGCGCCACCTCGCTCATCGTCGCCCTTGTACGCGTCAGCTGTGACGAGAACGCTGCCTCGTTCGGGGAGGCGGGACTGCACCGCCGTCCAGGTGCGTTCAGAGGCGAACGCTGGCGCGGAGATGAACCGCACGCGGCGCCCGTCCGGAGCTTCGAGGATGTGCTCGTCGATGAGGGCTTCGGAGTGCTGCGATGTGTTCACAGTGCCCGAGCATGCGGCGAACCGCTTGCACGTTTTCCTGCAGCAACCCCTGTTGCACGAAACATGCGAGCGGCGTGGCTACTCGCTGGCCGCCGTTGCCCTCACGTACGCGATGATGCGCGACGAGAGGCATCGGAGCGCATGCGCGGCTGCCACTTGCCTTTCGACCGAGGAACAGATGTGGCACGGCGTTGCGGGTGGTGACTGTTCAGGTGCGGTTGACGACGGTGGGTACGTCATCTCCACCCCCGCTGGCAGTGGTCAGTGGGTGGAGATGACGTTGACGGAGTTGGCGTTCGCGTCTTCGTTGGAGGCGATGAGGTCACCGGTTGCTGGGTTGAGGGTGATGGCGGAGGCGCGGACGAGTTTGCCTTGGTTGTCGGTGCCGGAGAACACGGTGGTGACGGTCCCGGTGGTGCTGATGCGTCGGATGGTGCGGTCGGCGATGTCGCTGATGTAGAACGTGCCGTCGGTGGCGATGGCGAGGGAGGCGGGGTTCGCGAACCGTGCTGAGGCGATGGGTCCGTCTGCTGAGCCGGTGACGGTGGTGGAGCCGGCGTAGATGGTTGCGGTGCCGGCGGGGGTGATTTGCCAGATGACGCGGCATCCGGTGTCGGCGGCGTAGATGTTGCCGTTCGGTGCTTGCACTGCGTGGGTGATGGCGGTGAAGCGGGCAGCGCCGCCGGTGCCGGGGGTGCAGCCGGCGGTGTTGTCGGTCGCGCCGGCGATGACGGTGACTCGGCCGGTGGTCGGGTTGATGGTGACGACGGCGTTGTAGACGCCGGCGAGGATGTCACCGTTGGGGAGCAGTTCCATGCGCTGCAGTCCGGTGGTGCTGGTGGGGACGTTCGTCAGCGTGATGGGGCGGATGGTGCCGCCGCTGATGTCGGAGAGGGTCCACGCGGCTTGGGCGGCGTAGACGTGGTCGGTGGATGCTGCGGTGCCGCGGACGCATGCACCGCTGGGGAGGATGGGGACGGGGTCGCCGGCAGGGTTCACTCCGGTGCTGGATGCGATGGTGGTGACGACACCTCCGGTGGTGACCTTCCGGACGGCTTTGTTGCCGCAGTCGGCCGCGTAGATAGTGCCGTTCGGGTCGGCGTTCAACCCGTGGAGGCCGCTGAAACGTGCCTGGTCGCCGAACCCGTCCTGGTAGCCGGCGGTGGCGTTCCCGGCGAGGACAACAGACTGCGCGGTAGCGGGTGCTGGGAGTCCGGGTGCGGCGAGGAACCGTTGCAGGTCGTTGCTGGTGAAGCAGTCCGGGAGTTTCATGCTCGAGGCGGGCGCTTCCGCGGTAGCGGGCGAGGCGGAGGTGCGTACCCACTTGCGTCCGTCGGCGGCGACGGCGACCGCCATCCACCCGGTGGTGCAGGACCGTGCGGTGACGGTGGACCCGTTCGTGACAGTGAAACCGACCGGGGCGACCGCCGCGGGGTTGTCGGAGCTGTAGTCGAAGAACGCGCCTGCAGTGTCAGCGGCGGCGGCGGCTTCGCTGGTGGCGACCCGGTCGAGGTCGTTGACAGCGTTCACACGGTGGGCGTTCGCGATGAGGCCACGGACTGTGAACGTCCCGCCGACGAGGAGGACGAGGGAGACGGCGATCGCGGCGATGACCAGCAGCGGGTCTGTCGCTGCACGGTCGTTGCCCCAGATGCGTCTCACGGTCCCGGTACATGCGGCGGCCGAGAACACCGGAAGCGCCCCACCTGGTTGGTAGGGCGCTTCTGGTGTGGCGGGTTCTACGCCGCGGTGTTGGTACGGGGAACCCGCTTCAGCTGGTGAAGTCGTGCGCCGGTGCCCGGGGTCCGGCTCCACCAGCTGAATCGGATGTTCCGTCGGGTGAAGGACAGGAGCAGCAGGGGCACTTCGATGGCGAGGAACACGATGCTTGCCGTGAACCCGATGACGTTGAGCAGCGTGCCGGAGTCGGGGTGAATGCCGAGGTTGATGACGGCGGCGACCGCCCAGATGAGGAACGCGGTGAGCTCGACGGGGACGAACCTCGTCTTCTCGGACAGCGTCTCGACTCCCTCACTGTCGATTCGCGTGATGCGGGACTTGAACTGCATGGGTGCTGGCCTTCCGAACGGGTGTGGACAAGATGTCCACCGCCCTATGCGAGGGTCCGGACTGCAGCTGGGTCAGTGGCTGTCGGTCATCCCGCCGCCGATGAAGGTGGAGTCAGCGGTGTTGTCGGTGAGGACGCAGCTGTAGATGGCGTACGGGTCGTCGTGGCCGTCGTTGAACGTGAACGGGTAGAGCAGCTGGTAGCGGCCGTTGCTGTCGAACCCGTAGGGGTTGGCGGTGAGTTGCAGTGTGACGCCGGCGTCCGCGGCGCCCTTGTTGCACTCGTCGTAGATGTGCTGCGCGAGCGCCGACACTGCTGGTGCGGCTGCGGGACTGGTCGGGGCTGCGGCCGGCGGTTCTGGCGCCGGTGCCACGGTCGGCGCGGCAGTCGGCTGAACGGCCTTCGGGTCGGCGACTGCTGTTGCCGTCGCCGTCGGTGTTGGCGTGGTCGCAGCCGCAGTGGCGGTCGGCTTCGATGTCGGGGTCGGACTCGCCGTCGGGTCGTCGTTCGCGGTGCAACCGGTGAGCGTCGCGGCGACTGTCAGCGCGGCGGCGATGGTGATGGTGAGACGGCGCATGTTGTTCCCCTGGTGATGTGGTGGCCTTCATTCAGAAGTGTCTGAAGTGGCCGCGAACCTGACAGATGCGGCGGCGCGACGTTTTCGATAGCCAGAGCTCATCGATCGGTTATTGCAAGTGTCAGCGGCGTCCGCGGATGGTCTTGTACGTCCACCCGTTCTTGTCACCGATGACCTTCAGCGGCCCGTACTGACGCATCATCGCGAATTGCGGCAGGCGGGCAGTGTTGCGGATGCGTTCTCCGTCGACGTCGGCGGTGCAGGACCAGCGGGTGCGGCCGTTGCGCCACACGTCGCGGTCCTTGTCGATGGCGAGGGTGCCCATCTTGTAGGTCGTGTGCTCGTCGGTCGGTGGTTGCGCGGCGAGGTGCTCTCGCTCGGCCTTACTGAGGTCGTCCCAGTTGATGTCGCCGGCGTCGTAGCGGGCGTGGAGGTCGTCGAGGTCAACCATGGTGGTCCTCCGTGTTCGGTTCGGTGGCGAACGGGTCGTGCGGTCGGTATGCGCGGACGGCGCTCCTACCCCCTGCTCTCAGTCCTGGAGCTCGGTGAGGTGTTTGGCGAGGAGCACGGTCGGTCCGGTGTTGTCGAGTGGGATGAACCCGTTCGCTTCGTAGAAGGTGCGGACGCCTGCGCACTCCTGGTGGCCGCGTCCTTCGATGAGCACTCGGACGGTGAGCATCTTCGCGCCGGCGGTCCGGGCGCGGGTTGCTGCTTCCCGGAGGAGGAACGAGCCGATACCGGTGCGGTGGACGGTGTCGTCGACGACGAGGAGGTGCACCTCGACGGTTTCCGGGAACCGGCGGCGGGTGAGGATGGCACCGCGGGTGCGGTTGTCGCGGGTGACGATGAGCGAGTCGAAGTCGGGGTTGCTGGCGTCGTCGACGTACGAGGCGATGGTGTCGTCGCCGCCGAACAGGTGCGCCTGCTGGTGCAGCAGTGTCCGGACGACGGCCGGGTGCCGGTCCTCGGTCAGGTAGGAGACCACCGGTTGCACGACTGCTCCTCTACTGGTCGGGCGTACGACTTCCAGCAGTCGCAGGGGCCGGGATCGCCGTCCAAGCCGTTGAACCCCCGCGCTGATTCGCACAGATCGTAGTGCGGTGCCTGCTTGAACACTGTCGCCGGCAGGGACACGCGGGGACCGTCGAGCACGGTGGTGACGTCGATGCCGCCGGGCTTGTCACGGACTCGGAACACGGCCGGTGCGACCGGGGTGGGGCGGACGGCATCGGGGTTCAGTCGTCCCGGGGCGCCGGCCGTCTGACGTTCGGATGCAGGTAGGAGCGTCGCGGCAGCGGGTCGCGGCGGAAGGGCGCCGTCAAGTTCGACGGCGATGCGGTCGCGGATGGATGCCGCGACGAACAGTTCCGAGTCTGCGTGTAGTGGCGCGAGCGCCCAGGAGCAGGTGCGGTCGGTGATGATGACGTCGTCGCAGGCGGCGGTGATGCGGGGCAGGGAGCTCCGGAACACCTCGGTGGTGATCCAGAAGTGGGCGTCGAAGGAGTCGGCGAGGCCGCGGGCGTTCCGCTCCGTGCCGGTGTGCTCCCACCGGTCGAGGGTGTCCAGCGGCGGTGCGGGCTCTTCACCTCGAGCCTGCGGGTGGGTCCAGACGGTGGTGAACGCGATGAGGTCGGGTCCGGCGCCAACGGCTGCGAGCACGTCAGCGAACGGCGCGTTGGTGGTGACCTGCCGTTCCGGGTGGAAGTCGGACAGGTCGTTCACGTCGGGGAACGCGCGTCCCCACATGTGGGACCACTGACGGTCGAGCTCTGCGTAGTCGGTCACAGTCCGCTCTCCAAGGGTGAAAGCCAGTCGGTGTGTTGGCGGCGGAGCAGGTCGCGGTCGCGGCCGCTGGTGAGGAGGATGTCGGCGCCGCCGTCGTACGGTGCGTACACCCAGCGGGCGGTCTCGTCGATGACGGCGAAGTCGGAATCGAGCACTCGCGTCTGCCGCAGCAGTTCCCGGCGAAGGTGGCGCATCGTCAGCTGGTCGGTGGCGTAGAGCTCCCCGAAGGTGCCGGTCGCGTCGTCATACGGATGGTCGAACGTGTTGAACATGTGGCGGAGACCGGGGAGGACATTCGGCACGTGGTGCACGGTCACCGGCTGCCCGTCTGCGGTGACGCCCTGCCACGGTGCGAGACCGACTGCGAGACCGATGAGTCGGCCGCCGCCGAACCTGCCGCGAAGTGTGCGGATGACCCGGTCGTGCCGGCGGAGCAGCTGCTGCCGGTCGGCGGCGTCGCGCGGGTACCGCTGCAAGGCGCGGAACGAATGGAACCGGACCCACTCCTCCGAGCGTTCTCGGATCCGCGGCGACGTCGGCGGAAACGCACCGAAGCGGCGCAGGTACCTGTCGAGGACCTCGTCGAGGTCGATGCGAGGTCGGGTCACGGTGTCAGCTCCTCAGCGAGTCGGCGCGCGCAACGAAGACAGACGAGCTCTCCCCACATCTCGGCATCCGCGCAGAGGTCTCTTGAGGGTGTCGAGCCGAGGAGCAAGGGGTGGGGCGGGAGTCGTTTGCCGCAGACGTTGCGGTGCTGGTTGTTGTTCGAAAGAGCGTGGTAGCGGAGTCCGTTCGCCGGCTTGTACTGCGGCTGCAACGTCCAGTGGTGGCCGGGTGTCGTCAGATCGACTTCGTCTTCGGCAGTCATCGGGCTCCTTTGGGATGCAGGGTCGCAAGGGCCTCTATGCGGCCGGTTCCGTTCAGGTCACGCATCTTCGCCGGCCGGAGGTGCACGGTGAACTGGTCCGGGTCGTCGGAGTCTGGCGCACGCCACTTGCAGGTACAGCTGCTCATCGGCGACGTCTCCCATCGGGAGCGCGCGTTGGCAGCGAATCCGTCAGCGGGCTCCCCGGTAAGCGCGAGGAGGCTTCCGCGGGCGGCGTGTGCGGCGAGACGGTCCGCAGCGTGTTGGAGGGCTGCGGTGCCGTCGCCGCCCGTGTGTGCACGCTGCCAGTGCACCCAGGTCGGTGCTCGGCGGGTGCTGGCGATGTCGAGAATGGTGTTCACGACGTCGAGATGCCGCTTCACACCGTCCTGGTAGCGGCGGCGGGCGGTGCGGCGGAGCGCTGTCACAGTCATCAGGCTGTCCGTGATGATGTGCGCGCCGCGGGTCGGGTCAGCGGCCTGCAGTGCGAGGACGACGGCGGTTGCTTCCGCGGTGTCGGTGTCGTTGGTGGCTGGCCATGGTGACGCGGTCGCGTACTCGTTCCGGCGGGTCACCCAGGCGACGGACGCTTGCCCGTCGCGGACGGAAGCGTCGGTGGCGATGACGACGACGGGTTTCGACTTCGTCACCAGGCGCTCTCGGGGAGCAGGCGAAGCGTCCACGCTGCCGGGGCCGACGGGTACGGGTCGCCGGTGCCGGTGACTGGCGGCACCCATCCACAGGTGCAGGCGACGTCCGGGTAGTTGGTATTGATGAGGTCGGTGACGGTGAGTTGCAGGTGGTGATCGGTAGAGCTGAACAGGCTGGGGTTGGTGGGCCCGCTACTTGCAGCGCGGCGAGCGGCCCGGTCGACCTGGCGGTGCAGTCGGGTGGCGCCGTGCACCTGGGAGTGACCGCGGACCCAGTGGACCACGGTCTCTGCGGTGCGCGCCTGGGCAAGCGCCACGATGCGGGCTGCGGTACGGGCGGGGCGGGTGTCCCGCCGAGAGGCGCCATCGAGAGCCGCGCGGACCTGGTCGAGTGTCGCTTCCGAGTCGCAAACGATGTGTAGTGGCACGTCTCCCGCCGCGACTGCGATGGCGGTGGCGAGCGCTTCTGCTTCGCACACGGTGATGTTGTCCGTGGCTGGCCAGGGTGCGGCGAGCGCCCACCGTCCGTCAGTGTCTGCGTACGCGAAGCCGGGGATACCGGTCTTTCGGATGGAACCGTCGGACGCGGCGAGCAGCGGGCGCGGCTCCGTAGTCAGAGAACGCAGCCGACGATGAGTGCGATGACCGATACGGGGACGATAGCGAGGGCTACCCACGACAGTACGGCGTAGGGTTCCTTCTCCTGCAACGTGTTCATATCTTGCCTATGCGCGGAGGAAGGTCGATCCTGTGCGCGGTTTCTGAGCACCCGTCGCATCCCGCGCGGCACCCTTTCGTGCGGTCGGGGTGCTGTGGCTGGTAGTCATTAGCCGTTTCGTGTCGTTGTTCACGGCTTATCCGACGGTGGTCTCCGGGTGGGCGAGCTTGTAGAGCAGTTCGATGGGGTCGTCGGGGTCGCTGACGCTGCCGGCGGAGCCCATGACGTCGTCGATGAGTTGGACGGGGACGACGATGGCTGGGGCGGTGTCGTACCGGCCGGTGAGTGCGTTGATGGTGGCGGCGAGCTTGCGGACGAGTTCGTAGTTCGGGGTGTCCTTCGGCATGTGCTTCGACGGCTGCGTGTACTCCGCGGCGTCGGCGAGCAGTGCGGTGATGTGCAGCGGGTCGACGTCGCCGGCGTGCACGAGTGGTGCTTCGCGGACGTACCGGTCGGCCCGGTCGCGGAGCTCGTTGCGGGCGTCCTTGTCGCTGTCGCCGAACGCTTCCGGGTTCTTCGCCCAGTCGCCGACGACGCTGCGGAGTGCTCGGGCGGACACGAACGCGTCGTGGCGGTTGAGGAGGGTGTCGGACATGGTGGTGCTCCTTCGTTCAGCGGGTTGGGGTGGTGCCGAGGATGACGAACCCGGCGATGATGCAGACGATGTCGATGACGGTGGGTCGTCCCTGGTGACGGCGCCAGCCGATGAGCAGCAGCGTCGCCCCTGCGAGGAGGGAAACGGTGCCGACGATGAGCTGCAGTAGCGTCACGGCGTCCACAATTCCGCGGTGGTGTAGTCGGAGGTGTACGTCTGCTCGACGGCGTCGATGAGCGGTTTCGCGTCGGTGTCGGTGAGGTGGAGGGAGAGTTCCCGGTTGCGGGTGAGGGAGTAGTAGCCGGCGTTCTGCGAGCCGATGATGAGGTCGTCGGAGTCGGTCACGAGGGTCTTCTCGTGGATGTAGACGGCGGAGACGCCGTCTGGGAGGACGCGGACCTGACAGCCGGCGTCGGTGACCACCTTGTAAGAGGCGTACCAGTCGCTGTTCCGGGTCATCAGCACCCGGCAGGTGACGCCGCGCTGTGCGGCGTGCTCGAGCGCTTCGACGACCTTCGTGTCCTTCAGCTCCTGCCCCTGGAAGTCCACCGACGTGGTGGCCGCGTCGATGGTGGCGGCGAACTCGTCCTCGGCGTCCGGGGACCACAGGAGACCGTCCGTGGTGGTCGCTTCGCCGGGCCGGTCCGGAGAGCCGAGGTCGGCGTTGAACGTCGCGGTGATGGCAGCGACGTGGGCCGGGTTCCGGTCGATGACCCACGCGTCGCGGGTGTCGCCGTAGTACTTCGCGGTCAGGTTGCCGGTGCCGACCGCTGCGACCGCGCTGTCGATGACGATGCTCTTCTGGTGGGTGATGATGCCCGGCGCCGCCCAGTGGACGTCCACGCCGGCGGCAGTCAACCCGTCGTACGCGGGCTGGTTCACCTGCTGGCCGTGCCACGCCTTGTCGAGGATGACCCTGACGGTGACGCCACGGTCGTGCGCGCTGATGAGGTGGTCGACGGCGGTGTCGTCGGCGAGTTGGTAGATGACGACGTCGATCGTGCTCTTCGCGTCGTCGAACAGGTCGTAGACGAACTGGTAGCCGGCCTCCGGCTGCTGCACCAGCGTGTACGTGCCCTCGTCGGTGGCGACCGGTGCGACTGTCGGAGCAGACGACGAATGCATCTCCCCCGCTGCCGACGGAAGCGAGACGTGCGGCAGAGGTAGGTCCACCCCGAAGACGTCGAAGTGCCGACCGGTGAACGTCGCGAGCGTCGCGCCGAGGACGAGGGCGACAACGATGGAGGCCGGCTTCACGCGTTTGCGACGGTTCTGCTTCACACCGACCCTATGCGCGGACACGTCAGCGTGCGAACGCGTCCAGCAGGATGGCCGCCGCGCCGAGCAGGACCGCGCCGACGAGCAACGAGTTCAGCAGGAGCCATTCAGCCTCAGCGGACAAGCGACGTCTTTTCATGGATGCCCTATGCCGCGGACAGCGGAACGCCCCGACCACTGTGTGTGGTCGGGGCGTTCCGGGAGAAGAAAGCGTCAGCTGCCCATGCGGATACGGTCGGTGTCGGCGACGTCGTAGATGAGGTCGAGAACGTACGCCATGTCCTTCTCGTTGTCGTCGTCGACTTCCTCGAGCTCACGGATGAGGCCGTGGAGTTCCGACCGGGCGTCCTGTCCCTGGTACCAGTTCGTCTTCTGCACCTCGGCGATGAACAGGTCGCGCTGCTGCGCTGAGGTGATGTCGGTTCGGGCCCAGATGGCTCGTGCCGGGATCTGCTCGTCCCAGGGGCTGCGGCCTTCGACGAGCCGTGCGTGTGCACCCTCGTGGGCCTTGACGAGGACGTTCGCGTCGATGGTCGGTGCGAGACGGAGTTCGGCGGCGCTCTCTGGCTTCACGGGTGCAGCGTAGCGGCCTCCGTTGCCGGGCAGGCCACGGTCCTGGTTGCGGGTCTGGTTGCTCATGCTGGTGGTGTGCGCGGCGGACAGCGGAACGCCCCGACCACACACACACAGTGGTCGGGGCGTTCGTCGTTGCTCCGCGGTCTACGCGGCTTCGGTGTCAGCGCCGTGTTCGGTGAGCTCGAACTTGGCGCGAAGGCCGGCTTCGCTAATCCAGGAGGTCCGGCGGTCGTGGAGGTTCCGCAGCTTGATGTTGCTGCCGGCTCCGGCGGCGACCTCCTCCACCTTGTAGAGGAATCCGGCGGGCTTGCGTCGCCAGACCTGGCCGACCTCGATGCTCTGCTGACTTGCCACGGTGGGTCCTTCCCGGCTGCGTCTTCGGTCCAAAGTTGAGGCGCGGAGTCGGCTAGCTCGTTGCGAGCTTGGTGTAGATCTCGTCGTTCCAGCCGGAGTCCTCCGACTGGAACAGCAGCGACGTGGACTGCGGGTCGACCTTCGCCTTGATGTCGTAGTCGAGCACGTCGTTCTCCTTCACCGTGATGACGCCGTCCTTCTCCTCCCACGTCGTCGTCGCGACGTCATCGGAACGCTGCGTGCCGGGGTGGCTCTGCGTGTACGCGGCGGTCCCGTCGGAGGACAGCAGCAGGGTCGTGTCGCCGGAGGAACCCTTGTAGGTGCCGGCGTACTTGTCGGCGCTGCTCGAGCAGCCGGTGAGGGTCAGCAGAAGCGCGACGACGGCGGTGGCTGCGGCGGCGATGAGCGGGAGGCGGGACGAGCGGATGGTGGCGAGCATGGGGTCCTTCCAGCCGCAAGCGGCGGCGTGATGTGAGCTGTCAGGAGTGGGGATGCGGCGACGGTCAGGCGGGCATGAAGAGACCCAGGTGCTGCGCGATGGTGCGGCGCTGCATGCCGCGCATGAACTCGGCCTCGACGATCGACTGGAGCTCATCGCAGGTCTCGACCGTGGCGGTCGTGTACTCGCTCGTGGCGCTGGGTCCCCACCACAGGTGCGGTCGCTCAGCGTCCTGGTTGAGGACGACGAAGAACTCAACGGCATCGCCGTCGAAGTCCAGGAGCGCACTCGCGGTGAACGGGTCCGAGCCAACCAGGGGAATGATCTCGGCCGGCAGCATCTCCGGGTCGTCCCGGTACTGCGTGTCAGAGACGGCGTTGAACGCGTCGAGGAGGGCCGCGACCATCATGATGGTGTTGCTCGGTTCGTAGTCGGCGAGGTGGTCGAAGTCGCCGTGCAGTCGGCGTCGCTCGAGCTGCTGCGCGAGCACCCGCTCGCTGGCCTTCCGGTCGTCTCTGGTCGTGTTGAAACCGCCTGCGGAAGCGCGGTCGGCGAATGTGGTGGTCATGGTTGTTCCTTAGGTGGTTGGTGGGGATGATGTCGGTTCGGACGTCCGCCCGTTAGGTGGCAGCGACTCCGTCGAGCGCGACGACCGCCGCCGGGTGCTGGATGCGGAAGTCGAACTCGGCGGCGATGACGTCGCGGAGCTCCTCCGCTGTCTGCTGGTCGGCGTCCGTGTAGCCGCTGTTGTCGGTGAGCCCCCACCAGAGGTGCGGTAGGTCGGCGAGGGGGTTGACGACGAAGAAGAACTCGACGGCGTCACCGCGGTACTCGATGAGGGCGCTGGCGGTGAACGGTGCGGTGCCGACCAGGTCGCGAGCCGTCACCGGGGGCAGGTCCACTTCACCCTTGAACCGGGCGAACCCGGCGGTGTCCATCGCGTCGAACAGGGGCGGCGACCTTCACCGGCATCCGCTGCTCCGGCCGGTACGGCTCATGGGCGGTGAAGTGGCCGCGGCGGGCCCGCTGGTTCAGCAGCAGCGCCAGCGAGCGTTCCCCGCGGGCGAGGTCCGTGCGGGCGGCGGTGAACCCGCCGGCAGCGGCACGGGCGGCGAACGTGGCCGCCATCAGACGAACACCACCAGGTCGGTGAACCCGCCGCGCTCGGCGGCGGCCCGGACCGCGGCGAGGGCGGACTTCGATGCTGCGTGCCCGCTCATGTCGTTGTCGTCGAACGTGTTCTCGTCCTCGCCGTACGTGAGGCCGACGCGGACCTTCGGCTCGTCACTGTCCGCGACCACCATCAGATCGACGTTGACGCAGTACCCGTAGGGGAGGTTGTACCGGGCGGTCGAGAGGTGCAAGG
The DNA here is from genome assembly GCF_003234255.2 of Curtobacterium sp. MCSS17_016. NCBI lineage: Bacteria > Bacillati > Actinomycetota > Actinomycetes > Micrococcales > Microbacteriaceae > Curtobacterium > Curtobacterium sp. MCSS17_016. The sequence continues at coordinate 178,743 of NZ_CP126255.1, forward strand.
GAGCGCGGAGGTCCAGACGGTCGGCGGCGCCGATGTACGCGTCGGCGTCGTCTTCCAGTAGCGCGTTGATGACCGCTTCGAGCCCGCTGATGACCCGCTGCGGGTCGAACGTGTCGGCGTACCGTCCGGCTGCAGCGAACCGGCGGAGCTGCTCGTGGAGGCGGAGGGAGTCAGCGGCGACGGCGGGGGCGATGTCGTCGCCGACGTACGAGATGGTCAACGGTGGGGTCCTGTCGGTCGAAGCGGATGAGTGGCCAGCGGGTCAGCGGGTGTGCCAGTTGCGGAGGCGGGTGATGATGGCCGTGAGCCCGTCGACGGTTAGTAGTGCCGCGGCGACCCAGTGAGCGATGACGCCAGCCTGACCGTGCGTGTGGTTGGCGGCGATGATGGCAAGGAACACGGAGACGAAGAACGCGAACTTCACCGGTGACTTCATCCTTTTCATCGCCTTCTCGTCCCGAGCCTTGTTTTCGTCCGAGTCGAACGACCCGTCTGCAATCTGTCGGCGAACGGTCACGACCGCGCTGACGACGTTGAGCCCGACAGCGAGGATCATGAGCGCGGGACCGAAGTACGACAACGCGACGACTGACGCCGACGAGAAGACCGGCACGAACGACGCGGCGAAGATGAGGATCCCGGCGCCGAGGAGGAAGTCCCATAGCGGAGACTCCCACTGAGAGCGGGTGGCTGCCGGCTGTGCCTTGGGAACGGTCTGGTCGGTCATGGTGCTCCTATGCGCGGATCTGGCGCGGTGTCTGTGACGCACCCGTGGGTGCGGTGTCGGTGAGCTCCAACTGGAGCGGTGTCTGTTGCCTTGCGGCGGTGTCTGGCGGCGGATGTTCGCCGGCGGTGCGGTTACGCGTTGAGGGCGGTGCGCTGGTCGAGGAGCGCGGCGGTGCGGACGGCGTCGTAGATGCAGGTGCGGACGCGGCGGATGGTGGCTTCGTCGGCGGTGGTGTCGTCGAGGTCGATGTCCCAGGACAGGCGGGGCTGGTCGGCGTCGGGGTTGACGAAGACGGTGATGGCGATGATGTCGTCGTCGATGTGGCCGAGGGCGCGGACGGCGAACGGTTCCCCGAACGCTTCGCCGAGGCGGTGGATGGGGACGGCGTGGAGGCCGGAGGTGTACGTGGCGTCGAGGAACGTGTCGGTGAAGTCGATGAGTTCCGTCGTCATCCGGAGCACGTCGGCGTCGCTGGCGGTGAGGTTGCGGCGGAGGGTGTCGAGGAGGAGTTCGAGGTCGAAGCGGGAGAGGTTGTAGGTGGCGGTCGCGCCGGTGTTCGTCGTCATGCCGGCCCTATGCCGCGGCCTCTGGACTGGGTGAGAGTTGGCGGGTGCGTGGAGGGCCACTTCCGCATGTTTCCGCGGAAGTAGACGCCTCAGCATGTGCGCATCTCGGGCGTGTCGCGCTGGTCAGGCTGCCGTCAGGTGCTGCACGCGGTCCGGTGCGAGGAAGGCCGCAGCGTCGAGGTCAGACCAGAAGATGGTCTTCACGAACTGCTCGTCGGCGCCGGGCTCGTTAGCGATGCAGACAGCGATGCGACGGCCGTTGTAGATGTGGGACCGGTGGAACGACGAGTACCCCTCCCCCATCGGGAAAGCGACGGCTGAGCGCACCTCCGCTTCGCAGACCCCCATCTCCTTCATACGTTCGCGGGCGTGAGTGCTGATGAGAAGCTGCGGCTCCGAAGTCGTGGTCATGCTCCCGCTATGCGGTGCCGGCGTGACGAGCTGGGTGTCAGTCGTCTCGGATGACGCCGCCGTACGGCAGCTGCACCCAGCTTGGGTCGCCGCTGGCGTGCAGTCGGTCCGCGGTCTCGTGCATCTCCTGGTAGTCGCGGCCACCGATGCCGAGCGTCTCGCGGAGGTCGGCAGCCGGAACGGTGACCGTGCCACCGGCGTCCCGCACCTCGTACAGGGCGGCCGGACCGACGAGGAATAGGCCGAGCACGACCTTCCGACTGCGGACCTTCCTGAACTCCATCACGTGCTCCCCCGTTAGATGCCGTTTGACGGTCTTGTGCACCAGCGGTGCCACCGGTGCAAGACCATCAAACCGGGTGTGACTGCTGCGACCGTTACGCCGGCTGCGGGTGCTGGACGGGGTCGGTTGCCATGGCGCCCTGGATGACGCCTGCGATGTACGGGGCGACCTGGTCGAACTGCTGACGGGCGGTCTGCGTGCGCTCGGTCGTGTTCACGTTGATGCGGAACTCCCCCGGTGCCTCGATGACCGCTGAGACGAGGATGTGCGAGTTGCCGTGCAGGCGCAGGCGGACCCCTCCGGTGAACAGCCGCCCGAGGGGCCGGTCGGGGCGTTCCTCCGACACGACAGCGGCATCGACGTAGTCGGCCTTGTACTCCGTCGTGTGTAGCAGCGACGCGAAGATGGCACGCAGGACCGCGAGGTGCTGCTGGTAGTCAGCGCTGTCGTCGAGGGTGCGTGCGGCGTCGATCGCCTGGTCGAGGTCGGGGTGTGCGAGGGTCATGCCGGCCCTATGCCGGGCGACTACAGCGGGGTGGCGCGGCTGCTGGCGAGCGCGGGTTGCATCGCTGCGGTGAAGACGACGTTGAACTGGTCGAGGGCAGTACCGAGCTTTCCGATGCGCTGCACTTCGGTGGCTTTATGGTGGAGGTTTGGCACGACCTCAGCCGGGTCAACCATGACGCTGAGGTCCACGATTCCGGACGGCAGGGTTGCGCGGACCACTGCCGCCCACCCGTCTTCGGGAAGGGCTGCGGCTTCGGGGATGTGGTTCGCTGTCCGGTCGGTGATGAGCTGGCCGTCGAACTCGATGAGAGCGGCGGCGGTGACGGACAGGGTCAGCTGCGCGAGGCCCTTGACGTCGATGCGTCCGCCGTACTCGTCGGCGCGGGCCCGCCGACCGAGGGCGTATGCGAGCTGCTGCACGTCAGCGTGAAGGCGGTCGAGCGCGGGCTGCCCGGTCAGGTGCTGCTGTCCGAACGCTGCGCCGTTCCCGTTCACTCTGATGCTCCCTGCTCGCCTGGACGGTTGACGTTCGAGGGTACGCCCGCCCGCGGACGCCGGTGGAATCGCGGATGCGCGAACGCCCCGCAACGGTGGCGGGGCGTTCGCAGGTCGTCGGTCAGGCGGCGAGCTTGTTGAGCCGCTTCTGCAGGGCGAGGCGGAGGCTGCGGTCGGCGATGTCGACGCTGCCGCCGTCGACCTCCTGCTCGGTGTGGAGGACGTGGACCTGGACGATGGGGTTCCCTGGGTCGACGGTGACGGTGACGGTCATGTAGGTGCCGTGGAACTCGCCGAAGAAGCAGACGTCGAACAGGTCGGAGGGTGACTCGTTCGTCTCGGCGTACTGGCTGCGGACCGCACGGCTCGAGGCGCTGTCGGTGACGTGGGCGTGCTCGAGCGCGAGGAGCGCGTCGGTGACGGCGGTGACCTTCGCGATGGTCGCGTCGAGGTCGAAGTCCGCCGGGATGCTGCCTGCGATCTGGCGGACGGCGATGGAGTCGGACAGGGCGACGATGTCGGCGTCGCGGTAGGTGTCGATGTCGTTCCCGCCGCGGACGGTGTCGAAACGGAGGGCGGGGCTGTGAGTGGCGATGTCGGTCATGCTGGGCCCTATGCCGGGTCCTTCCGGCTCGACGTGAAAACACGTGCTCCGTCAACGGCGAAGCCCCGTCTTGCTTGATGAGCGGTCAAGCCCGACGGGGGCTTCGGGGGCCGCTGGTCAGCGGCCGTAGGACAGGTTGATGCGGTCCATGGATGCCTGGTCGTAGATGCCGTCGAGGATGTACTTCATCTCAACCTCGTCGGGTGCGTCCTCGAGCTCCTCGATGGCGTCCCGGAGGTCGGAGAACTCCTCCTGCCCGGCGTACCACTTCGACGCCTTCACCGCGGTGACGAACTTGTCCCGCTTCTGGTCCCACGTCGTCGTCTCGTCCTGCCAGATGGCCTTCGCGGGGATCCGTTCACCCCAGGACGGCTTCCCGGCGGCGACCCGGGCGCGGGCTGCCTGCGACGCGGCGACGAGCACGTCGACGTTCTTCGACGGGACGTACTCGCGGAGCGGCTCTGCGGCAGCTTCGGTGTGCTGGCCGCCGGCGAACTGTCCGCCGTTGCCGGGGATACCGGCGTCCTTGTTCCGTGTGGGACTCGTCATGCTGAGGTTGTGCGCGGCCGGCGGCGGGTCACGAGGTGAAGGATGCCGGCGACGGCGAGGACCGCCCCGCCAACGACTGCGCCCAGCATGCTCAGCAGGAGCAGGAGGCCGGCGCCGATGTTCGCGCCGCCGTCGAACCCACCGGCGAACATCAGGATGATGCCGGCGACAGCGATGAGGCCAGACACAGCGGCGATGACGCCGCCGGTGATGGTGAGCGTGCGAAGACCGGCCATGCGCTCAGGGTATGCGGCGGAGGGGCTGTACCGTCGGCGTTGATGCTGCCTGAGCCTGGACGTCCTCGTGCGCTGTCGTCGGACCTCGACGACGCGGAGCATCTGCTGACCGTGACCGTGGGCCTGGCGCGGATGACGAATCGGCCGGCGGCTCGAGCGCGGGTGTTGCGGGAGGCGCTGTGGTTCCTGTGGGAGCAGCCTCGATTGCCGCGGCCGCTGCTGCGGTCGAAGTACCCGAACGCGTACCCGTGGTCGCCTGCGGCGATTGCGCGGGTCCGTTCCGGGCAGCCCGGAGGGTTGGTCCTCGAGCATCTGGAACCGCGGGTGCTGCTGGTGTCGGACCTGCTTGCCCGTGCGGATGAGTGGACGCCGGCGACGTTCGCAGCGGAGCTGCACCGGCGCGCGGGCGCTGCGGTGGTGACGCAGGAGGATGACCGGAAGCTGACGTCGGCCGGTTTCGCTCGGGCCATGCCGGACGTACAGGACGGCCCGTGGGCTAGGTACACCGCCTCGGGCATAGATGTGGCAGCGTTTCGGCCGCTCTCCTCCGCTTCACCGGCGGAATGACCCCGGAAGTCACGCCTGAACTGGGGTTTCCTGTTCCTGCTCCCCTGACTTCATCTGCTGCGGGGAGTACGCGCTATAGAGCTACGGGTAATACATAGTTGGGGTGTGAGGACCCGGGTATCCTCTCTTCTTCTTCACTTGTATCTACTCAAGATGTAAGTAAGTAAGTAAAGAGGCCCCTGGGGCCCCTACTGCCCTTGTAAACACTGGGATGTGGACGACTTACCCGAGCCGGAGACGTGGCGAGCGGACCGGAAGCGAACCCCGGAGTTCTGCTTGACTGGACAGCGTCGAACGGGATTTCGGACATCGTGCCGCATCTGCCTATGCGACAAGCACGCCGCGCACCACAGGGGGACCACCGATGACCACACTCACCACCCGAGAACGAGACCGCCGCGCCAACCGGTACCTCCTCGGGACCATCGCCGTCGTCGCAGTCATCACCTCGGCCGTCCTCCACCGGCCGGTGCTGAGCAGCAACCCGGTGGCGTTCTGGTTGCCGACGGTCGCCGGGCTCGCATACGGATCCGGGTTGTGGTTCCTCGGCACACGGCACGATTCGAAGTGGCTGTCGAACCTGACCTGGGCCGGATGGCTCGTCGTCTTCTGGGTCCTGCTCTGGACGAAGGTCGTCTCCGGTCCGGCGTGGTTCATGGCCGTCATGGCCGGCGGTCTCGCGGTGACGGCTGCGTTCCCCCGGAAGACCAAGCCGTCGAAGGTCGAGAAGGTGCCGCTGGCGGAAGCGCAGCCATGGTCAGGGTCCGATGTCACCGCGGAGGCCACCACCCACACGTTCGGACGCCGCACGGTCCCCGCAGTCACCATCACCACCCGGGACGGCGCCACCCGCTTCCGTGTCTCCGAACTCGCCGGCTTCTTCGACAAGGAGACGGGCACGGTGACGTCCATCCCGGAACAGCCGCTGACGTTCCTCACCCGGGTCGGCGTCGCAGCCCCCGACTCCGTCATCGGCGAGGCGACAGATGGTCTGCCGGATGACACCCTCGTGCTCATCGATGCAGCGCACGATTCACGCCCGGCCGCGGTGGTCTCAGACGAAGACGCCGTGACGTTCGAACACTGGGTTCGCACCCTTCCGGAGGACTGACCCATGGCACTCGGCTTCACCGTCACCGTCCGCAGCGTCGACGCGTCCACCCCAGCGGCGTCCTGGCGCCTCGCCGACATTGCACCGCTGCTCGCCCTCGCCGCTGAAGTGAACGCGACCGAGCACCGTGGGGACGGCTACCCGTTCCGATGGACGTTCCCCGCAGACACGTTCGCGTCCACCCCGGCTGCAGCAACGCTCGGTGCGGAGGAACCGCTGGTACTACGTGGCGACGTCGTCGTCGAAGCGTGGGACGAGTCGTAGACACGCCGCCGATGCTTGGCTGCCTCGGGACCGTCAGGTACCGTCCTCGACATCACGACTGGCGTCTGCTTCCGGATGGAAGGGGCGCCAGTTTTCTTGTGCGCCCAGCCCGACAGCGCACTCGAAGTAGAGCGACACCAGTAGCGCCTCCGAGCACCCGAGGCTGGGCCGTTCGTCGGCAGGCATCGGCCGGCCGCTGGTCAATCGCTGGCGGCTCGCTTCCAGTCGATGTTCGCGTCCGCGAGGTGCGGGTACACGACGAGCATCCGTTCCGGGTCCACCTGCCACATGTCGTGGTCCCAGTCGCGGGTGCCGTCGTCGCGGGTGTAGCCGGCGTACGTGTCTCGTCGGTCGGCGACGTTCGACGCAGCGATGTCGTCCCGCGTTCGTTCCGACAACGGTGTGAGAGCGCCGGCGTCGGCGAGCCAGCGCACGACTGAGTCCATGACGGCAGGCATCGGGCCCGACCCTTTCGTGTCGTCCATGAGCGCCGAGTACACCCGGCCGGGCATGATGAGCCATCCGTTCGTCGGGAACGGGACACCGCGGGCGTCCACCTGCCGGCCCCAAGAACGAGCGTCGACGATCTCGCGGAGGAGGTACTCCTCACAGAGGTGGAACTCGGCGAGGTCCCTCCGGTTGAGCTCCGGATACGGGATTGTTGCCTGGCCGGAGTCCCAGATGGTCGGTGTGGGTCGCGGCTGCTCGTTCAAGCGCCGCCACCACTCGCTGATACGGCTCACGTTCGGGGCGCCCAGCAGGTGACGTCGGCACCAAACAGATCCCGCCCCGTCTCCGCCCAGCGCCACAGCTCCTGCCGTTCGTGCCCGGCCAGGACGTACCTGCTCACCATCGTTCCCCCTCGGTTCACGTCAACGCTAGAGGATGCGGCGGCTGCGCTGAGTGGACTCCTCAGCGGGAAGTTCATTTGGGCTCAACGAGGACCCGTCGTACCGTCGAATGGTCGGACTGGTACTGACTCCCGTCGTCACGATGAACGCTGCGACATGCGGTGCGCTGGCATAGCGGGAGCGGTTCGGCACTATCGAAGCGTGGCGCTTCTCGAAGGGCAGGTCTCATGGCCGCCGACATCACCGACCCGATGAACCCCCGCCTGTGGCACCGCCACGGGATGCACTCCCCCGCCGAGATCCGGGCGATGGTCGCCGCTCGTCTCGAGATGACCCCGGTCAACGCAGACATCCGCTACGAGGACTTCCTCAGCGAACCAACCTGCTGACGGGTCAGCGGAGCCGTTCGATGAGCCGGTCGATGTCCTCGTCAGCGTGACCGTCTCGGGCGTTCAGGGCGTCACCCATGATGCTGTTGAGGTCTGAACGGCCGAGTGCCGCAACCTCGCTGGCAAGGAGCCGGAGACTGGCACGCGTTTCCGCCTGGATGTCCGGCAGGTCGATGGCGACGGTGCGCAGCGGCCCACGGAGCGCCTGAGCGTGCTCGATGATGTGCTTCATGCCGGGCACCGTACCGGCCACCGCAGACACCGTCCTTCCCTGTGCCAGGGGCGGATGCATAGGGCTGATGACCGCGACGCGTAGCCACGCGTCTCATCAGCAGAGGAAGCACAACAGCATGCAGGAGTCGAAGAAGCAGCGGCGCGAACAGGCGCGGGAGCACGCTCGGGCGAACCGGGAGCAGGCGAAGCGACGGCAGCGACGGAACCGGTGGTTCCTGCAGGGTGGAATCGGCGCCGGCATCCTCACCGCTGCCGCCGTCACGCTCCTCATCGTGTCGTCGGTGAACGCACCGACGCCCGCCGGCACGGCGCCGGCGAACACCACTGCTGGAGCGGTCGAGTTTCACGGCGAGAACGGTGCGGTTGCTCCGACGGTGGAGAACCCGACGGTGACGGTTGCGCCGGCGGCGGAGAAGCCGGCGAAGGTGGACCTGTACATCGACTGGTCCTGCCCGGTGTGCAAGCAGTTCGAGACGGCGACGTCCGCTGACCTGCAGACCCTCGTCGCGACGGAACAGGCGACACTCGCGGTGCACCCGGTCGCCATCCTCGACCGGTCCTACCTCGGTTCCCGGTTCTCGTCCCGCGCAGCGAACGCTGCAGCGTGCGTCGCCGACCACTCCCCGTCGTCGTTCCTCGACGTGCAGCAGCAGATGTACGACAACCAGCCGGAGGAAGGCACTCACGGGCTCACCACCAGCCGCATCCTCGAACTCGTCCACGCCGGCGGCGCCACCGGCAGCGCGCTCGACTCGTGCATCCGAGATGAGACGTTCCGCGGCTGGGTGGAGAAGTACACCGCGAAGGCCCTCACCGACAAAGCACTGGTGAACCCCGCCACCGGAGGGTTCGGCACCCCGACGGCGCTCATCAACGGAAAGCGGTGGAACGGCGGCCGCGACTTCATCCGCTCCGTCGAAGACGCCGACTAGAAGTAGGGGTGGCGTACGACCAGGAGGCCGATCGTGCCGATGATTCCGATGGCCAGTCCCGCAAGCGCGAGTTTGTAACCCCTGAGGTTGTTCTTGCGGGTGTCGTGGATCCCGATGGTGCTGACGATGACACCGGCGATGGGGAGCAGGAACGCCAGCACAAATCCGACGATGCTGTACGTGCTGAAGTACCGCTTCGGTGGAGTGGAGGTCATGGGCGTCCTTCGTCCGATGGTTTGGAGTCTGACAGAGCTACGGCTGCAGCCAGGAACATCGAGCCGTACGGGCTGTCAGCGACCACTTGATGCGGCGGAGCCAGGTGACTGGTGGCACCTGCCTCGTCAGTGATGTTGAGCGCGAGGGCGGACATTGCCACGGTCAACCCGATCAGCACCGCAACGATGCAGCCGACGAGGATGAGGGTGCGGCGCTGTTCTGGGGTCATCCGACCGGCGCAGCGGACCTGCTGCTGTCCTGCTGGACGGTGGGGGTGGCGTTCAGCTGGCCGTCGATGGAGATGAGCGCGCGGACAGCACGGTCGGCGGTGGTGGTCATGCGTCTTCTCCGCCGAAGTACGTCCACACGTCGGTGTTGCCCCACTGCTCGAGGCCGGCTTCGACGGCTGCCGCGAGGGCGACGTCGGTCGAGCCGATACCCCATCGGTTGGGGCGGGTGAGCAGCAGCGTCGGTGTGCCGGCGGCGAGGTCGTTGAGGATGGTGCGGAGAGCGGCTGCGGCGGTGATGTCGCCGATGACGGTGGCGGTGAGGTCGTCGAGGTGGAGGATGTCGCCGCCGTCGATGCCGGCGAACAGCAGCATGGTGCGGTCGGCGCCGTCGCTGTCGAGCTCGTGGACGGTGGCCGCGAATGACGCGGCGTCGCCGTCGTCGGTGATGGTGGCGAGGAGGTTCCGCTGCGACGTCGGCGCGTGGACGAGGTGCCCGGACGCGGCCACGGCGGTGAGGGTCCGCTGCTGGTCGTCGTAGTCGATGCCGAACGTCGCCGACCACCGGTGGACGGCGTTCAGCGTGGCGGAGGCGGGGAGGGTGAACGTGGTGCGGCCGTCGAAGGAGCCGGACCAGGTGGCGGCTGCGTGGCGGAGGTCAGCGGCGGCGTCAGCGGAGTCGTACATGGGGCTGTGGTTCCTTCCGTGGTGGTTGGCGGCGGAGCTCGGGTGGCCGGTGTTACTTCGTCGCCAGGTAGACCGCTTAGACGACCGCCGCGTAGAGAGCGAAAGCGGCGAGCCCGCCGGGGAGCATGGCGATGATGGCGGCGGGAACCGCCCACAGCTGATGCAGCCAGGGCTGGTCGCCCGGCTTCGTGTGCGCCATCGTTTGGAACGAGGTTGCGGACACGAGCACCGCCCACGCTGCGGTCATGCAGATGATGGCTGGGAAGTAGTAACGGCCGGAGAGCAGTGGGATGAGCAGCGGGAGGAGGAACATCACCGGCGCGACGATGAACCCCGTCCGTGCCGTCACCCGGAAGGCCTTCCGGCGCGTGTTCATCGCGGCGATGGTGCGCTGGTCGGGTCCCTCTTCCGGCCAAGAGCCGGACGGGAACGTGCCGCCGTCAGCGGTGTCGGTCACGGATGGTTCCTTCCGGGGATGTACGGGGCCCCTACGGGACGCTGCTGCATCAGGCTGATGCTGCGTATGCCCGGCTCAGCAGGGAGACGATCATCACGGCCAGACCGAACGAGAACACAGCGCCGGGGAACAAGACGACGATGGCGGCCGGGACCGCCCACAGCTGATGCGTGCCGGGGCTCTTGTCGGGCGGGGTGTTCGCCATCGCAGCGAATGACGACGCGGAGACGAGCACGGCGAACGCCGCGGTCATACAGATGACCGCCCACGGTTGATAGTCAGCGGTGACCATCAGGTAGATGAGCGGCAGGAAGAACATCGCCGGAGCGGCGACGAAACCAATGCGTGAGACGAGCCGGTACGTCTGTCGGTCTCGGTCCATCACAGCGATGGTGCGCTGGTCTTCTGCCATCGTGTTCCCCCTGCTGACCAGGGTAGCGAGGTCAGTAGGGGTAGCGGCTCCCCGGGTGCTGCGGGTTCTTCGCAGAGCGATGTCCGTCCATCCGCTTCGGGTTCCGCTTCGGCCGGCCGAGGGAGTCCATCAGGTCCTGCACACCGTAGGTCAGCTCCGTCTTCTGGCGAAGCGGGGCCACAAGGGTCGCGACGGCGGCAACCTGCCGGAACACGCCGGCGCTCCGGCCTTCGAGCGGACGACGGTACTCGACGGCGAACGACACCCAGCAGGCCAGTGCGGGCATCAGCCGATTGAGCGGCCCGGCCCCGTCACCGGTTGCGCCGACGCCCTTCCGGGCTTCCGTCGCGTACTCATCGGAGTCCTGCACGATGAGCCTGACAGCCTCGATGGTGTCGATGCTTCGTTGGGCGGCTGCACGACGGAGCGGCTGTGCGAGGTGCTCGGGGAGGCCCGCGCTGATGTCCTTGAACGCACGCGCCAGCCAGTCGTCGGCGATGTCCCACCGGTCGGCGTCGAGGCCGTCGGCGGTGTGTTCGATGAGGTGGTTGACCTGCGCCTGCCACGACGGCTGGTCCTGCACGTCGCGGGGCGTGTCCATGAGCAGCAGCGACAGGAGCCAGTAGACGGTGTGGGACATCGTCGGCGCGGGGCCGCTCTCGAATCCGGGAGGCATCTCTGCGCGGTAGAGCACCTTCGGCTCAGCGGGGTTCGTCTGCTGGTCGGTCATCGTCGCTCCTTGTCGTTCAGGCGGTTGTGATGGCTATGCGCGGATGGGTGATGTTGCTGTGCGCTCAGTACAGGCCGTCGGTGAGCGGTGACGGGTCGCGGCGGGCGGAACGGCGACCGTCTGCGCGCTTGGGGTTGCTACGCGGGAACGCGAGGGAGGTCAGCAGCCCATCGACGTTGTGGGTGAGGGGCGCGGTGCGGCGCAGCGGCGTAAGTTCCGCTGCGGCGTTCGCGGCGGACCGGAGCACCTCCGGGTGCCGGTCGGCGGCTGGCCGGGCGTACTGGCTGGCGAACAGCGCCCATCCGTCGAGTGCCCAGTACAGCGACGTGAACGGTCCCCGCTCGTCGTCGGATGCGGACTCGGCCGCGACCTCGTCGGAGTGCAGGACGGCATGACGGGCCGCTTCGATGGCGTCCAACGTCCGCAGGCGGGCGGCGGCGCGGATGGGCTCCGCCATCGTGCTGGGCAGTCCGACGCTGATGTCCTTGAACGCCCGGGCGAGCCAGTCTTCGAGGATGTCCCAGCGATCCTCGTCGAAACCGTCGGCGGTTTCGTTGCTGAGGATGCGGACGCTCATCTGCCACAGCCGCTGCGCCTGCACCTGTTGAGGGGTGACGAGCAGCGCCATCGACAGCCACCAGTAGACGACGTTGGACATGCCTTCGGTGGGGCCGTCCGCGAACCCGGGCGGCATCTCGAAGTGGTGCTCGTTCAGGTGCTCGCGGGCGTGCTCGTCGCGGTAGCTAGTCACGGTACCTCCGGTTCGTCGTGCTCTCACGTCGGGGTATGCGCGGACGCCGCACCGGTTTCGGTGACCCGTTCGATGAAGTCCCGTGCAACGGCGACGAGGTCTGGGTGGTCCTGCGGTCGGTGTCCGTGACCGGTAAGGATGATGTGTTCGACGTCAGTCATCGTGTCGGCGATGGCTTCGTACTCGGCGTTCCAGCCGCCGGTGACGACGAGGGTGGGCACGCCGGTCCGGCGTGGAGTGTCGAGCGTCCAAGGCCCGGGAAGCCGCTGCTGCCGACTGGCGGCGAGGACGTCTATCTCGCTCGCGGTGGTTGCTGGAGTGCCGGTGACCGCTTCCTGGAACGCTGCGATGAACTGTGCCGGCGACATGGTCGCTGCCCGGGCGAGGACCGGCTGCACACGGGCGATGTGGTCGGCGACTGCTGGTTGGTCGACTGCGAGCGCGTACGCGGCGGGTTCCAGCAGGATGAGTCCGAGTACCCGTTCCGGTGCCCGGGCCGCGGCTCGCATCGCGACCGGGCCGCCGAAGGAGTGCGCGACGACGATGGCACCGTCCCCGCACGCATCGAGGAGTTGTTCCTCCCAGCGGTCCTGACTGAACGGTTGCGCCTCCTCGTCCGGGGCGTACCCAGGCATCACTGCCGCGGTGCTCTCCGACAGGCCGGCGGCGACCGGCCATGCCCGCTCGAAGGGCCGATTCGACGCGTGTAGGAAGACGACGGGCAGCATGCTCAACTCGATGCGGCGCTTACAGCAGGGAACAGCAGCGGCGCCTGCCGTTCGAGGAGGTACTGGTCAACGTCCGTTTCGATGAGCGGGGAGCCGTCGGGGCGTTTCCGGACGGTGGGGTCGGTGTACCAGTAGAGCTCTCGGGTGCCTTTGTTGTTCTGCTGCGCGGTCGCTCGTGCTTGGTCGCGGGTGAACAGCCAGACAAGGTCGCGCTCGAGGAGGACGAACGCCAGCAGTTCCGCCGGCGTCTCGTGCGGGAACGACCACCCGATCGCCAGCTTCCCGTTGCCACCGGACGAGCGGGCTCGGTCCTTGGTCTTCACCTGCACTGTCGTGGCCTGACGAGCGCCAGGTGCGTAGACGACGAGGTCGATGCCGGCGTCGGTGGTCAGCCGAGCGGAGTCGATGCCGAGTTTCAGCAGCTGGTACTGGACGAGAAGTTCCCCGCCAGCGCCGATGTGCAACGAGTTCCGGGGCAGCGCCATGCCCGGATCGTAGCGGCCGCGTTCGTGCGGTGAGCGGTACCGTGGCGAGATGGTTGATGGCGCACGGTCAACTCGGCTGCAAGTGAGTTCTGCGCTGGTCGCAGCAGCGGCATTGTCGTGGGTGCCGTCACTCGTCGTCGCGGCCGTGCGCGCGCTGTGGAGGGACGCACCGGCGCGGGTACCCGTTCATTGGTCTGGGGACGGCGCGGACTACTGGGGTACAACGTCGTCTCTGTTTTGGTCGTTGCTAGTCCCAGGGCTGGCCGGAGCCTTGCTGTGCTCGATGCTGGTGGTGCCGCTCTCCACTGACATTGGCCGATTCGCAGCCGCCGGCGTGCTTGGCGGTATCACCGCCGGAACCGGCGCAATCGCTTCGGTCTGGGTTGCTGCGTCGTTGACCGCAGTGGGTGCGCCGGCACCGTTTCTTGTCACGTTCACCGCAGTCGCATGGGGAGCACTGGTGTTCGGAGTCTGCCTGTTACGTCGCGCAGACGAGTGAGGCGTATACCAGGGACGCCGCTTCAGCCAGCAGCTGTGGGTGGTGATGTCAGCGTGCGGTGTTCCCAACGCAGGGTTGCTGCCCCGGGTCTAAGGCTGAGACGTGAGTTCATTGGGGCTGCGGCAGATTGATGTGGTCCCCGTCCCACGACAAGTCGCTGTCTTCGTGGACGTCGTAAGCCTCGAACCGGTCGTCAGCGAGGACCCTGTCGATGAGGTCGCGTGTGCCGGCGACGATGGTAGAGTCCCAGTCTTCCTCGGACGCGACGACCCATGCATGGTCGGACGGCCAGATGAACGTCGTGTGCGGCGCTTCCTGGTCGTATCGGCTCGTCGTCGTCCAGCCCGGGACGGCTCGCTGCGCCCATTCGGGGTTGGCGAGCTCCTCAATGGATGACTGGAATAGCGCGATGTCGCGGCCAGGCCACTCCAGGACGTCCGACGTCCGGCGGTCCCCGTGGACCGTGCCGGCCGTCTCGCTGTCGGTGAACTCGCCGGTGCCGACCCATGCTCCGACGACCACGTCCTCGGGTGTCGTCGTAGCGACGCGCAGGTGTTCGGTGAGGACGGCGAGGTCCTGCGGGTCGAACCACCCGTCATCCGACTGGTCGACTCGCCATCCGTCCGGCCACCACCTCGTATGTTCCTCGTCGCTGATACGCCGCCACTGGACGAGCGGATGCATGACCCGGTCGTTGCGCCGAGCGACCTCCGCCCACGGCCAACGGGTGTGTTCATCGTCAGGGTGCACGCCCCACTGGTCCTGAGTCGTCTGGTCCTCGTGATGGGCGGCCAGCGGATTCAGCAGACGGGCGTACGCGTCGAAGCCGTTGCCGGCGACGCCTCCGACTGTCGCCCACGCTCCAACGCGCTCGAGCAGCCAAGCGCCGACGGAGGCATCCCGCAGGAGGTGCATCAGCGGTTGGGGTGCGTCAGCGGGAGCCGTCGCCGGCTGCAGGGGGCCGCGCGTCGAAGTCCCGGCGGACGCGGCGGAAGTTCCGGATCGCGAATACGAGTCCGATGACGGCGAACATCGGGCCGACCACCCAGAAGATGACGCGGAGTGCGCCGAGGGAGTCGAGCGTTCCGAGGGTGCTGAACATCATCGAGATGGCGACGAACATCATCACGACGGGGATGCCGACCTGGTTGCGCTTCACAGGTTCACCGTACCGGTGACCGTCTCGTGGTCGCGTACCGTTGTCGGGTGGTTTCTGAGGTGGTGGACGTCGACGTCGCTCTTGAGTCGTTGCGACGGGATGCGCTCGCGGTGAGTCAAGCGCGGACGGACCTCGCCGTCGCGCCGCTGCTTCCGGCGTACCCGCACGAGCTTGAGTCATTGACCGTGGCGCGGGACCGGTCGATGTTGGCGGCTGCCTCGGCCGGAGCGTCCATTGGGCAGATGGCTCAAGCGTTGCAGGCGCGGTCTGGTGTCCACGCGCGGCAGATGTTGGACCGGGCGCCGCTGCCCCAGTCGGCTCGGGAGGAGACGTTGCAGGGTTGGGGTGCGGCGCTTCGCCGGCGTCGGTCGGACGCGAGCCTCAACCGTGGGCAGCTTGCGGTGCTGGCGGTGATGTCCCGTCCGGAGGTCGTCCTCCTGGAGGATGGGCAACTGATGCCGACGCCGGAGCAGGTGGAGCTGCTGCGTGCGGCATTGTCGATGTCGGCGCAGAACCGGGCCGCGCGGCTCCGTGTCATCCGGGAGCAGCAGGTTGCGCCGCGGCCGCTGACGCGCGTCGGCGGGCCACGGCGGGGACCGTTGAGCGATGAGCAGCAGCAGCGTCTCGAGAAGATTCGGCAGGTGTTGGCGACGCTGCAGCCGCTGCTGAATGAACGGGATGACCTACTGGTGGCGGCACAGGAGTCCGGCATCCCGATGAGCCGCATCGCAGCGGAGACCGGCATGTCGGCAGCTGACGTGCGGCGAAGCATCGACGTTGTCCAGCGCCGTGCAGCATCAACCCAGATGGGTTGATTGCACGCCGGTCAACCCTGAGGGGTTGATGCCGGTGGGATGGTCAGCGGCGCCGGCGCTGGCGTCGCGGTCCTCGAAGCAGCCGCAGGAGCCCCCACACGCTGAGCGCGAGACCGACAGTGCTGGCGGCCAACGCCGCGACGACCACAACCGAGGCCGCTGCCGCCCCGACGAGCGGGGCGATTGCGGACAGGAACGACCCGACACCGAGTGCAGCAGCGGACCATAGCCCCGCCTTCCGAGTTCGTTCGTCGAACGCTTCCCGGCTCATCGGGTGCCCGCCCTGCGGGTGAAGCGTCGCAGGGTCAGGATGTCCGCGACGATGTGCAGCAGCATCCCGCCGCCGATGAGTAGGACCGGTGCGGCACCGACACCTGCGACGGCGAGCACTCCCCCGCCGGCGGCGATGAAAGCGTAGGAGGCGTACCGGACGAGGACCGAGGGAACACCGGCCTTCGACGGGCGGAACACGTCCGGGTGCGAGAACAGCACCGGACCATGCAGCCGGTAGGTGTCCACGCGAGTCGCCGGGTGCTCCGGCGTCGGCGAGCGGTTCACACGGACCGCGGGAAGGAACATACGCATGCCATGGCTATGCGCGGACCAGATTCTGAGGCGTTGAGCTATGAGGGTATTCCACGGCCGAACGCGCGCACCGTAGGCTTCGAGCATGAGTCGTGACGGCTACGGCCTCAACTTGCGCTCCGACGTTGAGCACCACCACCGGGTGGTGCCTTTCCCGCTCGACAACTGGCAGCACCACCTGTCGCTTCGCATCGACGAGCTCGATTCTTACTTCGACGGCACGGTCCGACTCAGTGAACAGCAGCAAGACGCACTCCTGCGTCTCGAGCAGTTCGAGTCGAGGTGGGACACGGTCGAGTGGGATTGGGACCGCGATTACCACTTGTATGTCAGTGACGACTACAAGGAAGCAGCTCGAGCGAAGGTGGCGCCGGGCCGGCATCTCGGCTGGACTGACGACAAGGTGGACGCCGCACGCAAAGCCAGCGTCGTGTGCGCCGACCTTCGCCAGCTCGCACGTCAACACGTCGAATGGTGGCAGCTCGAGAGGGCTACTAACACCGTTTTCCCTTTACTCGAGGCCGTGGCGACAGGTGCCGTCACTGAGACGGAAGCCACCGCGCTCGACACCGTCGTTCCTCGGGACCTGTGGTCGTCGAGGTCCCCGAAGAAACTCGCGGCAGCGCTGAGCAAGAGCGGTGTCGTCGAACCAGCGGCATCGACCCGCATTCGTCCCGGCAGCCCGGACCGCTACTACCCGAGGCCGGCAGTGCAGTCACGAACCGTCCCGAAGAACACGCCGCTGATGGAGATCCAGGTGACGTTCTCCGCACCTCGGTACGCCATCGAGCCGGCCATGAGCACCGTGCTGCACAACCCGCGAATCTGGCTGAAGGAGACAGGATTCGGCGCGTGGAGCGCCAAGCTCCTTCCGGACAGCAGGGCGAAGCACCGCTTCACCTGGAACATCAACGGCGGCTACGGGCGTGCAGTCCCGTATTCAACCTGGGGCTACGAGTCCCGGGAACGGGAAGCCGAGTTGGAGCGTTGGCGAAGACGAGCAGACATCATTCTGATGACGCACTTCTCTGACATCGAATGGTCGGTCTTCCTCCAGATGGACGGTGCGATTCGCCGCGGCGAGAACGCTATCGACATCTCCTTCGGCGGACCCACTCAAACCCTCACGATGCAGGTCCCTGCCGTTCCGGATGCATTACCGCGTCCCAAGGAGTACTTCGCCGCGAAGTTGGACGACATGCGGCTCTGGTGGTTGTGGCGTCGCGACGACGGGAAAACAGGCTCGCTCATGCTGCACACCTACGACGCCGACAGCATCACCGACGAAGTCGCGCCCCACGAGCGCTGGTACTCCTGCACCGAAGAAAGGCGAGGCCGCGACGATCGTCACATCGACGCTGCTGATTTCGCACGCTGGGCCGCACGCGACGCGCTGCGAAGCGAACTCGTCGACGACATCGTCAGCCGCTTCTCCTACGAGTACGTCCTTGCGTTGCTCAGCATCCCCAGCAAGAGGTCCAGCGTTACAGCCCGGACACGATAGACCAGCGCCGTACAGCGACTACTTCTTCGGCGCGGACTTCGCGTCCATCTCCTTCACCCACGTGTCCGTCGGCGCCCACCCGCCGGTGCGGCTCATCGCGAAGCGGCGGAGCACATCACGGCGGTCGGACGCGTTCCACTTCGCGCGCTGCCACTCAGGGTCGTCGCGGAGGTCGGCGATAAACGGTCCGCTGGTCTGCTCCAGCAATGCGTACGCGGACCGCCACTCCTCCGTCACCCTGCCGGGCGCCCACCGGAGTGCGTACCCGGCGCCGACATCGTCGTCGGATTCCATGCGATTGCGGATGAACGCTTCGACGACTGGTTTGCGGGACATCGGCTTCGCCGCCCGGATCCCCACATCGTCGATGGCTTCGCGGATGAGTTGCTGCGCCCTGGTCATCCACGAACGGTGTTCCCGAGCACGTGCCTCGTCGGCGTCCTCCCGCCACTCCTCGAGCTCCGCGGTCAGGTCTCGCCACCATGCGGCTTTCGCCCAGTACACGTACGACGTGCCGCCAGCAATCCACCGCACATCGATGCCGGTCCGGTCCGCGTCGTGACCGGCGGCAGCGTTCCGCACTCTGCTCGGCACCTCATCGAGGTCTTCGAGGAACTCCGCCGCGTCGAAGAACTCCTCCCCGATGCTCACGAACGCCGCCCCGACGGCGACAGCCACGTCGAGCGCATCGTCGAGGGACACCTCCGGCGCCATGAAGAACACGTCCGGCTCCCGCAACGTCGCCGGCAACACCCGAAGTCCGCGGGCGGACGCTTCCAGCGGTGCGCGGCTGAACAGCTCCTGCAACTCTTCAGAAGTGACAGCCGGGTCTGTCTCGTCGGTCATGGGACGACGGTATCCGGGGTCTGCGCGGCGGACCGATCACCACGCGCCGGGTACAAGTCGGCATCTAGTGCCCGTTCGAGTCGCGCGACGGTGCGGATGTCTGGCCAGGTCGCGCCGTTGAGGATGCGCAGGATGGTCCCGTCCGGGACATCGGAGTCACGCGACAGCGACCGCACGCTCCGGCTGCCGAGCGCCGCCTCCAGCCGCAACGAGAGGACCCGAGCAACCTCGACTGTGTCGTCTTCGGAGGCGACGTTTGGCCAGGGTGCGGCCGCCAGTTGTGCAGGCGTCTGACGCGATGTGCCTGGCATCAGGTCAGTGCCCTCGGACGTCGCCGGTGAGGAGGTTGTGTTCGACGCCGGCGCTGAGTTCTTCGTGGATGGCGTTGCCGAAGTACTGCTTCGCGCCGAGGGAGGCGAGGTGTTGCACGGCTGCGTCGGGGTCGGGGTGCCCGGGGGTCCATTCGTCGTGGAGGAACGCTCGGAGGTATCCGCTGTCGTGGAGGATGACGGCGCCGACGTGTTCGTGGGTGGCGCCGTGTTCGAGGATGGCGTGAAAGACGGCAGGTTCAGTGGGTTCGTCGCTGACTGGTTGCAGGTGCACGTCACCTGCCCCGGGCCAGGGTGATTCGGGGTTGGGGACGTCGGGTGCGTGGAGGTGCGGAACCGTTTCGTCGTCGGTGGCGTCGATCCAGCCGGTGTTCATGTATCCGCCGATGACGTCGTGGATGCGGCTGTGGAGGTCCGGTTCGTACTGCCACCAGCGTTCGTGGACGGCGCGAAGCCAGTCTCGAACCTGCGGTTCCGCGTCCGCTGCGACTCCGACGAGTTGCGGGGCGGTTCCGGGAGCGCCGACAACTTCGTATTCGACGGTGTGCGTTTCGATGGTGATGGACCCGGTCTGCGCGTCAGCGCGGACCTCGTGGATGTCTTCCGGTGCTCCGGCCCAGACGTTCGCGGGGAGCCTGGGCGGGAGTGTGAAGGGGACGGCGATGGGTCCGCGGGACCAGACGTCCTCGAGCGCTGCGCCGAGGTTGACGTCCATGTTGCGGGCACCGACCGGGGGTGCGCCGGCGCCGCCGTTCATCGCGAGTTCGTACGCCTCGTCCGGGTCGGCGTTCATCGTCGCGAGGACGGTGGTGTCCGCCCACTGGGCGAAGGACAGTTCCTCTTGCTGGTCGTCGGTGAACGGGACGTTCCAGGTGGACGAGTCACAGACGACCATCGCTGCTGTCCGGCCGATGGGTCCGTTGCTGATGGCGGACAGCACCACGGGGACAAGGTCGTGCAGGTCCCGGTACGGCTCGTCGATGACGACCCGGTCGATGGTGAGCAGGTCCTGCTTGTTGAGCAGTTCGACGGAGCCGGTGAACAGCTCCCAGAACGACCCGCCGGCAGGGTGGTGGATGGACAACGCCGACTTGTAGTCGCCGTTGAGTTCCCACACGTCGTAGTTGCTCATGACGGTGTCGAACGAGTCCGGTGCGCGGAGCACGAACGCGGTCACCTGACCGATGGTGACCCCTTCCGACGTATACCCGTCAGTGGGGACGCGGAGCACCGCTCGCCACTGCTGCATCCGCACGCCGGGGAACGCTTCACCGTCCTCGTCGGTCGTGGCCGACAGGTCGAGACGCAACGACCCATCCCACGCGTCGTATACGGACTGGGCGGTGGCGGCATCGGTGGTGTCGTCGGTCACGGTCGACACGGTACCGGGCTGC
The DNA here is from genome assembly GCF_003234255.2 of Curtobacterium sp. MCSS17_016. Lineage (NCBI taxonomy): Bacteria > Bacillati > Actinomycetota > Actinomycetes > Micrococcales > Microbacteriaceae > Curtobacterium > Curtobacterium sp. MCSS17_016. Next base: position 199,293 of record NZ_CP126255.1, read on the forward strand.
ACCGACCGGAAGTGGTGCGACTGCCGGTGGGTAGGGTCTTCGGCATGACGATGCCTGCAGGTGGTGGCGGATGGGTGCCGAAGTCCGCGAAGGGGAAGAAGGCGCTCGCTATCGGGGTGTGGACAGCAGCACCCATCATCGCGGCGTTCATCATCTACTCGTTCATCGTGGGCGGATGGCGGTAGACGCCGCAGACCCGTCACCAGCAGACGGCGCACCGACCGGCAAGCGGTGGCTTCGCGCGGTGATGTTCTGGGTGTTCGCAGTGGTCGGCGTACCGGTGATGGTCGTCATGTGGACATGGCTGTCGCTGGCGTCGTTGGAAGGTGCGGACGAAGCGTCGAAGGATCCGTCGAGTGGGACGTCAGCCGCGGGGACCACGTTCTGGTTCGGCTGGGCACCCCTTGCTGTGGCGCACGCCGTTGGCTTCGTCGCGATGTTCCTGACGTTGCGGAACGGTCGCCGCGAGCGACGGGCCGCTCTGTTGGAAGCGGCGGTAGCGCTCGTCATCGTGTCCGTCATCGGCTGCATCGTGGCGGTCACCTTCAACGGCGGCCATCTGCTCACCCCGTACCCGAAGCCGTTCCAGCCGTAGCGGCCTGCCGGCCATCCCGGCGACTTGGGTAGCGCCCGCGTCTCACTCTTCCGATGGATGTGCGGCCGTTGACTCTTCCCGCACAGTGGTGCTGTGTGGGGAATCCGGTGGGCTGCGACCGTGGTCGTGGGGGCCGCGGTCGCAGCCACTGTGACCGGCTGCGCGGGCAGCGGTGGTTGGTGCGAACCGTTGACGCCGTCGCCGTCGGTGACCGCGTCGTTCCGGGAACGGACGCACGCGGTGCAGCGCTCCCCAGGCGTAACCGACGTGTCGGTTCGGTACTTCCAGCCGGACGACTCGCACTGTCCGTCTCGGGAGTACCTCGAGACAGCACCGTGGTCCGCCGTCTACACGGTGCACGTCACCCCGGGCTTCGACGCCGATGACCTGGTGGCGCTGCGTCCGGCACTGCACGGGTCGTCCGGCACCGTCATCGGATCCGCCGGCGCTTCGACAGCCGCATGGTCGACTGACGTCTCTTCTGGCGCCGTCCCATCCTCGACCGATGAAACACCAGCCGCAGAGGCACGCCGCCTCGACCTTGCTCGTGCAGGTGCGGCGCTGCCTGGCGTCTCATGGTCCTCGGTCAGTTCCGCCACGACCACGGTCCTCGCGCGGGACAGCGCAGCGGTTCCCGGCGTGGTGTCCTGGCTTCGTGAGCAGCCGAACGCCGGCTCGAAGTCTGCGGGTGTCGGGACAAAGAAGAAGACACGGCTGAGCATCGGCGTCTCGGACGGCTACGGGGTGTCCGACCGGACAGTGCACGCCGCGGTGCAGTTCTTCGATGACCACCGCGGCATCAGCAGCATGATTGTGTCCCGTTCCACTGTGCTCGCCGTCCTCCCCACTGAGCGTGCCGCGCGGGCGTTCGTGTCCACGTTCGAACGGACACCCGCCGACTTGGACGAGCAGGACGTGCGAGCGTGGTGGCCCGACGATGACGGCCACGAGGTTCACGGCATGGTCGGCGCGAACCTGTGAACCGTCGGCTGCCCGTGCCACGCTGAACTCATGACGACTGACCTGGTGCGACTAGCTCATGAGGTGGCGACCCGGGCGCATGCCGGGCAGGTGGACAAGGTCGGCCGTCCGTACATCGAGCATCCCACCGCGGTCGCGGAGCGTCTCGCCACGGACGATGAACAGGTCGTTGGGTTCCTCCACGACGTCGTCGAGGACACGGGCGTCACCCTCGCCGAGCTCCGGGCGAAGGGCTTCACGCCCCGGCAGGTCTCGGCGGTGGACGCGATGACGAAGCGTCGCGGGGAGACACTCGCTGAGTCGATGGCTCGGGTCATGGCTGACCCGGTCGCGCCGCGGGTGAAGCGCGCCGATGTCAGCCACAACGCCGACCCGGCCCGGCTCGCGCTGGTGTCCGATGAAGCCACCCGGGTCCGGCTGCAGGCGAAGTACGAACGCACCGCGGCGCTCCTCGGGACGACGCTCGACGACATCCTCGACGAGTTCCGGGTCCCGCGGCTTCGACCCTGAGGTCAGCGGCGGACGGCCGCCGGGGCGACATCGGTCGCGAGGGTGCTGCGAAGCCGCTGCTCGGTGAGGTGGCAGTCGGTGAGCCACGGGATGCTGCTGACCAGGAGGTCGGCGAGTTCGGCGACGCTTCCGGCGCGGAGGACGCGGCGGCCGAGCGTCGGGGTCATGAACACTGTCTGCGCGTGCCGGTTGTGCCACATGTCGAACGCGCGGTAGCCGGACTCACCTCCGGCTTCCGCCTCTTGCTGGAGTCGGACGATGTGGTCGTTCCGCTGCTGTTCGAGAGCAGCGGTGACCTGCACGATGCGGACCCGGCTCGCCCATCGGAGCGGCACCTCGGGAGCGAGTGCGAACGCAGCGTTGACGCCGTACTCGCGGCGGACGTTTCCCACCGACTCGGACACCCACTTCGGGGACTGCCCGGGCAGCAGGTATAGGTCACCGAAGATGAGGTCGTCGAGGGACGTCGGCGCCGGTGACCAGACGACGGTCCCGATCGGTGACCGGCCCGGGGTGCGGTCGAGGTACTCGTCGAGGCCGAGGCCGGTGTGACGCCACCACGGCGTCGGCTTCTGCACCTCGACGCCGAGCTGCAGCACGAGCGCACGGGACGCGTCCCGGTACGACTCGAGCTTCTCGTTCAGCGACCGTTCGACGTCGTCCCACGTCAGCGGCTTCTCCCGCCGCGACCCGGAGATGTAGCCGCCGGCGTCGCGGCGGATGGTGAAGTCCGCAAGCGCCTGTGCACGGAGCCGCTCGAGCGCGTCATCGAACGGCAGCACCGGCGGAGCGTCGACGGGTTGTACCGGCACGAGGTTCGGCGGTCGCCGGAACGTCGCGTCGAGCGGTTCTGTCCATCGAGCCATGCGGTAGAGCGTCCTTCCGGTCTGCTGCAACTATGCGCGGCCGCGGGTCGAAGCAGCAGACCCGCCCCGAGTTGCAAGTGCCGTGCGGTCACCTGGCTGAACAGGCCGCGCTTCTGTGGCGCGGGCGCCGGAGCGGGTGGATTCCGGTCGTGTTCGGCTCTGCGCGGCGACGTCCGAACACGCTCGATTCTACCGTCGGCACGTGCGGCGGCCGTGGGACACTCGGGGTCAATGTGAGGGGGATCATGACGGACGACGCACTCCTGTATGACCTGTGCGGCCGTGCGCGGCGAGCACGAATCCGCGTCGGCGGGACCGAAGCGGGCCTCCGCGGGCTGACCGACCTGATCAGCGCTGCGGCCGACCCGGCCAGGCGGTACTCCCACGCGCAGCTCGTGCAGTTGATCGACGCGGCGCCGGAGCCCGTCGGGTTCCGGTGGGGGCTCCGACGGCTCGAGACCGTGAGCGCCAGTCGGACAGATCCTCCCGGCGACTGGTCGGAGGAGGAGCGGGGCGAGTACACAACGGCTCAGACGGCCCTGCTCCGGCTCGTCGGGCGGGACAGTGGCGAACCGCGGCATGGCGCCGTCACTGTCGTCCGCAACGTCCTCGAACAGTTCCTGGGGCGCTGGCTCTGACCATCAGAGCTCGGCGCCTGCGGTGCACGCTGCTTCCGGCGCGCGGTCCGCTACCGCTGGTGCGCGTCAGCGCGACGCGAGCCAGTCGCCAACCCGTGAGCCGACGACCTCCGTGCCGACCGGGGCGGGGACACCATGCTGGAACGCGCGACACTGCTCGACGGTGAACTTCCCGGGACGCGAAGCGGCCCGCGGTCCGGCGGTAGCCGCAGTGCCGAGGCGAGATTCCAGCCGGACGGATTTCCGGGACAGGAGAGGTGAGATCTAGGAGGGGAAGAGCAGCCGGAGCTTGGACACGTCGAAGGTGAGAAGAGACACCTCATCAGCCGACCGACGCGGACAACCAGGACAGCTTTTCGGAGTGATGACCCGGGACAAGCTGACGTCCGCCCGCGACTTCGTCACGGGCGAGCGGGCGCGACGTTCACGAACCGGCTGCCGGGACGGGTCAGCGGGTCGGACTCTGTCCGGGTCCGCTGGCGCGTCCCCGGCGTTGCCGGTGCGTGTTCGGAAGCGCCTGCGTGGCGTCTGCTTGTCCCGCTGTCCGCTTCGCTCCCAGCGGGCGTGGTCTGGTGCGGTGGCGTGGTGGGTGCGGGACGGTGGCTTGTCCCGGGCTCGCTGCGCTCCCCCGGGTGTGTTCGGGAACGTCGACGGGACGTGCGTCGGTTCGTTGACGATGCTCGCTCGTTCCTCGCTCGCGCTCCCCTGCGGGTCGCGGGCCTCCCTGGGGGTCGGCCCTCTGCCGGCTGCGCCGTCAGCGTCTGCGGTGCGGGGTCGGGGCGGGTGGCGGCGTGTGGGCGGTGCGTCGTCTCGGCTGCGGTGGCGGAGAGGGCGGCGGGACGTGTCGTCACGGAGGCTGGGACGCTGCGGGTTTGGACGGGGCTGGGGGTCTTGGGGTCGCTCCCTCGTTCCTCGGTCGCGAGCCGCTGCGCGGGCGGGGTGCTGACCGGTGGCGACGCGGGGGCTGCGTGTGGTCGGAGCGTCAGGGCGGCGTGACGGTGTCGGGGCGGTGGCGGAGCGTCGGCGTGACAAGGAGCAGGGTCGGTGGGGTGCGGGTGGACGTGGTGCTGCCGGTCCCTGACCGGGGCTCTCGTTCCTCGTGCCCCGGTGCTCGGTCGTTCCTCCCTCGCAGCGCTGCGCGCACGTCGTCCGTTCCGGTTCGGGACGGGGTCGGTGCGGTGTCGTTGCGTGGGCGGAGGGCGTGACGGTGACGGTGTGGTGGCGGTGCGGTGGTGGTGCGTCGTTGACGTGACCGGTGTCCGCGCGGAGCGCTGACCACACATGAGGGGCGGGACGACGTCGGGACGGTGGCGGGACGCATCCGTGACGAAGACCTCAGGGGCGCTCGTTACGGGGCGGAACCAGCCACGGGGCGTGACGCTTCGGGACGCTGAGCGGACCGTGGAGTCGTGACGGTTCCGGGACGGGACCGGGACGACGACGGAGCGACCCCGAGGGAGCGACTCGGCAGCGGTGAGCCTTCGAGACGGTGACGACGGGACCACTCCTGCACTGAGGGCGACAGCGCTCAAGGAGGGACCCGCCTCGGACGCGAGGAACGAGTGACCGAGGGCATCGCTTGGAGCGAAGCGACGCGATGCGCGAACGACGAGGAACGAGGACGTGAGCCCCCGAAGAGAGGAACGAACGACGGGGCGCCCACCGCACGGTGCGAACCCAGACGACCACCCTGAGGCACGAAAGGGCAGCGGGAGACGGGTGAGGCGGCGGGGGATTTCGGCGGCGCGGCTTGGGCGTTATTGGTATGTCAGAGATTTGCTGGAGGGGTGTCAGGTGTCGCCTTTTTCGCCGCATCTGTGGTGCTCGAACGCATGAACGCGAGCACGTCACTTCGGACGGCCGCGGCCGACGAAGAGGGGTGTGCGGTGGCAGGTCTCGACGACGCACGCGTGTGGCAGTTCACACGTGCCGGGTCCATCGAACCGAACGCGATGACGGTGACGCAGCGCGCGTCGGCGTTCACGTCGGCGACGCCGGACGGAACGGTGCTGCTGACCCGCCGCGACGAGGACGGGCTGCATCACTACTTGGTGCTGCCGCCGGGCAGCCGTGACCTGTCGCAGACGTTCTCCCCACTCGCGCATGCTGTCGCCGCTCGGGCGGAGGAAGTGGAAGAGCCGGAGCTGCTGTTCCAGGCGAAGCATCTCGCGGTCGCCGCGGTGAACATGAACGCACCCGTCGGCCGGTCCACGCAGGCCGGCGCGGACGTGTCCGAGCTGTCGAAGCTGCTGGCGACGACGCTGTCCGAAGGTGAATGGGTCGCGATGGTTCTCCGTCGTCCGCTGGACCGGGAACGGAAGTGGCACCAGCGGTGGCTCGACCACCACCTCGGTTCCGCAACCCGCACCCACCACTCGTTGGAGCGGGACGCACCGGTGATGTCCCTCTGGGCTGGGTCATCTTCCGCGCGCGGTGCGAAGGGAATCCTGCAGCGCACCACCGCGGCGATGCCCGGCTTCGACATGAACATCCAGGTCCGCCAGGTGGAGAAGACGAAGCGGGGTCTGGCGATGCTCGGCTCGTCGTTCGCGGTCCTCATCGCCGGCTGCTGGCTCGGGACAGTGCCCGCTATCGTGGACAACGCGTCGCTGTACACAGCGGTCGGTGTCTTCGCTGGCCTGTCCATGCCGGGGATGGCTGCTGGTGCGATGTACCTCGGCGGTCGTGTCCCGTCCGCTGCGGAACGCGCACGCCGGTTCATCCGCCACAACCTCATCGTCCCGCCGTCTCGCCGTGTCCTCGCACCGACGAAGCCGCGGAAGGAGTCCACGGACAAGGAGGGACGGGTCACCAACGGCAAGGACGGCGGGTACCCGTTCCCGAAGAACGCGTTCGTCGTCGGTCCCGCCCTGACCGCCGGACTCATCGCCCCGCATGCCGGCGCGGACTCCGGCATCGCGTCCACCGCTGTCCGTGTCGCACCGGCGGTGATGCGGACACGCATCGGCCCGTACATCGGCCTCAACGACGGCCAGCCCGTGTACCAGTCGGCGGAGGACATGTACGCCGGAACGATGGCGTTCGGTCTCGCCGGCTCCGGGAAGTCCCGCCTCGTGCAGGCGCTGTTCGCATGGATGACGCTCGAGCGTGTCCTGCCGATGAACAAGCCCGGCTACCCGGGGACGAAGTCGAGCCTCGTGGTGTTCGAGAACAAAGGCGAGGGAGCGGACGACACCGAGTCGTGGGCTCACCGGTACAACGACCGTCGGTCGCTGCGCATCGACCTGGCCGGGCAGTCACCGTTCATGGTGGACATCCTCAACGTCCCCGGCACTGCTGAGCAGCGCGCCCGCACCGCGGTGAACGCCATCAAGTACTCGTTCTCCGACGGGTCCATCATGGAGCGCTCGTTCCGCACCCTGTCGCAGGTCATGGCCGCCGGGTTCGCCGTCACCCCGGAACTCGCAACCGCGGGTGAAGCGGAGGCCGGCCGGTCCGCATTCTACTACGCGAACATCCTCCTCGGTGGGCGTGGCGACGACGCCGGTGTGAAGCTCGCCGGCGCCATCCGCTCCGAGGCGGTGCGTACGAACGCTCCGGAGAGCACCGACCTCGGTTGGGCGGCGGCGTCCCTCGCCGAGCTCTACGACGGGAAGACCCCGTCGCAGCGTGCGCAGTTCACCGACGCACCCCGGTCGAAGGTCGGGTCACTGCTGTCCGCCGAGTCGTACTGGTCACGACCGAAGCGGATGACGTGGGACACCGTCCTGACGCAGCACGTGTCCGTCATCATCAACGCCGGCGTCACCCGGAACGGTGAGCAGCTGGACGACGAGCTGTCCCGGCAGATGCAGTCGATGCTGATGTACACGCTGTACGACGCCATCAAGCGGAACTGCTCCGGCTGGTACGAGCAGCACCGCGCAGTCACCATCTTCGCCGACGAGCTCAAGCTCCTGGCTGGGTCCTCCTCCGACGTCATCGAATGGATCCGTGAGCAGGGCCGGTCGTTCGGTGTCCGCGCCGTGTTCGCGACGCAGAACCCGGAGCAGCTCTCCGACTCGGTCCGGAACTCCGTCCTCGGTTTCGGCACCGTGTACGCGTTCGCGCAGAACAACCCGACCGTCATCGCCCGGCTCCTCGCGGACCTGAACATCGCGTCCGACGACTGGACCGGTGCCGACATCGCGAACCTCCCGCCGTACGAGGTCATCGTCCGCACCACCGTCGGCCGGCAACGACAGCTGCCGTTCACCGCGAAGGTCCACAACTTCTGGGGCGACCAAGCAGGGTTCGCCCGCCTGCAGGGCTACGACTTCGACGCCGTCAACCTCCCCGGAGAGTTCTTCCAGTGACCATCACCGCCACCGCCCCGACCGCGGTTCGTGTCCTCCCGTTCAACCAGGTGCCCTCCATGTGTCCGACTCCGGATGTCGCGACCGCGAACCGGGTTGACCCGTTCTACGCAGGGCTCTGGGCCACCGGCTCACAAGCGTCGTGGCTCTCCGTTGAGCAGGCGCACGCCCAGCAGCGGGAAGGTCTCGGCCGGCTCCCCGCGCATCTCGACGTGGACCGGAAGACCGCGCTGGACCGGCTCACCGGCCCGGCGCTGCCGAAGCGTCTCAACGCGATGGGAGCCCTCGACATGTGGCGCACCCTCACCGGTGAGCAGGCCGCTGCTCTCACCGGCGATGTCGAACTCGCGGGGAAGGCCCGCACGTGGACGGACCTGTTCGCGGCTGGAGTGGCCGACACCGGCATCTTCTCCAACGGCCTGTTCAACACGCAGGGCACCGCTCGCGGCACCTTGTACCGGCCGTCGCGGACCACCGTGTTCCAGCAGAAGGTCCGCCCACACCTGACGTACCCAGAGATGGTGTCCGTCACCGGCGGGTACCCGTGGGAGTCCGGCTCCCAGTTCGACCGGCACAACCTCCTCGCCGTCGAACTGGGGCTCCGCACCGCGGAATGGTGCCCCGGTGTCGGCACGGTCCTTGGGGAGAAGCTCTCCGGCTTCGACCTGCTCTCCCGCACCGGCGCTGCGGACTACTCCGTCGGCGGGACGCAGGCTGCCGCGGACGTCACCGTCGTCCGCCAGGACGGCTTGCGCATCGCCGTGGAGGTCACTGCCTCCACCGGTGCGTCGTTCGACGCGAAGGTTGAACGGTGGGCGAAGCTCCTCGCGAAGCACCGCCTCGCCGACTCCGGCATCGTCGTCGTGTTCGTTGTCGCCCCACGACCGGACAAACACGTCCAGGTGAAGGAAGTCGCCGTCGCCGTCCGCAAGGCCGTCGCGAAGGCGTCCCGGGCATACCCGGGTGTGAACTTCGACCGGACCGCGGACCGCATGTTCGTCGCCGAGTGGACGTCCTGGTTCCCGGAACCCCGCCACGTTGACCGGTCGTTCCTCGCCCTCGCCGCGTACAAGCCGTCCGGACCCGCCGACCAGCTGTGGAAGCCGGCGCTGCTGCTCGAACCACGCGTTGTCCCGTTCACCCCGACGAACCCGGACACGGCGACCGCCATCCTCCGCAACGCGTCCATGCTCCGTGGTGTCCCGCACTGGCTCCGCCGGAAGGACACTCCCCCGCTGTGGCCGCACAAGGTGTCCGAACTCGGCTACCCCGGCATCCCCGTCCCGACCGCGTCCCGCCCCGAGACGTACAAGGGCAAACCCCTAGGACAAGGACACGGAGTGTCCGGAGCCACCAAGCCACCGGGGCGGCTCCGCTCCACCGTCTGACAGGACCTGCGTCGACGGTGGCGTCTGCCACGATGACGCCATGCGCCTGCAGAAGTCCGACACCGTCTCCGGCTTGCCCGCTCCGGTCGCCCGCGACTTCGTGAACCACTTCTCGAATGGGTCCTACGCGTCTGAACGAGGGCACCGTCTCGACCCGAAGTACGGCACGGAAGCGGAAGCCCTCGCCCGCCTCGAAGCTGATGGGTTCGTGCGCTCGGAGACACACGGCCGCGAGCAGGACGAGGTGTGGTGGGTGAACACGATCACCGGGAACGCGTTGGCGATGACCAAGTTCACCCCGCTTCTCGCTCGCGCCACCGCCGACAAGCTCCTGGCCGGCGCCATCGAACGGGCACGCACCTTCAATGCCGACTCGACGAAACTCGCGACCGTCCTCCGGCTCCGGGTCTTCGGAAGCTACGTGACAACGACCGAAGACCGCATCGGCGACCTCGACCTTGCCATCTCCATCGAACGCCGCCGGCACATCACAGCCGACGAGGCGATCGACTACGCCCGTGCGAGTGGTCAGAACTTCCCGTCGTACATGGAGGAGCTGTTCTGGCCCACGCGAGAACCGATCGTCGTCGTGAAGAACCGCTCCCGAGGCATCAGCCTCACCACGGAGAACCCAGCCCTCCTCGATGGAGCATGGCAGGACGTGTACGTTGCCGACGGCCAGGAGCCAGGCGTCACCGATGACTGGTCGGAGACCTGAGAGACAGCGACGCCGTCCACATGACGGGTATGACCATCAGCCGCACCGCCTCAGTTGCTCGCGAGTCCGCCCGCCTCGGCGACGGCAAGTTCGGTGAGCAGCACCACGACGGCGACACCGTCGCACTCGACCAGACGCCGCGGCATGAACAGCCGGTGCTCATGCGGTTCACGTGGACGAGCTATGACGGCCCTGCCGACGATCACGGCACTGTCATCCGTGAAGCCGACATCGACGTCCGACACCTCCTGGACTCCGTCGCCCTCGACAAGCTGCCAGGCGACGACAGCTGGTTCGACCCGACATGGCTCGAGACGGCCGCCATCGAGAGCGGTGTTGTCGAGCACGATGACCAGCGGAGCTCCGTCTCCGTCGGCGGGTACGTCGATGATGGCGACGACATCTCCGCATACGTCACGTCTCGCCGCTCCGCCGGCCTCGACCTCCCCATCGGTGCTCTCCCTGACCCGGCCGCCGCTCAGACCATCAGCGAGGCGTTGAGCTACATCAGCCACACCGGCGTGTGGGACATCGACTCGGAGTCGCAGCGCGCCGTCGCAGCGTTCGCGACGACTCCGACCGCGGCTGCGTGGCGAGAAGCTCGCGGTGTCTCGGTCGACCGGTCGCTGACCCTTTGGGGTGCGGTGAACAGCACCAGCCGCCAGGTGGCGGAGACCGAAGTGCCAACCGTCGCGGAGGTCGCGCAGGCCATGCACCGCGTCGCGGATGGGCAGGAGTTCTACGGCGCCGCCCGAGCGGCAACCGTCGAGCCCGGCGCTCAGCTTGCGGACGGCTGCACCTGCGGACAGTGCGGGCCCGGCTGCGCGGCGGCGCCCGCTCGCGGCTGCTGCGGCGCATGCACCGGCGACACGGAGCAGGACCGGTGTGCTTGCGCGAAGCACAACGACGGGTCCCGGACGACGTTCCTCTGCCCAACACACGCGGACTCGGACCCGTGTGAGACGACGTCGCGCGTCACCGGGAAGCGGCGCAAGGGCACCATCCGCAACGGCCGCTGCACCAACTGCGGTTGGCGGGGCTGAGCGGCTACTCGTCGCCGTCGTACCGGTCGTCGTCGAGAGTGTCGTCGTCGAGGTAGTCGTACGACTGGCAGATGGATTCCCCTTCGAGACTCGCCTTCTGCTTGCCGGGGCCCCGGCCGTAGGTGAAGGTCAGCACCGGTGTCGGGTCGTCGTGCTTCCCGCGGACGGTGGTGCCGCCCTCGCCGCGTTCGGTGGTGATGTCGGTGAACCCGGCGTCGCGCCAGATCTTCTTAACCGTCTCCGCCGTCGCCGGTCCGTCGAATGTGCCGGCGGAGTTGAGGAGGGCCCCGTCGTAGGTGCCGAGGGGGTCGCCGGACGACCCGAGCCAGTTCGTCGGCATGCACTCACCGCCGCCGATGCTGTACTTGCCGGTCCCGACGGGGTTGTCCAACGGCTCGTTGGACGACCACGCTCTCCACGCTTGGAGGCCGCCGGTGGCGTCGATGGTGTCGTTGAGGACCTCGAACATCTCATCGTCCGCAGCGACAGCTTCGCTGTGGCTGTAGATGGTCGGCGTTGACGCCTTGCTGCACCCGGTGATGGTCGCGGCGAGCGCCGCGACGATGACGACAGCGGTGACGCTGCGGCTGGTTCCCCTCATGACGTTCCTCTCCCCCGAGACTGCCCAGGATGGCACAACCTCCTGCTACGGACATGCGGTCGGTCCGCGCATAGGGGCAGCATGCCGCACCCCTCCGACGAGATCCCGGACCTCGCGACCGCCCTTCCCGAGGAGGCGGAGCGACGTCGCGCCGCCGGCGTCAGGGCTGCGCTGCAGGTGGTGCACGAGGTACTGAACCCGGAAGCGCTCGCGCCGCGTCTCGCCGCCGGCGACTTCGTCGATGTGCAGAAGGACCTGTGGCGTGTGAACGTCGAGGTCGGTCAGGCGTTGTCCGCCGCGGACGTGCGCACCTTGAACGCGGACGAGGAACGCCTCCTCACCCATGTGCAGGTCGCGACGTACACCCGGAACGTCGAGGACCTCCCCGTTCTGCTGCTGGCCACGTCCGTCGGTGTGAACCAGTTCCTCACCGAAGGTGAGCCGCGCACATGAGGGCTATGAGCATCAGCAGCACAGCCACGGTCGCTCGTGAGGACGCCCGCCACGGCGACGGGAAGTTCGGTGCGCAGCAGCATTCGGAGGCACCTGCGGGTGTCATCGACGCGCCGACGCCTGCGCACGAACAGCCGGTGATGGTGACGTTCATCCTCACGCAGTACGCCGACAGCTACGACGACAACGGCCAGGAGACGGACCGCATCGAGGTGGACGTCCGCGACATTCTGCACACGATGCAGACCGACCAGCTGCCGTCGGACGAGGACTTCCAGTGGGACCCGACAGTGCTCGAGGAGCAGGTCATCCTGACAGGGTTCGTTGACCCCAACGGCTGCTCTGTCATGGCGGACTGCAGCTTCATCGACGAGGACAACCCAGTGTTCGTGTACGCCGAGTCCCGACGGGAGGCCGGCCTCGACGCACCCATCGGAACGGTGGTTCCACTCGCGCCGGACAAGCAGCACGAGGAGCTCGGCAGGATGTTCCACGACGCGTACCAGGAGGTCGGCATCCGCAGTGTCCTCCGCCGCCTCGACGCCGGGGACGAGAAGGGGCTCCGCGCTACGTTCCAGCGGGTTCACGACGTCATCCTGAGCCGCGTGGAGACGAACGAGTTCACCGGCTACGCCGACGCGGAGGACTTCAACGTCATCACCGCGCTCAACTCCGTGAGCACGGCGAAGAGTGACCAGTTCCGGGACCATGTCATCGAGGTGTCGGCAACTCTCACCGACCGTCTCGTGAGCCGCCAGTTCCCGAACACCTGACACATCCGCTCGCCTGACCGACAGGTCATCATGACCCCACCCCAACCGCAGGAGCTGCATCATCCCGTGAAGAGTCGCCGCCGTACCGCCGTCATCGCAGTCGCTGTCGTCATCGTCATCGGTGGTGTCGCCGCCGGCACCGGAGTGGCCGTCGCCGCGAACGCTGAGACAGTCCGGCAGTGCGACGTCGCCCGCGGGAAACTGACGGCAGCAGACACCGCAGCGAAGAAGGCGAACGCTGCGGCTCGCGCCGCCGTGAAGGGGTCCGAAACGACCAACCTGCCGAACACGGACGGCTGGACGTCGAAGAAGTACGCCGACAAGCCCGCCTCGACCGCGCAGCCGAAGGGCAGCAGCGGACAGGACCGCCTCGGCGCCGTCGCCTCCCAGCAGAAGAAGCTGCAGTCACTCGCGACCAGCCCGCTGTGCGAGTCCCGCGACGACGCGGACGCCGTCACCGCTCGAGCGACGGCGCTGACGAATGCATCCGGACGGTTGACGGCCGCGGCGAAGGAGCTCGAGGACGACTTCACGACGTTCCAGGCCGACGAGACGACTCGCATCGCTGCGGAGCATGCCGCCGCCGCGAAGAAAGCTGCCGAGGAAGCCGCCGCGAAGCAGGCCGCGGAAGAGGAAGCAGCCCGGCAGACGCAGGCGGCGGAAGCGGCACGTCAGGCAGCAGCCGCAGCCGCAGCACGGCCGGCTCCGCCCACCGGCGCTTCGCCGTATCGTCCCTCCGCACCCGCACCCGCACCAGCGCCCGCGCCAGCCAGTGGCGGCGGCGGGGTGCCGGGCGGTGACCGTGTGACCTCCCCGTGGGGCAGCACCGCACCGCAGAAGGGGCCTGACTTCGTCGGTGGTGGCGGTGTCGGTTCCGGCGGTGGTGGCTGCTGGACGTCGAACGGCCATGGCGGTTCCATCCGCTGCTGACCGGGGGCAACACGACACCGCCCCGCCAATCGCCTGCGTGACGGTGGGGGGCGGTGTCGCGTTGAAGGTCAGTGGTGGACGTCGAAGCCGACGATGTACGACGCCGGCTTCGCGCCCGGCTTCGGTACGGCGGTGGTGACCTCGATGATGGCGTGCGTGTTCGTCTCCGGACGGCTGATGGTTGCCAGCGCCTTCGAAAGGCCCGTCTCGGCCTGACGGACGACGACCGCTTCGACCGTGAGTTCGCCGATGGCAGGGTTCGCGACCATCAGGTCGATACCCGCCTGACGGGCTTCCGCCATGGTTGCTCCTGACGCGACGACGCGCGGCTCACCCCACTGCCGCGGCTCAACGACCTGGTAGGTGGTGACGAGCTTGCCGTCGGTGGCTTTCGCGACCGGCTTCCGCGGTGCGGACACCGAAGCGACCTTCACCTGCTCCACCGTCGCCCCGAACTGCTCGAGAGCGGTGCGGACAGCGGCGACGTTGGACGGTGGGTGCCCGTCGGAGTGCCGAGCGCGCAGGGCCGCCATCTCCGTCGGCGTCCCGGTGACCTTCACCTTCGCGGTCGTTCGGATGACATCGGCGTCGGCGCACACGGGGAGGATGAACGTCTGGGAGCCGTGCGGAAGGGCGCCGTTGATGGTGCGCGGGGTCGTGAGCGGCAGCGTCGTCGCCGGGCCACTGTTCTCGTCGCCGTACGCGTCATCGGAGTCACGCCACCGGGCGACTGCTGCGGTGACGAGGTCGTTCGGCTGCCACATGCCGTTCGGGCCGAAGTAGCGGACGTCGCTGCGGTCGCCGGCGGCGAGGATCCGGTCCGCTTCCGCGGCGGTGAAGTCGATGTTGACGGTGGTGTGACCCATGCTGCTCTGCTCCAGTTTCGATGCGGTGTCCGTTGCTGGAGCTATGCGCGGACCGGACAGGAGGCTGTGCGCTGGGGAGTTAGGAGCGCCTCGTGCCGATGGTAAGAGCGGGAGGTTCTTCGCACCTCCCCTGACCGAGAGGACCCATCATGAAGCTCATCGACCGAATTTTCCCCAACACCGTCGGTGCTCAGACTCGGAAGGTCGCGACCGACATGGTCGTGATGATCGAGACGAACATCGCCGCTGGACGTTGCAGCGACCACCCGCTGTTCTGGGTGGAGCAGTTGGCGTTCTGGAAGCAGGTCCGCGGCGACCGTTGACGCCACGGGTGGTCGCGGCGAGGCGAGCCCACCGGCAGCCTCGCCGCATCTTCCCGAGCATGCCTGCCGTTCCCGCCCCGCATCCGTACCGGCGTCGCGGCGAGAACATCGCGGCCGGCACGCAGACCCTCGTCCTCGGACTCGCGTCCGGCACCGCCGTCGTCAGCGCCATCGGCACCATCTGGGGCGTCACCGAGTCCGGCAGCCTCGACCCCATCGGTGCGGCACTGGTCCTCCTGACGGGGTTCATCGTCCCGGCCGCAGCGACGACCGTCGGCATCGTCCGCCTGGCTCGAACGCGCGGGGCCCGTGGATGGGTCCGCACCATCCTCGGCGCCGGCGCACTACTGGCGTCCCCGGCGTTCATCGTCGCCGTGCACGTCGGCTTCACCGGCCACTGACCAGGACTGCCCGGGCGGTTCCGCACTCCGCGCATAGGGGGAGGGCACGACAACCACCGCCCCTGTGAGGAGAACGGAACATGCAGCCACAGCAGACCGACGTGCTCGACGTCTACGGTCCCGCGGTCGCGCCCAGCATCATCGAGGGAGGTCCCACGCCCACATCTCCGCTCATCGAAGCGGAGGAGCTGTTCGGCGACGCCCCCGTCGTCACCGGGCCGGTCGCAATCGTCGAGGAGGCGACCGCCGCGTCCGAGGAGCACGAGACGCTCCCCGTGGGCGACGCCGCTCCCGCCGCCCGAGACGAGAACGTCTCCACGGACGCGCCGGGTACCGACGATGCTGCGGAGACCTCCACCACCACGCTCGCCCTGGGCAGTACCGAACCGAGCACCGAGAACACCCCCACTGAGACCACCGTCAACGAGGTGGAGGATGCAGTCACTGAGCCGGAGCGCACCGTCGAGATGGTGCCGGCCGACACCGATGAGGACGACATGGTCGTCACCGCGCAGGTCGAGCGCGTTCAGCCGCCGGAGCCGGAGCTGGTGTTCACCCTCGAACAGCTCGAGGCTGAGACCACCGGTCGCCCCGCCGATGTCCTGCCGGCCCCCAACGCAGAGCTGACGGACTCCACTGACGGCACGGCGCCGACCGACGACGTTGAACCGGACGTCGCGCCCGCCGCACCCGTCGCGGTTCCCGAAGCGGACGCCGCTCCGGCCGTCGTATCCGCTCCCCCGGTGGCGAAGACGGCGACGTACGAGGAGATCCAGAACTCGGAGCAGGAGTTCGTCGGCGCCATCAAGGCGAAGAAGTTCCCGCTCATCGACCCGGACCAGTTCTGGGTGATGATCGCCGCGGTCGTCGCACTCGGCGTCATCCTCGCCGCGAACCTCACCGCGTCGTTCACCTCCGTCTACGCGATGGCTGAGTACACCGGAGCGCCGAAGAGCGTCCAGTGGGTTCCCGTCGTCGCGCTCGACTTCGCCATCGTCGGCTTCTCCTGGGCGCTGATGGTCTTCGGTGCTCGCGGCGACAAGGTCTGGTCCACGCGGCTGTACCTGTTCGTCGTCACCGGGTTCTCCGTCGTCGCGAACTTCATGCACACGTACACCCACTGGAATGGCGACCTGTCCTCCCCCGAGGCCGTCTTCGGTGTCGTGTTCTCGTCCGCGGTGCCGCTGTTCTCCCTCGTCGCCACCGAAGAGCTCATCCGCCTGGTGTTCATCCGCCGGAACCGCCGCAAGACCAAGAAGGCAGTCGCATGACCGACACGACCATCACCTCCATCCCCGGCGGGCCCGTCACCGGTGCCGCCGCCGCGCAGAAGCGCATGAAGAACCTCGGCCATGCCGACTTCGGCACCAGCGCCGCGCGCCAGGCCGCAGCGCTTGCCTGGGCCGGCGCCGAAGTCGGTGCGGAGCTCCGCGACAACACCGCTGCGCTCAGCACCGTGAACGCAGCTCTGGCGTCCATCGCCGGCGCATCGGTCCGACAGGCCGAAGCGGCGGAACGAGCCGCCGTCGCTGCGGAGCGCACTGCACAGTTCACCCAGATGCAGACGATGCTCGCGCTGTACAACACCCCGGAGCAGATGCTCCCGCAGGGGGTGCGCGAGCAGTTCAAGCAGCAGCTCGGCATCACGCCCAGTACCGCCGACGTGGCAGGTTCCCGTCGGGCGCAGCGTGTGGCTCCTGCCGCCGCTCCGGCCGCGGCCGCATCTCCCGCTGCGCCCGCTGCAGCCCAGTACGACGAGTTCAGCTAGGCCCGGCGATGGCACTCACGTTCGACACTTCCCCGCCGTCCCTGACCATGCCGACCACCGCGTCGGAGTGGTCGAGGAAGCACCCCGGCTGGGTGGTCACCGTCGTCGTTCTCATCGTCGCGCTGCTTTGGGCGTACGTTGCGCTGTTCACCTTCCCGTTGCAGGCGCAACAGCTCGCAACCGCGCGTCGGGCGTTCACCGCTGAGACCAACCGGCTCATCCTCGCGCAGGAGTCGTACGACACCGTCGCCAGCACCCACGGCGCGGCGAAGAAGACCGCTCAGATGACGGAGAAGACCGTCGCCGCGAACGTGGAGTCACACAAGAAGCTGTTCACCGAGCCGGCGGTCCGCGCACTCGGCGACGCCGACGAGACCCTGAAGCGTGCGATCGCGGCGAAGCCCGGCGAGAAGGTCAGCGCCGGCGACGCCGCGCATCCCTCCATCTCCATCCGTGGGTATCGCGCTGCGACGAAGGACCTGTCCGCGAAGGTCCGGCTGACGCGCGAGGCGTCGAAGACCACGAAGCGGGCCACGACCATCATCGCCTCGTCCCGGAAGGACGCAGTCACCGCGCTGGTGAACCTCGGCACCGCGGGTGAGAACACCGGCGCAGGGCTCTACGCCGCCGACACCCTCGCAACGCCCGCAACCCGAGACGCGTTCGTCGCAGCACTGACGGAGCTTCGAGCGGCGAACAAGGTCGCCTCCATCTCGATGACCGCGGCACAGCTGACCGCTCTCAGCGACGCCGTCTCCGAGTACGACGACGCCGGACAGGCTATGGAGTCCTCGCAGAAGGTCGGTGAAGCGAACTTCAAGGTCAGCCAGGCGAAGGAGAAGGCGCAGCAGAAGGCTGACGAAGAGAAGCGGAAGCGTCAAGCGACCGCCTCCCCCACACCCACGCCGTCGCCCTCACTGTCGGTGACTGCTGCACCGACGCCGCCGCCCGTCGCGATCGTCCCGCCGCAGCCGACACAGACGCCGACTCCGTCGCAGACCCCGACCGCGAAGCCGACGCCGGCGCCGGCGCCAACTGCGCCGACCGTCACGACCGCAGGCAACTATCAGGCGTCCTGCACTCCCGGCGACCTCGCGTTCGTGCAGGCAGCGAACCCCGGCGACACCGTCGCCCTCGCTCCTGACTTCGCGTTCACCTACCAGGTCGGGAAGACCAGTAGCGGGTGGACGGTCAGCGTCTACCGCTGCGCCCCCTGACTGGTCCGGCGGGGACGGCATAGAGCCGGCTGTCCCCGCCCCACCCACGAAGGAACTCTCCGTTGTCCTGGATCTCCCGGCACAAGCTTCCCGTCATCCTGACCGCCATCACGGTCATCCTCGCCACCGTCGCGGTCCTCATCGTCACCGTCGTCGTCCGTCCGAAGCAGCAGCAGGAGGCGGACTACGCCACCGCTACGAAGCGCCTCGCTTCCGCGCAGAAGACCAACCAGAAGGCTCACGACGCCTTCGACGTCGCGCTCGAGCGGGTCACTGGCTTGCATGACGCGATGGTCGAGCTTCCGGACACGCCCAAGGCACTCATCCCCGCAGCAACGCTGTCGAAGATCACCGCCGACGTGAAGGACCTCTCGCAAGCGATGTCGCAGCAAGCGCCGTCTGCAGCAACCGACCTCCCGAAGGGCGATGTCACCTACGTGGTCGCGACGAAAGCGCTCGAGCGCGCCCGGCACGGGGTGATGGAGAACACCGACTTCACCACGCGGGCCACGGACACCGTCCTCAACACCATTGAAGGTGTGCACGAAGACCTGAAGGACGCAGCGTCCGGTCTTGGCGACCACGCTCAATCGGTGCTCGTCGCCAACCAGGGGGCGACAACCGCGGCGCAGACCGCGTTCGCGGCGTCGTCGGACGTCAGCACCGACGGCGATGCGGCAGCCATCATCGACGCGCTGAAGGCGTACGTCGCTGCCGGCAAGCAGGTCATCGCCGAGAACAAAGCACACCCAGTGCCTGTCGAAGAGGACGAGCCAAAGCAGCAGGAGCCGCAGCCGACTGAGAGCACCCCCGCTGCGCCTGCGCCCGCGCCCGCGCCGAGTGCGACGCCAACGCCCGCGCCGAGCCAGGCGCCTGCTCCGGAGAAGGCTCCGCAGCCGAATCCGAAGCCTGTCGACCACACCCCGCACGTCGTCGCGAACGGTCAGTACGTGAAGTCCTGCTCCGCTCCGACGGCTCTCTTCACGCAGGAGACCGGGGCCGGCGGTAGCATCACGATCGACGAGGACGAGCCGTACACGTACGAGACGTACGACACTGCTGCGGGCTTCGGCGTCAAGGTGAGCGCCTGCTCAGCGACGTGAAGCCGCGGCTCTACTGAGGGGTACAAGAAGCGCGGAGTCGTAGCAGAAAACGGCTTACCACACCCCGGTTCGGGGGACAGTTTTTCCGGGTATCGCCTGAGCCTTTGGTTAGGCAAACTAACTATCGCCGCATATGTGTTGGTCATGGGAAACGAAATCCGGGTGGGCGGGTCAGGACCGAACCGAACGCAGTTCGCATCGCACTTGCGCCCGGCCGCGCAGTTCACGCTCGACCCACCGCTGGGCGACTTCCTCGACGGCGGCCCGGAGGACCTTTCCCCCGTCGCCATCGAGCGCATCTACGCCATCAACGCGCGGCTCGGGCAGCTGCCGGAGCTCTCCGCCAGTGACGGATGGGTCAACATCGACTACGAGCGGTGGGTCCTCGACACCGAGGGCGTGCACCTGTTCATGCGGGTCGAAGACGGAGCAGTGCAACGGGCAATCGTCGGTGACGGCACCAGCATGGAAAACACCCCGGACCACCCGTCCGTGAAGTGGATCGTCAATGACTTCGGGTGGCCAGCTGACGAGGAACTGCCGCTGAACTACTACCTGTAGGCACCATCGATGCCGCGCACATGCGAGGTATGACGACCACCACACCAGTACGGGCGAAGGACCGCGGTGTCGGCAAGCGCACCAACGCCGCCGGGCGGACGCTCTCCGGCGGCACCTTCGCCGAGCAGACACACGACGATGACACCGTCACCCTCACCGCGGTCAGTGAGCAGCCGCAGGCGGGCGTCTTCGACCGGGAGTACGAATCCCGCGACGAGCAGGCGAAGGCGTACATGGCTGAGCTCGACGAGCACATCGACGCACTCACCACCGACGAAGGCTGGCAGGACTACCTCGACACCATGTCATCGTTTCGGCGCTACAGCCTCAGCAACCAGATGCTGCTGACCCTGCAGCTCGACGCCCGCCGCCATCGCGCTCGCCTCAACGGCGAAGACGTCGATGAGCAGCCGATGCGCGTCGCACCGTTCTCCCACTGGGAAGCGCTCGCCCGGAAGCAGAACCCGGACATCGCACCGGGTGAGTTCCTGCAGGTGGTGAAGAAGGGAGAGAGCGCGCTTACCGTCCTCGGCCCGAAGGTGTTCCGCGAGACCATCCTCGACGCCGCCGGGAACCCCGTCCTCGACGACAACGGCAAGCCGAAGAAGCGTGAAGTGTTCCTCGGCTTCGCCGGCCGCCCCGTCTTCGACATCAGCCAGGTCACCAACGTCACCCTCCCCGATGACCGGCAGACCCTCTCCGAGGAGCCACCGGCCGGGTTCATGGAAGACCTCGAACAGGCTGTCGCCGGCGCCGGCTACACGCTCGAGGAGGAGGAAATCGCTGGCAGCGCCCTCGGCTACACCACGACCGACGGGTCGAAGCGCATCGTCGTCAAGAAGGGCCTCAACCCCGGCAGCCGCGCCCGCGTCCTCGCCCACGAACTCGGCCACGTGTACGCCGGCCACACCGAACGCGACGACTACCACACCGGCGACGGCGGCCACCGCGGTGACATGGAAGTCGAAGCGGACAGCATCAGCTACCTCATGCTGCGCGCCAACGGGCTCTCCCCGAACGTCGGCCGCGCGAACGCCGCGTACAACTTCGGCTGGGCCAAGCACGCAGACCGCACCCCCGCCGCCGTCCGCAAAACCGGCGACCGCATCGCGAAGGCGTTCGAGCAACTGACCACCGACCACAACTGGCGGAACATGCTCGCACCGACCGGCGACGCGAAGAAGGCCGAAGCCGCCGAGGTGGAAGCCATCCAGGCACGCATCAAGGCCGAGAAGGACGCCAAGCGCGCGGAGCGGAAGCCCGTAGCATCGAAGAAGCGCGGCGCGCCGCGCAGGAAGGTAGCAACTGCAGCATGAGTACCACGCGTCGAGGAGACACCGGCACTCCCGGAAACCGCGGCAAGTTCGACCGATTCGTCCGCACAGACGGCAACGTCACCGACCTCGCTACCGCATCCCGCGTCGCCGAAGTGAACCGGCTTCTCGACGACGGGAAGACCCTCGTCGGACCCATCCCTCAGGACAACCGGGACCGCATCATCGACTACGCGATGCACGGCGGCACAGCCGACGACTGGGACATCGTCAGCAAGCACCTCATCCGCCCAAACACGACCGTGTGGAACGCCGTCCTCGACCACACCGACTACGCCGTCCGAACTGGCCGAGTCTCGACGCTGGTCGATGAAGGGGCAGAGCCGTTCAAGCGTGCCGAGTACGCCACAACGAGCGACTGGGCATCCGTTCCTACAGCAGACCAGCTCCTCGACGGCCTCCGCGGCGTTGCAGCAGCCGAACGCAGCTAACGCCCCGATACCGTCGCCACGTCGGCACCTAGCCAATCGCATCAACCCCTCATAGGCTCAGCGTCGACGACTGGGAAGGACCCGTTCATGGCGGACCTGAGCGACGACGAGCAGGAGACCCTCGTCGGCGAGATGACCATGTCGATGGACAGCGGCTACGACGAGGCGCAGTTCGAAGCCAACTACGCCAAGCTCGACCCGTACTACCAACGGCAGGTTGACGACGCGACCCGTGAGTTCCAAGACAACGCCATCGGCTGGAACGACGACGACTGACCGCAGTGCCGCCGCGCACAAGTAGGGCATGACGTTCAACGAGCATGACCACCCGCGCGGCACTGCCGGGAAGTTCACCGAGAAGCAGCAGAGCGCCGATGAGGTGACGCTGCCAGCGGCGAAGCAGACCGCGACGTACAAGCACCCGCAGCCGTCGAACACCGGTGAGCAGGACCTGGCAGTCCGGTCCGGTCAGCGCGTCACCATCGTCCGCCCGCTCGGTGAGGCCGACGGCGTTGACGCGGAGGTCGGGCCGATGCTCCGCGTCCGATTCGCTGACGGCCACGAGGCTGACGTGTTCGACGACGAACTCAGTGACCGACGAACCTCGTCCCTCACCGAACCGCATGGCTACGACGAGAGCTGGGGGCCGCTGACGTCTGCGGCGTCGGAGATCGGCAACCGTCTCGGGGAGTCCGACGGCATCAACTGTCGCGCGGAGTACGCCGAGGTCGGTGAGGACGGCATCGCGTACGGGTACACCGTCGGCCCGGAGCTCGTCGGCTCCATCGTCGTCGGTGACCGCCGCGACGGCGAGGACGACATGGACTACAGCGAGCGCGTCGACGAAGCGCTCACCGAAGCGAACATCACCTCCGCCCACCTGTTCGACTACTTCAAGCAGCGGTACGGCGCGGACGCTCGGTGGGATGGCGACCGCGGGGATGTCGCGGTGGAGTTCTACGTCGAGTACGGCGAGGAGGGCGCCGCCGGTACCTCCGTCGAGCAGATGGGTGACCGGGTCGAGCAAGAGACGAGCTTGCTTCGAGCTAGAGACGACTACGACTACGGCACCGCGATGCAGTCGCACCTCGCCGACCATCTCGGCTACCGCACCGACTGGGACAGCGGTAAGTACGTCCGCGACGAGGACCCGGGCGTCGCCGCAGCCGCGTCCCTGTCGAACGCCGCGCTCGTCGAAGCGGCGAAGAACGGGGAGGCGCTCTCATGACCTGGCAGCCACGGCTCGGCAACGGCACGTTCACGTACAAGGCGAACACGGAAGCCGGCGCCGGCCTCCTGGACCAGGCGGTCCCCTGCGACCCGGAGGACAGCCTCGGTGTTCCCGCCGACCAGCGCATCGGACTGCACTTCCAGGGCGTCCGAGACGGTGACGACGGAGCAGTGCAGGTGTGGTCATCCGGGAGCGGCCACTACGAGGTGCACGTCACCGAGGACGGGGAGACGTCGTTCCTCAAGGACGGCGACCTGCACCGCCACGGCGGGCCCGCCGTCGTCACCGCGGACGGCGACGAATACTGGTTCAACCACGGCCGGCATGTCCCCGTCGTCCCCGACCCGCCCCATGACGACGCATCGGGAGTCGGCACGGCAGACGAGACGCACCGGTACGTCGGCACCCACCACGTCCACGGCGACGACGTCGCCCGAACCGCGCGGCACATCCGGAAGGACATGAAGGCGCTCGCTGACGTCGGCTACCTCCCCGAAGGGGCAACCGTGAACGTCGAAGGGCACGGCGGCCGGCAGAAGTCGGTCACCGTCCGCATCGGCGGGCTGCCCAAGGGGTGGGCGTCAGATGGACTCGACTACACCCCTGACGGGCAGGCGCTGCGGGAGAACCTGCTGCGCCACATCGACAAGTACAACTACTGGGAGACCGGCGCACACGCGTCCGAGACCCGCTACGGGTTCACGTCCGACGTGGTGTTCTTCGAGGGCTGACGCCATGCCAGGATGCTGCTGACACCGGCGCCCGACCGGCGTCAGCAGAGGGGCTGAACGTGACCGACAACGACGACGTGATGACGCGGCAGGACGTCCTCCGCCGAGTTCCGCTGGCCAACCGGCCGACGGTGTCGAGCATCCTCGACCACATCGCCGTGTCAGCGTTCCACCCGACGGACTTGTACGTCCGCGCGGACCGAACCGACGGTCAACCGCCGCTGCGCATCGCCTCCGGATGGGTCAACGGGTTCACCGACCGAGACGAAGCGGTCGCTGCCGGCGGATCCAGGCTCGAGGTCTGGCCGAGTCGCGAACGCGCACCTCTCTGGGGGCTCTGGATGCCGGAGAACAGCCGACGCGACGGTGGCAGCAACGGTCCACGACGGGCCGAACAGCAGCCGTGTCCGACGTGCGGTGAGCTGATGCCGCTCACGAACGTCTGCGACGTCTGCGGATGAGCACCCCGGCTGCCGCGGACGGCTACCCCCAGGTCGGCTCGGATCACAAGAACGGCGACCGGATGTTCGGCATCTTCGGCGACTACGCCCGTGTCCTCGAAGCGCGCGGCACCCCGAAAGCGTCAAGCCTCCACAAGCACACCGCCACCCCGCTGATGCTTCACGTTCGCATCGGCGACGAGCTCCGTATCGAATGGGACGGGAAGAACTGGTGGGCGTCGTCCCCACGCGGGACCGTCGGGCGGATCACCTGGTCAGCCGGCCAGCGCGGACCCACAGAAGACGGCGGCGGCAGCGCGTACGACTTCGACGACGGCGTCATGCACGTGCAGACCATCACCGTGAACCGCGGCGGCGCAGTCGTCGACTGCGGTGGGTACGTCGTTCCCGACGGACACGTCCCACACCCAGCCGTCGTGCCAGCGACGGCGGCGGCCGCGCCGAAGACGCCACAAGGTCGCAAGGCCGCCGGCCTCAGAGCCTTCTTCGACCGGTTCCGCCGCAGGTAGCTGCGGCCGTCGCGCCGCACACATGAGCGGCATGACGACTTCGACAGTTCTCCGCCGCGGCAGCACCGGCAAGGCCGGCAACAAGGGCCTCTTCGACGGCCACATCCGCACCGGCGACGAGCTCACCCTCGACGGCCTGACTGACAAGGCGTTCCAGAAGCAGTTCACCGCTGAGTTCGTGCCTGCCGGCATCGATACATCGTCCACGTTCGACGTCGACAGTGCCGAAGTGGAGATGGACTTCGCCGTCTACGCCGAGGGCACCAGCTACTTCGCCACGAGCGGTGAAGACTCGGTCGAAGTGTTCGTCTACGAGGGCCGTCTCTCGAGCCCGCAGGCGAGCCTCGCCGCGGCGCTCCGTGAGGTGCAGATGGAGCACCTGCGGGCGCTGAAGAAGCGCCTGCCTGCGGAGCAGCATGCAGCCGTCGATGCAGAGATCGCGGCGGTCACCGCCCGGCAGCCGCTCATCGCCGCTGACTGGTTCCCGGAGGAGACGATCACGCTCGCGTCCGACGCCGTTGACCAGCGGTTCGCGTACGGCGACAAGCTGTTCAGCCCGCCCGAGGGCGTCGAGAACATGTTCGTCTCGGACAAGAAGGTGTTCTACGACACGCACCTGCACTCCGGGTTCCTCGCTGAGATCGTCGTCGGTGAGGACGAGCCCGATGAGGAGAACGAGGAGCAGACGGCACGGTTCCGCGGCCTCGCTGACGCGGTGCTCACGAAGGAGAACGTCGAGAAGGTCCAGGACCACATCAAGAAGACGTACGGGCTCATCTTCGACGACTCCGACGAGTGGGGCACCCCGCTGATGATCCGTGCGGAGGTGCCGACGAAGAAGGGCGGCCGGCCGGCAACGCTCGAGTGGGCGAACGAGCAGGTCGCCAACGGCTTCGAACGGTTCAAGCAGGACGTCGACAACGAGGTGCTGCAGGAGACGATCGCCGACATCCTCGGCTACGAGCGTGACCAGGACGACATCAATCACTTCATCCCGAAGCAGGCCCCGACACTCTGACCGGTACCAGCCCGGAACAGTTCCGCCGCATACGTGTTCGGTGACCGCTTCGACCGTTCAGGAGTCACCACGTGAGCATCACGTCCGAGTTGCCGCCCGCGCTTGCGGGGTTTGCCGCCGAGTTCGCTCAGACGCTCGACCCGCATCCAGTGGAGGCCGAACCCACTGATGAGGAGCTCGACGGTCCGGTGGACCCGACTCTGCCAGCGCGGTTCCGGTGGCAGCAGTGGGACACCGGGTACAAGACCGGCGAGGTGAAGTACACGGCGCAGCAGCTCGGGCTCCCCGAAGCGGGGCCAGTGCGCTCCATCGCCATCACCGCACACGAGGACGGCACGTACTACGTCTCCGCGTCGTTGAACCTGAACCTGCTGCTGTTCCGCGGCGACGCAACCGAAGACGACTGGGAGCACTGGCTTCGCAGCAACGAACGGCAGATCCGAACGTTCTTCAAGGAGCGGTACGGTGCGAACCTCAACGTCGACGAGCCGATCAACCCAACGGACCGGCGCGCCCGAGGATGGCGAGACGTCGATGCGTTCACCGGAGCGCCCGTCTCCCGGTCGAAGCTGACTCCCGCCGAGGCGCACATGATCGTCATCCGGCACACTTCCATCGCGCACCTGCACGACGACGCATTTGTCACCGGCGGTCTCGGCAAGCTCATCCGTGAGCACGTCGCCTCCACGGTCGTCATCAGCGACGAACGCGCTCTGTCGCTGTCATTCGTGCAGGGGCTCAGCGACCGTGACCAGGTGGTCAAGGCAGTGCAGCGGTACGTCGATGCCGAGATTCGGGAACGTGCTGGCAGCCGCAACATCTCCGACTCGGCGGCCGTCGCCCTCTGCCGCACCCTCGACGAACGGCTCTACCCGGACCTGACCCGTTTCGCCGCGATCGGCATGGGCGACAAGCAGGCACTGATGGCCGAAGTGACCCGCGCAGCCGCGTTCACCCGCGACATCAAGGGTCTCACCCGCCTCGAGGAGCTCTCCGCGTACTTCCTCCGCGGCGCGGACTGATCGGCCGCTGCTGACGCGAACGCACGTCTCGTTCCAAGCCGTTCAAGCCCATGTGCTGCCGCATACATGACAGGCGGAGGCAGCACCGATGACCACGACCCGGACGTACACCCGCGAGCGGGACGTCGCCGGCCTGCCGCCCTCCACCAAGTTCGCGTCCCGCCAGCACGGCGAGCCCGCGGTCGCCCTCACCCCGACACCACCGGACGTCCCGCCGATGATCCCCGACATGCCCGCATGGTCCGCTCCGACCGGGCAGGAGCAGCACCCGGCGAGTCCGTGGGCGCCGGGCTTCGAGCCGGACACCCCGACCCTCCGCGACGGTCCTGACGACCCCATCGGTTTCGACTTCGACTACGCCATGGACCAGTTCCAACCGGCGACCATCGTCCCGGATGCCCTCGGCATCCGCGACGCCGCAGTGGACTCCATCACCATCCGCGACCTCGGCTCGTACTACGACGGCTACCAGTTCGCGATGACCGCGACGAAGCAGGTCAACCTCCTCACCGCGTTGAACCCAGGCGCGACCGACGCCATCCAGTCCTGGTTGCACGAAAACCGAGAGATTGTCCCCGACTTCTTCGCGACCACGTACCGAGCGGACGCGGAGACCGAAGCAGGGTTCGACTCCCTGGATGTCACCGTCCGCGCCAGCGTGCCGGTCACCACCGACCGGACCATCACCCCGATGCAGGCGTACGCGTTCACGGCACACAACACGATGGTGCGGCAGATGCAGTCCGACGTGGACTCCGGACGCATCCGGGAACTGTTCCGCGAGCACACGCAGAACACCGTCATCCGAACCAACAGGGCAGTCGGCTACGAACTCGACGCCGACGCACCCGCGGAAGAGCAGCACGATTACCAGACCCGCTCGAAGACCGAGGCGGTTCAGCAAGCTGTGGAACGTGACGGCCGCCGGCGCGTGTCTGACAAGACGGCGTTCTGGCTGTGCCAGACGGTGCCACGGCAGCAGTACCCGGAGCTGTACCGCTTCGCGTTGAACCGCGTCGGTGACAAGCGGACCATTGCAGCGGAGCTCGAGCACGCCATCAACACGTCCGCCGCCGCCGGCTTCAAACCCGGGCAGCGGGAGAGCCTGCATGCGCTGTGGAACTACTTCGCGCACGGCGCTGACAACGACTGACGGGTGGCAGCGGACCCTCCGCCGCATATGTCACATCCGATGAGCACCCCCGCACAGAAGACACAGCCGCGCCACGCGTCCGGCCAGTACACGTTCGCGCGCCACGACCCCGCTGTCAGCGGTCTGCTCTCCCGTGAAGACGCCACGGAGGAAGCCCGTGAGGTGTTCGCCGACGCGCAGGAGCGCGCGACCCGCGCCACCGCACACGCACGTCGCGCCGGCGTGAACCTCCTCGCCGCTCTCGCCACCTCGCAGGACCCTCGCGCGGCCACGCTTGCTCTGCAGTGGACAGACGGGCGGTATCAAGCAGCAGACATCCGTGACCGTGCCGGCGATGTCATCTGGGACGCTGACGCCGACACCGGCAACCCCATCAACCGCACCGTCGCCGAGATCGGCGCGTACATCGACGAGCCCGGTGATGCCACTGACTCAGGCGTCCGCGTCCTCACTGGCGGCCGCGCTGAACTGCCGCTGACACCATCTGCACGTTTCACCCTCGGAGATGTTGACCGGCTCCTCGGGTAGTCCGCGCATACCTCCGTCGTGACCACCGACCTCCGCCCCGACTTCGACCTCATCGACGCCATCGACGACCTGCCGTTTGGGTACCTCTGGAACGGCGTCGCCGAGTTCTCCCCCAGCCTCGACCGACACGCGTTCGTCATCGGACGGCCGTACTCGGGAAAGACCCACATCGCCAGCAGCATCGCCGTCGCCGCGACAGCTGCCGGCGGCACCGTCATCAACGCCACCGGCCGGAGCCTCCTCGTCCCCGAGGACCGGGTCGCCGTCAGCACCCGCCTCGAGCAGACCGTGCAGAGCATCACCGACGGCAGCCGCATGGACGGTGACCCGGTCATCGTCGTCATCGCCGACGAGAGCGTCCTCCGCGGCCGGAACGCCGCCGCGAATCTCCGCCGTCTGACCACCATCATCAACGATGGCCCCACGTTCGGCGTCCATCTGGTGCTTCTCGCCCGCGACGTGCACCTCACCGCTGCCGATGACCTCGACGGGCTCGACACGTTCGCGATGCCTGCGGGCATCCTCACCGTCCTCCTTGGACGTGAGACCGCCACGCGCCGCTACGACACGTTCGGTCAGATGGTCCCCACCCTCGACCCGGGCCTTCCGAATAGCGGGCTCATCGCCAGCCGCGGGAACGAGCCGCAGCAGTTCCGCGCGTGGACGATGAACCACGAGGACGCCCGGCGCATCCTCGCCCCGTAGCGCGCCACGGCGTCACGCCGCCGCATAGACGACGGTGTGACCACGAACCGCCCCGACTGGGCCCTCATCGACCACACCGACGGCTACGCGTACGGCGTCACCATCGACGGCGACCCGGTCGCCTGGAACCCGGCGACGGACGCGCACGCCGTATTCGCTGGCGCCGCCGGAACCGGCAAGACCGCCGCCACGGCTGCCGTCACGTACGCCGCTCTGACGCAGCGCGCTGACGTCGCCCTCGTCAACTCGTTCCACGGTGCCGAGCTGACGGCCTCTGCCACTCCGTACGCGGTCGGCGTCGCCGAGAACGTCGCGTCCGCTGCGACCCTGCTCGCCGAGGTCGAACAGGAGATGCACCGCCGCGTCCGAGCTCTCGACGGCACGCCGGCCGCCAACCCGAAACGGCCAATCCTCGTCGTCATGGACGAGTACCTCGCCTTCACCGAGCAGCGCCCCATCGCCGAGCGCACCGACGCGCACGAGCAGGTGGCACAGGTGCTCGCCGACATCCTCCACCTGGGCCGCACCGCCGGCGTGCACCTCCTGAACATCGCGCAGCGACCCTCTCGCCGAGCTGGCGCGCTGGGCGCTCCTGCCGGACTGTTCACCGACGAGACGCACCGATCCCTGTTCGGCCGCGGGACGACCACCGAGGAGCTCCTCGCGCTGCGAGGCGTCACCGACGGGTACCCCCTCCCGCGCGGCTACGGCCACACCGTCACCGCTCAGTCCCCGACGCCGACCCCGTTCCGCTACTGGCTCGGCACCGACGACGAGTACGCGTACCGGCTCCGACACCGTCTCGGCCGAGGGAAGCAGCGCCCCATCCGCTGAACGGCGGACGCCGGCATAGGCACGGCATGACACAGAACATCGCAGCAGACCCCGCCCGATCCGACCCAACCGGCGTCTTCATCACTGGGCCGACCGGGTTCGGTAAGACCGCCCTCGCTCGTGCGTTCGCCACCGGCGCTCGCGACAGCGGAGCGTCCGTCCACGTCCTCGACACCGTGCGAGGTGCACTGGGCTACCAGGACCTCGAGCCGGAGCACTGCCACAGCTCCGTCCACACCGCAGTGGAGGCACTGCGAGCCATCTTCCGACGGACGACCTCCGACCACCCGGTCGTATTCATCTTCGACAACCTCGCGGCAGCACTCCGACGGGAGGACCGTGCGGACGTCCCGACCGAGCGGGAGAAGCTCGACCTCGACGGCCGGAACCGTGACCGTGATCAGTTGGCGGACTTCGTCGCGGATTCGTTCGTGTTCGGCGACGAGCTGGGGCTCTTCCCCGTCGTCGTGACACAGAAGACGTCCGACATCCTCCTCATCGATCGGGTGAAGCAGGTCGCCACAGGCTGGGCGCACTTCGAGTTCACGAGCATCGGCAGGGGCACGCTGCACACCGAGCACGACAAGACCCCCTTCGTCCTGCCGGTCCCGGCCGCCCGCTGACCAGGGCCAGCTCGGGCGAATCTCGCCGCATAGAGACCGGTATGGCGAACGAACGTGAGTCCTTCCGAGACCGGTACCGAGCAGCGAATCAGAACAGCCGCGACCAGGTCGACGGCTTCCTGAAGTCCAACGGTGGGTCCTGGTTCGTGTGGGTCAGCATCGGTCTCATCGTCGCCGGTGTCGTCTGGTCGTTGGTGGCCGGCTGATGGGCCGGGTTCTCGGTCAAGCCGCCCGCAGCCTGAACCACTCCGAGTCGTGGTTGGCCGACCAGTCCACCGCGAAGGTCGGCGCGAAGGGCGAGCAGCGGACGGGTCGCATCCTCAACGCCCTCGCCTCCGCCCCGGACGGGCCCACGGTCCTCCACGACCTGCGGATTCCGCTGCCGGGCGTGAACGCGAACATCGACCACATCGTCGTCTCCGGCAAGCGTGTGACCATCCTCGACTCGAAGGTCTGGAAGCCGGGCTTCTACTGGACACTGTTCGGCGCCACACGCCGCGGTCTGGAGCGGTTCGCTCCCGCCGACAAGCAGACGATGCGGATGGCTCGGGAAGCAGTCACCGCGTACCTACAGAAGCAGGGGCTCCGGCCGGCCGTCCGCACCCCGCTGCTGGTCGTGTGGTCGTCGCAGAAGAACCGGCCGACGTCATCGCTGGCGTTCCTCCGCTCCCCCGGCGCTGACGCCGTGAACGGCTCAACCTTCGAGCAGAACGCCGCCCACTTCACCGGCGGCAAGCCCGCGGACGACGGCATCGTCTCCGCGCTCGCGCAGCTCCTCATTCGTCCCTGAAACCCTCCGGATCCCGACCCGGCACCCGAACACAAGGAACACCTTCATGCCCGCCGCACGGCAAGCCCAGCCTCAGAACGGTCCGCTGACCAACGTCATCATCTTCGCGGCCACCATCGCTGCTGCGGTCGTCGGCACCTACTTCGGCTACCCCGGCTTCGTCGCGTTGCCCATCGGGGTGGCCGTCGCTGCGTGGATGGCGACACCGGCGGAACTCACCGGCAAGAAGGACGCGTCCGGGTTCCCGACCGCTGCATCCCCCGCTGAGGAGCTGGCGATGAACCGGTACCGGATGTGGGGCGACCTGAAGTGGAAGGCGTTCATGCCGTCTGCGTTCCTGCTCCCCGGGTGGCCGCTGCGGATGTGGTGGCTGGTGTCCCTTCCCGCGTCTGCTGCCGCAGCGATGATTCCGACCACAGCGTTCGGGGACCTCGGCCGGCTCCTCAACGGCATCGGCGTGTTCCTGGTCATCAACACTGTCAACGGCGCTATCCGCAAGTGGGCAGCACCGATGGACCCGTGCGTCGGCCCGACGGTCGACGACGTTCGCACGGCCGTCACCACCGACAAGAAGTTCATCGCCGCCGCCGCCGGCGCCATCGCAGCGCTCGTCGCTGTGTTCCTGACCGCCCTCATCGTCATCAACAAGACCGCCGCGGACACGTTCCTCGCACCCGTCCCACCATTCGCCATCGGACTGACACTGGGGCTGCTCGCAGCGCTCGTCATCGTCACCCTCGCGGTCCGGAACGCCGCGCTCGTCACCTGGCGGACGATGGTCCGCGTCCGCGTGGAGTGGCAGCCGCGGTGGGACCTGGTGAAGCTCGAGCACAAGCCGCGACTGCTCGCCCACGAGCAGGTGGGCTCCGTACAGGTTGACACGTTCGAGACGAACCCTGCCGTCGGTGTCATGGGCGTCCTGCCGATGCTGCCGAAGGTTGCGATGGCGTTCGGCACCACGTCGAAGCTGTCGGCGCTGGAATGCCCGACGACCGACTCGCAGGGGCAGCCCATCCAGGGCACCACCGACCCGCTGCGCATGCGCATCCTCACCTACGACACCGAGGACATGCCGGACATCACCAACCCGGACGTGAACCCCGACGTCGCGAACCTGTTCTTCGGCTCCGTCGCCAACTGGGTCTCCGACTCGATGGGCGCCGGCCGCTGGGTGTTCCTCGAAGCGCAGCCGCTGCACACCCCCGACTCGGAGACCGCCGCGTGGGCGCTGCACTACGCAGCTCCCACCGGCCCGCCGTTCGACTGGATGCGCGACAACGCGATGAGCGAGCTCGGCATGAACGCGAACGCCGAAGTGGTCATCGACCACAAGCAGAACATCGTCTACATGGGTGCGCTCCACGCCCCGACGACGACGTACGAAGACGCCGGCGTGCAGACGAAGATCCACCAGCTCATCACCGAAGACGAATGGTCGGCTCGGTGGGCGAACACCCTCAAGATGGGCGCCATCCGCCCCCGCCCGGAACACGGCGTCTACCAGGAGGCGAAGGTCGGAGCGACGACGCTGCACCGCCAGCCGTTCGTCGTCCAGCAAGGCCTGGACCCGCTCGACTTCTTCAAGCTCGAGCCGAAGATCGCCACCACCCTCGCAGCCGCACCATTCGTCTCCGTCACCGGGTTCGAAGCATCCGGCCGCCGCTCCGGTGAACGGCACGCGCAGGCGTTCAGCGTCACCTGGTCCGGCCAGAACACCAACGTGCCCGCGAACCCGGACACGCTCGCCCCGGAAGACGGCGTCGGCCCGCAGTGGGTGCTCTCCGGACGCATCAACGAGGCGTTCGACGTCTCCCGTCTCGCGCGCCCCGAGGTCTACGAAGTGCGTGCCCTCACCGAACGGCGCAGCCGCGGCCACATCTGGGAGATGAAGCTCCGCCTCTACGGCGGCGTCACCCTCGCCGAGGTTCGCACCGCTGCGGAGAAGATCCGTCAGGCGATGGGTTCTGGCTGGCTCCGCGTCGCAGCCGCACCGGACGGCTGCATCATCGTCGCCGGCGCTCACCCGCACAACACCAACGGCCTCCGCTTCGCCGGCGCCGCCCCAGAAGCACGCCCGTCCCGTCCTGGCCGCCCGGCACGTCCGCCGCGCGCCGACCAGGGTGAAGCGAACCCGGCGCTGGAGAAGAAGAACCGCGACTACATCACTCGCCTCGACTGGGAGCAGGCGTTCTACGACGCGAAGGCAGTCGGCGTCGGCGGCGGCCTGCCGGTCCTCGTCCGGTCCGGGTCGCTGCCCCGCAACGAGCAGGTGCAGGTCCTCGACTTCAAGCTCCCCGCCGGTCTCGCCCGTTCCGACGTGAAGGAAGCCGTCCCGAAGCTCATCACTGCGACCGCGAACGTGTTCGTCGAGGTCCGTGACGCCCCCGACGGCGCCGACCACGTTCGCATCCTCGTCTCCCGGGAGAACCCGCTGCCGACCGGTGTCGGCTTCGACTGGGCGTTCATCGACGAGTCCGACGGCATCCCGTTCGCCTCCGGTATCGAAGGCGAACCGGTCGTCTTCGACCCGAAGGACAACCCGCACATCCTCCTCGCCGGTGTCACCGGCGCCGGCAAGTCCGTGCTCGCCCAGGCGTTCCTCTACGGTGCGCTCGTGCACGGCGCGGACCTGTACGTCATCGACCCGGTGAAGGGCGGCGCGGACTTCATGTTCGCGAAGGAGCACGCGCAGGCGTTTGCGTCCACCCCGCACGAAGCGGCGGCCGTCATGCGCGCCATCTACCAGCAGGTGACGGAACGGAAGCAGGTCAACGCCGCGCACGGTGTCGGTTCGTTCTCCGACCTGGACAACCCGCCGCCGCGCATCTTCGTCATGATCGACGAGTTCACGTCGCTGATGGGGCAGGACCAGGTTCCGCCGGCAACCGACGACCCGGACATCGACGCGGAACGCGACGCCATCATCGCGTCGAACCGTGCGAAGACGGACATCGGTGTCATCGCCGGGAAGATCGCCCGTGAGGCGCGGTCCGCCGGTGTGCACCTGCTGCTCGGTACGCAGAAGCTGACCGCGAAGATGCTCGACAGCATCCCCGGCGCGAACGACCTCAAGGACCTCACCCTCGACACGATGCTGCCGGTACCGGTGTCGGAGAAGTTCCCGCTCGGCTGGGCCCGCAACGGAGACCTCGAAGTCGGCGACCTGCTCTACACGCCCAACGGCGGAGTGACGCCGATCGTGTCGTTCTCGGAGGTGTTCAGCGACAACACCGTCCTCGAGGTTGCCTTCGACGACGGGCAGCGCATCAAGGCCGGCTCCGGCCACTGGTGGGAGGTGTCCGCTGCTGACCAGCCGGAGCAGACGCAGGTGCTCACCACCGAAGAGATCGCTGCAACGCTCGACGACCGTCAGTGGACGGTGCGGACGATCACTCCGTTCGACGGAGCGGACGCGGAACTGCCCGTCGCGCCATACGTGCTCGGTGTCTCCCTCGCCTCCGGCACGCTGAAGCCACCGTCGCGGCTGCGGTCACTGCTGCGACAGATGGGCGTCCTCGGCCGGGACCGCATCCCCGCTGAGTACCTCCGAGCTTCCCTGCCGCAGCGTCTGGCGCTCCTGCAGGGGCTGATGGACCACGCCGGCACAGCCGCAAACGGCGCGTACCGCCTCGACGTCGCCACGACGTCGCTGGCGGCCGCGGCGACGGAACTGCTCCGCAGCGTCGGGGTGAAGGTGCCGTTCGACGGGCAGCAGACGACGCTGACGTTCCGCGCCGACGTCGCCGTGTTCCGTCTCGCCGGCAACGACGCTGACGCCGCCCGGGCAACCGCGGATGACCTCCGGCACCGCATCGTCAGCATCACCACCCTGCCGACGGAACCCACCCGATGCATCGCCGTCATCGACGAGTCGCACCTGTTCCTCGCCGCCGGGTTCATCCCCACCCACAACACGAACCTCGCTCGCACCCTCCTTGGGAAGACGTCCGCTGGCGACCGTGCGTCGGCGCTCCGCGCGTTCCAGGACGCTCCGGACCTCGGCGGCGACGTGCCGAAGGGTCGCGGCCTGTACGAGCCGCTGACCAGCACCGCGAACGCCATCCAGGTCTGGTACGCCTCCCAGGATGAGCTGAAGGCGCAGCTGATGCAGCGACGTCCGCCGCTCCCGGAGGACAGCCGTCTGGACCTCACTCCGTATCTGCCGAAGCAGCCGACGGACCAGTCCGCCCCGGTGCAGCGTGCGCCGCGGACTCCGCCGACGCAGAACAGCGTGCCCGAGGAGGTGAAGGTTGCCGAGCTTGAGTTCAGCCTCGACGACCTCGACGCGTTCACCGACGACGAACCCGCCGACCTGACACCACCGGCCGTGGAGAAACCACCCCTAGAGACCACCATCACCGAGGAGGCCCCCGTGTACGACCACGTGCACGCTGTACCGGACGAGCGCGGCATCCCCGTTCCCGTCGAACAGCCCACCGCTCCTGCACCCGCACCGGAGCTCGCCCCACTGTCAGCGCTGTTCGAACCCGACGTCCCGTCGGCGGCTCCACCAGCGGCACCTGGCGTTCAGGCGCCGCCGTCCGCCCCAGCGAACCACCTGCCGGAGCACCTGTTCGAGCAGGATGCCCAGTCGGCGCCTGCCACCCCTGCACGGCCAACCCCACCCCCTGGGGTGCTGATGTTCCTCGACGCCGCGTACGCACCGGAGGAGCGTCTCTGGGAGTACGGCACCGTCATCCCCCTCCCCGCGCAGCGGACAACGGAGACGGACCAGTTCGGTTGGTGGAAGCTGCAGCCGGCCCTCACTGCCGTCACGCAGCACCCCGGCACCGACACCGTCCTCTGGGTCGGCGCGGACGTCAACGAGACCGCACGCACCGGCCACACCAACGGCGCTCTCGTCGCCGCGGTGCTCGCACAAGCTGGCATCCGCGTCATGGTCGCCACTGCACCACCCGGAACCCCGACCATGCAATCAGCCTCCGCAGCAGCGCCGCAGGCCGGTGCGCCGGCGCCGCAGCCCGCCGCATCTGCTCCTGTTGAGCCGACAGCAGCCCCCGCCGCGACCCCGCCTGCTGACGAGGACCTGTTCGACTCCACCCCCGTGCGGACCCCCGTCACGGCGTGGGACGACCTGTTCGACTGAGGAGACCCAGCAGATGACCACGGCACCCTTCGGCCGCCTCCGCAGCGGCAAGGCCATCGCCTACCGGCCCGAGAACGACCACACGTTCGTTGTCTGCGGGCCCGCGAACCGGGTGAAGGACCCGGTCCGCGCAGTCCTCGGTGCCGTCCTCAACGACGGGCACACCGCGCACCTCATCGACCTGCTCGGCCGTGGCAAGGCGATGCAGTTCGCAGCGAACCATCTGACCAGCACCGCGATCACCCTCGATGACGCGAAGTCCACCATCGACACGGTCTTCGCCGAGGTCGCCAGGCGCCGACGGCACGGCACCAGCGACGACGACCCCAGCGTGTACCTCACCGTCCTCGGCGTTGAGACTCTCCTTGTGGACAGCAGCAGCGACGACCACGACACCGTCTCGAAGAAGCACAGCATCGCGGTGAACCTCGGGTACATCGGCGTCGTCGGGTACGACTACGGTGTGCACCTCATCCTCACTGCGGAGAACGACGACCAGCTGCACCGCCTCCCAGGAGCTCCCTTCCAGGCGCTCACCGCGCATATGGACGAGGTGGACGCGGTTGTCAACGACGGCATCGAGGACGTCATCTTCGAACCGGCCCACCCGAACCCCGACATCCTCCGCGACGCGCTCGAGACTTTCCGCCCATCTGAGACAGGACCCTCCCGATGACCGACCACACCGCCGTCAACACCGCGTTCGGCGTCCTCGGCGACCCGCACAAGGACTTCCTCTGGACGAAGAAGGCGTTGACGAAACTCCTCACCGCTGGCGTCAAGCAGGTCCACGTCCTCGGCGACTTTGGGTTCGTCTGGCACGGCTCCCCGCAGGAACGGAACGACCTGAACCGACTGACGAAGGTGCTCGCCGAAGCCGACGCGTACCTCTACGTCACCGGCGGGAACCACGAAGGGTACGCGGCGCTGAACCGCCACTACCCGGAAGACGAGGACGGGTACCGGCATCTCACCGACCGCATCATCTGGCTCCCCCGAGGGTGGCGCGGACACACCACCGCCGGCACCGTCGTCGCAAGCCTCGGCGGGGCGAACAGCATCGACAAGGGCCGCCGCACCCCACCCGTCGACGGCCACGGCGGCTCCTGGTGGCCCGAAGAGCAGATCACGGAAGACGACCTGAACCGGCTCGGCACCGACCCGGTAGACGTGCTCCTCGCCCACGACGCGCCCCGCACGCAAGCGCTCGCAGCGAAGCTGTACCCGAACCAGGGCTTCTGGACCGCAGAAGGGCTCATGTACGCCGACATGGGGCAGCAGATGTTCCAACGCGGCGTCGAGCAAGTGAAGCCCAAGGTCGTCATCTCCGGCCACTACCACCTGTTCCTCGACACCACCGAGACGTTCCACGACCACACCGGCAACGCGTTCGACACCCGCAGCATCATCCTCGACTGCAACGGGTTCAGCCGCTCCGCCGCCGTCTTCGAACCGGAGACGCAGACGCTGCGGATCCTCCCCGTCGTCTGACCGCGCCGGACAAGGTCAGGCCAGCA
The DNA here is from genome assembly GCF_003234255.2 of Curtobacterium sp. MCSS17_016. NCBI lineage: Bacteria > Bacillati > Actinomycetota > Actinomycetes > Micrococcales > Microbacteriaceae > Curtobacterium > Curtobacterium sp. MCSS17_016. The sequence goes on from NZ_CP126255.1 coordinate 237,338, forward strand.
CGGACGAAGTGTCAACGGAACAGCGATGTGAGGTTGATGCCGAAGGCCCAGAAGCCCTCAAAAGCAAGGCACCACAGGCAGTAGACGCTGATGAAGCCGCAGAGCACCCATTCGCGGAAGGAGCCGGCGTTGCCGAGGATGGGCAGCGCGAAGTAGCCGTTCGGCTTCCAGATGGTGTTGAGGATAGGGATGCCCTGCCACCACAGCGGCGGTTTCGGGTGCCAGGGCCACAGCCAGGGCATGCCGGCGGTGGTGAGTCCGTCGCCGAGGAGATGGACGACGTAGCCGAGGGTGATGGCGACGGGCAGCCACGCGATCTGCTGCGGTGACCAGAGGAGCACCGCTGCGGCGATGGCGAATCCGATGAGCCACGGCAGGACCCAGGATCCGCGAACGAGCTTCATCGCCTTGACCGCGAAGGCGATGAGCGCTGCGGTGGCGAGGCCGGCGCCGACCTGCACTTCACCGAAGTGCTCCGTCTGGATCGTGGCGAGGTTCAGTGCTTGTGCGCCGAACCAGGTAACGACTGCGGCGAGGAGGCCGTGGGTGAAGTGGCGGTGACCGCCGGAGGCGACCTCTGCGGCGCCAGCAACGAGGGAGCCGACGATAGGGACGCTGTGGGCGATGGTGGCGTTGTGGTGGTCGACGTCCGGCAGAAGCGCCGCTCCGGCGCAGACGAGCGCTCCGGTGAAGACGCCAACGGTGCCGACCGGGTCGAGGCCGGTGGTCAGGTACGGGGCGCTGCCGGCGACGGCGATCCATGCGGCGGCGCCGGTGATGGCGTGGTGGCCTCCCATCATGGGCGGTCACGCTCCTTCGGTTGTGCTCGTGCGCGGACGTCGAAGGAGATGCGGCGGATTCAGGGACGGATGAGGTGCGCGGTGCGGCTCATCGTGCGGAGGAGCTGCCGGTGCAGGGTGATCTCGTCGGTTGCGGTGAGGACGTCATCCGGACCCCATGGGAGGGCCTCGAGCGTGAAGGGGTACGGCTTCGGGACGCTCTCCCACCACTCGCCGTAGCAGCGGATGCCGACGAGCAGTTCGCCTGCGCTGTCCTCGACGAAGTGGACGGTTCCGTCGGTAGCGGCTTCCACGAACGCTTCCGCCGCGGGCCCGGCGGTCCAGCCTCTGAAGTTGGCGGCGAGGGAGGTAGCGTCGATGGGGAGCGTGTTGATGAACGGGGCTCGGTCGGGCCGGTGGTCGCGGTACCAGACGTCGGTGACGACCTCGCCGTGGGTGAAGACGATGATGTCGCCGGGCTCGGAAGCGCGGAGGGTGCGGAGGACAGCAGACGGCACGGCAGGTTCCTTCGGTCGGTGCGAGCTCTGCCGTCTCCTATGCCCCGAAACGACAACGAGCCGGCAGCGGGAAGCTGCCGGCTCGATGTCGTTCGTGTGTTCGGTTACGCCTTCTTCATGGTGGCGTAGATGGTGCCGAACGCGGCGGTCATGACCGTCATCGCGATGAACGGGGCGACGCCCAGGCCGTTGGTGAACCAGGTGAAGAAGCCCATGCCCGTGAGCGACAGCGGGAAGATGAGCGCACCGAACAGGACGCCGGCGACCAGGACGAAGTTCTGCTTGAACAGGGCGATGGTCGCCGCGACCGGGAACAGCCAGGTGAACGCGACCGGGCCGGTGGTGTCCGAGTTCGGGAGGAGGAAGTACAGCGACGCGATGATGACGGCGACGGCGGCGAGGCGGACGATGAGCTGCGCCTTCGTCGCGGGGACGTTGGTGCGGCGGTTGAACGCACGCTTGCCGGTGCCGGTCTGCGCGAAGTCGAACACCTCGCCGGCGGGGACGTACGACTCGTCGCGGACGAAGAGGCGGTCCTCGGCCGACATCGGCTCCGTGGTGGCTGCCGGGGCGGCAGGGGTGCGGGCGTCGCGGAGGGCGAGGTTGTACGAAGCGCGGGCCTCGTCGTTCTTGAGGTTGTCGAACGCCTCGTTGATGGCCTTCGCCTGGTCCTGGTCGGCGTCCGGGTTGATGTCCGGGTGGAACTTCCGCATCAGGACGCGGTGCGCCTTGACGATGTCGTCGTGCGAGGCGTCCTCAGAGACGCCGAGCACCTGGTAGGCGGTGCGGTCGAGGTCAACCTTGCTGTCGAACATGGCCGGAGGGTCCTTTGAGTAAGGAGGTGCGCCGGCCACTGCCCCTGGCAGCTTGCTCGTCTGACTCACCTATGCGCGGACAGATCGCGAACGGTGCGATCGGCACGATCCTAGGGTGAGGTCAGCCGTCGATGAGGCGGTTCGGCTGCTCGCCGCGGCGGAGCTTCGTGACTGCGATGCCGAGACGCTCGCCGATGGTGCCGGCCTCGTACGCCGGGTTCTGACGAGCGACGTCACGGACCAGATCCTCGCTGGAGGTGGCGAGCTCACGGAGTGTGTCCGGGGACGCGTTCGGGTTCTGCGCCACCTCGAGGCGGACCACGTCCGACTTCGACTCAGCGAGAACAGCGAGTTCGTCAGCGGTGGTGCGCGCGTTGCGGGCCTTGTCGTACTCGACGCGGGCGGCCGGCACCTCGGGGGCAGCCGACGGGGTCCCCTGTTCGCCGCCGAGGCCGGCGCCCGCCTCGCTGCGGGTGTGGGTGCCGAACTGGGTACGGTCCTTGCCGGTGCCGCCGCGGCGGACGGTGTTGTCGGCCATCAGGCCGCCTCGACCTTCTCAGCCCAGGCTTCGAGCACTTCGTACTCACCGGAGTGGAACGCTGCGACGTCGCGGGGTTCCTGACCGGAGGTGGCCAGCACATACGCCTTGCTGGCGCGTTCCCGGAGGTACTCGACGGCCGCGTCGCGCTTGCGACCGTCGACGTCGAGGGGAAGGTCGAAGGAGGAACGGTCGCCGTTGTGACGTTCGTTCAGGAGCGTCTCGCCCTCACCGGCGAAGTCAAACGAGTTGTCCTCGTCGAACAGCAGGCGTGCGTACGTCTCCGCGAGTGCGTGTGCACGACCGGACTCGCGGCCGTCCTCGACATCGGAGATGGCGTTGAACTGGCCGACCTGCGCTTCGTTCAGCTCGGTCTCGAGCTCCGCGGCGAGCGCGCGGGCACGCTGCGAGGAGATGCCACCCGGAGCTACGAGAGTGCTGGTCCCGGCGTCGTGCTGCTGTGGGGCGAACTTGCCAGGGTGTCCAGGGATGCCCGCCTGGCCATTGCGGAAGTACGTGTCTGCGGTCATGCCCGGTATGTATGCGGCGACCCCGATCCGGTCGGCCGTCCGGCAGCGTTTGGGTGACGGCGGAGGCCGGTAGGTTCAGCGTGTGAGTGGAGCGGACGCAGTCGATGACGAACTGTGGGCGGAGTACGTGCGGCTGCTGCGAGCTGTGAACGGCGACGGGTCCGCGGATGAGGTCGCGCGGAACGGGAACCTTCGCAGCTTCGCAGAAGCGAACCCCGCGTGGCTGGGGAAGCAGATGGAGCGACTGCGCACCCTCGAAACGAAGGCGCTCGTCGTCGCCGGAGACGAGCAGCTGATGGTTCTCCTTTGGCAGCGGCGGTACGCCGAGGCCGCGCGCCTGCTCCCCGGAGCGCTGACGTACTTCAGCAGCTGGCTCTCCAACCAAGAGGCAGTGCCCGCCGGTCCGTTCGATGCGCTCTCCCCTGCCGCACTCGCCGCCGCCGCGCTGCACCCCGAGGAGGAGACCGACGCGCTGCTTGCGAAGATCTCCGAAGCTCCGAACAGTCCCGCCGTCGGTGCACACAGCCGAGTGCTCACTCTGCGGGACAACATGAAAGCGGTACTCGCTGCTGCCGCCGAGTCGGCCGACCGCGCCTCGGTCAAAGCGGCCTCCAGGCTTGACGGTCGCGCTTTCTCGAACACGGTGCAGTGGTTGGTGAAGGCCGGCGTCCTCACTGACGACGGCAAGACGCTGCGCCCCGCAACCGATGCGCCAGCGACAGCGCCTCCAACCGAGCAGACGCCAATCCCCTCGGGATTTCGGCTATCCGACGAGGAGCCACTCCTCATCGACTTGAACACGCACCCGCGGGTTGCCGGCCCGGACATGTACGACAGCCCGCAGTTCTCGGTCGCGCTCAGCCGAGTGCCAGAGCCGGCACCGACGTTCCTGCCGACCCCACAGATGCTTCGTCCAGCGGGGCAGGCGCGGATGCTGGGCACGAAACACACAACGTGGCTTCTGACGATGAAGCGTCCTGTCGCAGAGTTTCGTTCGGTATGGACTGCGGCTGTGTTCAATCGGGATGGGAAGCCGCAGGCGACAGTGCCGCTGCCAGCACCTGTCAAATCCTGGACTGTGGGGGCGGACCGCGATTGGGTGTGCCTGCTCGATGAGGACGAACACCTCCGCGTGTACCGCGAAGGCGGGGAACTGATCGTCGACGTCAACCTCGTCGGCGTCTACGACGGGAACCAGAACGCCCTCGAGTACCCGCTCCGAGCCGACTACGACGTCACCGATGACCGCCTGCTCATGAGCGCCGGATCGCACCTTTGGTTGCTCCACCCGGACGGTTCCGGTTGGGGACGACGGATGCCCCCGAAGGTGTTCCCGTCCGGTGCGTGGCCTCGAGGCGCGACACCGGCGAAGGTGAGACGCTTAGCGAAGCAGCTCCGGCTCCGCGAAGACCTCACCACCAGCGAGGCGGTTTCACACCTGGCAGCCATTGACCTGACCGAGCGGAGCGTCGCTGTGCGTTGGTCATCTGACGCTGGCAAGCCGGCACACCTGCGGCTCGCCGCGTCGCTACACGACGAGCTCGGCGTGATCACCGACGACAGCATCTACGAAGCGAGACTGACCCGTGACGGTGTCACGGTGTCCACTGCCTACGGCCTCAATGCCGATGTGACCACTGCGGGTGAGGTGAGCCGGCTGTGGACGACAGTCGGCAGCATGACAACGCTCGGCGAAGCCGCCGGCGGCCGCGTCGGAGTGACCGCGGATGCTGTCGTATCCGTCACTGACAGCATCTTGACTGTCGGGCCGCCGTCGGACGGTACTACGGTTGCGCGCTCGGAAGCCAGCCCAACCCCAGTGCACGAGACCGCTGGCGCTCGCGGAGAACCGCTACCGCTGCCCAACCACATCGTTCGGGTCACCGGTGGCAGCGTCCACATCGTCAACACCAGCACCGGCACCGCACGCACCTACCCGGTGCCGAAGAAACCGTCCGCCGTCGTCCGCGCCGGCGACCACCTCCGCATCCATGTGGGCGCCAAGCACGCAGAGGTGCCACTGCCGTGACCATCGAACTCCGTCAGGTGTTCCGCGCCCAGGACTACGGCTCCGCCTGGGACCCAGAGACTGAGAACCAGTACGACACCATCGGGTGGACCGCCGATGGCGAGACCATCGCCGAGGCGGCGTCCTTCGACCGGTACATCGGCGTCCTCAACGGCACCGAGGTCGCACGCGTCGAACTCGAACCCCAGCGGATCCTCGATGCACGGTTCCGCGGCATCGACACCTCAACGCCTGTCGTGGACCTCTGGTACCTCGAAGTGGCCACGCATCGCAGGCGAGAAGGCATCGGCGCAGCCGTCGTAGCCGAGGCCGTGAAGCGGTACCCGGGACGGCTCATCATCGCGTTCTCCCACGCCGACGAGTTCTGGTCCAGCGTCGGTTGGACCGAACGGGAACGACTCGAACCGGCGCCCGGAAACTCCCCGCTGTTCTCCTTCCAGGCGTAGCGACCCCGGCTTTGCCTCCGGTCCGCGCATAGGGGTGGCGACACTTTCGCGACAGGAGACGAGGACCCGCATGTCGTACAACCCCACCGAGGAGCAGCAGGCAGCCATCGACGGCTTCCGCAACGGCGGGAACCTGACCATCGAGGCAGGAGCCGGCACCGGTAAGACGTCGACGCTGCGGTTCTTCGCCGACGCCGCGCAGGGCCGTTCCGGCCTGTACCTGGCGTTCAACAAGTCGGTGCAGCTCGAAGCGGACCAGAAGTTCCGCGGCACCAGCATCCGTGCGAAGACGGCGCACTCCCTCGCGTGGGCGTCGATGCCGTCGGAGCTCCGCTGGAAGCTCGACGAGAAGAAGCGGATGCGTGAAGCCGACCAGGCGGAGCACCTCGGCCTGCGTGCGAACATCCGCGTCGGCGGTCAGTCCGTGTCGAAGCGTGTCGTGATGCGCCTCGTCCGCGAGACGCTCTCCGCGTTCTGCCGCACCGCCGCTGACGAGATCACCGACAGCATGGTTCCCGTGCCGTTGCAGCTGCTGCTCAGCGGCGCGGAGTCCGCTGACCTGCAGCGTCAGGTCGCCCGGTACGCGAAGAAGTTCTGGCTCGACGTCATCCACCCGGAGGGTGTCCTGCCGTTCCAGCACGACTACTACGTCAAGCTCTGGCAGCTCTCCCGTCCGACGCTGCCGTACGACTTCATCCTCCTCGACGAGGCGCAGGACTCCGACCCGCTGCTCATCGACGTGCTCCACAACCAGCAGAACACGCAGCTCATCGCCGTCGGCGACCGGTCGCAGGCCATCTACGGCTGGCGTGGTGCGACGGACTCCATGGACGCGTTCGGTGGGGACACGTTCCAGCTGACGCAGTCGTTCCGGTTCGGGCCCGCCATCGCCGATGAGGCGAACGTGTGGCTCGACCTCCTCAACGCGTCGCTGCGCGTCCGCGGCATGGACAAGGCCTCGTCGGTGCACGCCACCTACAACCGTGTCGCCGAGGGTGTCCTCTGCCGTACGAACGCCGGCGCCATCGCCGAGGTCATCGACGCGCACCAGCGTGGGGTGACCGTGGGTATCGCCGGGCAGAACCGTGCCAAGCAGATGCACCAGCTCGCGCAGGCCGCCCTCGACCTGCAGGAACGCGGTTGGACTTCCCACCCGGAGTTCGACACGTTCAAGTCGTGGGAGGCCGTGCAGGAGTACGTCCAGGAGGACGAAGGCGCTGACCTGGCACCGCTGGTGAACCTCGTCGACGAGTACGGCGCAGACAAGATCGTCTCCGCCATCGACGCGTGCGTGCCCGCCGACCAGGCGCGCACCACCGTGTCCACCGTCCACGTCGCGAAGGGTCTCGAGTGGCACCACGTCCGCATCGCGGAGGACTTCCCCATCCCGTCGTTCGATGAGGAGACCGGTGACCTCGAGCAGATGACGCCGGAGGCGATGATGCTCGCCTACGTCGCCGTCACCCGAGCGAAGCGGCACCTCGACCCCGCCGGCCTCGACTGGGTCCGCCGGTACCGCAACGCTCTCGCCCGCCCCGAGTACGCGGCGAACTTCTACCGCAACGCGCAGGCGCACCGCTTCTCCGAGAAGCAGAAGCGTGAAGAGACGCTGACGAACCCCGACGCCGTGAAGAACATGAAGGGCAAGGGCCGCTCCGGCGGCTACAGCCGCGGCAACACCGGTGTCGGCGGCTCCCGCTCCGGCGGCGGCAACCACTGGGCCAACCGCCGCGCTTCGTAGCCCCACACAGCCCGGAGCCGCTCCGACAGCACCCCGCCGTCGGAGCGGCTTCGTCGTACCCGGGCGACTCATCGCCTCGTGCATAGGGGCGTCATGAGCACACAAGTCCAGGTCGTCCGTGAGGATGACGCGTTCGCAACCATCACGCTGACCAGGGCGCACCGAACCATCACCCTCGTCGGTGTCATGCATGTGGGCCCGGAGCAGTACTGGAAGGACACGCAAGCCGAACTAGACGCCCTCGAGGACGCCGGAACACTCATCCACTGCGAAGGTGTCGGCTCAGCTGATGTGCGCGGGATGAGGAACCGAGCGCGGTTGAGCCTCATGCGCGTCGTCACCCGGTCCGTGTCCCTCTGGCTCAGGGGAGTGTGCGGCTGGAAGACACAACGCGTGCTGACGTACCCGTCGTCCTGGCAGCGACATGACCTGCCTTCGGACCTCGCTCTCGGTTCGACCACAACGCGGAAGCTCATCTCGGTGGCGCTCCTCGCGTTGATCGCCAGCCCCGTCGCCGCATGGCTGCTCAGAACCGGCCGGCTGACGCTCTTCGACGTCGAGGCGACATCGAACGACCTCGACGTCCTCGACGCACGCAACCGGTACGCCATCACCCAGGCGCTGAGCGCCTGCACGGACGTTGCGCTCCTCTGGGGCGCCGCGCACCTACCCGGCATGGTGGCGCTGCTCGAAGCGGAAGGGTTCACCGTCACCAACGTCACCTGGCGGCAGTTCTGGCCCGCGGGACAGAAGCCCGCACGCCGGCACCCGTCAGCAGCACCAGCCGCGGCCGCCTGACGTCACCTCCTTCGTCGCATGTCCCTCCCCGTCACCGACGGAAGGCCCTCATGGCGAAGACGACCATCATCACCTGCACGCAGCTGCCGACGTACCGGCTCGGGTACCTCGAAGAGGCATGGCGGAGCCTCCAGGCGCAGACACAGCAGGACTTCCGATGGCTCGTCGTCCTCGACGCGCCGCAGAACCCGGTCCCGGAGTTCTTGAACGACCCGCGCATCACCGTCCTGCGGTCCATCGAACACATCGGGCAGGCAGCCGCCCGCAACCGCGCGCTCGAACGCATCACCACTCCGTACGTCTGCACGCTCGATGACGACGACGTACTTCCCTCAGCCAGCGTGGAAACCCGCGAGCAGGCTCTCAACGAAGACCCACGCCTCGGCTGGATCGGCGGACACATGGCCGACATGGCGCCGAACGGCAACGTCGCCGGACGCTGGGAACAACCCGCCCGTGCCGGCGCCTACCCGCCAGGGCGCCTCCTCGACGAATGGGGCTCGCCGGAGCGGTACTTCGTCGCACTGACCCACACGTTCACGATGCGCACCCTCCTCGTTCGCGATATCGGCGGCTGGCACCCTGACGGATCCATCGAAGACATCGGTCTCCTCGCCCGCCTGTCCGAGCGGCACCGCGGACTCATCGTCGACGACGTCTTCTACCAGTGGCGGAAGCACCCGCGGCAGGCGACCAACTCCCTCGACGCTGAGGTGGAACGCGTCGCCATGTCCCGCCACGTCTGGCAGAAAGCGCGTGCGCTCGGCCAGCAACGTGCGGCCTGACCGGCTCCGCCCAGCATCGCGTCCCGTCCGCGCATAGAGAATGCATGACCACCTCGTTCATGCACACCGGCGACGTCCACCTCGACGCAACGACCCACGGTCGGACGAACCCGGCCACCGGGCTGAACACGCTCTGGGAGTCGAACTTCACCGTCCTGTCGTTCCTCGTCGAGCAGGCCATCGCCAAGCAGGTCGACTTCTTCGTCGACGCCGGCGACCTCACCGACGGCGGCCGCCCGAGCCAGGAGGCACTGCTGCTGGTGTTCGAGGCCTACAAGCCCCTCGGTGAGGCCGGCATCCCCCTGGTCATCATCGACGGCAACCACCACGTCACCGGTGTCCCCACCGACCACCGAACCGTCATCCACACCCTCGCGACGATGCTCCGCGCCGTCGGCGTGCAGGTCTTCATCGCATCGAAGCCGGAGCTGCTGCGCCTGCCGGACGGCTCCCAGGTGGCAGCGCTGCCGTGGCTGTCGAAGAACCGTGTCCTCGCCATGCTCGGCAAGGACGACCTGTCCCCCGCAGACGGTGACCGTGCCGTCACCGACTACGCACTGCAGACCCTCGAGGACCTCGCCGAGCAGGCGGACAGCAGCCAGCCGCTCATCATGACCGGCCACGTCACCGTGGACCGGCTCCGCATCGACGCGGTCGCTGACGGTCACCGCCGCGGTTCCGAGCAGGACATGGCGCACCTGTTCGCCGAGCCGGTCCTGCCCGTGGCACGCCTCGACCAGATGCCGTTCCAGTACGGCGCACTCGGTCACATCCACACCCCGCAGCACTTCGGCGACCGGTACTACTACGCCGGCTCCCCAAACCGCCTCACGTTCACCGACATGCCCGATCACAAGGCCGGGAACCTCGTCACCCTCGACGGGATGACCCCAACCGTCGAACTGGTCACCACCCCCGCGCGCACGATGACCCGCATCGACCTCGCCGACGACGCCGCACAGTCCCACATCGACCAGCTCACCGAAGGCGCACTCGTGCAGGTCCACCTCGCCGAGGGGCAAGGGTCCGTGCCCGCCGACGTGAAGAAGGCGATCCGTGCCGCCGGCGCAACCCTCGAAGACACCAAGACCCGCACGAAGCCGCGCATAGACACCGAGCGGGTGCAGCTGCCGAAGCAGGTGGACCCGATGACCGCACTGCGCACCTGGGGTTCCACGCAGGACCTCACCGACACCGCAATCGACACGCTCGTGTCCGCCGCCGAGAAGCTGGAGCAGTAACCCATGCGCATCCTGAGCATCGAGGTCGAAGGCCTCTGGTCCTACCGCGACCGTCAGCGCATCGACATCGCGAACATCCCGCTGCTCGTCGGCGCCGGCGAGAACGGGGCCGGCAAGTCCGCCATCATCGTCCACGCCATCATCGCCGCGTTCTACGCCAAGTTCCCCTCCCCCGGCGTGCAGGCGGACTACATCACCGACGGCACCACCGAGGCCCACGTCAGCGTCGAGTTCGAGCACGGCGGAGCGACGTACCGCATCGGCCGGACCTTCACCCGCGCCCGCGCCGGCGGTCAGGGCAGCCTGTCCGTGAAGGACGACTCGAACACGTCCGGGTGGCGGCCGCTGGTCTCCAAGGCGCACGCCGACGTCACCAAGGCGCTGTCGGAACTCATCGGCATGGACTACGACGCCGCGACGATGACGTGGATCTCCGAGCAGGGCGCGACGGGGAAGTTCCCCGAAGCGCAGCCCCGCGACCGGTTCAAGCTGCTCTCCGCCCTGTTCGACCTCGACGTCTACGACGAGAAGAAGAAGCAGGCCGAAGCGAAGGGCGCCGAGCTCGCGAAGCGTCACGAGGCTCTGAACGGCCGTATTGCTGAGCTCGAGCACACGCTGGAGCAGTCCGCGGAGAACACCCCCGAACACGCAGAGCAGTCCGACGTCGACATCGAGGACGCGCTGACGACGGAGCAGACCCGCCTCGACCAGGTGAACACCGAGGTCGCCGACCTGAACTCCGGCGACCCGGAGCGCCGCGTCCGCGAGGCGCAGGCAGCGTACGACGTCGTCAACGCCCGCCGTGTGCAGCTCCTCGACGAGTGGAACCGCGAGGTCGCCAGGTTCGACCGCACCCGTACCGACGCCGTGCAGCGTCATCAGCAGGCAACCGCGCAGGTGGATGCCCGCCTCACCGCGCAGCTTCTCGCCGTAGACGAGCGGACCTCCGCGTCCCGCCGTACCGCCGAGTCGCAGAAGCAGGCCGCCACGCAGGCGCTGACGCTGATCGCCGACGCGGAGAGCCGACTCGCTGACGTCACCGCAAGTGCCGCCGACGCCCGCCAGCAGGCCGCGCAGCACCGGCAGAACGCCGACGCGTTCGGCCGTCAGGTCTCCGACCACGCTGGCACCCGGGCTGCGTTCAAGACGGAGTGGGACGCCCTCAAGCAGCGCGAGCAGGACGCCACGAAGCGTCTCGAGACGCTGCGAACGTCAGTTGCTGGGGAACACGCGACGTGCTTCACCTGCAACCAGCACCTCTCCCCCGCAGACGCTCAGGCGCTCATCACCCTCACCGAGCAGGACCTCGCCTCCATCGCCGAGCGCAAGGTCGTCGTGAAGGACGGCGGGTCCGAAGCGGGCCAGGCGATGAACGCCGCGGCCGCCAACCAGCAGCAGGAGACCGCCCTCGCTGAGCAGGCCGAGCGCACCGCCGAGCAGGCGTCGCAGGAGCAGGCTCGGATGGAGACCGTCATCGCCGCGAAGGCGGAGCGAACCGCTGCGAAGCGTGACGCTGAGATGGTCCTGCTCGACCTCGACACCGAAGCCGACCAGGAGAAGGCGAAGGCTCACGACGCCCGCGACGCCGAGGTCGCCAGCCTCGACAAGGCGCACCAGCGGGAGCTGGCCGACATCGACCACCAGGCGGTGAACGCCAAGGAGCAGGTGGAGAAGTACACCGTCATCCCGACAGATGAGCAGGACCTCGCCAACGCGCTCGCCACCGCCCGCACTGCGGTTGCGGCGGAGGTCGCGCAGGTCGCCGCTGCACGCCAGCAGCTGGAGACCCGACGCAACGAGATCCGTGAGCGCATCAACGTGCTCGTCGCCGAGCGCAGCCGCCGGAACGAAGCCATCAACCAGCGCCGGGAGTTGAAGGTCCGCATCGATCTGCTGACGAAGGACCGCGACGCGCTCGAGCGTGAGCAGGAGACGTACAAGACCCTCGTCAAGGCGTTCTCGCAGACCGGGATCCCCGCGATGGTCCTGGCCGGCATGATGGAGCAGCTCAACGACAGCATCAACATGTCGCTGAACCGACTGTCCCGCGGTCAGATGCAGGTCCGCCTCGCAGCGTCGAAGGACGGCGCGAAGAACGTCTCCGACAACAAGGTCACCGTCTACGTCGAGACGCCGTCCGGCACCCGCACCTACGAAGCGCTCTCCGGCGGTCAGAAGTTCCGTGTCGCGCTCGCCATCCGCACCGGCCTCGCCGAAGCGATCGCCCGCGGCACCGGCGCTCCCGTCGAGACGTTCATCCTCGACGAGGGTTGGGGTTCCCTCGACATGAAGGGCATCATCGACGCCACCGAAGCGGTGTTCCGCCTGTCGGAGACGACGAACGTCCTCACCGTCACCCACATCCCCGAGGTGCGGGACGCGTTCCCGAACCGCGTCGAGGTGGAGATGGTCGGCGGCTCCTCCGTCGCACGAGTCGTCTGACCACACCCCTGCAACACCCCGTCAGCTGTGCGCATGGCAGCGGCGACGGGCACCCGGCCGCAGTCTGCGGCGCCACCAAGAAGGAACCACCACCGATGAGCACCATCCTCCCCACCACCACGTTCGACTCCGCCCTCGCAGCTGCGACCGCCGCGGCGCCAGCCCTCGCGGGCGACGCTCTGACCGCCGCGGTGACCGCAGCGCTCACCTCGGTGCTCAGTGAGAACCGCGTGTTGCAGATCGCCGTGCAGACCGCGGCAGAGCAGGCCGCCAACGAACGTGCGGTGCTCAGCAGCGCACAGCTCTGGTTCCTCAACAACGGTCACGGACTCGACGAACTCGGTGCCATCCTCGGCGGCCACACCACGTACGGGTTCGCACCCGACGGAGACACCGAAGGTCTCGACCCGGTCCAGGTCGCGGAAGCAGCGACGGAGGCGTATCTCCGTGAACTGGCGCGCGCAGACCGTCTCGACCACCAGGTGCACCTGCTCGTCACCGCTGAGTAGGTGCCACACGGCGACGCCGGCCGTCCCTGCCTGGGGACGGCCGGCGTCGCGTCAGAGCGCGCCGACCGCCTCGGCGCGGACCGCGGCGGCATCCCACTCGATGTCGCTCTCCGCGGCTGGGGCATGGAACTTCACGCGGCCGCGAACGGCGTGCTCCGTGTCCGCCATCAGCTGGTTCCCGACGGCCGCGGTGACGCCGCCGAGGATGTCCTGCAGCTCGCGGTACGCGTCGATGTCATGCGCGGTGATACCAGCCTGGATGGCCTTGCCCCGCTTCCGCAGGTCGTTCCGGGTGGCAGCGTCGATGCGGCCCGCTTGAATGAGCGCATGGCTGTGGATCGCGTCCGCAAGCTCTGCGGCGTCGCGGAAGGCGTCGGCGGACTGCGACGCGACACGGGTGTACCGGTTGGCGGCCATCTCGACCAGGCCTTCCGAGGCGAGACGAGCGATCGCTTCGCGCACCGGCGTGCGTGAGACGCTCAGCCAGGCGGTGAGCTCGTCGTCATTGAGGCGTTCACCCGGGAGGAGGGTGCCGTCCTCGATCGCGTCGAGCAACTGCTTGTAGACGACGTCGCGAAGAAGGGTTCGGGGACCACTCGCGGTACTACTCTTCGGCACTGGCATGTCGGTAGCGTATCCCGAATATATGTACAGGGGAAGGGGTGGCGATTGCGTCCAGCTGACGCGGACCGACCGGCATAGGCCAGGCATGCAGCAGAACATCATCACCAAGCGAGTCCAGCTCCTCACCGTCCTCGCCGACGTCCTCCCCGACACGACTGTCGAGTTCACCTACCGCGGCCTCGACATCAACGTCACCTGCGAGGGGTCGTCCCGCACAGTCACGTTCCCCGACGAGGACACCGACTTCGGGATCCTCACCTACGGGCCCCGGTTCAACACCGTCCTGAACACCGCCCGCGACCTCGAATGGCTCGCCGCAGCGTGGGCCGGCCGCAACGACGAATAGGCCTAGCGACAGCTCCTCGCCCGCCGCTACGGTGACGTCACGGCACACCCGACGCCGTGGAGACGGAGCCCGACATGAGCGCCCTCGACGATGCACTCGCCCGAGCACGGACTGCGGCGCCGGCGAAGCACGAACCGACGGTTGGCGAGCTGAGAGATCAGGCGAAAGTCGTGTTCGACGAGCTCCTCGCGGATGCCGTAGCGAAGCTTCGAGGCCTCAACGTCCCGCTGCTGGACGCGTGGCGACTCCGACAGAGCGAGTACGAGTTCTTCGCACCGGAGCGTGTGGCACGGGCTTGGCCACTGGGTGTCTTCATGCTCACCGAGGACGCCATCCCCTACGGATACAAGGAGCTGTACCCGGGGCCCTCCAGCTACGACGACAGCGGTCGGCCGCACATGTACGTGGGTGAGTCACTGTCGACTCCGGTGTACGCATCAGCGACGAACTCCGTGGTGGCGTTCCGCACGTCGAAGCCCACAGCGTTGCTGTACCGGCCAACGTTCCGGTGCTCGAGGACGATGTCGACCGCGATGGAAGACCGCTTCCCCGCCGGAGAGGGGGTCGCGTACCCGCTCGAAGACTTCCTCGCGCACGTCATCCTCGAGCTCGCTGAGGAGCGCTGATCGTTAGGGCAGCAGTGGTGTCCCGAGGAGGCGCGACACGACTCGTGAGACCCGGATGGATGACGCACGGACTGCGGCTGGTGACCGGTCCGCCCAGTACGGGGCGATGGGTTCGGTGACACCCCAACGGCGCGCGATGACCGCTGCGACTGCGTGGGTCTCCGCTTCGATGTTCGTGTCGTCTCCGCCGAGGACGTCGAGACGCATCCGGGCGACGTCGGTGACGGCGTCCTCCGGGTCTTCCTCGTCTGTCACCGCGCGGAACGCTGCCGCGAACATGCGTTCGTCCGGGAACGGCATCTGCGGCGAATGCGCCGGCCCGTCGGTCTGGGAGATGTCGAAGACGGTGCCGACGGTCGTTTCACCGGTGGCGCGCTCGTCGTAGAGCTGCTGCCCCTTCGCGTCGAGGATCGGCTCCCCGGTTGGATCCGTCAGCGGCAGTTTCACCTTCGCCTGCTTGAGGATGAGCAGCCCCTGTGCCCCCTTGCGCGGGGTGCGTCCGCGCTCCTTCCACTGCTTGAAGTCGGCGACGTCGGACACGTCCGGCATCTGTTCCTGCAAGAGGCGGAGGTTGTTCGCGGACATCCGTGGCATCCGGGCGGCAGCGTCGACGAAGTCATCCCAGCCGTCATCCGTGCAGAGCCGGTCGAGCGTGTCGTCGAGGACACCGACGATGGCGGTGACCTTCTCCTGCACGCTGTCGTATCGGCGTCGGAATGGGCTGTCGGCGGCGAGGTCGAGGTCACCTTCGCTGCGCAGGTCTGGCTTCCACCGGCCGGGGTTCGGCTCCCCAACCCGCTGACGTGGGGGCAGGGTGGCCGTCGGGCGTGGTGGAGCGATGGTCATGACCGGCACAGATGCGGCGGAGGTCGCGGCGGACTGCTACTCCGCGGATCCGAGACGCTCGAGCGCCGCGGTTGGGTCGTCTGCGACGAGTGCTGCTCGCGCGTCGGCGATGATGCGGCGGAGCTTCTGCTCCCGCTGCTCGGCCTCCTCACGCAGTTCGTGCGGGGTGGGTTTCCCGTCACGTTGCAGGACGACGCTGACAACTTCATCTCCGGCTCGGACCTGCGAGGAGATGTAGTTCTTCGCGTCCAGCAGGTCGAGGAATGCCAGCTGCGACTTGACGAACACTGCCAGTGCGTGGCCGGAGGACTCGATGTCCCACACGACAGGGTCAGAGGTGGCATCGAGCGTGGTGACGTTGAACCCTTCGTCTGCCGGCCGGGTCAGTGGCGGCATCGGGTCGCGGACAACTGGTCCGAATCCGTCCTTCGGTGCAGCGATGATGATCTGGTCGCCTTCGCCGCGCATCGTTGTGGTGCCGGTGCCGTACACCCGCTCGACGAGTTCGCTGACGTAGGTCATCCCGTCCACCGGGATGGGCAGCCGCAGTGCAAGGAACGGCTGACCTGGCTTGATGTCAGTCGTCATCGCCGTCGTCCTCGAGTCGCTCGAGCATGGTGCGAAGCGTCGCGAGGCCCTGCGGCTTCCGCAGTTCCAGCGTCGCCCAGGCGAGGCCGGCTGGGATGGCGGCGAGGATCTTGTTCGCATGCGCTTCGTTGTCGGCGGCCCAGGCGGACAGCAGGGCGCGGAAGATGCGGTCGGACTGGTCGCGCACCGGGTACGTGCCGGTCTCGAATCCGATGACGTCGCGGATGTCGGCTGCGGCGACGTCGACGGTGGTGGTGATGGTGCTCATGCGGGGGCTCCTGACGGGGTTGGCTGCCGGAGCTCTATGCGGGCAGGTGAGCAGGTGGTGGACGCCCGCCGGGACAGCCGTCCCTCCTTGTGGACGAGGTGCCCGCAGCGGACGCAGTAGCCGAACCCGCCGGAGCGTTCCCACTGCGTCTCGGGGCGGTCACCGGTGTCGAACTGGTGCCCGTTTTCCCGCCAGGTGCTGGCGATGCTCGCGAGGTGATGCTTCCGCGCGAGTTCCTGCTCGACGATTGACGCGGCGAGATGCGGGTGCTCGGGTAGCGCGGCGAGCACCTCAGCGAAGAAGTAGTCCTTCGCCGGAACGTGGGTTCCGATCGGTTCGGGTGTGTCAGCGGTCATCGGGAACGCTCTCGGTCATCGGGGTGTCGGCGGCCGCCGGCAACCACGACTGATGCGGCGAAAGGAGCCGTCCGCCGCTGGTTGAGTCCGTTCTGCGCGACGCCGCATAGATGCGGGCGTGACCAGACGTCAGAGCGCCGCCCATCGGGTGACAACTGCGGCAGCAGCTGTGTCAGTCGCTTCCGCGGTGGTGTCCCTGACCGGCCTCGGCCTGCTCGTCGACCGTCAGGCGAAGGACGCGGCCGCGCGGCATGAGGTGGCGCTGCAGCGTGTGCTCGATGACGTCGCCGCTGGCGAGCACCTCGCACAAGAGGCAGGGCTGACTCACTCCGCGGGCCAGGAAGCGGTTGCGGGCGTGAACACGACGACGGCGAGTCCGGTGGTCGTGGACGACCTGCGTCAACAGCTCGTGCAGCTCAGTCGCGCCCGCGACGCGCTGGTCGAAGCGGGCAGCGCGGCCCGCAGAACTGCAAGGCAGAACACCGGCGACGACATCGACAGAGTCCTGTTCTGGCGGTTGGGTGATTTCGACCGAGCGCTCGACCAGGTATCCCTGACCGACGAAGTCGCCACCGTGGTCGAGACGCAACGACTGGTGAACGACGACACGGATCGCCTCGAGGACGCAGAGGTGGCGGCTCCAAAGGGCCAGGAACCGGCGGCAGCGGCGGCAGTCGAGTCACCCGACGTCGAACACGCGGCCGCAGCCGCCGCACCGGCACCGCCGGCACAGCAGCCGGAGGCGGCGCCAGCAACCTCGTCGAAGCTCGACATCGCCCAGCAGACCTTCGACCGCTTCGGGTTCACCGGCGTCTCCTACGGCCCCGGCGTCGCCCAGGGCCACTACGCCGGCACCGACCTCGACGCGCAGCACATCTACGTGGACCTGGACCGGATCCCGGCAGCCCGGGTCGCCTCAGTCTGCATCCACGAGTACATGCACATCCTCCAGGCCCGTGCGTACGGCGGTCGCGCAGGAACCATCGCCCACTTCGGGTCCGTCGCAGCGATGGAACGAGACGCAGACCGCTCGGCCCTGCTGAACGGCGCCACCTGGACGCACTACCTCTGACGGCACCGCCGGTGCCAGACCGACCCGCTGATCTGCGGCAGTCGGCATAGGCACGGCATGACAGACGACGTCCGTTTCCTGCCGTCCTACGTGGGAAGCAAGCGCCACTGGCTGCCGACGCTGCAGCCCCTCGCCGGCCGCCCCTTCGTGGAGCTCTTCGCTGGCTCCGCCATCCTCTCCGCCAACCTCGCATCGAAGGCTCTCCTCGTAGACCTCGACCCCGTGGTCGCCCGCATCCTCTCCCGCTTCGACGAGCAGGAAGTGCCGGAGACCTTCACGCGTGCCGACTACTACCGGCTGCGGTCCGAGCCGGACTGGTGGCGTCACGCGTACGCGCTGCAGTCGCTGTCGTACTCGGGTGTGTTCCGCTACTCGAAGAACGGCTACAACGTCCCCGCGAAGGGCGGCCCGGACCCGGCGAAGAACAAGAAGAACGAGTTCCACGTTCGCCCCGCCTACGAACGCGCCCTCGAACGGTGGCGGGAACTTGCGCCCGACGTGCGCAACCAGTCCTACCTCGACATCACCGATGCTGACATCGCCGCCCTCGGGGACAACGTCATCGTCGTCCTCGACCCGCCGTACGAAGGGTCCCAGGCCGCGTACAACGGCAACGGCTTCGACTACGAGGCCTACTGGACGCGGGTCGCCGAGCTCACCGCTAAGTTCGACGTGCTCCTCTTCGACCGGCAGGCCAACATCGAGAAGCACGGCTTCGAAGTCCACGCCGTACGCAAGATGCGCGTCAACGGCGCCCGACCCGGCGACAGCGAAGCCCTCACCGTCATCCCGAAGGGCACCACCGGGAAGTAAGCACCCGAGACCGCGAACACTCCACCCGCATCGCAGCAGGTGGGGTGTTCAACGTCGGCGTCAGCGGTTCTCGAGCGCCCGCGTCAACGCTGTCACGACAGGCTGGTCGAAGCCGGCGGTGGTGAGGTCATGAGCGACCGCGCTCCGGAGCGTCGTCCAGGTCGTGGTCGTCCACAGCTTCGAGGCTTCCTGCTGCAACTTCATCGGCGTCTCAAGGTGAGGCCACTTCGCGACTTCAGTCGGCAGGATGGCGTTCCGTGCATCGCTGACGTCGGTTGAGGTCATGTCGGAGAGCCAGACGAACGGGATACCGCCGACACTGCCCTCTTTCGGCGCGTACAGGTCGTCGTGGGTGCATCCGGCCGGGTAGCAGATGATCTGGTTCGAGTAGAGCCCGTGGTGCTTGTCGGCGCAGTAGTCCTGGTCGCCGTGCACCATCGCTCCGAACTTCGCTTCGACGGCTGCGACAGCCTTCCATGACTCGTCGGCGTCGTCGAAGTTAGCGATGACGACGTCGATGCTGCGGCCGCCGAGACGCTTGCCTTCCGTGAGGTGCGCGTATCGGGATCCGGAGAGCAGGCCCGTGTTCTCGGATGGACTGATGTTGACGACGGCGCACAGATGGTTCGTCATCGCTTTGTTGAACACCCCCATGCCGAGGCCCATGAATGTCGTGACGTCGCTCTCCCACCAGGAGCGGGCCCCGCCTGCGAGGCGGGTGTCCACGAGGCTGTGCCAGCGGCTACCGAGGTGCCGCGCCCAGCGTCGGCTGACCTGGCCGCGAGCAGTCAGCTCATCGAGGGTCGCAGCGTCACCGACCCGCGGGTACACGTCCTCAACCACGACGGTGGTGCCGTGGGTGATGCGCTCTCCCGTGAGTGGGCTGAACCACTCTGCGGAGAGGTCGATGTCTTCACCGTCGAGGTCGACGCTGCTTCCGACGGCGAGCATCGGAGCCTCGTCGGGGTCGTCCTCGATGTAGAAGACGCGTCCCTTCGACGTTCCCACTGCGACGAGGACGACGTCGGTGCCGGCGTAGCCGACGGTGTAGTTGGTCGCGGCGGGGAAGAGTTCCAGCACTTGGTTGGTGACACCGAGCCCGGTTGTCGTCCGCAGTGTCGTGCGGAGCGCTTCCAGCTCACGTTCCGCGGCCACCAGGTCCTCGTCCTCGCCGGGGGTCCGGGCGAGGCTGAGTGTCGCCGTGAGCGCGTCGGCGAGGCTTTCACGGGCGCCGGCGTAGGTGTCGTAGCTACGTTCATCTGCGACGGCGTCGCGGTCGTGAGCGGCTTCTTCGTCCGTGACGGTTGTCAGAGCCGGCCACCCGAGGGTCGCGAGTACGTCGGCGGTCGGAACGCCGGGGAGCACTTCGTCCACAGTGTCGGTGAAGTAGCCGTCGGGGAAGAGCGCGACAATCGCGGCTGCGCGTTCGGCATCGTCGGCGGCGGTGCCGTCGGTGAGCAGGAGTCTGTTGGTGGGCTCGCCTGGCTTGGAGGCGAGTTCCTCCGCGCGGTCACGGAGCCACGCCTGGTCGTCGGTGGGCATCCCGGTGAAGACCTCCTCGATGCCCTCCGGCGGGCTGAGGACGATCGCCCAGACGTCCGGGTGCGCTGCGCGTGCGGCGGCGGTTGCCTTCGCGCGGCGCGTCATCGCGATGTTGTGCTCGAGCTCGGTGATGCGCTGTTGCAGCGCTTCCGGCGTGTTCGGGTCGTCGGCCAGCGTCATCGTTCCCCCGTGGTGGTGTTGGTCGGTTCGCTGATCCTATGGGCGGAGGGCGACACGATCTGGTGCCCTGGTACAGCGAACGCTCCGCCGGCGCGACGCTATGGTGCTGGGGTGAGTGACGCTCAGCCGACGTTTGCTGCCGAGGACGAGGACTTTCGTCGCTTCGCGCAGCAGGTCCGCAACAGGGTGGTGCGGCGGCGCCTCAATCCGCCTATCTCGGCCGAACGCGCCGAGGCTCTGCTTGCTGATGAGCGGGCCCTCCGGCAGGAGTTCGATGCACGCCGCCGCGAACGTTCGTCATCCCGCAGTCCCGTTGACGGTTCCGTCACAACCCTGCCGGCGCGCGAGACACTCGCAACGATGCCTCTCACCTCGGCCCTCGGCGTGATGTTCGCCTGGACGGCTTCGCTCGTAGTGCTCCTCGGCCTGGGATACACCGCGCTCCAGCAAGGGCTCGCCCAGGACTTGGTCTACGAAGGGGACTGCACGAAAACGTCTCTGGGATTTCGGTGCCACACCCACGTGATGGCATGGCAACCCGATGCAGGTGACATCGTCTGCCTCGCGCTGGCGGGCTTGTGCTTCCTTGGCGCGGCCGTCCTCGTGATCGTCACCCTGTACCAGGCGACGCGAAACCGGCACGGGTCGGTGAGCTAATTCGTCGCCGGCAACGCCGAACGCCCCGCCGTCGTGGTGACAGCGGGGCGGGTGGCGCAGATACCCCTTTGGGAGAGCAACTGGCCCTGTGCGAAACGCGGATCTCGCGGGACGGTGCCTAGTCCTCGTCGAAGAGGTCCCAGTCGGAGTCTTCGGTCGCTTCGGTCTTCCCGATGACGTAGGACGAGCCGGAGCCGGAGAAGAAGTCGTGGTTCTCCCCGCCGGTCGGGTCGAGGGCGGAGCGGATGGCCGGGTCGAAGTCGGTGATGTTCTCCGGGAACAGCGGGTCGTAGCCGAGGTTCATCAACGCCTTGTTGGCGTTGTAGTGCATAAACTTCTTCACGTCCTCCGTCCAGCCGACGCTGTCGTAGAGGTCCGCGGCGTACTTGACCTCGTTGTCGTAGAGGTCCATGAGGAGCTCGTACGCGTAGCCCTTCAGCTCCTCCTGACGCTCCGGGGTCTCCAGCTTCAGGGCCCGCTGGAACCAGTAGCCGATGGCGACGCCGTGGACGGACTCGTCGCGGACGATGAGGCGGACGAGGTCGGCGGTGTTCGTCAGCTTCGCGCGCGAGGACCAGTAGAACGGCAGGTAGAAGCCGGAGTAGAACAGGAACGACTCGAGCAGGGTCGAGGCGATCTTCTTCTTCAGCGGGTCGTCGCCGCGGTACCGGTCGAGGACGATCTCGGCCTTCTTCTGCAGGTACGGGTTCTCCTCCGACCAGCGGAACGCCTCGTCGATGTCGCGGGACGAGCAAAGGGTGGAGAACACCGACGAGTACGACCGGGCGTGGACCGACTCCATGAAGGAGATGTTGGTCAGCACCGCTTCCTCGTGTGGGGTGAGCGCGTCGGGGATCATCGACACGGCACCGACGGTGCCCTGGATGGTGTCGAGGAGCGTCAGCCCGGTGAACACCCGCATGGTGAGGGTCTTCTCCTCGTCGGTGAGGGTCGCCCACGACTGGACGTCGTTGGACAGCGGCACCTTCTCCGGGAGCCAGAACTGCTCGGTGAGCTTGTTCCAGAGCTGCAGGTCGAAGTCGTCGTCGATCTTGTTCCAGTTGATGGGGCGGGTGAGCAGGTTCTGCTTCTCGTCGGTCATGCGGTGTCTTCCGTGGTTGAAGTCGTGGAGGGGTGGGAACGGGGCACCGGCTCTATGCCGGCGCCCCGTTGGGACCTGTTCAGGTCAGAGCTGGCAGGAGACGCAGCCCTCCGCTTCCGTGCCGGCGAGTGCCGTGGTGCGGATGCGGATGTAGTAGATGGACTTGATGCCCTTCCGGAAGGCGTAGATCTGCGCCTTGTTGACGTCGCGGGTGGTGGCGGTGTCCTTGAAGAACAGCGTGAGGGACAGGCCCTGGTCCACGTGCTGCGTGGCCGCGGCGTACGTGTCGATGATCTTCTCCGGGCCAACCTCGTACGCGTCCTGGAAGTACTCCTGGTTCTCGTTCGTCATGAACGGAGCGGCGTAGTAGACCCGGCCGAGCTTGCCTTCCTTGCGGATCTCGATCTTCGACGCGATGGGGTGGATGCTCGACGTCGAGTTGTTGATGTACGAGATGGACCCGGTCGGTGGGACGGCCTGCAGGTTCTGGTTGTAGATGCCGTGCTTGGCGACGGCGCGCTTGAGCTTGCGCCAGTCGTCCTGGTCCGGGATGGCGATGCCGGCGTTGGCGAACAGGTCGGCGACGCGCTGGGTGGCGGGCTTCCACTCACGGTCGGTGTACTTGTCGAAGAACTCCCCCGACGCGTACTTCGAGTCCTCGAACCCGGCGAACGTCTCGCCCTGCTCCTTGGCGATGAGGTTCGACGCGCGCAGCGCGTGGAACAGCACCGTGTAGAAGTAGATGTTGGTGAAGTCGATGCCTTCCTCGGAGCCGTAGTGGATGCGCTCGCGGCCGAGGTAGCCGGCGAGGTTCATCTGGCCGAGGCCGATGGCGTGCGACTGGTCGTTGCCGTTCTCGATGGATGGCACGGCGGAGATGTGCGACTGCTGCGACACGGCAGTGAGGCCGCGGATGGCGGTCTCGACGGTCTTGCCGAGGTTGCCGCCGTCCATCGCGAGGGCGATGTTCAGCGAGCCGAGGTTGCAGGAGATGTCCTTGCCGACGACGTCCACGTTGAGGTTCTCGTGGTACGTCGTCGGGGTGTTGACCTGCAGGATCTCGGAGCACAGGTTCGACATGTTGATGCGGCCCTTGATCGGGTTCGCCTTGTTCACCGTGTCCTCGAACACGATGTACGGGTAGCCGGACTCGAACTGCAGCTCGGCGACGGTCTGGAAGAACTCGCGGGCGCTGATCTTGGTCTTCTTGATGGCGGGGTTGTCCACCATCTCCTGGTACTTCTCCGTGACGGAGATGTCGCCGAAGGGGATGCCGTAGAACTTCTCGACGTCGTACGGGGAGAAGAGGTACATGTCCTCGTTCTTCGCGGCGAGCTTGAACGTGATGTCGGGGACGACGACGCCGAGCGACAGCGTCTTGATGCGGATCTTCTCGTCGGCGTTCTCACGCTTGGTGTCGAGGAACTTCATGATGTCCGGGTGGTGCGCGGACAGGTAGACGGCGCCGGCGCCCTGGCGTGCGCCGAGCTGGTTGGCGTAGGAGAACGAGTCCTCCAGGAGCTTCATCACGGGGATGATGCCGGACGACTGGTTCTCGATCTGCTTGATCGGGGCGCCGGTCTCGCGGATGTTGGAGAGGTTGAGGGCGACACCGCCGCCGCGCTTGGAGAGCTGCAGGGCGGAGTTGATGCCGCGGCTGATGGACTCCATGTTGTCCTCGACGCGGAGGAGGAAGCAGGAGACGAGCTCACCGCGCTGGGCCTTGCCGGCGTTGAGGAATGTCGGAGTTGCGGGCTGGAAGCGGCCGGAGATCATCTCGTTGACGAGGTCGCGGGCGAGCTTCTCGTTGCCGGCTGCGAGGGTGAGCGCGGTCATGACGATGCGGTCCTCGAACCGTTCCAGGTAGCGCTTGCCGTCGAACGACTTGAGGGTGTAGCTCGTGTAGTACTTGAACGCGCCGAGGAACGACTCGAAGCGGTGCTTCACGGCGTAGGCCTGCTTGGTGAGGTCCTTCACGAACGCGAAGTCGTACTGGTCGAGCATCGCCTTCTCGTAGTACTCGTTCTCGATGAGGTAGTCGATGCGCTCCTCGAACGTGTTCCAGAAGCGGGTGTGGGTGTTGACGTGCTCGAGGAAGTACTGGCGGGCGGCTTCCTTGTCGGCGCCGAACTGGATGTTCCCGTCGGCGTCGTAGAGGTTCAGCAGCGCGTTGAGCGAGTGGTAGTCCTTCGACCGGACGTTGGGGATCTCGACGGGGGTTGGTGTGGTCACGGTGCGGTGGTCTCCTGATTGGTCCAGAACTGGGTGAGTCCGTCGCGGACTCGGGTGTGGTCTTCGGGTGTGCCGGCGATTTCGAACCGGTACAGCAGCGGCACGTGGCACTTCGAGGCGATTTGGTGTCCTGCGGCGCAGAACTCATCGCCGAAGTTGGCGTTGCCGGAGGCGATGACGCCTCGGAGGAGCGAGCGGTTGCCCCGGTCGTTGAGGAACCGGGCAACCTGGGTGGGAATCTTCCGTTCCGCTCGGGCCCCGTAGGTGGGGACGATGAGGACGTACGGTTCCGTTGCGGTCAGCGGGTTGTCGCCGGCGCGGATTGGCATCCGGTCTGCGGGGAGGCCGAGTCGTTCGATGAAGCGGTGGGTGTTCTCGGAGGGGTTCGAGAAGTAGATGAGGCGGGCCATCAGGCCGCGACGAGTGCACTCTCCGCGGGGATGGCGCCGATCTTCATGGGGTTGAACCCGGACCAGTGGTCGTCGTCGGTGACGATGACGGGTGCCTGCTTGTAGCCGAGGCCGGCAACGAAGGCGTATGCCTTCTCGTCCTGGGTGATGTCGACGACGTCGTAGATGACGCCCTTGTTGTCGAGGGCGCGGTACGTGGCGGTGCACTGGACGCAGGAGGGCTTGGAGTAGACGGTGACGGCCATGGTCTTCTTTCTGGTGTGGGCGTCGCCGGCTGTCGGCCGAGGGCGCTGTTCGGGGTGGTGAGGTGGTAACGAAGGTGTGCGCGGGAGCAGTGCTCCCGACACGCCGTCTGCCTTCCTCGCGCCCTGCTGTCGGGTGGGCGTGAGGAAGGACATGCGGCAGAAGTCAGACGGCGACAGTGCCCTTGATGGGCGGGTGCGGGTCGTAGCCGACGACGTCGAAGTCCTCGAACTGGTAGTCGAAGATGGACTCCGGCTTCCGGTTGATGACCAGCTGCGGGAGCGGGCGGACGTCGCGGCTGAGCTGCTCGTTCACCTGGTTCAGGTGGTTGTCGTAGATGTGGGTGTCACCGCCGGTCCAAATGAACTCCCCGACCTCGTACCCGGTCTGCTGAGCGACCATGTGGGTCAGCAGCGCGTAGGAGGCGATGTTGAACGGCACGCCGAGGAACATGTCTGCGGACCGCTGGTACAGCTGGCAGGAGAGCTTGCCGTCGGCGACGTAGAACTGGAACAGGGCGTGGCACGGCGGGAGCGCCATGTCGGGCACGTCCGCCGGGTTCCACGCGGAGACGATGATGCGTCGCGAGTCGGGGTTGGTCTTCAGCTGGTCGATGACCTGCTGGATCTGGTCGATGGTCCCGCCGTCGTGGTCGGGCCAGGAGCGCCACTGGTGCCCGTAGACGGGGCCCAGGTCGCCGTTCTCGTCCGCCCACTCGTTCCAGATGCGGACGCCGTTCTCCTGCAACCAGGTGACGTTCGTCGAGCCCTGCAGGAACCAGAGCAGTTCGATGGCGACGGACTTGAAGTGGACCTTCTTCGTCGTCAGGAGCGGGAACCCCTTCGACAGGTCGTAGCGGATCTGTCGGCCGAAGACGCTGCGCGTTCCGGTGCCGGTGCGGTCCGACTTGTGTGAGCCGGTGGTGAGGACGTCGCGGAGAAGGTCCTCGTACGGTGTTGGTGCTGTCACGTGCGCTCCCTGAACTGGTTCCGGCAGCGGATGTGACGCGGACGCTGCTGAGCGTCCGGACGTGCCGGCTCCCGCTCCTATGCGGCGGGTGTCAGATGAGCGGGGCGGAACGGGAAACGACCCGTCACCGGTGCGGTGACGGGTCGTTCTCGGGTGACGGTTCGGGCCGTCAGGCGGTGACGGCTGCCTTCTCGGCGAGCACCTCGGCCAGCATCGGCAGGACGGTGTCCTCCCAGCCGTCCCAGCCGGCCAGGCGCGGCAGGACGGTGTCGAGGCGGTTGTGCGGCTGGGTGAACAGCAGCTGCCTCCATGCCGGTGGGATGGCGCCGGTGACGCCGGAGCGGTCGTCGATGAGGAGGTCACCGAAGACGAACGTCTTGTCCTTCGAGATGATGGCTCGGTTGGCGAAGAACGGGCCGCCGAGTGCCTCGAGCTGGGTCAGCTTCTGCGAGGCGCACGTCGGGTTCGTCGCCCACGGGGCGGTGCAGATGCGGACGTTGATGCCGAGGTCGATCATCTGGTGCAGAGCGTCGAACGCGCCGGGCAGCGGCTTGAGGGACGCGTACAGCTCCGGGTGGTTCATCGCCGCCATCAGGCGGGCCTTGTGGTCGTCCGTCTCCCCGCCGAACAGGTCGAAGCTGTCGCGCTCCTCCGGCGTCTTGATGTGGTGGCCGGGGTTGTCGATGAGGAAGCGGTCGTACAGGCCGGCGCCGAAGTCCACGAGGACGTCGTCCATGTCGACGAGGACGACCGGCGCGCGGCCGGTTGCTGCAGCGAACGCAGCGAACTGCTCGCGGTAGTCGTTGAGGTCGGTCATGGTCTCTCTATGCGCGGTGTGCGACGCGACCTGGGGTGTCCCTCTTCGCGGGGATTCCGGCGCGACTGTGAGCGATGCTAGGTTTCACGTTGGTCGGGGCCCGACCCTTCCCCGAACGCGGAGTCACCCATGCATGCTCGTCGCCGTCGGCACGTCGCCGCGACGTTCGCCCTCATCGCCGGTCTCGGCCTCGTCCCGGCTGTTGCGTCAGTCAGCGCGGCGAACGCGGCAGCCCCGGAACCGTCCGCACCGGCAACGGCGTCCACGGCCGCGAAGGTCACCCCGACCATCACGGTGGACCTTCTCGAACCGGCGGTGGCACCCGAGCCGGCGAACATCCGGTTCAGGGTCACTCCGGCGACAGACGGGGCAAGACTCGAAGACATCGTTGTACGCACGGACGTCGGGGATTTCACCCCCGGCTATTGGGAGTCACCCAACAACTTCTGGGTGGCCACGGTGACAGCGCCGGCCGGACATCACTGGGCGCAGGTGTACACACCGGAGACGGCGACGCTCGCCGCCGCCGTCAGCGGCCGGTTCGAGTTCGACATCGCTCCGGAACCGGTTCGTACCGCGACGACTACGACACTGACGATGCCGACGGACGCCGTCGGAGGGGTGCCGTACCCGTACATCATCTCGGTGAGCCCGAGCGCCGGCAGCACCGGTCGAGTGGAGCTGTCCACCTACGACTGGTACGGCAACCGCTACTACCTCGGCGTGGGCGCACTGCGGAATGGCAAGGCCACGATCACGGCGACGGTCCCGCCGGGGGAGCACGTCATCGTCGCCCGGTTCGCCGGCGACGACCAGTACGCGGTGTCTGAGACCGGAGCGCGGCAGGTGTACGCGCGAGGCCCGGCCGCGGTTGCTGACCCGCCCGCGCAGCCGGTGCCCAGTGCGACGCAGGTGGCTGCAGCTCCCACTGCCGTACCGACGTCATCTACCGCCTCAGTTGGGCAGCAGCGGGCGTCCGCGGGCCGCGGCGAACTCGCCTACACGGGCGCTGACCCGTGGCCGGGCGTTGCCCTGTCCGTGAGCCTTCTGACCGCTGGTGCTGCGCTGGCAGTGCTCGTGCGGCGGCGCCGTCGAATCTGAGGTCCTACGGCACGGTGACGACGATGAGGGTCGTGCCGTTGTTGTCCTTCCCGGAGCCTGTGTACGCCGCTGAGGCGTTCAGGTACGGGTGGTTGCCGTAGACGATGTCCTTTGCCCCAGCGGGAGCACTGGCGGCGTTCACACGTCCGCGAAGGGTGTTGTACTCGATGCCGGCGGCACCGCCAAGAGCGACCGCTGGGTGACCGCAGATGTTCGTGACGGTGAACCCGCCGGCCCGGTCGTAGTCGTGGATGTGCCCCTTCACCCAGTCCTCGAGGCAGGCGTCCTGCTTGACGGGGATGAGCGAGCCGGTGTCGCGGGTGGCAGAGACGTCGCTGGAGAGTTGCCGGCCGATGCTGTCGGAGTTCATCGTCGTCTTGGATGACGCGGTGCCGCCGCCCTTCGGGACCGTGCCCTCGTTCGCCACCTGTGACTGGGAGACGGACGAGTCGAAGAGGGCGTCCTCGCCGAACGTCTGCGTGCTCTTCGAGGGGACCTGCGGCTGGTCTGGGGATGTCCACGGCTTCTGTTCAGCGGCGGTCGGGCCGGCGTGGTTCTCCGACGTTCCCAGTGGCGCCGCCGCCTCCTGCTGCCGATCCGACGGCTTCGGCAAGACGGTCGCGCCGCCTCCTGGAACCGGGGAGCTCGAGGTAGTGGGTTCGGCGGTGGCAGTGGCGACCGCATGCGGCGCGGTGATGACGTCCGCCTTCTGGGCGTCGTCCTCGTCGGAGCCGTTCAGGTAGACGAGGAGGGCGATGCCGCCGATGATGATGGCGATCGCGGCGGCGATGGCGGCCCACCCGGAGAGGGTGGGCCGCCCGAACACTGCGCCGATCTTGCGGAGGTGCTTCACGCTTCGCTTCCGGTTACGGGTTGACGGTCAGGGTGTCGTTGCCGGAGACGTTGCTGCGCTTGATGCCCCACGGAGTCTGGCAGGAGTACCACCCCTCCGAGTACGTGACCTGCTCCGGCTGGTTCGTGCCCTGCCAGTAGTCCTTGTAGCCCCACTCGTGCTCGAACGGGCCGCGCAGGGCCGGGTCTTCGTTCGGCCAGCCGAGGCTCTTGAAGTGGGTGCCGACGACCACGGACCCTGCTGGGCAGTACGCGTTGTACGTCACGATGAGCCAGTAGCCGCAGGCGTCCGCGGACTGCGTGCACCGGGAGCTCTTGGTCACGTGGGTGTTCTTCGCGTTGTTGTTGTAGCCGTTGACGTTGTACGACGCCCAGGTCGGCCGGCCGGGTGTGCTCATCCCGGTCTGGAAGTCGAACACGGCGCTGCGAGTGCTGCTGGCGTCACCGGTGCTGTTGATGACGCACTGCGACTCCACGTGGATGCCGTACTTGTAGCCCTGGAGGGCGTAGGACGGTGCCCAGGTGTAGCCGTTGAGGTTCCGCTTGAACCCGCTGTTCGCGCGAACGGCTGTGCTGATGGAGCCGTTTGCCTGGCCGGTGCGGTCCTCGATGTACTGGGTGTACAGCGTGGTGCCGGTCGGGCAGGTGGTGTTGTAGCCCCATCGGATGTTCTCCTGCACCGGGCTCACCGACTTCTCGGTCCGCGTGAAGTTCGTCGCGGTTGGGATGGTCGGCCAAGCGTGCCCGATCTTGTCGGAGCCTTCGCTGGTGATGCCGGAGACGTTCGCGACGATGGTGTAACGGTCGGTGACGCCGTAGGTGCTGTACGCCGGGTGGACGACCTTCGTGGTGAGGGCGCTCGTCGCGTCGATCGTGCCTTCGGTGCCGTCGTTACCGGTCCAGGAACCGGTGAAGACCGTGGGCAGGGACGAGACCTTGTTCCACGTCAGCTTGTGGGTCGAGAACGGGCTCTGCTCCGTTGCGGTGACCGTCGGGTCAGGCAGATCCTGCGTGTACGGCTGGGAGCCCTGCGTGGATTCGCCGTCGGTGCCGCAGACGGCGCTGATGGACACGACACCCTGTGCGCCGTTCTTGACGTTGGCGAGTTCAAACTGGGTGGCCTTGCCGTCGAGAACGAGGGTCTGTGTGCTGCTGACGTCGGGGACGCCGCTCGGTGTCGTCGTGGAGAACTTCGTCACCACCGTTGACGGGGTGTTGTCCGAGCACTGCGCACCGGTGAAGGTGACGCTGATGCCCTCGCGGACACCGCCGACGACGGCGCCGGTGGTGGTGGAGCGAGCGACGTTGACGACGTTGACCGCTGCCGGCACTGGGGTGCCGGATGGGACGAACCGCAGTGACCCGGGGGTGGAGACAGCCTGCGTGGCGTTGACGATCTTCGTGTAGCCGGTGAGGACGGAGTTCTTCGAGAACGCGGTCAGGTTCGACCCGTTGCTCTTGAGCGCGAGGTCGACCTTGTACGGTCGCGGGTCGTTCCAGTCGCTGTCTACGACGTCGTCCGGCTGCGTCTCTGCGGTGTCGAGCGTCGGGGTGCCGGACGCGTTGAACGTGATGACGCGTCCGCCGATGTTCTCGTAGTCGAACGTCGCCGAGCTCAGGCCGCTGACCTTCTCGGTGGTCTTCGCTCCCGGGGTGAGGGAGATGCCGGAGATGAGGTCGCAGCTGCGCGCGTCGGTCCGTCGCTCCTCGTGGAGGGTGATGGTGCTGCCGTCGGCGACACCGTGCCAGAGGTCGATGCTGCAGGTCGCGCCGGACTTGCTGAGCAGGGCGACGGCGCCGTCGTTGTAGCCGATGACTCGGTCTGCTGCGTGGACGGCCTTCGCGAACTGCAGGTCGCTGGTCTGGTAGGCGCTGCTGTTCTGGGTGGACGCGTTCGCCATCGCGGAGAACATCGTCACACCGCCGATGATGGCGGCGAGCGATGCGGTGACTGCCACCTTGACGATGGTGGAGACCATCAGCTCGGCCACGGATGTCTCCATGCCGGACTTGTCCGCGAGGACGCGGCTGATCTTGCGGGACCAGATGTGCATTCGGTGTCACCTCTTCTCGTTCGCCGACTATGTGTGCGGCTGTCGAGCAGGGCATATGCGGCGGATCAAGCGACACGCGCGGATGAGCGCACCCCGACACTTCGGTTCGAACACACGTTCGATGGCGGCTTACACTGGCCGACATGCTGACCGTCGTCGCCCTCGCTCCCCAGCGGGAGGTGAGCGACCTTGCCCTCCTCGCCCTCACCGGTGTGAGCGCCGGCTTCCCCTCCCCCGCGCAGGACTACTACGACGGCCCCATCGACCTGAACCTGCACCTCATCAAGGACGCAACCAGCACGTTCGTCGTCCGCGTCGCCGGCGACAGCATGGAACACGCCGGCATCAGCAACGGTGACGAAGTCATCGTCGACCGGTCCCTGACCGCGCGCGACGGCAACGTCATCGTCGCCGTCCTCGACGGCGAGCTCACCATCAAACGGCTGCGCCTCACCGGTACCGGCACCGTCATCTTGCAAGCCGACAACCCCGCCTACCCCGACATCGCCGTTCCGACACTGTCTGAACTGAGCATCTGGGGCGTCGTCACCCGGTGCCTCCACCGTGTCTGAGCAGACCGACCCGGACACGCCCCGCCGGCGCATCGCCCTCGTGGACATGAACAATTGCTACGTGTCCTGCGAACGGCTCTTCGACCCCACCCTCGAAGGTCGACCCGTCGTCGTGCTGTCCAACAACGACGGCTGCGTCGTCGCCCGCAGCGCCGAAGCGAAAGCGCTCGGCATCCAGATGGGCGACCCGTGGTTCAAACTCGCCGCGCAAGCACCCGCCTGGGGGCTCGAGTACCGCAGCAGCAACTACGAGCTGTACGGCGACATCAGCCGGCGGGTCATGGAACTCCTCGCCCGGTACTCCGCCTGGCAGGAGACGTACTCCATCGACGAAGCGTTCCTCGGCCTCCGTGGGACCGTCGAGCAGTTGACCGAGCAGGCGCGCGTCATCCGGGCGGCGGTGCTGAAACACGTCGGCATCCCCGTGTCCGTTGGTATCGCCTCGTCGAAGACGCTCGCGAAACTCACCAACCACGGCGCGAAACGCACCCCGTCGCTCGGCGGGGTCGCGAACCTCGACCTGTACACACCGCAGCAGGTGACCCGCATCCTCGAATCGCTCCCCACCGACGAGGTCTGGGGCGTTGCCGGGCGGACGAAGAAGCGGCTCACCGAACTCGGCATCCACACCATCGCCGACCTCCGCGCCGCCGACCCGGGTCTCATCCGGAAGAAGTTCAACGTCGTCATGCAACGCACCGTCTACGAACTCCGCGGCGTGGACTGCCTGCCCCTCGAGCCACCATCGACCACGCGAGAGCAGATCATGTTCTCCCGCTCCTTCGACACCCCCGTCACCACCCGCAGCGACATGGAGCGAGTGCTGTCCGTGTACGCCCAGCGCGCTGCGGGTCGCCTCCGGAAGCAGCACTCGGTCGCCCGCACGATGACCTGCTTCGCGTCGACCTCACCGTACGATCCAACGCATCCGTACGAGTCGGCTGCTGCCGGCGCGGCATTCTCCGTACCCACCGACGACCCAGTCGAGATGGTGAAAGCGGCCACCGCAGCACTCATGCCACGCGTACGAGAAGGAGCCCGATACGTCCGCGCCGGCGTGATGCTCGCCGGGATCCGTCCCGTCGGCGCCGACACTCCCCTCGACGCCTTCGTGCCACTCCACGACCAGCGCGGCCTTGGGAAACTCGTCGATGACGTCGGGCGGAAGTTCGGCTCAAGCAGCATCGGACTCGGCCTTGCCGGCGTGAAGGGAGCGCCCATCTGGTCGATGAAACGAGAACGGCTGTCGAAACGGGCAACCACCCACTGGGATGAACTCGCACTCGTCCACGCGAAATGACCGGTCCGAGCCCGGGGCTCAGCACCGCGCCGCACACTTCATGATCATGACCATCGACGCCAACGGCCGACCGCATGCCCCGGAGGGCACCCCGAACGGTGGGCGCTTCACCGCCGCAAACCGCCCTGACAGCGTCGGCGACGCCCTCGCCACGCCGCCTCGGTTCACGATCGGCAGCGGCCACGCACCGCATGAGAGCCGGTTGACGGGGCAGCTCGACGGCATCGACCCGGACTACCGCGTGCACCTGCTTGCGCTCAACCCGTACGAGAGCGGGCTCCTCGACTGGTACGTCACCCGCATCACCGATGACAGCAACCTCGCCCGCGCAGTACCCGGCAGGGCGCGCACCGCGGACGCCCGAACCTGGCTCGCCCTCGCCGATGCCGACACCTCCGAACGTGGGAAGCAGTTCGCCGCAGGGTTCCGCGAAGCGGTCACCACCCTCATGAGCGAGAAGCTCCATGAACACAACGACCGCGGCGCCGGTGTTCACGAGCTCGCTGACGCGGCGCTCACCGCCGCGACGACGAAGCGTGCGGCGAAGTCCGACCGGGACGAATGGGCGTCACAGGTGCAGTGGGCGCAGAACGCCGGTTCCCAGCGCGGGTACCTCGTCGCCGCAGCCGTCCTCGCCGGAGAAGACGCCACGTGGGGGTTCCGGGACGACGTCCACGAAACAATCCACGGCGGCGACGACTGGTGAGCTGATTCGAGATAGGCTCATGGCCGGCGCGGGGGGCGCCGAACATGAAGCGCGCTCCCTCGAGCCGGACCCGAACCGACTCGAAGGACAACCAGAATGCGGCGCTCTCCCCTCGCCACCATCTTCACCGCCGTCGCGGCCACCGCGCTGCTCCTCACCGGCTGCAGCACCGGTGCTAGCGACACCAGCGCCGCCAGCCATAAGCCAGCGAAGGCCGCATCGCCGAAGGCGGAAACCGTCAGCGAAGTCGGGAAGCTGACCTACCCAGAGTCATGGGACATCCCCGCAGTCCCGAACGGGGACACCAGCAACGCCT
Organism: Curtobacterium sp. MCSS17_016; assembly: GCF_003234255.2. Taxonomy (NCBI): domain Bacteria; kingdom Bacillati; phylum Actinomycetota; class Actinomycetes; order Micrococcales; family Microbacteriaceae; genus Curtobacterium; species Curtobacterium sp. MCSS17_016. The sequence continues at coordinate 271,101 of NZ_CP126255.1, forward strand.
CGTTCAAGATCCGGTTCGACGGCGTGCTCATCTTCGGCGAGGTGACCGTCCCATCGGTCAGCCGCGACGATGCCGACGCCTGGTTGAACAGCAGCGCCGATACCTGGGGTGTGCAGCGCGACCCAGACAAGGATCAGGTTCTCAAGAGCGCCGAGCCGCACATGAAGGCGTCCGTGCAGTACAACGAAGACGGCAGCACGCTCTTCATCAACGGGCACGGCTGGGGCTCACCCGTAGAACCGGGCGTGCTCGATTCGGAGAAAGCCGTCAAGCTCCCCTCCGAATGGGCAGCGCTCCCGTTCCCGAAGGACGCACCGCTGCAGTACGCGTTCGCTCAGTTCAGCTACGACCCGAAGAACGGCATCGACTGGAAGCACCCGACGTACAACTTCACTCTCGTGAAGGGCTACCCCGACGGAAAATCGATCGTCGACCAGTGGGCAGCGTCGCTCAACAAGGACAAGTACCAGGTCGCCGGGACGGCCGGCGACGGTGCGACAGTCGGTGGGGCGTTCCAAATCCTTCCCGGCGCGGAGAGTGACGACTTCCCCACCTTCGGTGCTCGCAAGCTCGAGGAAACCGCGACGACGAAGCCCGCCGACGTGCAAGCGACACCGTCACCGTCTGAGACGAAGCAGGCGGCGACCGCTGACTGGGCGGACATCAACGGGAGGTGGTGCCCGGAAGGGCAGTCCAGCACGGACTGCGTCGAGATCGCCGGCGGCCGCGATGTGACGTTCAACGCCGACCTGTCGTTCGTTGAATCTCGCGGCGAGTGCCTCCTCGGGTCAGCGACCTACATGGACGGTGGCGGCGCGAACGTCCTCTACTGCCCAGCTGGGGCGCCGACCCCCGGCGCGGACTTCACGCCTCGGTTCACCGACGGGGAGCCGGTTATCGGTGACAACCCGACGAAGGACCGCATCTGGTTCTTCCAGGGCCCCGGCGCGAACACCCTGACCCGCGGCTAGTTCCAGGCAGGGTCGCCGAACCCTGCTGGGGCCGGCATGCGCAGTGGTGTGCCTTGCGTCGCGGCGACGTTCGACTCCCAGATGCCGTGGCTGCCGTTGGCGAGACCGACAGCCCAGAGGGCGTGGCGGGAGTCGCGGGCGACGGTGACGTTCTCATCCGGGATGCTGGTCACCTCGTTGAAGTGACTGGACGGCAGGATGGTCGTCGGCGTCTTCACGCTCCCGGTGTTGCCGTTGCCGAGTTGCCCGCCGGAGTTGTCGCCCCACGCCTGCAGCTGACCGGTGTTCTTCACCGCGAAGGCGCGGCTGTATCCGCCGGCGACGCTGGTGTAGACGCTGCCGGAGGCGATGCGGACCGGTGCGGTGCGGTTCGTCGTCGTCCCGTCGCCGAGCTGGCCGACGTTGTTCAGTCCCCACGCCCAGAGGCCGCCGGAGGCGTCGATGGCGTAGCCCGTCTGCCGTCCGCCGGAGACGTGCGTGAACTTCGTGCTGCCGCCGATGGCGGCCGCTGTGGTGGTGGACGTGGTGTCGCCGACGCCGAGTTGCCCCTGCGCGTTGTTGCCCCAGGACCAGAGCTTGAGGTTCGTGTCGATGGCGTAGCCGGTGGCTCCGGAAGTGGCGACGGCGACGAACTTCGACGATGCTGCGACCTGCACTGGGGTGGCCTGGGCCGACGGGCTGGAGCCGGTGCCGAGACGGCCGGCGGCGCCGTTGCCCCAAGCCCAGAGCTTCTTGTTGATGTCGATGCCGAACGTGGTGCCGGCGGCGGTTGAGATCTCGATGAAGTGGTGGCCGGTCATCTTCGTCGGGCTGCACACATCGGTGGTGGTTCCCAGGCCGAGCTGTCCGGAGGCGTTGCGCCCCCATGCGTAGACGTTGCCGACGGCGTCCATCGCGAACTGTGTGTCGTCGTCGCCGGTCACGGAGACGAAGGAGACATCGCTGTTCAGCTTTGTCGGGGCGACCCAGGATGGGGTGGCGGCACCTGTGCCCGCCTGGCAGGCGTTGTTCGGGCCCCACACCCACAGCTTGCCGTTCGCGTCGACGCCTGCGCGAGTGGAGACGGAGTTCCAGGAGTTCTTCTGGACGGGGCCGGACTGCGCCGGCTCGGGAACGCCGACGATGCTCGACCGGGCGACAGCCCAGATCTTGTACGCCGCGCCCTCAGACGAGTTCACCCAGGTGGCGTTTCCGGCGGAGTCGAGCCCGGAGATGTGGGTTGTGTTCGTCGCGTTGAGTTCCATGTCCCGCGTGATCGTCATCTGGTGGTACGGCGCGGCCGCAGTGATGCTGACGATGCGGGAGTCGGGCCCGTTGGCCTTGTCCGCGGTGACGGTGGTGCACACCGTCGGCTGCCCGGTGCACTGTTGCGCCTGCGACGGGAGGACGGGCACGGCGAGGTTCTGGTTCAGCGTTCCGGCGTACGACTCGGCGCGGGACGTGATCGCTGCGGTGAGGCTCTTCGTCGCGGTGACTGCGCCCGCTTGGTAGGCGAAGTTGATGGCGACGAAGCCGAGCGCGAGCAGCGCCATGACGCCGACGATTCCGATGATGAACACGTCGGCGAAGCCGCCGTCGCGTCGAAGGGACTGGTGGATGCGACGGATCATGCGCTACCTGCTGCGGCGTAGATGAGGACGGTGTTGACGACGTTCGGGTCGTCGGCGACGACGAGTTTCACTGTTCCGGTGCCGGTGGTGACGATGGTGCCGAAGTAGTTGTCCATCGTCCCGTCGGTGGGGATGTCGGCGAGGATGGTGCCGTTCTGGATGAACCGGAGGGTGCCGGACGGGTTGCCGAACCCGTCGCGGGCCTTCACGAGGTACCGCCACGCGGTCTTGCCGGTGCCGGTCGGTGCGAACGACGCGACGACGCCTTCCTGCGGGATGGCGGTGGAGGTGGTTACGTCCGCGTGGACGGCACCCTTTGACTCCTTGCCGGACGGGTCCTTCCGGACGACGGCACCGGGGAGCTGCTGGTTCACGGTGAGGGCCTGGAACTGGCTCGCGACCGTGCAGTTCGGGCCGTCCTTCGCGGTGGACAGCAGGCAGCTGTCCGGGTCTACGACGTCGCCACTCTTCGGCATCGACGCGAAGTACGTCACGCCGGCAGCTGACGTCGTCGTCCACAGCGCGGCCTTGGTGTTCTTCGTCGCCTCGGATGGCAGGGCTACGGTGCGAATCTTCGGCGCCGCAGCAGTGCCCCAGATGTTCGGGCGGTCCCGCTCGCCGGCGAACGCGGCGACGGCGTTCTGCCGTTCGGTCTGCGCGGTGACGCCGGAGATGAGACGCATGTCGTTCATCGCCCCGTAGGCCATCATCGTGCCGACGAGGACGACGATGAACGTCGCAGCGACCGCTTCGACGATGGAGCCCTTGTCCGCGCGGAGCCACGAACGGAGCCCACTGATGAGGCGGCGTGCGTTCATCTGTGGGCTCCGATCAGAGGTTGAGGGTGTGAGGAGGCGCGGAGCGTCAACGGGGTGCTGACGCTCCGCGCCCGGCTCATGAGGCGGTCGTCGGGCAGGTCGCTCCGCCGGCGGAGGTGCCGGGGTTGGTCGTCTGGACCTTCGTCGATGCCTCCGTCGCCCAGAAGGACGTGCCGTGGTCCGACTTGATGTAGACGCAGTACCCGTCGGCGGTCGCGTTGACGGCGAGCTTGTCCTTGCCGCCGACGAGGGTGCTGTTCGACGACGCGGTCTTCGACGTCAGCTCGGCGAGCGTGCCGTAGTCGTTGTTCTGCGCGTAGTAGAGCTGCTCGGCGGACTGGACGGTCCCGAGCTGGCTCTTCGCCGCCTGGTCCTGCGTCCACGGGACGATCCACACGACACCGAGGATGGTGCCGGCGATGAGCGCGATGCTGACCGCGACGGCGACGATGATGTTCGGGATGGACACCTCGATGCCGTCCCGGCTTCGCAGCGTGGAACGGTACGTGTCGAGGAAGCGTGGAACGGCGTGCACCGGTCCGGCGTGCTTGCTGATCATGGGTCTCTCCTTGGTGAGCCGGGTGACCTGGCCGACTCCCCCTAGTGAGGCCGTCAGGTGCGACACCCTGGCTGGTGCCGCGACCATCGACATGCGGCGAAAACGACGGGTGGTCAGAAGATCGCTGCGAAACAGGACGCGGCAGCGAAAGTGACCGTCATCGCCGGCAGATGTGGCACACCGGCGGGCAACTTCAGCGCCCGATTCCCGATGGACAGCGCTCCCTGCAGTCCGATGGACGCGGTGAACCACCACAGGGCGAGGAGCGGGTGCACAGCACCGAGGATGAACGCGGGGATGGGAACCAGCTTCACGTCGCCGCCGCCGAAGATGTCGCGGACGCCGAGCTCGAGGTACACCAGGAACGCAAGGAGACCGCAGAGCGCTCCGACGACGACCTGATGCGTGGTGATGCCCGCGTAGGACAGCGACGCGGCGACCGCACCGGCCGCTACCGCCGTGAGGGTGTCCGGGATCCACTGCACGGCCACGTCGATGACCGCCGCGACGATGAGGAACAGCAGCACCACGTTCACCGGGGCCGCAGCCCAGGTGAGTGCCGCGTGCATCAACCGCCGACCATGCCCATCATCTGCGGGGCGAAGGATGCGACCGGGATGGCGACGGCGAGGATCACGACCGCGGCGATGCCGAGCACCATCATCTCCGTGATGGGTCCGACACGGTCAGCGAACGTGTTGAGGCGGCGGCGAGCTTTCTTGTGGAAGATCTTCGCCAGCTCCGCCATGACCTTCACGCGTTCACGCGGTGACGGGGACACCTCGATGCGGTTCTTGAAGTTCCACGGCAGCAGCGGGGTGTCGGCGACGTCCGCGAACACGGCGTTGCCGAGCTTCTGCGCTCCGATGTGGTCGTTAACGTGTGCCTGCAGCGCCTCGTTGCCGCACGCGCGGGCGCCGATCTCAAGGGCTTCCACCTCCGGGATACCGGAGCCGAGACAGACGGAGACGACGTCGGAGAACCGTGCGGCCGCCTGCATCTGGTTGATGGGGCCGATGAGCGGTGCGCGGATCGCCATCCGGTCCTTCCAGACACGGACCGCTTCGATCTTCCGGCCGAACCCGTACCAGTAGACGAACCAGAGCAGGATGACGACGGCGATGACGACGAACGCCCACTTGAGCTGACCACCGACGCTGATCATCACCTGCGTCGCAGGCGGGGTCTTCGACCCGATGCTGGTGAACACGTCGGCGACGGTCGGCAGCAGCCACTGCGCGGCGACGATGACGAACGTGATGACGATGCCGAACATGAACATCGGCTTGAACAGCGCTGCCTTGATTTGCGCCCGGATGTCGGAGCCTTCGACGATGAGCTCCGCGGCACGGCGGAGGTTGCGGTGCAGGTCCCGAGGGGTGGACGCTGCGCCGATGAGTTCTCGGACGACGCGTGGGAACGTGTCCGTCTGAGCGGACAACGCCGCCTTGATGGTCTCACCGCGAGCGATGAGGTCAGCGGAACGCTGGTAGGCCTTCCCGACGTTGTACTTCGCGTAGTGATGCGCGAGGGTGCGGAGCGCCCGGTCCTCGGACTCGCCGGACTCGAGCATCGACGCGAGGTCCTCCAGGGTCTCGGCGATGTCGTCCGGACGGGACTTCTTCCCGACGATGGTGACCTTCGGCTGCTTCTCGCCGGTGTCGAGTTGGAGCTTGGTGTCATCGTTGGCGCCGATGAGGACCGACGGGTCCTTCTTCTTGCTCTTGCCGCCGATGGTGAAGGTCTTCTTCGCCTTCTTCCCGGCAGGGGCGGCGTCGTCAGCGGGGAGGTCGGGAACATCCGACTGCTCCGCACTGTCGTCGAAGAGGGAGAAGAACTCGTCTGCCATGGGTGCTCCGGAAGGTCCGTGGTCGGCCCAGCGCGGACGGGTTCGCGCCGGTTCACTCACTCCCATGCGGCGAAACGAGCAGAGCGGCTATTTGCCCTCCGCGGCGAGGTCCCGAACGGTGTCCTCGATGACCTGCCCGGTTGTGCGCTCGTCGTCGAGGTTGTCGTCATCGTCCAACCACGCGTGCACCCGTTCTCGCACTTCCGGGAGTCGGGTCAGCAGCTCGTCGGTCAGCCACGCGGCGACCATGCGCGTCTCCTCGGTGTTCCGCGTCGCACGTTGCCGTTCGACTTCGCGGAGGTCGAGGATGAGCTGCGCCGTTGGACGGCCAGCGATAAGGGCGTCCCGTTTCGCTTGCAGGGCGTCGCGCGACGTCAACGTCACGTCGGCAGCAGGGCGACACTGCTCGCTGAAACGGCCGGCCCCGTCATGGGCGTTGCCGCGGCTGTCGACGGTGGTCATTCACCGTTCCAGTTGCCGTCGTCGTCGAAGTCTCCTTCGTCTGCGATCTTCTCGGCGGCGGAGGCGACGACGTCCATGCTCACTTCGAGGAGGACTTCGTCGCGGTCGTAGTCGTAGCCGACGATCTTCTCGCTGAGGCTGTACGGAGAAAGGTCGCTGACGAGTCGTGCAGCGAGGTCATCCGTGAGGGTGTCCACGCCGTCTCCGGCGTCCACAGCCTCAGCGTAGAAGTAGCGATCGACGGAGAGGACCGCGGTGTACATGCCGTCCTTGTCGGCGTTCGCGAGCGCGTAGCCCTCGCTCACCGGCGTGGTCTGTACGCGGAGGGTACGGGGTCCCGCTGGTACGTCCCGGAAGGCGTCGAGGCTCACCGTCGCCTCGGTGTTGTTCTTCTCGGTGAAGCGGCCGTTCTGCCCGTGCAGGTTGCCACTGCTGTCGATAACGCTCATGGTTTGAATGTGTGCGGCTACCCGCCCGCCGCGCGGACTTCCGATGCTGGGCGGCCGGCGATGAGCGCTTCGGTCGCCGCGCGGGTGTTCACGAACACATCCGGTGTCGGGCCGACTCGCACGACCGCGGTGACGGCGGTGTACACGCCGAGTTCGGTTGCGTCGTCGCGGGTGGCGAGTTCGGTGAACCAGTCGAGCGCTTCGAGCACGTCGGAGGCGGACACCACGGCGACGACGGTCCGGCCGGTGAGGGCAAGCCGTGTCGCGAAAGCGGCTCGAGGCGCGTCGAACACGTCATCGAGGACGATGACGTCCGCAACGGCGCGCAGCAACGTCCGGCTGACGTCATCGAAGGCGCCATCGACCGGCGCGGGAAGGCGCACGAGGCCGGGGTACTCCCCTGCCGGGTGCTCCTCCACGGTCCACGCGGCCCGGCCGGCGCGACAAGAGTCCCCCGCCGCTGTGAGTGCTGTGGCGCTCTTCCCGGCGCCGGGGCGGCCGGTGACGATGATGAGGCCTTCGCGGTCGATGAACGGTCGAAGGGGTGTCATCGTCGGCCCCGCCCGCCGCGGTGCTGGTCCTGCTCCCGCAGTTCTGCGGCTGCGAGGAGTTCGTCGATCATCTTCGGGTCGCTGGAGTTCGCGCGGGCGACGTCTTCGGTGATGGACCCGTCGCGGACGAGTTTCACGAGGGAGTGCTCCATTGCGACCATCTGCTCCTGCCGGCCGTTGCCGAGCAGGTACTGCTGGACGAGGACCATGTCGCCGGACCGGTCCCCGTTGCCGAGGATGAGTTGGCTGAACTGGCGGGTGTTGAACGCGATCTCCTGCGCCATGGCGAGGCCGCCGCCGTTCTTCGCGAGCAGCTTCTGCACGGCGATGCACCGGAGCACCTGTGAGAGCTGCGTGCGCACCAGCGGCTGCTCGTCGGAGGTGAACATGGAGATGAACGTGTCGATCGCTTCGGCTGTGGAGCCGGCGTGCATCGTGGAGACGACCAGGTGTCCGGACGCTGCGGCGAGGAGCGCGGACCGCGCAGTCTCTGCGTTCAGGATCTCTCCGACGACGATGATCCGTGGGTGGCTTCGCTTGGCGTCCTCGATGGAGGCGGCGAAGGTGGGCACGTGCATCCCGACCTCACGCTGTGTGACGAGGGACTTCCCCGGAGGGTAGACGTACTCGATGGGCGCTTCCGCCGTGTAGATGTGCGTCTCCCAGTTCTGGTTGATCGCGTTCACCAACGCGGCGATGCTGGTGGACTTCCCGGAGCCGGTCTGCCCGACGAACAGGAACAGGCCGTCGGGTCGTTCGATGGTCTTCGCCAGCGACCGCGGCAGGCCGAGCTTCTCCACGGTGGGGATGTCACGGCTGATGATGCGGATGGTGAGGCTGATGCCGTTGAACCCCTGACGGACGGCAACACGTCCACGGAATGCCGACCGCTGCCGGAGGCTGCCGTCGTCGTTGCGCACCATGCCCTGCAGCTGGTTCGCGTCGAACGACGCACCCGCCTGCCCGAGCTCCTGCAGTCGTGCCACGCCACCGGGAACGATCTTGTTCACGACCGCTTCGATGACGCCCGGTGGCAGGTGCCCCATGTTCGGCACCTGCATCGTCTTCTTGTCCTGAACGAAGAAGACACCACGGTCCGGGGTGAGGTGGATGTCGGACGCACCCTGCTCGCCGTACGTGTCAACGAGCGCTGAGACGAAGGAGATCGGGTCAAAAGTGGCAGTCTGCTGCGACATGAAGGTCCTGATGGGGTCGGGAGGTGGTGACACCCGACCCCATGCGGCGAAACGGCCCTAGAGGACGTTGCCGAGGACTCGGCGGACCTCTCGTTCGTCGGTGATGCCCTCCGCGATGAGCGCACGGGCGTTCTCCGCGAACGTCGTTGAAGTGTCCGCGGCGGACTTCTCGATGGCCGCGACCGACTCATCACGAACGATGGCTTCGGTGAGCGCCGAGTCCACGGTCAACACCTCGTGCACGGGGTGCCGGCCGAGGTAGCCGTCCGGGCCGTCGCCGAGTCGGCGGACGAGTCGCTGCGAGATGACGCCGCGGACCGCGTCGAGGACCCCCAGGGCGCTGCCCTCGGACATCTGGATCAGCTTCCGCAGCGCTGTGACGTTGTTGGTCGCGTGGATCGTCGTGATGACACGACGACCCGCCGTAGCGATACGCACCGCGGCCGACGCAGTTGCCTCGTCACGGATCTCGCCGAGGAACAGGGTGTCGAAGTCGGAACGGACGAGGTATTTCATGTTCGCCGCGAAGCCGGAACCGATCTCCTCGTTGACCTCCACCTGGGCGACATCCCAGAGTGCACGCTCGACCGGGTCCTCGAGGCTCATCACTGCTCGGCCGGCACCGCCGATGCGCATGAGCGCGGCATGAGCGGTGGTCGTCTTGCCCTCACCCATCGGGCCCGCGATGACGGTCATACCGCCGGGGACGGCGAGGAGGTTGTTGACCGCTTCGAGGTTCCGCGCGGTGAAGCCGAGGCTCTCCAGCGGCCGGAGCTGACCTGTCTGCGGCAGACGCAGGACGACCTTCTCGCCGCCATCGAAGAGCGGTGTGACGACTGCGCGGAGCTGGTACGGGTAGTTGTCGATCTCGAGTTCGTACCGACCGTCACCGGGGACACGGTTCGAACCGGTGGGGATACGGGACCCGGACTTCACCAGGTTCAGCACCATCGTCGCCTCGCGGCCCTTGAGGAGACGGATCCGCTCCAGGAACCCGTCGCGGCGCCCCTCGATGGTGAGCTCGCCTCGCGCCCCAGACATGAACAGGTGCACGTCAGAGATGCCGAGGGCGACCAGCTGCCGGAGCACCTGGTTCAGCCAGTCCTCGTTCACCGTCAGGTTCGCTCCGACGGCGCTCAGCGGGATCCGCGCCTCCATCGGGGCGGCTTCGGCGACCAGACGGTTCGCCGGGTCGTCCTCAGCCAGCGGCTCCGGTACTTCCGGAGCAGGGGTTGCAGTCTGCGGCTGAGCTGCAGGGGCAGGTGTGGGCCGCTCTGTCATCGGATCGGCAGCCGGCACGGCGGTGACGGTCGGTTCCGCAGGGATGATGACCGGAGCGGGGACCGGGCCGTCGAAGTCGTCGTCGAAGAAACCGGTCGGTAGAGCCGACTCGGCCTGCGGCTGCAACTGCGGAACCGGGGGCGGCAGCGGGACCGCCGGCGCCGCCGGAGGAGCCTGGAACTGTGCAGCAGCAGGCTGCGGCACCGGAGCGGGAACCTCGAACTGCGGGACCGGGGCCGCCTGGACCGGGGCTGGGTGCTGGAACTGCGGCGCCGCTACCGGTGGCACCTCGAACGCTGCCATCTGCTGCGGAATCGCTGGTGGGACCTGGTACTGCTGAGCAGGGGCGGCAGGCACCTGCTGCTGCTGCTGCTGCTGCTGCTGCTCGGCAGTCGGCTGTACTGCGGCAGGGACCTCGAACTGCGGCGCCGGTGGCGTCTGCTGCGGGAGCGCCTGCGGCACCTCAAACTGCGGAGCGGGAACCGCCGCGGGAGGGGCTGCCTGCGCTGCTGCGAGCATCGCCGCGAGATCCGCAGGCGGTGCCGCGGGAGTAGCGCTCCCCTGCGGTGCGGGAGTCCACGCCTCCGGAACCGTCGCCGGCTCGGCGAAGGCAGGCTCAGCAGCTGGGGTGATGGACGCGGGAGGGACGGCGACCTCGAACGGTGCGTAGTCCGCGGCGACCGGCACAGACGGCACGGCAACCGGAGGGACCACTGGTGTCGGCACCAGAGAGTGCTGTTCAACCTCCTCGTACGCCTGCCACGGCGTCGTGTCCTCCGGCATGGTGAACACAGTCTCTCCGGGTGATGCCAGCTCCGCGGGGCCGGCCCACTCCGGGATCTCGAACGGAACCGCGTCGACGCCCGGCGCGGGAACTTCGAACGCCGGCGCGGGTGCCGGGACCGCCGCGAGCGGAACCTCGAAGAGTTCAGTCACCGGCGCCGGCAGCTCCGGCGCGGGGATGCGCTCGTCGTCGAGAATCGGCGCCTCAGCCTGTGGCTCGTCGAACGACAGCGGTGCTGGCCAGGACGTCGCTGCCGCCTCCGACTGCCACGGCTCTGCCTCCGCGGTGACGGCAGCGAGGTCGGGGACGACGAACCCCTCGGGCAGGTCTGGAACCGTGAAGGCGTCCTCAGCGGTGACGAGTGCGTCGAACGTCTTCGGTGCCGGGCCGGGGATGACCTGTTCGACGGCCGGCATGGTGAATCCCGTCGGGATGTCCGCCAGGTGCGCGGCGTTCGATGCAGGCACCGGCGGGGCCTGGAACACGTCTCCGAGTTGCGAGTTCAGGGCGGCCGCGGGTGCGGGTACGTGCCGGTTCGTCGCGTACTCGGACAGCAGAGCTTCGAGCTCTGCGTCGGGGGCTGTGCCCTGCCGGCGGGGGCCGGGCGTCGGGTCGACGGCGGTGAAGCCGGACAGGTCTGACATGGGGTTCTCCGTCACGTAACCGAGGTGCGCAGGTCGGGGTGCTGCGGCTCGGGACATGCGGCGAAAAACGCCCGTGGAAGGCGCCAGCTACTTGCGGGAGAGGATCCATGCGTGAAGGTCTACGCGGTTCAGCGGGAGGGACCGGGCGTTGACGAAGTCCTCAGCAACCTGATCGATCACCTCGCTTCGGAGAGCGTTCACACCACCGGTGGCCGCGGGGCTGTTCAGCACTGCCCGAAGACGCGTCGGCAGTTCCTCGGCTGGCGTTTCGGCCACGAGTCGGCGGACCTCCGCGAGCGCGAGCGCGGCCTGTGCGTGCAGCTGCTGCCACTGGGTTCGCTCGCGGACGGCGATCGCGTTCTCCCGCTGGAGTTTGACGACCTCTGCACTGAGTCCGGTGTTCCGACCACGGCGGGTGACGGGCTGCTTTTCGAGTGGCACTGGCTGACGTCCTTCGCGGCGAGGCCCGTTGGCTGCGGGCGCAACGAAACCGAAGCCGCAGGGATCGGCTTCGATGCCAACGGTCTGCTGGCAGCACATGGTAAGCACAGCGGGCCGTCCGCTCGCGGCGCCTGCGCATCGCGGTGATCTGGGAAGCAGCAACGCCCCGACAGGACCGAAATCCTGTCGGGGCGTTGGTGGGGCTGACCGCTACGAACGGACGGTGCGGCTCGCGGCGTCGTAGGCCGGGTCGACACCGAGGTCCTCGACGTGCCGGAGGACACGGACCTTCTGGTTGCCGTTCCGCATCGGCTCGAGCTCGATGTAGACGGTGACCCGGTGGCCGACGAGTCGGGTCGCGAGACGGGCGATGGACTGGCCGTCCGGGTTGTCGGTGCGGTCGGTGCGCACGTTCTCCTGCCCGAGCGGCAGGCCCTTGCTCTCGCGGTCCGTCCCGGTGTGCAGGGTGACCAGGCCGCGCTGGCTCGTGGCCTCCTTGGTGACGTTGACGATGGTGCCCACGAACACCTTGCCGTCATTCGAGTCACCGATGGCCTTGTCGAGCTGGGTGAGCTGCTTCGAGATCGCGGACCGGTCGGTCAGCATGATCTTGATGTCGCGGGCGTTGCCCTTGAGTGCCTGGTCCCAGGCGGTGTTCGCCAGCTCGAACGCGGCGACGTCTGCCTGGTACTGCTCGTTGAGGCGCTGCTGCTCGTTCGGGTCCTCGGAACGTCCGCGGACCGGGAAGACGGGCTTCGCGCCGGTGGCGGTGATGGCTGCGAGGATGACCTGCTCGTTGGTGCTGCTCATGTGTGTTGTGCTTTCTGTTCGTGCTGTCGTTGAGGGTGTTCTGTGGGCCGCACCAGGGAGATGCGGCGGGTTCTGTGGTGCTCCTCTGCCATCCGCCTCCGGTTACGCCGCGGAGGGCTTCTGGATGCCGGCGAGCGCCTGGTACGGCGCGTCGGGCAGCTGCTCGCCCTGCGAGTGGAGGCGGATGGCGGCGTTCAGCGTGGCGCTGGTGCGCTTGCGGGCGGACTCGAACCAGGCATCCCACGCGGCGAAGTCCTCACCCCACGGCAGCGGCAGGCTCTCGACCACGGACTTCAGCGCGGTGCGCGCCAGACGGTTCGCACCCGACTGGTACGACGTGGCACCGGTCAGCGCGAACTCGACGTTCTGCACGATGGTCGCGAACGTGTCGAGCAGCGCGTTGACGGAACCGCCGGTGATGGGCATGCCGGCTTCCGCGAGCTTGGCGATGGTGAACGCGGAGAGGTCGGTGACGGCGAGTGCGGAGTTCGACCGGGCGTTGAGGATGCCCTCGACGTCGGCGTCGGTGACGCTGACGCCCTCGATGAGCTTCTTCTGCGCCGGAGCGGCAGCGGTGATGGTCATGGGGGTGTTCCCTTCGGTGGTGTTCGTGGATGGTGCAGGTGCCCTATGCGCGGACGTGTCGGTCTGCTGTGCGGCTCCGTTGGTGATGCCTGCGGGCATGCGGCGGGCGTTCGCTTCGGGGCTGTCGGATGGGGCGGGGAACTGCACGGTCGGGATGGTGACGTCGCCGCGCGGTATCGCCTTCAGCGGCAGCGGGTTGCCTTCGTCGTCGAGTCCGGGCTTCCGAACGCCCTTCGCCTTCTTCCACGCCGGCCAGTTCTTCCCGGCGGCCTGCTCCTCGGCAGGGAGCTCATCGAACGGGATCTTCACCGTGTTCGACAGGTCCTCGTACGGGGCGCCGTTGCGGGGGTTCACGGCGGCGGGGCAGTTGTTGACGAGGACGCACCACGAGCAGAGCGGGCCTGGCTTCGTCGGGTACTCGTTCTTGTCCGCCATGTCGTTCATGCGGTCGAAGGCGGCTTCGAAGCGTTCCACCGCACCGGCGACGGCCTCACGGGTCGTCTCGATGACACGCTCGCGGTGGTGCTTGGCGAAGACAAGAGAGCCGGACTCCGGCCAGAAGCCGGTGACACCGAACATGGCTGCGACGTAGACCTTGATCTGGTCGCCGTACTCGTCGGGGTTGTTCGGGAACTTCGGGTCGGGCTCCTTGTACTTGCCCATCTTGTAGTCGATGACCTTGTAGCCGACGATCTCACCGGACACCGGGTCGAGGATCTTGTCCACACGGTCGATGTAGCCGACGAACGGGACCCGGCCGATGTTCACGTTGAACTCGTTGTCGGCGCCGAACCCCATCTCGTTGCGGAAGACGGTGACCTGGGTTGGGTCTTCGATTTCCCAGAGCCCGTGGGTGCGAACGTCCACTTCGCGGAACCACTTCTCGGTGTCCGCTTCGTTCAGGGCGTGCACCAGCGGCGCGAGGCCGTGGCCCAGCATCTCGTTCGCGAACTCGAAGTTCTCCCGGTACTCCCGGGCGATGGCGGACGCTCGGGCCTTCGTGCGTTCCGGGCCGGGGAGGGAGAACAGCTGCTCGAGGACGGCGTGCGCGGCAGTGCCGAGCTGGTTCGCCTCGAAGACCCCGTCCTCGCGGGGCATCAACCGGTCGATGACCATGGAGACGGAGCACTTGTCCGGGTACAGGGCGTGGGACGTGGACGCGGACAGCTGCTTCCGCCGGAGGCGCTTCAGCTTCGTGACGTCGGTGATGGTGAGCGTCTTCTGGTCCGACAGCCAGGCCAGGCCAGCGAGCGGGTGCTCGGTCTCATCGACGTGCGCGGTCGCTGCCGCGTGGCCGGTTGCGGGGCTCACTGGGCAGCGCCGGACGACGGGTTGCAGGGGGAAGGGTTGCTCACCCTCCCCCTATGCGCGGATGGTCCGCTCAGGCGTGGGCGTTGTCAGCGTCGAGGGAGACGCCCCGCTCCGACCCGTTCTCGGCGTGCTTGTACGGCACGCCGACGGAGTCCGCGAGCTCGTCGCGGGCGGTTGCAGCGGTGCCGGCGAACAGGTCGTCGCTGAACGCGTCGTGCTCTGCCTCGATGTCGGTGACGGGGTTGTCGTCCTGGCGCTCTCGGTCGTCGTAGTACTCGCGGAGCGCGTCGCTGATGTCGTACGCACCGGTGCCGTGGAAGTCGAACGTGACGTCGACCTTCACGAACGCGCTGGCGTTCAGGGCACGGGATGAGAGCTGGTTCCAGGTGCCCGCGACGGCCTTGGTCTTCCGGACCTTCACGTCGACGACGCTGGCGGACTCGGCGTGCAGCATCCGCTTCGTAGGTTCGACGCTCGCTCGCGCCTGCTCGACGGCGTAGGCCACCGCTTCTGCGACCAGCAGCTCGTGAGTCTCGTCCGACACCTCGAACGACGTGTTCGGCTTCTTCACCGGGCCGAGGTTCCGCAGGTTGGCGAGAACGGAACCGAGGGTGGTGAGGTCGGCGATGGTGATGGACACCTTCCCCTTGGCGGGGAGGACCTTGATGTCCTCAGCACCAGCGTCGAGGACGAGGCGGCTGAGTTCGGAGCCGGTGATGGTGGGGCGGTCGAGCTGCTTGTCGTAGAGGTTCTGCCGACGGAAGGTGATGACCGCGCGCTCAGCGGGGCAGTCGACGGTCGCTTCGGCGCTGACGGTGATGCGGGTGGTGTTGGCCATGCGGGCGGTGCTCCGGGAGGTCGCGGGTGGTCGTCGGTACGAACGAGCCACATGCGGCGGAATCCCAGGAACGCTTCGGCTTGCGGTTCTGCTTCCCGGTGCTCAACGAAACGGCGTGACTGTCAAGTCGTCGAGAAGCCCGGAAACAAGGGCCTTGAGGGGGCAAGGCCCTTGTTTGTCTTGATGTCTTTTTCTGGAGATAGATAGAGAAGAAGAAGAGGGGATGTTTCTCCACCCAGAACTACATCCCTCCCTCTCTATATCTCCCCCCTCCGTTCCGGAGTCACGTGACGGAGGGTGCTCGCTGCGGAAAAGACCAGGTCACGCGGCAAATCAGGTGACTTCCGACCGTAGAGCGGTACAAGCAGAACTCGGAAGACACACGCCCGACGTTGGCCTCTGCGCATAGCCCCCGCATGCCGCAGCAGCGCTACAACCGCCCCTACGAAGGCCAGTGCCGAGAGTGCATGCGGCGCGGACGACTGCGCCTGTCCGTGTCCAAACTCGGCGGCGGCAACTATCGGTCCGCGCCGCGTTCCATCTCCGGCATGCTCTGCGTCGGATGCATCCTCGACATGCTGCCCAACGCAGTGCGTCGGCCAGTCGGGTACTCCGGCGCCGGCCGCTGGGACAGCCGCCACCTCCGGTCCAGTGCCCGCGACCTGTACGTCCCGACCACCGAAGCTGAGGCGCACACCGCCTCGCGCGCCATCCGCGCATAGCCTTTCTGACAGCACCGCCTCCTCGAAAGGGAACACGATGACCGCGACCACCACCGCCGAGCGTTACTACGTCACGTACGACCGCGGCACCGAGGACACGACCGCGCACTCCGACGCCGTTCGTCAGGTCGTCGCCGACATCATCGGCGCGGACAACGCCGTGCAGCACGGGGCGGTCATCGCTGTCATCGCAACCGACACCTTCCCCGCAACGGGTGCGAACCCGAACTACGCCCGTGCTCTCGACGACATCTTCGACCTTCGCCGCGCCGCCGCGTACGAAGCTCGGGTGCTCGAAGCCCACTACGAGGGGATGAAGTCGTTCCCGAAGACCCGGCTCCGCATCGCCGAGGAGTCCGTCGCCCGGCTCCGGAACCTCGCCCGCGGCGGGTACCACGACGAACAGGACAACATCGGCACGGTGCCCTCCTCCGACGGTTGGTTCAAGCTGAACCGGATGAAGCAGTCCTATCTCGCGTTGGGGCTCGACGAGACCCTGACGAACTACGCGTACGAGCAGGAGCGCCCGCTGCTGGTCGAGAGCAACGACGTCCGCGCGAACCGCATCGCAGAAGCGCTTGTGGAAGAAGGCCTCTCCGCCGAGGACGCCCGCACCGCGGCGGAGCGCATCGTTGCGCTGCCCGAGTCGAAGCCGTCCCGCGCCTACTCGGAGGCGATCACCGAGCTGTACTCGCTGCGCGGCTGGTTCGCCATCGAAGCGCTCCTCATCGACGAGCACCTCGCGATGAAGTCGTTCCCGAAGTCCCGCCGGAAGTACGCAGAGGACCAGCGGGACCGGCTCGCGGCCCTCGCCGCCGGCAAGCGCGTCCACTACGGCGTGAACCGGCACTCCCTCGACGGTGCGCTCCGTCAGGCGGGGGCTGAGCCGACGCTCTCCCGCGCCGCGTGGGAGTCCCACGTCGCGGAAGGGTCCTGGGGTTGGATGGCGGAAGACTGAACGAGCTCGAGCGGGTTCGCCGCATCTCCCCGGCCGCGCGGCGTTCCCCGCGCTGCCCGACTGGGAGGACCCGCATCGTGACCAACCGCCGCCGCCCGTACATGACTGGCCCGGGTGACTCCCTCATCCTGCCGCCGTCATCGTTCGCCCTGAACACGATGTACGAGACGTTCGTCACCGACACCGGCATCGACCCGGACCGTCTCGTCTACGACCCGGTCGTCGGGTCGCCGCTGCCGATGCGTGACTACGGCCGCGGCCCGCAGGGCTGGGACCCCGCCCTCAACCCGGCGATGTTCTGGCATCCCCTGTTCTGGCTGCCGGACGCCATCGCCGTTCCCCTCGACTACCACGACGAGAACGGTGATGAGCAGGAGGAACCGCTGACACTGTGGGCCCTGCGCGTCGCGTGGGAAGTCATCTGGTCCGGCATGTACGACGCTGAAGACGGCACCTGGGCCGACATCCTCAGCCTCTACGGCCTCGACGTTGATGCCCCCGACGTGCAGGCCCGCATCACCGCATGGCTCAGCGGCGCAGCGGACCCCGTCCTCGACACCATCAACCTCACCGAGTACATCAGCGAAAACCAGGACTCCACCGTCCTCCTCGTCGTAGACCAGGCGGAGCCGTTCCGCACCGCGTCGTGGGGCGTCCACGCCGACGAGCTCGTCACCGGCCTCGGCCACCTCCTCCGCGACGCGAGGACCGAAGAGGACTACCGGTGGGCCGTCGGCCAGATCTCGTACGTCGCCACCCTCGCCCTCGGCGACACTCCCCCGCTGAACGACGGCGGGCAGCCGTTCGCTGAAGCGTGGGCGACCATCACCGAGGAAGCGGACAACCCCGACACCGCCATCCAGACCATCCAAGCCCGAGCCCAGTACCTCCAGCAAAGCCTGACCAGCCTCGCCCGAGTCTTCTACCCCGAGTACCAGCAGCTGATGACGACTCTCGCGCAGGAGGACCAGATGCCGGACCGCGGCCAGCTCCCCGCACCCAAGCCAGCCGGCTAACCACAGCACCACTTTCTGCCGCATGTACCGGGGCGGGCCTACGGGCCCGTCCCGACGCATCAACTCAGAAGGTGGCGCATCATGCACGACACCGCTTCACCCCGGCACCCGCACCCGACAGCGGCCCGCACCTCCACGACAGCAGGTGACCGGTGACGGAACCGGCAATCACCTGGCTGGACCGCGTCATCGACAAGGCGTTCCAGGAGAAGGTCAGCGACATCCACCTCGAGTTCGTCGAGGACGACCCGTTCCGGCTGCTCATCCGCGTCCGACGAGCCGGCGACCTCATCGAATGGCAGGGCATCCAAGGCCCGCACGCTCGCGCGGCCGTGTCCCGCATCAAGAGCCTCGCGGATGTCGGCTCCGGCAACGTCAACAAGTCCGAGGAAGGCCGGTACGTTCACCGCGCCGGTGCCGGCGGCATCGACGTCAACCTCACCCCGACGCAGTACGACCAGGCGGCGGCGCGACTGCCCCGCTTCGACCTTCGACTGGTGGTCCTGCCGACCATCCGCGGAGAGAAGTACGTCCTCCGCCTCCCGTCCATCTCCCGCACGCCACGTCTCAACGAGATCGGCTTCTCCGAACAGAACCTGCAGAGCCTGCGCCGCCTGTTCGGCTACGCCAACGGGCTCGTCCTCTTCGCCGGCCCCGTCGGCGCCGGCAAGACGACCAGCATGTACTCCGCACTGGACTACCTCGGCGGCAAGCAGAAAGCCGTCTACTCGGTCGAAGATCCGGTGGAACGGGCCCTCGCCGACGTCGACCAGATCGAAGTGAAAGAGGGCGCCGGGAACACGTTCCCATCCATCCTCCGCAGCCTCCGCCGGTCCGACCTGCAGGTGCTGATGATCGGTGAGATCCGCGACGAGGAGACCGCGCAGTCTGCCGTCGAGATCAGCATCGCCGGCGCCCGCGTCATCTCGTCCCTTCACGCCAACGACTCCGTCGCCGCCGTCGAGGCGCTCATCACCCTGTCGGGCGCCAAGCCGCAGCAGGTGATGCAGTCGCTCCGCGGTGTCGTCTCGCAGCGGCTCGTGAAGCGGGTCCACCGTGCCTGCGCCGGCCGCGGTTGTGAGCAGTGCCGCGGCACCGGCATCGACGGACGTGTCCCCATCCACGAAGTTCTCACCATCACCCCGGAGTTCAGCCAAGCCCTCACCCAGGGCGCTACCCGGTACCAGCTGCAGACACTCGCCCGCCAGCAGGGCATGCAGACCCTCCGGCAGGACGCCGAACGTCGGCTTCAGTCGGGTGAAACCACCCCCAGGTATGTGACGGAGGCACTGGGCATTGAGTAACACCACGGCAACAACCGCGCCACGACAGGGACCACCAGAAGTGGACCGCGAACAGGCGAAGCGTCGGTTCACTCACGTGCTCTCGCAGCTCCTGCGGCCAGGCGTCTCCGACATCCACTTCGAAGGTTCACGCGTCGCATGGCCCGTTCTGTTCGGCGTCCCGACTCAGTCAGCCATCGCCATCTCCGACGGCGACATCTACAGCTGGGCTGAGGCGTTCGGGCAGAGCCGCGGCGGCGGCCTCGCCCTCTTGCAGGGTGTGGCCGGCACCGTCGAATGCATGGGGGTCGTGAGCGTGGCCGGGCAGACCATCCGCCTCCGGATGACGTTCCGCCGCCAGCAGCAGGGACTCGGTCTCAGCGTCCGTATCGTCCCCGAACACCCACCGCGTCTCACCGACCCGGTGTTCCGCGACAACCCGATCCCGGACGCCCTGATCGGCATCACGTTGAACGCACCAGCGGGGCTCATCCTGTTCTGCGGTCCGACGGGGTCGGGGAAGACGACGATGAACGCCGCCCTGCTCGCCGAGGTGAACGCGACCCAGCAGAAGCACATCTACACGGTGGAAGACCCCATCGAGTTCGTGCACACCTCGAACAAGTCCGTCGTCTCCCAACGCGAGATCGGACAGCACGCGGACACGTTCCCGCATGCGCTGAAGACGTCCCTGCGCTCCCGGCCGAACATCATCCTCGTCGGGGAGCTCCTCGACCTCGAGACGGTCCGGGTCGCCATCGAAGCGGCGAACAAGGGTCACCTGGTGTTCGCCACCAGCCACGCATCGTCGGCGTCCGAAGCGGTGTCGTCGCTGGTGTCCCAGTTCCCCGGCGGGGAACAGAACCAGGTCGCAACCGCTCTGTCGCAAGCACTCCGCGCCGTCGTCGTGCAGCGCCTCGTCCCCACAGTCGACAAGCGGGTCGTGCCGGCTCGGGAGATGCTGCTCAACACGGTCGCCATCGCTGCGAAGATCCGAGACGCGAACTACTCGTCACTGTCCCAGATGCTGAAGCTCACCGACGGCATGTGGACGTTCGAGGACGACCTCGCCGCGCTGTGGGCTCAGGGCCGCATCGACGAGGGGACCGCCCGGCGGTTCTGCAACGACCGGGAATCCCTCGACCAGAAGCTCGAGTACGCCCGACGGAACCGTGACGAGGTCGCTAACCTCAGCAACCGTCGGAAGGCCACCCCAGCCGGCTGAGAGTCACTTAGCCGGCTGGAAGTAGCCGAACACGTCGTAGTACGCGGTCGCGGTCCCCGCGTTGAGTTTCGCCACCACGGAGCCATCCGGAGCGAGCATCGTCTGCTGGTAGCCGGACGCTGACGACGACACGGCGAACAGCTGCCCCATCACGTCCACGGACGTGTCCTTCGAGACCACCTTGTAGTAACTCTTCGCGGACGTGCTCGACACCTGCAGGTTGCTCGCGACAGCCACAGCGTTGCCGGGGATCCCGGAGGTGTTGGCTACCGCGATCTTCGTGTCCGCATTCGTGAGTGTGCCGGACCAGGACCGCGCGATGGGAAGCGGCACGAACGTGGCACCAGATGCGGAAGACGAGTAGTACCCGGAGACGTCGAAATGAACGGTGGCGCTCCCCGCCGACAGCTTCACCGTCACCTTCCCCGACGCGAGCCCAACGGTGATGTAGTTCGCGGAGGAGAGGTTCGCTTGGAAGTTCTGCTGCGTTGTCGTCGCGCTCTTGCCGTACGGCGAGATGCGGGCGTAGCCGGCCGCTGTCGGCAGACCGACGTAGACGTTCATCGCGACCGCGGTCGCGTCAGCCGGGATGCCACCCACTCCGGCCAGGGTGACGTTCACGTCGGTGGTTGTGACGGTGCCTGACCATGCCCGTGCATCGGCCAACGGCGTGTACGTCGAGCCGGAGGAGCTCGTGGAGTAGTACCCGGACACGTCGATGAACGCCGGTGAGCTTCCCGCGGATGCCGTCACCTGCAGCTTCCCACCTGTCAGCGCCACAGTGGAGGTGGCGCTCACGGGGACGTCCTTCTGCATCACCGCGGTGGCGATCGACGCATCCGACCCGGCAGGGGTGACGCGTACCGACCCGGCTGCCGATGGTGTCACCTGCAAGCTGAAAGTGACCGCCGCTGCATCGGCAGGGATGCTGCCAACGCCCGCGACCGTGACGACGAGCGGGGTGCTGCTGACGGAGCCGACAGTGAAACGCTGCATGGGTGCCAACGGGGTGAACCGAAGACCCTCGTCAACGCTTGTGGTGCTGATGCTCGGACGCAGCATCGTCGTGCCCAGCCAGTTCAGTTTGACGTCACCGCCGAGTGCCGTCACCTTCCCGGTGACGTTCACCGACTTCGGTACCGTCGATGACCACTCCGCGGCGGAGACGACCACCTTCCCGTTGACCGGGTTCGTCGTCTTCGGGTTCGTCGACTTGAGAGCGGTGTCAGTCGTGATGAGGCCGACTTCCGTGCCAGCAGAGTCGAAGTGAAGGTCGCGCAGACCTCCGTTCTCGACACTGATGGCCGCGGTTGCTCCTCCAAGGTCGACAGCGGTGACGCTGCTGGTCGGCGCTGCGGCCGTGATCGTGCGGTCGCAGTCGTCGTTGCTCCACCGGTCCACGGTCGCGGTGATCCGGCCGCCGGTGAACTGCCAGGTGGTCTTCGCACAGGTCTGGTCCTGAGCGGTGGCCTGGTACAGCCCTGGCCGGCTGTCGGGGTAGGCGTACGCGACGACCTTCGTCGTTCCGTAGACCGACACCGACGACGCGTTCTGCATCGTGGTGGACCACAGCTGCTGCGCTTCATCGACGTCCCCGCGGAGCGCGGAGGTTCCGACGAAACCGCTGCCGACGAGGACGATGACGGACAACGCACCAGCGACGGCGGTGGTGAGGATCGTGGAGATGCCGATGGAGATGACGGTCATCAGCGGGTCCGCGTCGCCTCGGTCGCTGGAAGCCCAGCGGAGGACGCGGTTCATTCGGCTCATCATCAGTGGCTCACCTGTCGGGCGCTTGCGAACTCGAACAAGCCGAGCATCTTCTGGGAGGGTCGTGTGGTCCAAACGGGGCGGTACGCGTCGGAGCTACTGAACCCTCCGAGCGCGAAGACACCGGTGGCTCGGTAGAGCACTTGCTTCGTGACGGTCACCGACGGGTCCGCGACGGAGGCCCCAGTGATGGTCGCGGTAATCGTCCTCGGATCCGGTGACTTGATGTCGGTGACGGTTGCGGTGGCACCGATACCGGCGGTGTTGCTCCACCTCGTACCTTTCGCCGCGGTGAGCTGCGCTGCTGTCATCGTCAGCCACGCCGGGTCGTACTCCGTGTTGATCGACGCGAGCAGGCGCATGCTCGTGTGTTGCAGCGCCGCCTCGGCTTTGTCGCGCTGGATGGCGGCGGCGGCCTGCGCTTGGCTCATCAGGAACCAGCTCAGCATCACCATGACCACTGTTGAGGAGAGGACCACGTACGTCAGCGCGACGCTGATCAGGCCGCCGTCGTTGCGCTTCGTCATTCGGGACCTCCAGAGACAGGGAGGATCCGCCACCAGGACACTGCTCCGACGCTGTCCACTGGCACGGCGGCACCTCCGGACGACAGGCCGATGGTCGCGGTCGTGCACCCGCTGACGCTCTTGAGCGATGCGGGAGTGAGCTCGAGGATGAGGGAGACCTGCCCGTTGTATGTCTGCGTCGTCGGTGTGAGCAACGCCTGCGGAGTGACACTCGTACCGCAGTAGAAGCCGTACCGAACGGCGGATGGCGCGGTCGCGCTCTTCCAGATGACTTGGATACGTGCAGGGTCAGAGCTGAGGACGTTCGACGGTGTGACGGTGACGATGTTGAGCACCTTCTGCGAGGTGTTGACCGTCGTTGGTCCCACCGCAAGGCCAGGGAAGGCCTGCACGTTCGAGGGGTCGCTCCCCCCGGCGTCCTGGGCGTCGTCCTGCGGCGCGTCAATCCGCGTCGCGGAGAGACTCAAGCAGCCAGGCACCGTTCTGCCGACAGCGGCAGTGCAGTCCGCGCGAGCGGCGCCACCAGCGGTAGCCATCGGCGCTGCGAGGTCGTACTCGTACGCGTACGGAGGGTTGTAGATGCCCTTCGACCAGGTGAGGGGGAAGGTGACCCCTTGGTACGTCACCGTCTCGGTGACTGGCTGAGAGGACGTGCGCGTCGCCTCGGCACCCTGGGAGAGGAACTGCTGCACGCGGTCCTTCAGAGCCGACTCGATGATGGCGTTCTGCCGGGTGACGGCGGTCGCGGCCATGATGTTGCCGACGACGGCGACGGAGCCGGTGGAAGCGGTGAGGAACAGCAGCGTGCCGAGCACGATGGAGACAGCAGACGCCTCACCGCGGTCGCTGCGAAGCGCAGCTCGGATTCGTTGCAGCATGCTGGTCTCCCTTCCGGGTTGTCTATGCCGGGCACTAAGCGGCGGCACGAGGGTTGCGAGGCGTCGCCGCTTTGACTGTCGCCGCTCCGGCGGAGATGCGGAAACGGGCGCACCCTCCCCATGGGTGCGCCCGTTCGAGACGGCGAGACTTCCGGGTTACGGAAGTGTCGGTGCGGTGAGACCCGTCGGGACGTTCGCCGCCGGGATGCTGCCCTTGAAGGTGGTGGACTGCATGCTCGAGCGGTAGAACTTGTCGCCGGACTGCGACTGGACGCCGGCGACCCAACCGTTGGCGCCGGCGACGACCTTCACCACTTCGTTGTCGGTCGTGTTGAACCCGACCGCCTGCTGGTGCAGCTTGTTGCCCTGGCTGTCGTTGTCGCCCGTGATGGCACCGGCTGCGGTGATGGACCAGTTCAGGTACGTCGTGCCGCCGTTGGAGGCGACTGCGGCCTCCGCCGTGGCGATCTTGTCGAGGTCGCCCTGAGCGTTGAGGTTCTTGCCGTTGGCGATCATGCCGGCGACGGCGAAGGAGCCGCCGACGAGGAGCACGAGCGACACGGCGATGGCTGCGATGACGAGGATGGGGTCGGTCGCACCGCGGTCGCGGCGGAAGACCTGTCGCGCCTTCGCGCGGAGTCGGGTGAACTTCATGGTGGGGCGGCCTTTCGGGCTGAGGGATGCGCAGCCCGGGATTTCGTGCTGCCGAATCCGTGAGATGCGGCGAAACGGGCTCCCCCGCGCATTGGGAGAGCCCGTTTCAGAAGTCGGCTTAGAAGCCGGTCGCGGTCGTCAGCGCCCCGTTCAGCCCCGTGAGGCTGATTCCGGTTGGGAGGGTGACACCAGATGGCAGGGTGTAGTTCCCCGCAGCGCCGGTGAGCTGACCGACCTTGCTGCTCGTGGACGTCCGGATGAAGATGGCGCCGGTGGACGACTTCGAGACCGCGGCCCATGCGCTGTATCCCGAGTCAGTGACGACGGCGAGGCGACCCCCGTCGGTTGGGGTGAAGCCAACATCGGCCTTCTCGAGCGCCGTACCGGAGACGAATCCACCGGTCGCCGCGAGGTTGTAGGCCAGCGCCGTCGCAGTGCTGCCGGACAGGTACGGGACGTACGAGTTCTGGACCGTCGTGACCTTCGGGTTGCCCGCCCACGCTGCCTCAGCTGTGGCGACCTTGTCGAGGTCACCCTTCGCGTTGAGGTCTTTGCCGTTGGCGATCATCCCCGCGACAGCGAAGGACCCGCCGACGAGGAGAACGAGCGACACAGCGATCGCTGCGATGACGAGGATGGGGTCGGTGGCGCCGTGCTCACGGCGCAGGGCGCGGCTGAGTGACGCGCGGATTCGGGTGAGGCTCATGCTCGGGTGGCCCTTCTGTGCCGGATGGTGCAGGCGGGCGGCCCCCTCCTGTCGGCCGGTGAGATGCGGCGAAACCTGAGCGGAACACCAGGAGACGGAGAAGGTCAGAAGCCGCCGGCGGACGCGAGCGCTGAGTTGACGTCGGCGATCGTGATGCCTGATGGGAGGGGGACTCGTGTCGCGGCGGTTCGGCTTCCGGCGACGCCGATGAGTTCCCCGGTCGCTGAGGATGCGGACGAGCGAAGGAACAGCCGTCCGCTGGTGGACTGGGCGACAGCCGCCCATCCGGTCCTGCTGACGTCGGTGAGGACGACGACGCGGGTGCCGTCGGACGGGGTGAAGCCGACGTCGAAGGTCTCTAGTGCTCGACCGAAAGTGGACCCGGTGGTTCCGAGTGCGGCGTCTACGGGTAGGTCGTCTGCGTCCGAGCGGTACGGAACGAAGGTGCCAGGTCGGCTCGGTGTCGCTCCGTCGAAGTACGTCGTCACCGCCGGGACGTCTTCGGCGATGGCCCAGTCGATGGCGGCCGTCGCTCCGGGGCTAAGGCTGTTTGAGCGGAGGAGCACGTAGTAAGAAGTGGTGCCGGCGGGCATCTTGACGTTGTCCACGTGGACGATGCGGCTCTCGCCGGGGTTGAGTGTCACGCTACCGCCGACGGACCAGGTGTTCGTCGTGCCTCGGGGGTTGATCATCGCGTTCACCTTGAAGGTGACGGCGCCGGTGTTGGTTACCAGGAGCGCGGCCGAGCGTCGGTCTCCGGCTGCGGCGGGCATCTCCGCGGTGCTCGCGTAGGTGAGTCCGGGTTCCACCCCTGAGCTGCTGGCCAATGTGAGGCGGCCGCCGTTCGCTGCCTCCCACCCTGTGTTGACGTTCGCCATCGTGCCCCAGCCGGTGCGGCTCGTCCGAAGGTGCGGGTTGACGATGTCGTTGCGGCGTCCACCTTCGACGGATGGGGAAAGGTCCGCTTCACCGGTCCATGCCGGTGTTGACGCTCCAGCAGCGGTTGATGCTGCTTCTGCGGTTGCGACCTTGTCGAGGTCGCTTTTCGCGTTGAGGTCGCGGCTGTTGTCGAGGACGCCGGCCACTGCGAACGAGCCGCCGACGAGGAGGACGAGGCTGACCGCTATCGCTGCGATGACGAGCAGTGGGTCGGTGGCTCCCCGGTCACGTTCGTGGTTGCCCATGCGTCCAGGTATGCGGCAAGGCCGAGCGGAGCTTCTCGTGACCGAGGAGTCCGGTCAGGCGAAGGGGGCGAGCAGGTCCATGAACGCCGGGGTCGCACCCGCGGCGAGCACCCAGCCTGCGGCGAAGAACGGTCCGAACGGGAAGTGCCCCTTCACCTTCCGGAGGAGCCGCACCGCGACGTACAGGCCGCCGAACAGGAACGACAGGCACACCCACACCATCAGGTGCAGAGCGATGACCGTCAGCCCGAGCGGCCCGGCGAGCAGGTGCGTGGGTGCCGCCGTCACATCGATGAGCGCGAGCGCACCGGCGATGACACCGGCGAGCTTCACATCCCCCATCCCGAAGCCTCCACGGCTCGCTACGGAGAGAAGCCCGAAGACGACGAGCGCACCGACACCGGCGCCGCCAGCGATGAGCGCGGCGACAGGGCTGACGCCGAAACCGACGGCGATGGCACCGATGGCGACGACCAGGCCGGTCTCGCCGTTGTACCGGTTCGGGAGTCGCTTCGTCAACGCATCGACGTACGACCCGAGGACGAGTAGCGGGACGATGAAGCCAACGATGAACGCTGCCTCTACGGTGCCGACGATGGTGGCAAGGCCGGCAGCTCCGACCGCGGCGAACAGTGCGGCCTTCCACCAGTTCAACGCTGGCACGGCCGGCTCGACACGTCGGGTGACTACGGTCGCGAGGTACGTCGCCCAGAGAGCTGCGATGACAGCGGCGCCGGCGGCGAGGGTTGCAGGGTTGGGGTGCATACCCGGCCTATGCGCCTACTTGCCCGTTAGAGGGAGTCAGAATCCTCCCGCGTTCGTCATGGCGGCGTTCAGCGCCGTCAGTGTGATTCCGTCTGGGAGCTTCACGCCGGTGGGAAGCGTGCGCGCTCCGGCGACCCCTCCAAGTTCCCCCGTGGCGGCACTGGCTGACGTTCGAACGAAGATGCGTCCTGTCGCAGATTTTGCCACGGCAGCCCACGCCGTTCCGTCGCTGCTGACTGTCGCAGCCACGCGGGAGCCGTCCGATGGGGTGAAGCCGACATCGGCTCTCTCGAGAGCAGTCGCCGCCGTTCCCCCGCCAGCCTTGAGGTCCGCGGTGATGTTCCCGCTTTTTCCCGACAGGTACGGTGCGAAGCCTGGTGCTGCTGACGGAATCACGACGCGGTAGCTCAGGGACGGAGATCCCGCGGCCTTGGTGACTCCGGAGTAGTCCCAGGTGATGCCGGCGTTGTCGTCGGTGAAGACGGGGTTACTGAAGTTCCCGCTGGTGTCGAAGGTGTGACCGCCCTTCGACGTGTTCGGTGTCCAAGACCCCTTGACGTTGGCAGAGGTGAAGACCTGCCATGTGGTGCCCCCTGCGTAGGAGGCTCCCGCGAGGGTGATGCCGTTGAAATTCACCGCCACGTCGGGCCCGTTGAAGCTGGCAGCTCCAGCGGAATCGGGGAGCGTCCCAGTCACCACAATCGAAGGCGAGGGACTCGCCAACGACTTTCCTGAAGCCGCAAGAGCGCCTTCCGCGGTCGCCACCTTGTCGAGGTCCGCCCGAGCGTTCACGTCTTTGCCGTTCGCGATCATGGCGGAGGCGGAGTAACCCCCGCCCAGGAGGAGCACAAGCGATACCGCAATTGCGGCGATGACGAGGATGGGATCGGTGGCTGCTCTATCGCCTCGGAGGAATCGCATACCTCCGCAAATGCGGCGGCTAGCCCACCTGCGTCATGGAGAGGAACAGGTCATACACGGGCAGGTACACGGCGATGAGGACTGCGGCGAAGATGACGCCGACGACACCGTTCGCGACCGGTTCGAGGAGGTTGGTGAGGTTGTCAGCCCGCTTGACGGCGTTCCGCTTGTACGCGGTGGCGAGGTTCTGCAGTGTCTGCTCTTCGCGGCCGGAGTTGAAGCCGTTGCGGAGGAGGAACCCGGCCTGCAACGGGATGTAGAACCCGTCGGCAATGTCGGCGAACTCCTTGGTGCCCTGCTCGAGAAACGCGATGTGGTCCCGGAGGTGCTTCTGGATTGCAGGGTTGCCGGACGCTTCCGCTGCGGTCTCGAGCGCGTCGCGTTCCGACATGCCGACGGAAAGGAGCCCGTGGAGGATGGAGAAGATCTGGGTCAGCTTCTGCGCCCGGATGACTTGCCCGATGAACGGCACCCGCAGTTGCACCCGTGCGACTTTCACCCGAACGACGTCATTCTTCGACCCCCACCAGCGGTAGTACGCGAACCAGCCGCCGATGACGAGCACGGCGACACCGCCCGCCCAGCCGAGGATGCCGCCGGATGCCATGACGGCCTGCGACAGCGGCGGCAGCGGCTTCCCGAACGACTTGAACATCGTCGCGAACGTCGGCAGCACGAAGAGGATGACGGCGTAGAGAAACAGGATGATGACGCCGAGGAGGATGGCCGGCTGCATGACCGCGGACCGGATCTTGTGAGTGAGGTCCTGACCCTCGTCGATGATGTCCGCGGCCTTCTGCAGGCTGATGCCGGACGTCCCGGCGCGCGTGCCGACGACGAGGAGGTCCCCGACCACCTTCGGGAAGATCTTCGGCTCGGTGCGGAACGCCTCCGCAAGGTCCTTCTGCCCCGACTGCACCAGGTCGTAGATACGTTGGAACGCCCCACCGAGCTCGGAGCCGTGGTACTGCTCCGCGAGGGTCGCCAACGGCACGGTCTCACCGCGTGAGGTTTCGAGCATCTCCCCGAGGGAGCGGACGGCGTCCGAGATCTCGTTGCGCTTGTTCGACTTCTCGTACTGCAGCCACGACGGCCGCCACGACTTCGCAGACCCCTCCCCCACCACGGTGACCCGTTCACTCTGACGAGTGATGCGCTGCTCAACGCGGACGGCACGGCGAGGCTGCCGGCGCGGGCGGCGCGGCGGTTGCGGGGTGAGGTTCGGGTCGGTCATCGGTCTCCTGGGCTTGGGCCGTAGGCCTATGCCGGTCCGAGCCGGCCAGCCCTGCACATGCGGCGCTTCCGCCGCATCACCAGGTGCATGCCCGCCAATCGCCCCCGACGCGAACTCATCGACGTGAAGCTCCCCGCCGGCTTCGACCCGTCACGCCACGAGCAGGCGCTCACCAAGCTCATCGAGAAGACCCACGGACCCGGGTGGGAAATCGAGAACATCAACCTCGCCCGCTCCACCGCGACCGCATCCCGCATGGTCGAAATCAACGAGGTCATCGAGCAGGAGCACGACGAAGACGAGATCCAGCTCAAGCTGTCGAAGAACACCCGCCCCGGCGACGGCGAGAAGACCGCCGTCAAGCTCGAGTCGCAGCACGAGGGGTACTTCCTCACCGAGTTCGAGCCGTACCTCGGCTACGCCGTGCTCACCCGCCTCGCACCGAACACGGTCCGCGCCCGCGGCGCCCTCTCCGTCGCCCTCGGCGTGAAGCCGTGGGAAGTCGCGGTCAAGCCACGGAAGGACGGCGGGTTCACCGTCGGCCTGCCGAAGTCGTACGTCCCGTCGAAGCACGACGACAAGCTCCAGGAAGTCGCCGAGTCCGTCATCGGGAAGATGGGCTGGTACGTCAAGACGAACGCGCACGCTCTCTCCGCGGAGGTCATCCCGTCTGACCCGCCGACGTTCCCCGCCGCGTTCAAGTACCCGCTGTCCCAGATTCAGCGCCTCAACAACGACGAGAAGCTGCTCCTCGCCACCTCCCTCGGGAGGACTGGCGACGAGCCCGGCGAGACGATCTTCCTCGACTTCGAGGCGTCTCCGCACACGCAGCTGAACGGTACAACCGGCTCCGGTAAAACGGTCACCATCAACTCGATCATCGCCGGAGCGCTGGCCGCCGGATACGAGCTGGCTCTGCTCGATGTGCCCCACAAAGCGGTCGATTTCCAAGCTTTTCGCCCGTACGTCCGCTCCGGGTTCTGGGGCTGCGACTCTCTCGAAGCGTCCGCTACGGTAGCGACCCTCGTGTACGAGGAGGGGCAGCGGCGTGCGAAGGTACTCGCCACCCACGGGGTGACAAAGATTCAGGAGCTTCCGGCTTCCATTCGCCCGAAGCCCATCCTCGTCGTCATGGACGAGCTCTCCGGCCTGTTCCAGCCGGACGACATCCCGAAGGGCGTACCGAAGGACCACCCGTTCGTCGTCTCCGCGATGCAGGCGAACGCGACCCGCGCCATCCTCATGGGTGCGACCCTCAAACTCGCGGCGGAGATGCGGTTCGTCGGTATCCGCCTGCTGCTGTCCACGCAGGTCGCGAACGCCACCACGGGTATCCCGCCGAAGCTGCGGTCGCTCCTGTCGAACAAGCTCCTGCAGGGCGTCAACCCGACGAAGGCGCAGCGTGCCCAGGTGTTCAACGACCCAACACAGGTCCCGGAGGTGCCGAGCAACGTCCGCGGCGACTCGAAGGTCTCCAAGGGTGTTGGCGTCCTCGAAATGGAGGGTCAGGAGCCGGTCGTCTACAAGTCGTTCTACGCGAGCACCGCGGAGTACGTCGAGGTCCTCAAACAGCTCGGCGTGCCCACCACACTGACGCCTGCCCCATCAGCGGCGGACATCGCCCGCATCGCACAGCCGGAGGACGGTGGCGGGTCCGACGAGCCGGCGTCGCGGATGCGGCCCGAGTACGGCGGGTTCGGACGGGACGAGAAGAAGGCACCGCGACGCAATGACGGTCTGTCCGGCGCCGCGGCCGCAGCGCACGACCTTCGGGTCCAAGCCAGCGGACCGAAGCCCGGGCTCGACGAGGACTTCTCCTGACCGATGTCAGCCGTTCGGTATAGAGCTAGCGGGCACATGCCCGCACCCCACCACCCGCATCATCTGCAAGGAGCAGCATCGTGACTTCTGTCGTCGTCTCACCTGGTGAGGACATCACCACCCACCTGTCCGAGTCCGACCGGTGGGTTGTCGCTGTGACGAACCCGACGTCGAAGGTGACGGTGCTCGCCGATTCGCTGACCGACGTCGTCGCGGACATGGTGGACGACTACGACCCGTCGGATCCGGCGAAGGCGTTCGAGCAGCGTCTCGACTACGTGGTCCGCTCGACGGCTTTCCAGCAGGCGATCGTCGCTGCGGCTGCGGTGGAAGACGGCACGCTCGACATCGACACCGTCGGTGAGGACGCGCTGACGGCGCTGTTCTCCGACCGGACGGAGGCGGCTGAGGTGACGGAGTGGAACCACTCGGTGCCGCTGCTGCACGTGTCGTCGCACTACGAGCCGTACACGGAGCGTCCGCGGCCGTCGGGGAACGTGCACCTGCTCGACCCGTACACGGAGCTGACACTGCTGCAGTCGCTGCACGCTGCAGGGAGTCTCGAGGTGCTGTTCCGTGACGTCATCGCGGATAACGACGCTGAGGACTTCGCCGCATAGCTTTCGGCAGGTGGTGCGAACCACCCGACACGCCAGGGTGCGACTGCGAGCATGCTCGCCGGACACATGCATGTCGAGAGGGGTGCCACGACGCGGTTGTCGGGGCCGCGGTGCTCCTCGCCGGAGGGGCGGTCGATGCCGCGAGTCGGGAACGCGCCGACAGCCCCTCCGGCTCTCCTTCACCTACTGGTGACGGGCGACCTGTTCGAGGGCTCGGAACATCTGCTCGCGGGTGGGGGTGTCACCTTCGTGCTTGTCGGTGTACTTCATCACCGCTTCGCCCCAGTTGATGACCTCGCCGTTGTCGATGAGGTAGACGCCGGCGGCCTTGCGCCAGGTGGCGCGGTTCGGTTCGTCGAGGGCGCTGAACATCTCCCGACGAGCGAACCGTGCGGTCGGGCGGGCGTTGTTCAGCATCCCGAACTTCTCCGCGTCCTGCTCGCCGCGGCAGATGGTGATGAGGTCGAACGCTCGCTCCAGCTGAAGATGCGTCAGCGGCGGAGCGATGTTGTGCTGCACGGGCATGGTCCTCCTGGACATGTTGAAACCGGAGGCGACTGTCGCCTCCGGTTTCGCTATGCGCGGGTGGTTCCCGAACTTGGTGACGCTACTTGCGGGGTCGTCCGTCTCGGACCCACGCGCCACGTCGAGCGAGCCGGTCCCACACGCCTGTCTGCTCCTTCGGGGCGTTGTGGTGTGCGGGGCAGCGGTGCTCGGCACGTGGTGCGTAGACGCGTCCGCAGTCGTCGCAGCCGATGAGGCGGCGGGCGGCCGGCTTGCCCTTGATGAGTGCGTTGAACACCTTCCCGGGGCTGCGTGAGCTCTTCAGCGTCTGGTAGGTCTCCTCCGTGGCTGGGTACGCGTAGTGCCGGCCGTTCATGCTGAGGGTGAGCTGGCCTGCCTTCGCGTCGAAGGCGACACCGTCGATGAACCCTGACGATGCGACTGTCTCCAGCTGCGTCCCTTCAGCGCGGACTCGGGCGCGGTACCGGTCGCGGAGGTCGTTGACGGTGCTCAGTTCCACGGTCGGGGTGCGTGATTCGAGGAGCGCTCGGACCGCTTCCGACATGCCGGCGCTGTCCTTCGCGTTCATGCCGAGGCCGGTGACGGACCACTGCTCGCCGTGCTGTGTGACACGCACCCACCCTTGGATCCCGTCGTCGCCGGCTGCGTTCGCGACCTGCACGGGAACGTCGAACGTCGCCCCGTCGATGCTGGCGGAGTACCGCTTGATGGCGGAGACGGACGGCATGCGGATGGCGATGTCCTCGCCCTTGTACCAGCGGCGGCTGGTGCGGCGGGATCCGGTGAGGGATGTTCCGGCGCTCTTCGACGGGGTGAAGTCGTCGGGCATCTTCGGGTGTGCGACACCGTCACGCCATTCGGCGTTCCCGAACGACCGGCGCCACCAGTCTTCACGGTTCGCGTCGCCCTGCTTGCCGGCGGCCGCGGTGGACTGCGCGGTGACGAACGATGCGTGCTCGAGGGCGTCCTTCCGCGAGGAGATCAGCGACGTCAGCGACGGCGGCTCGGCGGTGAGTTCGACCTGTGGTGCTGCAGCGCCGCCGTCGCGGCTGAAGTAGTACTCGCCACCGGAGCGGGTTCGGCCCGTGGTCGGGTCGATGTTCCCCGCTCCGGGGACGTCCTTGAGTCGTGTGGCTGTTGCGGCGGTCATGCCCTACTTGTGCGCGGCGACGGTCAGCGCAGCAGGCCGGCGAGGGTGCGGCGCGGCTTCGTCTGCTTCCGGGTCGCTGCCTTGTGCTGCGGCGGGCAGCGGTGCTCGTCGAGGTTGCCGCTGTACCGGTTGCACTTGGGGCACTCGGCGAGGCTGACGCCTTCCTTCTTCGACTTGAACAGCCGCTGGAACACCGCGCCGGGCTTCGAGTTGGTGCGCAGCTGGTCGAACTCCTCGCGGGTCGCTTCGTACCCGGTGATGCGGCTGCCGAGCTTCATCGCGAGCATCTTCGATGCGGCGTTGTAGCCGACGGCGGAGAGCACCATGGGGGCACCTTCGACGCTGGTCATCGCGACACCGATCTTCGAGAAGCGGTCTACGCGGGACTGACGGATGTCGTCGATGCCGGCGAACGCGCCGGACACCGTCCGCGCTTCGAGAAGTGCGTTCACCGTCTCGGAGACGTAGCTGTTGACCTTCGGGTCCATGCCGAGACCGCTGACGGTCCACTGCCCTGGTCCGTTCTTGGTGACCCGCACCCACCCCTGCACGTCACCGTTCGGTGTCGTTGCCGAGATGGGGATGTCCACCGTCTCGTAGTCGTTCACCCGGGCGAACGCCTTGATGGTGTTCACGGACG
The DNA here is from genome assembly GCF_003234255.2 of Curtobacterium sp. MCSS17_016. NCBI lineage: Bacteria > Bacillati > Actinomycetota > Actinomycetes > Micrococcales > Microbacteriaceae > Curtobacterium > Curtobacterium sp. MCSS17_016. The sequence goes on from NZ_CP126255.1 coordinate 304,859, forward strand.
GCATGGTCACTTCGACGCCTCCGGGCGCGGTGTACTTGCGGCGGGACAGCCGACGGTTGCCGCGGTACCCGTTCTCCTTGTTGCGTGCGGAGAAGTCCTCGGGGAGCTGTGCGTAGCCGGCGCGGTCGTCGCCGCTGTATTCGGCGCGGACGGCGGCAGTGTTCCACCACGTCTCGGAGTTCTTCTCCGCACCGGTGACGAGGCCGCCGGCGATGGCGGGCACGAACCCGGATCCGCGGAGCGCAGCACGACGAGCGTCGGCTTCTTCGGCGGTGTTCCCACCGGCGCGGGGTGCGCTGAGGCTGATGGTCGCGTCGGTGCGAGTGTCGCGGTCGAACTCGCCGCCGTTGCCGGGGGTGCCGTTGTCCTTCTTGCGGACACGGGTCGGAGCGGTGGTGGTAGCCATGCTGAGCATGTGTGCGGCGGGCGGCTTACCGCGCCGCGGCATAGGGGTGGTGTGCCCCCGAAAGCGAAGTTCTCATCCCCTGAGCAGACGAAGCTCGCCAACGCCCTGCGGAGCGCTTTCGAAGCCGGCCGCATCGGGCCGAACGTCGAGGAACTGCTCGACTCAGTGCAGGGGCCCGGGTGGAAGGAGAGGCGCGCGTACAACAAGTTGCCGTTCGAAACTGTCGTCGAGCATCTGCGCGCGTACGGTGCTGAGTTCGGGCACACGGCGGTGCCCGCGGACTACAGGACGGTAGACGGGTTCGCGCTCGGTCGCTGGGTGCTGAACGTCCGGACGGGGAGGAATGGGACCGGATTCCGCCGGCTGCCAGACCACGAGGTGGCGGTGCTGGAAGGGCTACCTGGGTGGTCTTGGGATCGCCGAGTCGTCCGGTCTGATGAGGCACGTCTCATCACCGCATGATCTGAGATCCCAGCAGCTTGGTTGTGGTCCGCATAGGGCCGGTATGACCAAGCCCAAGCCGTCCGGTTTCACCCACGAGTCCCCGAAGTCCAAGTCCATCTCCTGGTACACGCCGCCGGAGATCTTCGACGCGTTGAACCTCATCTACGACCTCGACCCCTGCTCCCCCGGCCTCGACAAGTCCTTCGTGCCGGCCATCGCCTGCTACACCGAGGCGGACGACGGACTGACCTCGCCGTGGCACGGACTGACGTGGGTGAACCCGCCGTACGACGACACACGCACCTGGCTGCGGAAGCTCGCCGAGCACGGCAGCGGCGTCGCTCTCGTCTTCGCCCGCACCGACACCGCATGGTTCCACGAAGCGGCGGCAACCGCCGACGTGGTCTGCTTCATCTCCGGCCGCATCCGCTTCTACCAGGGCGACATGGTCACCCGCGGCGGCTCCCCCGGCGCAGGATCGATGCTCCTCGCCTACGGCACGGAAGCCGCCGACGCCGTCCGGCAGTCCGGACTCGGGATGTGCTTCACCCGGAGTTGAGGGTCTACGCGAAGTCTTCCTGCACCTCGCGGACAGCACCCTCGATGACGGGTACGCCATCGGTGTCGTTGAGGATGACGATCATGCCCATGCCTTCGCCTTCCCCCCGGGCGACGCGGGCGAACGCCTCTTCGTGAGCAGCGGGCAGGTCAGCCCATTTGCTGGCGGTGGTGATGAAGACGGTGCGTGGCTCCGGTGCATCGTCGTCGAGTTCGGTGAGGAACCATTCGATTGCGGCGGGGTCCCCGTCGTCCAGCATCGGGATCATGTCCGTGCTCGGTGGTTCTTCGGCGACTCCGTGCTGTTGAGCGTCGATGAGCTCCTGCGCGATGCTTTCAGCGACGCTGCTCTCGGTAGCGACGGTCAGCGCATCGTCGGTCTGCACGATGACGAGATGCTGCTCAATGCCGGTGAGTCCGATGTCGATCATGACCCGCCCCTTCCACTGGTCGCTCTGATCAAAGCGGACGGGGTGCGCCGTCGTCAACGCACCATCAGGCGCACATGTCGCAGATGCCGGAAACCGGCAGTTCGACGAAGTGTTCCATGCAGACTGCCGCGGGTGCCGGTTCAGCGCGCTCCGCTGCTTCGCGACGTGCGATGCTGGCACGAGCTGCAGCGGCGAGGACGCGGGAGTCCGCGCCGGCACGCTGGTCACCGATCTTGTCGGTGAGCTCCTCACCGGAGATGGCAGCCTTGTACCAGGACGTGATCGTCGCAGCACGCCGGTCGAGCGTGGACCCGGTGAGGTCGGTTTCCTCCTCCATGTACTCGGCGAGGCCTGCCTCTCCGCGGTACGTGTACTCGTCGACTGCGGGGACACGGGTGACGAGCTGACGGATCAGGTCGGCGCGCTCGGCGGTGTCGGCGAGCTGCAGGTGCTCCCCGAGCTCGGTCAGCGCGTAGGTACGGAGTCCGCCCGTGTTGCTTGTCTCGACGAGCCCGAGGTAGCCGGCTGCGTCGGCGTAGTAGGTACCTTCACGTTCGGCCGTCACACCGATGGTGTCGGCGATCGCTGCTGAGGTGTCAGCGTTCGCGGCGACAGCGTCGACGACGGTGACGATCTTCTCGAGGTCGTTAGCCTGCGGGAACGGGAACGAGTCGTTGACGGTCGACTGGGACCGGAACGACGTGAGCGTCACTGCTGGTGCAGCTGTTCCTCCGTCGCGGGAGTGGTAGAACTGGCCGCCGGAGATGGTTCGGCCGGTCGCGTCCTTGGTGCCGGCTCCCTGAACGTCCTTGATGCGGGTCGCTGTCATCGTCATACCGGTGGTGTGTGCGGCGATGCGATCCCGCGGCATTCAAGTGGCTAGGACCGCTTCTGCGTCTGCTTCGGTCAGCAACCCGCGCTTGGCGAGACTGACGTGCCGGCGATGCCAGACCTCTTCGGCGAGGAGTGCACCTTGGTCGTAGCGGATGCCGTCGGCGCGAAGTCGAAGCAGTGAGGCTCGTGCTTCGAGGTGTCGTTGAACGCTGAGCCGCGGCTGGGTGAAGACGAACTGCGGCAGCAGGTCGCGTATGTCGTCGGCGATGCTGGTCTGCCAGCGGCTCCCGGGTTCGAGGTGCTCGGGAAGCCGTCCGGTCTGAACCGCGAAGGTGAGGACGGTGAGGAGGCGACGCCGCTGCACCGGGCTACCGGGGAGTTGCCGGAGCGAAGTTCTAGTCGCTTCGACCAGTAGCCGCGGGTCGATGTCAGCATCGACGATCCGGACGCCAGCGGCAACGAGCGCACCGATTGCATCGCGGGCGATGTCCCACCTCCTGTCGCCGGACGTCCTCGACCAACCAGGTACTCGTCGAAGGGCGGTCCGCTGCTGCAGCGTCAGGTTTTGGTCTCGCTGACCAGAAATCCAGCGGTGGAGTCCGGCTGCCGCTGTGTCGGAAGCGGTGGGCGCCCGGCCGCCGTGCGCGTCGAGCCACTGCAGGTACGCCGCGTGTGTGGCCCACCATCGGCGCTCGGCTGGGTCGCGGCTCCACCCCGGGTCGACCGCGTTCAGCGCTTCCCTGACCTCCGGGGGCATCTCACCGCGGCGTACCGCGCGCTGCATGGCGCGAGTCAGCGTCGCGTTCACGCTGCCGCCCGCTTGACGATGTCGCTGCGGGACTTGTCAGCGAACGCTGCCTCCGCGTCCGCGACAGTCCACCCACCTTCGACCAGCCAGCGGATGATGAGTTCGCGGTCACTCGCGCTCTGCTCCCGCTGCGACGTCCGGACGGTAGCCAGTCGCAGGCTGTTCGCGATCTTCGCGACGACGTCCGCACTCAGGCTGGGGATGGAAACGACGACCTTGTCACCGATGATTCGGTGCCCACCGAGCGCGGCCACGGCACCGGTGGCGGTGATAGCACTCGATTCGACATCATCAACGAGGCCTTCGAGGTCGCCGGCGTCCGGAAACTCGTCAGTGGGGATGCCTTCGCGCTTCGCGCGGCGTTCGAGACCAAGAGCTGCGACGGTGAGGAAGTGGCGGATGCTCCGGTCGTGCTGGCCGAGGGCGTCGAGGACTTCGAAGACGGCTCGCCATGGATTCGACGGCCCCGTGAGGTCACCGATCTGCCCCGCAGTCAGAGCCCCATCCTCGTTCAGCGTCACGGCCACGGGAACGATGATGTGCCCGACGGTCTTCCCCTCCGCGCGCCGGATGGCTCGTCCGATGCTCTGCGCGATCTCCACAGGGCTCGCCTTCGGTTCAGCGATGATGATGGCGTCGAGCGCGGGGATGTCGATGCCCTCATTGAGGCATCGAACGTTCGAGATGACGTACCCGTCGGTGCTGGCCATCCGAGCGAGGTGCTGCTCGCGAGTGTCAGCGTTCATCTGACCGCTCACCATGCTTGCCGCGGGGAGGTCCACGTCGGCATCCACGAGACGGGCGTACTCTTCCGCTGCGGCGAGGCTGTTGTGGTAGCTGATGACGCGGGTTGCTCCCAGCGCCAGGGCGTGCCGGAGGGCCTGCACCGCTGCGAACGTTCCCCCGTCGATGCGACCCCCGGCCGATTCCATGAAGGTCCGCTCTTCGATGTGCGCCTGGTAGTCCTCGTCGGTAACGCCGAGGATCGACACTCGGTAGTCGGAGAGGATCCCTTCTTCGATTGCGTCACCGAAGGTGAACTCGTGGGCAACGGGCCCGAAGGTCGTGTTCGCTTCGCCAAGGCTGTCCAGCTCGACGCCGTACTTGCGGGCGAGGACTGTGGCCCTTGCGCTCACCTGTCTGGCGGTTGCAGTGGCGTACACCCGCCACCGGGCGCGGAGTCGTTCCCTGCCGTCGTTCTTCCGCTTGACCTCTTCGCCGAGGGAGTCGTTCGTCGCTTTGGTGGCCACGAGATGGTGCGCTTCGTCGTTGAACGCGTAGTCGAACTCGGCAAGCCCGTGGTGGTGCTGGGCAGTCACGAGCAGATGCGCAGACTGATACGTGCAGAAGACGATGAGACGCTCACTGGTGTCGCTCCCGTTGGCGACGAACGCAGCGATGTCAGCAGCGTTCCTGAGCACCTGCGTTCCGAGGTCGTCGGTGTCCACCGCTGTGTCATCGTCGCCGCGGCGCCGTCGCCCGCCGACGGTGTCGTCCGAGCACACCGCGAGAGTAGTGATGAGTCGGCCTGCATGCTGACGCCGCACGTGCTGGATGGTCTGCGCCATGAGTGCGAGGCTGGGGACGAAGTAGACAACGGTCTTCGCCTCGAGCTCGTCCGCGATGCCCACGGAGGTGATGGTCTTCCCCGTCCCACAGGCGCTGAGGAGCTGGCACTCCGGTACCGCTCGAAGCGATGCGACGACGTCCTCGACCGCGTCCACCTGGTGCGGTCGAAGGGTGAACGGCTTCGCGCGATGGCCGGGCTCTCCCACGACTGCGAGGAGGTCCTCCCAAGTGTCTGGGTAGGCGGTCGCACCGCGCAGCCAGGACCGGTTCAGAACGGTGACGTTCTGGCCAGCTTGCTGACGTTTGGCGACCTCGGCCGCGTTCCGGCCGAGCCCGGACCCGCTTGTTACGAGCAGTCGGCGCTGCACGTTCGGGAGCGTGTCACTGGCGACGACGAAGTTGGTGAAGTCGGTGAGGTCGACACGACGGTCTGCGGCATAGCCCTTGTTCTGCACGGTCCACAGGTCTCCGCTGACCGTGGTGATCACGCGATCCACTCCGACATCCTGACGGGACCGTCCATTGCGGACTGCCCACTGGCCATACGTCTCGATGGTCTTGATGTGCGGTCCGTACTCCGCGGACTGGCGAAGGGCGTAGTCGCTGACCAGCTCGAAGTGCGAACCGTACTGACTGTTGTCTCGTGGGTCGCGCGGGATGGCGCGCTCGAGCGCGTCGAAGGTGGAGCTGGTCATGGTGGGGCTATGCCGGTGGCATGACCTCAGGCGGCAGCACGCGCTCCGCAGCGAGGGTGCAGCGCAGTTCTGCGACAAGTTCGGACCAGTCGCGCTCCCCCACTGCTGCGAGGTGCACGATGGTCAGCGCTGTCGAGTACCCGGCGCCATAGACCGCGTTCGTTCCGCGAGCCCCGACGACGCGTGCTGCGGGCCTTCCGCCCGACACGGTGCCGTGTGCTGCCCTCCGCAGATGGTGCTGTAGCTGCCGCTTCGAGTAGCGACGAGCGAAACGGACTGCCGGCGACGCGACTCCGAAGCGGTCCCGTCCCCTGATGGCGACTGTTCGGTACGACCTATCGCGTTGGTGCTGGTCGGCGAGGACAAACAGAACATCCGTGGTGACGTTCGCTGCCTTGTGCAGCGCCAACCGCTCGGCGGCCGCAACCGAGTCGAGCACAGTGGCCGAGCCGCAGAGCTGGTCGATGGCATCGACCTGTTCGCGGTCTCCTTCGAGGATGGCGCTGATCAGGGCGATGCCGACGCCGGCGCCGTGTGTCTGTTCGTTCGTGATACTCCCCCGGTGGTGCGCCCGCTGTCCTTCGAGGTCGCATCCCTCCTTATGCGGCGACTCACTGGTGAGGCAGGTGACGCGCATTGCCAATGTCAGGCGAGCCGGCGGCACGGTCTGCTCGTCGTCACCAGTCATGCTGGTGAGCCTGGTCACTGAATCACAAGCCGACGGTAGAAGCTCGCTGGTGTCACCGGTCTCACCAGTCGTGCTGGTGAGACCGGTGACGCTGGTGCGTCTGCGACTGCCTGCCAGGACCTGCTTGCGCCACTCGAATAACGCTGTGCGCCCGCCTGCGCCGTTGGACCCCCGTTCGTAGGCAATCATCCCGGTGGTTCCTCGTTCGTCGATTACACCCGAATTGCCGCAAACTGGTGACGCTGGTCACGACAGTCAGCCCACACCAGTCTCACCAGTCTCACCTGCACTACTGGGTATCCTGGTGACTTGCCAGTCAAGCCGGTGTCACCAGCAAGCGTTGGCTGGGGTCACCTTTGTCACCTGTCAGGCCAGTCTGCGCAAAACAGTCAGGCCAGCACGACTGGTCTCGCCGGTCACGCAGGTAGAGTGGTCGAGCAGAGGAACAGGGACCCGGTGGCGCGAGACCAGCGTCACCAGTCACACCAGCGTCACCATTCCGTGGGGGAGACCCCACAAGTAGCGGAGTAGAAGATGTCCTTCACCATCGATCGGTCCTCGCTTCAGCGAGTCGTGGCCGTCATTAACAACAAGGGCGGCGTCGGCAAGACGACGCTCTGCGCCAACATCGGGGGCATCCTCGCTGAAGCGGGATGGCGGATTCTCGTCATCGAACTCGACCCGCAAGGCAACCTCGGTCTCGACCTCAGCTACCGGTACGGCGACGGAGATGACAAGGGCTCCGGACTGTCCAAGTCCATCCTCTTCGGCGACAGGCTCCAGCCCCTTAAGAACGTCAGGCCCAACCTCGACGTCCTGCCCGGGGGAGAGCACATCGAAATCCTCGACAAAGGCATCAGCCCCCGCATGAGCCAGTCCGGCACCGAGGGAACGGCTGCGCGGTTGAGCCTCGCGACGTCACTGTCCGCCATCGCCGACGACTACGACCTCATCCTCCTCGACTGCCCGCCGAACATCGACAGCATCCAGATGCTCGCGGTCGCCGCTGCCCGGTACATCCTCATCCCCGCGAAGGCCGACGACGCAAGCATCGACGGCCTTCGCCTCACCGCACGACGGCTGGACAAGGTCGTCGACATCAACCCGGACGTGGATCTCCTGGGCGTCGTGAACTTCGACTCCAGCACGTCCGAAACCAAGGTGCGCCAGGAGTTCGCTGACGACGTTGTCGAGGCGCTCGAGAGTGAAGAGGCACGGAAGTTCATCTTCACGAGCTACGTCCGCCACTCCGGCGCAACTGCGAAGGCGGCTCGCAAGAAGCGAGTGCTGGTGCACGAACTCGAGAAGAGCGTCAAGAAGCAAGAGAAGTGGTACGAAGCAATCCGTCGCGGCGCGAAGCACGTGTCTGCTGGCCCTCAGGCCGCGGGCAACGTCGCAGACAGCCTGTACGCAGTGACGCAAGAGCTGACCGCACGGCTCACCGCCGCTGAGGCAGACCTCGCGGAGGCAGCGAATGTCTGACGAAAGCCGCATCATCGCCGGACCGCCAAGCCGGCCGTTCAGTGGGGGAGGGGCCGGCTCCTTGCTCCGAGCGAACCGCGCCGCGCAGCAGCAGTCCGGCGTGGCCGAAGAGCAGTCGCGCTCCGTGGCGCCCCCGCCTCCTGCACCTCGCCGAGCAGCTCAGCAGGTCATCGCCTCTCCACCGGACGCAGCTGCGGATAGCGAACCAGTGATCACGGTGGAGCCGACTGCGACCCCGCCGGTGACGTTCCGCGAGCCAGCGCAGCCACCGCAGCAGGCGACGGCTCCGGCAGTGCAGCAGGAAGACTCGGGTCTCAACGCGGCACCAGTTCCGCAGCCAGTTGCGGGCCCCTCGACGCCGTACACGCGTCGTCGGTACGGCGACAGGGGAGATGAGAACCCAGACGACATCGTGAAGGTCACCTTCGAGATTCGCCGCGGAGACCGCGACGCGTTCAACAACGCCTTCGCCGCGGCGGCCTTGCACGAGGGCTACTCGACCCCGAAGGACATCATCGTCGACATCTACGTCGCAGAGACGAGGCGGCTGCAGGACACCTACAACGGAGGCGAGCCCTTCCCGCAGCGTTCCAAGCAGGCGCCGCGAGGGCGACCCATCCGCCGGGCGGAGTGACAGCAGCTGCCGACGGAGACCTCAATGTCGGCGGTGACCCGTAGATCAGAAGCATGTATCCGCCACCGCGTCGTAGAGGAACACTGCGACACGCCGAGCAAGTTCCGACGTGGGTATCTGATCCGCAGCCACGCTGTGCGGGTACCAACTCGGATGGGGGAGCGCCAGGCACAGTGCGCTCTGCCGGGTGGGACGCACTGACCAAGTCCGCTTCCGCGCGACCACTGCTTCCATCATGCCCCGGAAGGTCCTGATGACCGACACTCTTGCGACCGAGCTGACCCTCGTCGATGTGCCCGCCGATGCGCCAATCACCGTCAGTGAGACGACCGCACGTCTGGTCAACTACGCGGCGAACCTCGAAGGCGGTGACGAGGAGGCCATGGACATCGGCTACTCGGCACGCATCTGGGCTCAGGTGTCGCTCCCGTACCGCAACCCCGGCAACATCCCGTACTGGGAGCGGCGGAACGGTTCGGTGTCACTGATGATGCAGCCGGCACTGCTCCTCGACGCTGAGACGGGGGAGCGCACGCCGGCGTACCCGTACGGTGTCCTTCCGCGGCAGGCGATGAACTGGATGGCCACGGAAGCCGTGCTGACGCAGAGCAAGCAGCTCGAGCTCGGCCGTTCCATGAAGGCGTTCATGGCGAAGATCGGGCTCGCGCATGGGGGCCGCGACGCGAAGCGAGTTGCGGATGGGCTGCGTCGACTGTTCGGTGCAAACCTCAGCGTTGAGGGCCTGGAAATCCGCCCAGACGGTCACGGCGAGGCAATCGAGTACTTCCGCATCGCGGACAGCGTTCGTCTCTGGTTTGGTAAGGACGACGTCGAGGACAACGAAGGCCTGTGGCAGTCCACGGTCACGCTCTCCGAGCGGTTCTACGACTCCATCGTCTCCTCGCCCGTCCCCATCGACCTCAACGCGATGAAGGCGCTGGGCAAGTCGGCCATGCGCATGGACATCTACCTGTGGCTGACGTACCGCATGTTCTACCTGCGCAAGCCCACCCGCATCAAGTGGAACGACCTGAACCTGCAGTTCGGTGCTCAGTACACGCAGCCGCACAAGTTCAAGGCGGCTTTCGAGGGCCACCTTCGCGCCATCAAGATCATCTACCCGGAAGCCCGCGTCGAGCCGACTCCGGAGTACCTCATCCTGCGGCCGTCCCCGCCTCATGTGGAGCCGACGAAGCCTCGACGTGAGGTCGAAGCCTAAGCCGCTTCTAAAACAGCGGGAGAGGGGCGCCTACGGGCGCCTCTTTCTTGTGGGTACTGAGGACCAGATACCCACACGGTGAACTTCCCGCCCCGGGGGAGCGAGCCGGCGTGGGTATCTGGTCCTTCCTGTGGCTGGCCATTCGTCGCGCCTTCTAGGCCCCGGGGCAACGCGCCGTGGGTATCTGGTCCTTCAGTGCCCGAGACGAGCAGCCAGGTGTGGGTATCCGGTCCCCTCTCGAGCGTGGGTATCTGGTCCGCACAGGCCGCAGCGTGCGCCGCCAGCGCTGTGGGTATCTGGTCCCCTCGGGCTACCGATTTCCCGACCACGCGCGTGGGTAATTGGTCCTTGAACGTGGGTATCTGGTCCCAAAACAAACCCGCAGCCCCGGTTACACCGCGCTGCGAGCGGCCAGTCGATGGGAGGGCGTGGGTATCTGGTCCTCCGCGTGTGGCCGCCTGCATGATCCCGGGCCCATCGCCGACGGGTGAGCTCCCCGGCCCATCGGCGTGGGTATCTAGTCCCTGACCGTGGGTATCTAGTCCCTGCGTCCCGAACGACCGAGCGCAGGCTTGGTGGGTATCTGGTCCGCTCCACGCTCTGTCCCCCGAGGCTATGGGTATCTGGTCCGCACGCAAACTGCCCCCGCGGATCGGCTTCACCCTGAGCGGCTCCGCTCCCCGCTGGAACGTGGGTATCTGGTCCCCTCAGAGCTCGCAGCTGGTCCGCGACCGGGGACCCGGAGGCCCGCACTAGGCAAACCCAGTGTTCATCGCGTGGGTATCCAGTCCTCAGCTGCACCAAAACCTCGAACAGCGAGGGGGCTCGTGCGTGGGTATCTGGTCCTCTGGCGCTCGGCGATGACCCAGTCTCACCTCAATGGAGCGGTTTTGAAACCGGCCACCTGTGGAAAACTCAGCGTTCCTCTCTGGTTGCGTTTGCCCAGTTCGTAGATCAGCTACAGGAGAGAGCTACAGGAAGCACTACAGGGGGCGGCGCCAGACGGGTCGCGGATCCGCGTACCTGCGCCGATCGGCGGGGGAGTGGGCTAGTTGGCTCCGGACCGCATACCCACGCTGTCCGGACCGGATACCCACGCGGTGCGGACCAGAGACCCACGGATCTGGACCAGACACCCACGAAAACAGCGTGGGTATCCAGTCCGGGGTTGATCCTGCCTGTGGAGAACTCTTCGGAGGGTACGACGGACCTCGGCGGATCGCTACTTGCGGGCCGTCTTCCGCTTCGCGCGCGGGGGAGTGGGTCGGCTCTGCTGAGGTCGAGCGGGCAGGTCGGTGATGACGGGCACGTCGAATCGCACGGTGTACCTGCGGTCGAGGCGCCCGAGGCCGGCCTCGTCCACGGAGACGAACCGCTGGCGACTGAGCTCCCGAGTGATGGAGACGTCGGCGGGCGTAGCCGCTCGAAGGTCCCGGTCGGTGTAGGTGAACGGCGCCGAGCCGACAACGCCACGCAGCGGGAGATGCCGGCTGCGCCCTGGTTCGCTCAGGACGATGGTCTCCACGGTTGCCTCTGCCATGCCGGTCCTATGCGCGGCGGTGACGTGACGACGGGGATCAGCTGACGACCGACCTGCGCGCACCATCGAACGCGCCGTCAGGGGGTGGGGGAGGGAGCAGAAGGGGATGTCTGTGAGACAAAGGCAGTCCAGGACCGCTCAGGGCGCCTCTCACGCGCCCTGAGCGCTCAGACGCGCGTCGCCGGTGTCGCGCTGCGGAGCGCGTCGCGCTGACGGCGACACGGGCGTGCGGGTCAGATCTCGCCGCGGACTTCCCGCCAGCGCTTCGCCTGCTCTTCGGTCATGCCGAAGTACACCTGGGGGTCCTGGTGGAGGTTACGACCCGAGGCTGTTGCGAGAGGCCAGATGTCATCGCCGAGGTAGGGCTCACGGTTCCACTTCGGGAGCCCGTTGTAGTTGGCGCGCAGGTGCGCGGTGAGCTTCCTGCACGCGTCGCGCCACTCGTTGAGCGCAAGGTCGGTCTTCTCGACGATGTCCGAGGTGGCGAAGCGTTCACCCGGGTACTTGGCACAGAAGTCCATCGCGACGGTCCAGCGCTGCGCGGTGAGGGAGCGGCCATCTGCGAGCTGCGCGAGCGCGGCTGCAGGCCACGGCAGCGTCTCCTCGAGGACGCCCTGCCAGACGATGTCTCCGATGACGTTCCCGGTGGTGATCTCTCCCGGTGCCGGCCAGCTCCGTTCACCGCGGGCCTTCTGGTTCTTTGACACCATCTCGACCACTGCTTCACGGTCGTCCGTCGGCACGGGGACCAACACCCACTCAGTCATCTTGTAACCCTTCAGATCCGTTCCACACAGCGCGGAATCCGTGTTGCCCACTATGGCACAAACGGAACAGTGGGTAGCTGCGAGATGCAAGCAGTGATCCCGGTCGGCTGCGCGCCCGTGGTGGGTGCTGGTGGACATGAGGATCGGCACTAGACATACTGGGGGAGTGCAGCGGGTACCCCCTGCTGTCCAGGATGGTCTTTGGGTCCGCGTTCGTGAGAGCGTGGACCTTCTTTTGTTTGTCGTGGAGCGGTCGCTTCAGTGGCAATACAAACCTTTGGTCACACTGGCCTTTTTCAACACAGGTCGCGATGTTGCCTTGGACAACGTGCCGTCCGATCCGCAGCAGCATGCGGAAGTGGGACCTGCACCCGTCGTACGCCACACCGGAAGTTCTGCCAGGGATGTCGGTGGACTGTGGCACGATGCCTGCATGAGCAGCAACGTGGTGGCGTTCGAACCCGAGGACGGCGCCGACGACGTCTCGGAAGGGTTCGAACTCGCTCCGGCAGCGGTCCTGCCGGCAGGACTGACACCGACACAGCTCGCCCGCATCCGCCAGGTGCAGTCCCAGGCCATCTCCGACGGCACCCGGAAGATGTACAAGCGCGAATGGGCCCGGTTCGTCAAGTTCTGCAAGGACGCCGGCGCGGACTTCCTCCCCGCCCACCCGCTGACGGTCGCTGCGTACTTCGAAGCCGCAGCCTCGGACGGGAAGGACGAACACGGCACCCCGTACGCATCGAACACGTTCGCCGGCTGGCTTTCGGCCATCGACAAGATGCACCAGCTCGCAGGCTTCCAGCGGCCATCGGAGAGCGCCGAGGTTGAAGCGACGATGGCTGGGCTCCGACGCACCAACGGTGGTGAGCTACGGAGGATGCCGGCGCTGCTGTTGGAAGAGATGCGCCACCTCGTTGAAGCGATCGACGTGAAGAGCTACCCACGCGGCGTGCACGGCGTCCGCGACTACGCGCTCATCGTCATGGGGTTCGCCGGTGCCTTTCGCCGCAGCGAGCTCGCATCGCTGAACATCGGAGACGTCACGCTCAGCGAGACCGAGGGCATCCGCGTTCGCATCCGCAAGTCAAAGACCGACCAGGAAGCCCGCGGTCGAACCAAGGTGCTCCCGTACGGTGAGAACCCGTCTACGTGCCCGGTGTGCGCGTTCACCCGATGGATACTGCTCACCGAAGCCATCTCCTCTGCCCGCCCCCGGATGGCGGCGATGAAGCTGATGGCGACCTTCGATGTGCACTCCCACATCTGCGCACGCGGCCGTGCCGACGACGACCCGGTGGACTGGTCGGATCCGCTGCCTGCATGGCGTCGCCTCCCCAAACGTATGCCGCTGTTCCGCCCCATCTCCACGGGCGGACGCATCACCAGAGACACGCACATCAGCGGGCAGGTCGTCCTCGCCGCAGTAGTCCGGCACTCTCTTGCGGCGGGACTGGACGCGAAGCACTACGGCGGCCACTCCCTGCGCGCTGGGTTCGTCACATCCGCCCTGAAGAAGGGCCTGAACCCGCACCAGATCATGCGCCAGTCCTGGCACACCAGCGAGCGCATGATCGAGGTGTACAGCCGCGAGGACACCCCGTTGGACAACAACGCCGTCACCGAGATCGGCCTCTGATGGTAGCCGCGTCCCTCGAGCGGTACTGGTCCCTGTTCGAGGATTGGTGCGACGCGTTCAATGAGCCGAAGACGCCCACCACACCAGACGCACTCGTCCGATTCCTGCGGGCATTCCCGGCCGGTGTGCCGACGAACACGCTGCGCGTCCGCGCAGTCAGGCTGCATCACCAGGAGGCCGGCGCGCCTCTTGACCTTGACGCGCTCCGCGCCGCGGTCGGCGGCTTCGAGGTACTTGTCCCTGAGACTAGAACTCTCGTTCGTGGCGGAAAACAGTACGTCACGCCGGCGGAAGCGATCGCGCAGCAGCCGAAGGTGCACCGCGGGAAGAACGTCGCCTCAGTCGTCCGCGGCCGCCGGAACGCGTTCCTCATCGTCCTGTTCGCACACCTCGGCCTGAACCGGACGCAGATCCGGGAGGTAGTCAGTTCGGACATCGCCCCGGCGCCGCTGAGCATTCAGGGCGTCGGCATCCCCCGCGGTGAGGACCCTGCGTCCTGCTACGCGTGCGCGGTCACTCGGTGGCTCCGTATCGTCTGGGCGACAGAACGCGCTGACCATGCCAGCATCCGGCAAACCTGCAGCGTGCAGACGTACTACGACGACGTCCACGACTGTGACGAAGGGCTCGAGCGGGACTGGCGATACGCAACGACACTGCTGCCGGCGGTTGACCAGCACGGATGGGTGGACTCGCACCGGTCAATCTCCACCAGGACACTGTCGGCCGTCGTGGGCAACGTGCTGCTGCCGACCGGATACCGGGAGCAGGAGTGGAAGCCGGCGGAGCCTAAACCCACCCGCTTCGACGACATGCGCAAGGACGAGTTCGACCTCGCGATGGAGGACTTCGACCGGCGGATGGCACAAGCGCTCGCCCGGTCGGCAGAGGTCCTCGCCGATGCGCAGGACACCGCAGACGAGTTGTACGGGCTGATCAACCCGAAGGCCGGTTAAGCACGAGACCCGCCATCGAAGAAGACATGCCGGAGTTTCGCCGACAGTACCTGTCGGGCTCTGTCAGGCGCGACTGCTTCTGCTACTCGGCTTGGTCTTGACCTGAACGGTCTTCGCGCGCCTTCGCCCGCTCCTGGACATAGGTTTCGGCGAGGGCGGTCGCCAGAGGCAGCCCGATCTTCAGCCCGACCTCGAGGGCGATGAAGCCGACCGCCGCCGTCGCCTTGCGGGAGCGGACCGACGCGATGCGGTCAAGTCCGCCAGCAATGCCGCTGCCGCCGGTGGAGAGCGACCCTCGGCCGATGTTCGACAAGAGCGCACGGTCGAATGCCGCACCGCTGATGGCGCTCATCGGGGTGCCGGTGCTGGCTGCGCCCACGCTGTGCTGAGCGCGGAGACCGGCTTCGGCGATGTTCGCCGCAGTTGACGGCAGCCGGGACAACCACCCTTGCGACCAAGCGGCTTGCGTCACCGCGGTCGTGAGCGGGTGCTGCGAGAGAGGCTGAGGCTCCTGCTGGTCCATCGGTTCGCCTTCGGGTCGGCTGCGGACAGCCGCGGGTCGAGGCTGTGCTCGAACTGTACTGCGGGGACAAGCCCGTCGGCGAGATCCGCTCGGGCCCGCTCCGCGGAGCCACCGCGGGAGAGTGGTTGTGTGACTGGGGTGGCGTCACTCGCCGTACAGGCGCTCCCACTGTTCGTCGTCGGCGGTCTTCAGCCGTTGGTCGGTGACATCGAAGCGCGCGACTGGTCGGATGCGGTGCGAACCCTCGTTGCGTCCGTCGACAGGGTAAAAGTTGCCGCAGTTCCGACAGATGAGGCCGGTGCACGTCATCTGGTCGTCGTGCGTCTGCCCGCGCTGGTCGGTGGTGATGAAGCCATCGCCGCTGGAGCTGTTGCCGCACGGGCACTGCGTCCAGCTGCCGTAGTCGATGGTCGCTGGTGTGGTGTCGGAGAGTTCGACGACGTTCCACTCGTACCGGTCATCGCGGCCGCCGGCGAGTGCTGCGCCAGAGGTGAGGCTGACGGCGGGGTCGTCGGAGGGTGTGCGGCCTGCGAACTGGCCGCCGTTGTCGGGCTGGCCTTCGACGTCCTTGCGGCGGACTGACATGGGGTCTCCTTCGTGTCGCTGTCACCAGGGGTGTGCGCGGCGGTTCCCTCCGATCAGAGCAGATGGAGGTTCTGCGCGCCGGCAGCCGCCCAGCCGGCGAGGACGGCACCGCCGGTGAGGAACAGGAACCCGATGAACCCGCCGGCGACGTTCGTGCGCCGCTCACGCGTGGAGCGCGGCAGACGCGCGGCCTGTCGGAACGGGTCGAAGTTCGGTTCCCAGGAGCGGTAGTACGACGCGAGGGCTCGCTTGTCGTCGAGAAGGTCACGGACCTGCAGCGCCGTGAGGGGGATGCCGAGTGACGCGCGGTCCTCGGTGTAGAACAGCGCGTCGTGGAACTGCTGGAAGGATGGCTTGCTCACAGCGGGTGCCTCTCCGGGGTGGTGTCAGTGGTGGCGGTACCCCTACACAGATGCGTCGAAGCAGCCCTGCGGGGTGTTACTTCCGACGCTTGGGACGGGTCTTGGTGGCCTTCCGGACCACGTTCTTCGTCGTCGCGGCGGGCTTGCGGGGCAGCTTCTTCGCCGCGGCGCCGGTGGCCGCCGTCGGCGTCCGTTTCGGCAGGACCGTTCCCCACGCGGGGTCTGCCTTCCCAGCCTTGAACTCGAGCGGTTCCGACAGCGCGGCGATGCGAGCGAACTCGTCGAGGTACGCCTGGGCGATGACCTTGTCGTGGATCTCGACGACGTTCTCGACGTTCGACGCCGCGTTGACGGTGAAGTTGAACGACCCGGTCCAGACGGCGACTGGCTTCCCGCGTTGCAGGCGGACGATGAACTTCGAGTGCATCAGCGGGGTGTTGCCCGCGGTTCCGCGGGTGATGTGACCGACGCAGCGGACCGGTTCGATGCTGTCCGGGCCGGTGGGGATGTCGCGCAGCGGTGCGGGGAAGTCTTGTCTGCGGAGACCGCCGCGCAGCTCGCTGAGGTTCTGCCGCTGCCGTTGCGAGTGCACCTTCCGGTCCGTGGAGCGGAGCGCGTACTCCTTGTTGACGATGAGGGCGACTGGTCGTTCCGCGAGCGCTCCGATGACGTCTCTGTTCGTCACCCATGCGACGCATCCGACGATGGCGTCGGAGCCGCGGATGAAGTCGAGGAGCTTGTCGGTGATGCCGGTGAAGTGCACCGTGACGGGACCGGAGGTGGTGGAGCGTTCGGAAGCCGCCCAGTCGTAACCGGTGCGCGCGGTCTTCGATGCCCACTTCGGCCGGACGCTGTTCAGGTCGTTCGTCCGCTGGGGGCGGCGCGATGGTGCGGGCGTCAGAGTGCAGCCGAGACGACGATGAGCGCCAGACCGGATAGCAGTGCCGCTCGTTCCGGCGTTGTGAGCCCGGTGTGGTCGATGTGGCGGCGTCGGCGGTGTTGCCGGACACCGCTCTCGACGGCGAGGTATGTCAGGGCGGCGAGGCCGAGGGTGGTGAGGACGTGTCCGAACCCGGGGTACCCGTTGCCGGTGAAGTCGATGCCCACGGCGATGCTGAACAGGCTGACGATGACGTAGCCGGTCAGCCACATCTGCTGGCCGAGTTCGTCGCGGCTGATGCCTGGGTGCGGCTTCGCGGCGGCGAGGAGTTCATCCATCGGCGCGAACCCCCTGAAAGATGAGCTCGCGGAGGCGGTCGTCACCGAGAGCCTCCGCCGGCTGGTGGTCTTCAAGCTGCTCGGCGATGCGCCGGAACGCGCCCGCGAGGTCGCTGAGGTCCGGGTGGTGCTTCTCGTCGGCGATGATCGCGGCGAGGCGGAGCTGCTGGGAGGTGGCCTTCCGCAGTGGGACGACCTCGCGGCCTCCGACGTTCAACGGCCAGTCGAGGGTGCTCGCGGGTTCGGTCATGAGCGGTGGTTCTTTCGGTCGGGCGGAACGCAGACGACGCGTCTGCTCGTCGAGGGACATGCGGCGGATCCCGCAGCGTCAGCAGGCGTCGGCGGTGAGCGCGGTGCTTCCAGTGCGGAACCGGAAGTCGTCGAGGTCGAGCGTGTCTCCGAGCGCCCAGTTGCCGTCGTTCGTGTACGCGAGGACGGTCGCCGTGGCGGCACCGGGCGGTGCTTGCAGCGTGACCTGTGATGTGCACCACCGGCCGTTCTCGGTGACAGTGGTGCCGGACCGGGTGTAGCCGACAACGCCGGTGTGATCGGCGTTCCAGAACTCGATACCCACCGATGCAGTGCCGCTACCCGTCCCGGTACCGCGGAACGCTCCGCTGGCGACGTACGTCGCCCCGGGTGTGACAGGGGTGCCGGACTGGAACAACCCGTTGCCGTTGCCACGGCCGGCACCCATGGTGATGCGGAGTGCTGCTGCGCCGGTGCGGGCGTCACCAGTGATGGTGGTGGTGAACCTGGTGCTGTCACCATTCGGACCCCAGGGGCTTCTGTCGCCGGTCTCGAAGCTGGCGTTGCTGAGGAGGTTCCGACCCGGTGACGTGCGGAGCTGGGCGACCATGTCGGTCACGTCGCCGGCGCTGGCGCAGGAGGGCAGGGGTGGAGTTGCGGGAGCCTTGGTTGTGGTCGATGAGGCGCTGCTGCGGAGGAAGACGGCACCGGTCTGCGACCGGGATCCCGCCACCCAGCCAGGTCCGGAGGTGTCTCTGCACGGCAGGGCGACGGCGTAGCCACCGTCGGACAGTTGCGCCTTGATGCTGCTGTTGCCAAGTGGTTCATCGTCGGACACTGCGTCGACGGGGAAGTATGCCGGCGCTGCCTGCTCAGCGGACGCGATGCGGTCGAGGTCCTGCCGTGCGTTGGTGTCCTTCGCTGACGACACTGCCGCTGCGACAGCGAAGGATCCGCCGACGAGGAGCACCAGCGACACCGCGATTGCCGCGATGACGAGGATGGGGTCCGTCGCACCAGCGTCGGACCGCGCGGGGCGCCTGCGGGACCGCATCACAACCCGCGCGCATTCGTCAGCGCCTGGTTCAGGTCGGCTGCGGTCATCCCCGAGGGCAGGCGAACGCCAGCGGGCAGGGTCCGAGCGCCGGCCGCGCCTGCGAGCTCACCCACAGCGGACCCGGCGGACGTCCTGATGAACAGCCGGCCGGTGGCGGACTTCGCGACCGCAGCCCATCCACTGCCGTCCAGAGTCGTCGTCACGACCGTCCGTACGCCGTCGGCGGGTGTGAACCCAGTGGTTCCTCGCTCCAGTGCGGTGGCGGCGTCGGTGCCGTCCGCGGTGCTGAGTGCGCGGCTGACAAGTGACGACCCGCCCGCCGAGTCGTAGGGCTTCGCGCCAGGTGTCGTCGGCGGAGTCCACCCGTCGAAAATACTGCCGACCTGCGGCGCACGTTCCGCCATGAGAGCTGTGCCGTCGAGGGTGGCGCCGGCTGGCCACCCCTCGTCCCCGTCCACGTCGGCGTACAGGGCGATGCTGGTGGCGCCGGTGGGAATGGTGACGGTGACTGATTCGCGGACCCACGCTCCTGCGGGAAGGACGGTGATGTCGCCACGGTCGAGTGATTCGCCGGACGCTGCAGGGATGTTCGCGCCGGAGCCGTCGAAGTACTGCACCTTTATCTGCCCGCGCGCGTGCGTGGTGCTGGCTCGGAGGGACGCAGCGAACGACCACGTCTGCCCGGCGGTCACAGGGAAGCCGTTCAGTCCGCCACTGGAAAGACTGAGGCCGGTGTTCCCGGTCTGGTTCGATGCGGCGGCGCTCGTCCAGGTCTTCCTGATGTACGTGGTGATGTCGGTGCCGGGCGGGCCGTCGAGGGCTCCGCTGACGTTGCTGTAGGTGCCGGTGGGGACTGTGGAGCCGAACCAGCGGGAGTTCATCCACACAAGCTGGTTCATCCCGTTCTGACGAAGCGCACGTGGGTCGGCTGCATAGTTCGTGCGGACGCCTGCACTGTCGGACCAGGTGGATGCCGAAGCTCCGGCGGCGCCCTTCCAAGCTGCTGACCCGGTGGAGTCGGCAATCGCTGCGGCTTCCGCGACGGCGACGTGCTCGAGCTCGTTCTTCGCGTTGAGGTCCCGAGCGTTGTTGAGGACGCCGGCGACTGCGAATGATCCGCCGACGAGAAGCACCAGCGACACGGCGATGGCCGCGATGACCAGGAGCGGGTCTGTGGCGGCGCGGTCGTGTCGGAGGAAGCGGGGCACAGCGTCTGCAGATGCGGCGGGCTCAGGGCGCTCCGACGACACGGATGCTGTTGTTGGCGGAGTCGGTGGCCCAAAGGTTGCCGGCGGGGTCAAGGGCGAGCCCGCGGAGCTGCCGGAACCGCGCGGTGCTCGCGGGTCCGTCGGTGGTGCCGCTGATGTTCGGGGTGCCAGCGATAGTCGTGACGTCTCCGCTTGGAGTGATTCGTCGGATGGTGCAGCCGTACGTGTCGGAGACGTAGATGGTGCCGTCGGAGGCGACGGCGAGTCCGGTAGGGGTGTTGAACGATGCCGCTGTGCCTCTGCCGTCCGTTTCATTGGGCTGTCCGTCTCCGGCAACCGTGCTGAGGGCACCGTCGGGTGTGAGGCGCCGGATTCGGTTCGACTTGTCGACGATGATGAGGTTGCCTTGCGGGTCGAAGGCGAGTTCACGGGGTGCGGAGAGTGTGCCGGTGCCGACCGGGCCGTCGGTGCTGCCGGAGAAGCCGGGCTTCCCGGCGATGGTGGTGACGGTTCCATCGGTGGTGATCTTGCGGATGACGCGGTTATCGCCGTCGGCCACGTAGAGGTTGCCGTTGAGGTCGGTTGTGAGGCCGTAGGCGCCGGCGAACTGTGCCTGCGCTGCGGGGCCGTCTCGGTAGCCGGCCGTGCCCGGAACGCCGGCGTAGGTGCTGACAAGTCCTGCTGGCGTGATCTTCCGGATGGTGTAGCTGCCGTAGTCGGTGACGTAGATGTTCCCGAGGCCGTCGACGGCGACGTCGGACGGGTCGTTGAACTGGGCGGTGGCGGCTGGGCCGTCCGCGGTGCCCCGGCTGCCGGTACCGGCGATGGTGGTGACGGCGCCGTTCTGTGCGACGCGGCGGATGGTCTGCCCGGCTTGGTCGGCGACGATCATCGATCCGTCAGCGGCGGGGGTGAGGCTGAAAGGGAGGTTGAACCGTGCTGCGCTGCCGACGCCGTCTGCTGCTCCGGCGGTGGTGCTCCCAGCGATGGTGCTGACTTGGTTCGCTGCACGCTTCTGGACCTTCGCTGCCGCGAGCACATCTTGCACCGCGGTTGATGGCATGCAGCTCGGGATGGCCGCTGCTGCCGGGTCAGTCGTTGTCCGTGCAGTCGCACTCGAGCGGAGGAACACGTTGCCGGTGGTGGATGTCGCCGCGCCGACCCAGCCGCAGGGGGCGCCGGTGACGGTAAGCCGACCTGACGGTGTGAATCCGACAGGTGTGGAGCTCAGGGTTGCGTCTGAGGCGGACGAGTAGGACGCGTAGGTCTGGTTGGCGTTGGCGTAGGCGGATTCGGTAACTGCGACGCGGTTGAGGTCCTGTTTCGCGTTCGCGTCCGCTGCCGATGCGATGACGCCGGCGACGGTGAACCCACCTCCGATGAGGAGGGTGAGTGACACGGCGATGGCTGCGATGACGAGGATGGGGTCGGTCGCTGCTCTGTCGGTTCGGAGGTAGCGGCGCACTCCCTGTCAGATGCGGCGGCTACTGGGAGGTGCGGCGGATGACGTAGTTGAGTTTGTCCGCGGTGTAGACGTTGCCGAGCCAGTCGGATGCGATGCCGACGGGGCTGTTGAGTTTGGCGGAGCTGTTCGGGCCGTCTGCGTAGCCTGCGCCGGTGCCTCCTGCGACCAGGCTCATCGTGCCGGTGGGTGTGATCTTGGTGATGTAGCCGGCGTTCTGGCTGAGCACGTAGACGTTCCCTGCGCCGTCAGCTGCGACGCCGACCGGTTGGGCGAGGCCGGAGGACAGTGCTGGTCCGGCGACGAACGCTCCGGTGCCGTTGCCTGCGATGGTGGTGACGTCTCCGGCTGGTGTGATTTTGCGGATGCGGGCGTTGTCCTGGTCGACGACGTAGAGGTTCCCGTCGCGGTCTGAGGTGATGTCTCGGAGGTGGTTGAACAGTGCTGTGCGCGCTGGTCCGTCCTGGTAGCCGACGACTCCGGGCTGTCCGGCGAAGGTGCTGACGGTGCCGTCGGGGCTGATCTTCCGGATGTCGGAGTTGTTGAACTCAGCGACGTAGATGCTGCCGTCGGGTGTGATGGTGAGTCCTCGAGCGCCGTTGAGGAGTGCTGTCGTTCCGGGGCCGTCCTCGTAGCCGGCGGTTGCGCCTCCGGCGAGGGTGGTGACGGTGCCGTCGGGAGTGACTTTCCGTACCGCTTGCGCGCGGCCGAAGCAGTCCTCTGAGACGTAGACGTTGCCGTACGGGTCGGTGGTCAGCGCGTACGGGCATTCGAAGGTGGCGACGGTCTTCGCGCCGTCGGTGAGGCCGACGGAACCGCGGATGCCTGCGAGGGTGGTGACGGAGCCGTCTGGTGCGACTTCGCGGATGAGCTTGTTGGACTGGTCAGCGAGGAATGCGTGACCTGCTTGGTCGGCTGCGACTCCGTAGATGGTGCCCAGCGTCGCGGTGTTCTTGTCGCCGTCGAGGGAGCCGGTGACTTGTGGTTGGCCGGCGAAGGTCGTGGTGGTGCCGGCTGGTTGTACGAGGCCGGCGCTGGCCTGCTGGATGAGTTTGCTGACTGCGGCGGGGTCCGCCATGCAGGTTGGGGTCTTCGCCGACGCGGCGGGTGCTTCGAGTGTGGTGTTGCGTTCGCTGGTGCGCACGTAGGTGCGTCCGGAGGCGGAGCGGGCCGCTGCCGCCCATCCGTTGGAGCAGGTCGCGACGACGACGCGGGTGTCGCCGCTGGGGGTGAACGTCAGGGAGCCTGCGTCGAGGCGGGGTGAGGCTGCGCTGTCGTACGCGGCGTACGTGCCCTGCTGTGCTTGGAGGGTGGTCTGCATGGTGGCGACCTTGTCGAGGTCGCCGCGGGCGTTCGTGTCACGGCCGTTGTTGATGATGCTCGTCGCCGTAAAGGAGCCGCCGACGAGGAGCACCAGCGAGACAGCGATGGCGGCGATGACAAGGATGGGGTCGGTCGCCGCTCTGTCGGATCGGAGGAGGCTGCGCACTCCCCCGTAGATGCGGCGGGTCAGTGCCTGGTGATGCGTTGCCCGTGCACCCAGAACTCCTCCGTGCCGTCTGCGTGAATGCGGGCAGGTCCGGAGGAAGGGTCGCGGTGGCGGGTTCCGTTGACCCAGTACTCGGTACGTCCCGTTGGCGATACGACTGCCGGCTGCCCGCCGTCGCGGTGGAGTTGCCCGTCGTGCATGTAGAACATGCTGCCGTCGGCGAGGATCTTCGCCGGCTGGTCGCCGTCGCGGTGTGGGACACCGTCGCGGCGCCACTCCCGCTCGCCAGTTGAGGACACCACGGCGGGCTGGTCGTCGTAGGAGTGGAGGAGGCCGCTCCGGTAGTGCTCCTCGGTGCCGTCTACGAGGATCCGTGCCGGCCCGTCCTCGCGGTGGAGGGCGCCGCGGCGGAGGTACGACATGTTGCCGATGAGGTCGGCGTCCACGGTGTCGTAGCCACCTGGGTGAGTCAGCGGAGATTCGTCGGCTGTGTGGCTGGCGTGAGCGAAGTGGCCGGGGTTCCGGGTGGGCTCACCGGTGTGCATCTTCCGGAGGGCGGTCATGACACTGATGTGTGCGGGCGCCGCTATCTCGCTTCGGCGAACGTGACAGTGTCTCCGTCCTCAGGTGTCGGCGGACACGGTCCGGCGAGATGCGGCGAGCGCCCCACCCTCAGTCGAAGGTGGGGCGCTCGTGTGCTGCGGTGCCTACTTGGTGAGGCTCGGCTTCGCGGCGTCGGCGACGAGGTTGCCCTGGGCGACGGCCTCGCTGATGCTGGCCGGGCTGTTCGGGACGAACAGCGTCGTGGCGCCGTGCTTGCTGGCCGCGGTGACCATGTCCGTGTACAGCGTGAAGGACAGGATGTCTGCCGCCTGGCGTGCGTCCTCGATGCCGCCGGCCTGCACTGCGCTGATCGACTCTGCGAGACCGTCGGCGATGGCCTTGCGCTGCTGCGCAACACCGACGCCGGACAGTCGCTTCGCTTCGGCGTCAGCCTCAGCGGCCTTGACGATCTTGATCTTGTCGGCGTCACCCTGTGCGGAGGCTGCTTCGGCGTTGCGGCGGGCGGCGTTGATGGCGTTCATCGACTCCTTGACCTTCTCGTCCGGCTCGACGTCGGTGACGAGGGTCTTGACGATGCGGTAGCCGTACTCGCTCATCGTGTGCTCGAGGCTCTCGTTGACGGAGAGGGCGATCTCGTCCTTGCTGGCGAAGACGTCGTCGAGCTGCTGCGACGGGACCTTGCCGCGGACGGCGTCGAAGACGTATGACTCGATCTGGCCGACGGCGTTGTTCAGGGAGTACACGGCGTCGCGGACCGCGTTGGGCAGGACCTTGTACTGCACCGAGAGCCGCAGCTTCGCGAAGACGTTGTCCTCGGTCTTGGTCTCGACGATGACGTTCAGCTGCTGGACGCGGAGGTCGACGCGGTGGGCGACGCGGTCGATGAGGGGCACCTTGATGTGCAGGCCGGCGCCGACTTCGCGGTGGAACTTGCCGAACCGCTCGATGATGACGGAGTTCTGCTGCTGCACGGTGAAGAGGGTGCCGAAGAGCACGATCAGCAGGACGATGGCACCGATGGCGATGCCGAGGACGGGGAGCACGTAGCCCATGGGGTTTTCCTCCTGCCCCGGATTGCGGGGGCGGTAAGGGTGGTGCCGCTTCCGCGGCCTGACACTCCCCCTATGCCGGAGGTCGGAGGTGAGCCGAGTCGCCGCATCAAGCGGGATCATGCTTGTGTCGCATCATCGTGGTTCCTCTGACCGTGCTGCGACAGATCCTTTGCTGGTGATCGCGGCGATTGCGGTGTCGTTGGTGCTCCTCGTCGGAGGGTCTTTCGCAGTTGCCGGTGTCCTTGATCGTGGCCACGACTTGAACGCAAAGGACATGCTGTCCAAAGTCGCCGCGGCGGAGGCAGCCGTGGCCGGTGGAGGCGGGCCGCAGGCGTCATGGGAGGCGGCTCCGCACAGCAGTGCTTCGACGCTCGGTGGCCGGCGCAACGAAATGCCAAACCCGGACCTCGCGGCGGGGCTCGACGGATGGGCGACGTCGACGAGCTGGGAGGGCAAGCTCGAGTACGACGGGGTCAAACATCGCGGCCGCTACACCTGGATGAACTCCTCGCAAGCGACGTCCGGGACGCAGTTTCTCGGTTTCGGCTTCCAGTCCCAGTTCCGGATTCCCGTTGATTCTGCGAAGCGGTCCGCACAGATGACGGTTTGGAACCGAGCCGCGTCTGTGCGGACGTTCCGGGTGCAGCTGTCCTTTTACGACGCTGCAGGTACTTTCATCGACAGGAACCCTGCAACGACTGGGATCAGCATCGCTGGCGGGTCATCTGCTGCGGTCTGGCGCAATGGCATCATTCCGCCAGCCGGCGCGGTGTCCTACAGTTTCGGACTGGTGTCGACCGTGGACACGTTGCAACCGGGCGATGTCGTCGAGTTCACGGACACCATTGTCGAGAAAGCGGACCAGGTTGGCTCCTACTTCGATGGGGGTTCCGGCGGCGCATCGGGCTTCCTGCCGTACCTCACAGAGAGCGCATCAGGGCATCTCGGGTACGGGCTCACGGACTTCGGTGGGGTATCGCCGGCAGATGCGCTCGCGCAGGGCCCGCTCGGGTTCACTCCTGCGGACGGGGTTCGTGTCGGAGTACTCACCGACAGTGGCGGCAGCGGTTGGGTCGCAGCGGCGAAGTCGGCGACGGGCAAGCTGTTCCTCCGGAGCTCAGCGTCGTCTGCGGTCGCGGAGGCCACCAGAAGCGGAGGCTCCTGGGTGGTCCCGGCCGGTTTGCGGCTGCCGACGGCGATCAGCGCAGCAGATGTGACTACTGCGCTGACCGCCGCGGGTGGATTCTGACCTACCGGTACTCGGCAAACGGGTCCGGCGCGACGGTCACGCCGTAGTCGTCGGCGTGCTTGCGGACCCAGTCGCGTGCGCCGTTGCCGTTGTTGAACGCGCCGTCGTCCTGCGCTTCGAGTGCGTCGCCGAGGATCCGCTTGAACAGCGGTGATGGGGTGAGGCCCAGGTCGATGAGGTCCCGTCCGGTGAGCAGCGGCTTGTACATCGACGCGGCCGGCTGGCCGACCATCTTCCCTGCCCAGAGGTACGCAGTGGTCGCCTTCGATGCGGGGCCGCGGCCCTGACTGTCCGCTTCGCAGACCCGCAGCCAGGCGTCCACCATCTCCATCGTGCCGCCGAGCCGACGGTAGAGCCGGCGAGCGGCGGGCAGTGTCGGTGCTTCTTCCCCGCTGGTGTGGACGACCATGTGCTCGCGGATGATTGCGGCGATGCTGTCGATGATGTGACGGGGTGCGCCGATGTGATGCAGGAGCGAGCGGGCTGCGTCGGCGCCGAGGTTGTCGTGTCCGAGGCTGCGAATGCGGGTGGAGCCGTCGGCCTCGACGATGTGCTGCGTGCCGTCGCCGGCCTTCCCGAGGTCGTGGAACAGCGCGGCGAGGACGACGATGACACGCTGGTCGCCGGTCACCTTGTCTCGGGCGCATTCCTTCGCAGCGACGTCACCGGCGAGCCCCAGGTGCACGTGCACAGCACCTTCGGGGTGCCAGTGCGGGTCCTGGGGGACGTTGTAGACCGCTTCGAGCTCCGGGTAGTCCCGGTCGATGTTGAGCGTGTAGAACGCCTCGAGCGCCGCGGCGATGTGGGTGCCTTGTGCGAGCTTCTTCCACTCCGGCCACAGACGTTCCTGCGCGATGTCGCTCAGCTGCACTGTGCGGCCCCAGTTCCGCAGGCGCCGGCCGAGGGTGAAGCCGTACCGGCTGACGAACTGCACCGCTCGAAGCGCTCGCAGCGGGTCGTCTCGGAACCGGCCCGTGGTCGCCTCGAGGACGAGGTCGTGGACGTCGTTGATGCCGCCGTAGACGTCGATGAAGTCGCCGTTGAACGGGTCGTAGCCGATGGCGTTCGCGGTGAAGTCGCGGCGGCCGAACGCGTCGATGAGGACGTCGTCGTCGCTGAACGGTTCGTCGACGACGCTGATGTCGAACTGCTCACCGTCACGACTAGCTTTGTAGACCGGGAAACGGCTTCCTGCTTCGACGACGGTGAACCCGGCCTCTCGGAGCACCCGGATCATCTCCCGCGCGTCGGGGAGGTTGTGCACCTCGACGTCAACGTCCTGCGGCATGGGGCCGCCGGGTACGACGCCGCCTTCCGGGTGCTTCACGAGCGTGTCGATGAACTGCCGGTCGAGTGACTTCGGCACCGGCGGGGCGTCCTCGTGGAAGTAGGAGAAGAGGACGTCGCGAACGGTCCCACCGACGATGACGGGTGTTCCGCCGGCGCGTGCGATGAGTTCGGTGATGCTGCGTGCGTTGCGGCTCAGGGAGACGATGTCCCAGGTCCCGGTCCGCTCCTCACGGTCAGACCGCTCCTGCTCGGACAGCATGCAGCGGTGCACGGCGGGCACGTCGCGGTCGGCCCCACATAGGGCACAGGTGATGGTGGTCAACGTGCTGGGCTCCTCAAGCTCGGCGGCGGTGTTCGTACCGGGCGACTGCGTCAGCAACGGCCTTGGTCGGCAGCGGGCGGGGGTACCGGTTCGCATCCTGTTCGTAGCCGGTGCGCGGACGGAACTGGCTCCATCCTTCCCCGCTGTCGTGCTCGGGCCCGTACTGGGAGCGGAAGGAGTACCAGGCCCACGGCAACGGGTCGAGTGCCAACGGGGCGCTCTGCGCGGTGATTGCTTCCTCTTCGAGGATCTGCCTCGTCTGACACGGCCAGGCGCCCTGGTCGTACGAGCATTGCGTCCACGTTCGGCCGTCCCGGTGAACGTCGACCGGCTTGTGCAGCAGCTCGATGCGTCGAAGCGCCTGTTCAGGCCGCGGTGCCGCGGCGACAGTCGGAAGTGGCACGTCAGGAACCGCCGCGTCCCACTCGGTTGAAGCTGCGTAGACGCATGCCCGGGCGATGACGGCCAGGTAGCCGTCTCTGAAAGACGGGCCGGCTGCACGGGACGCCGCGACGACGTCTCCGCCATCGATGACCGCATCAACGAGGTGCTCGAGGGCTGACCGTGCATGCACGCTGAGCAGCGGGAACTCGTGGGTGAGCAGGGCTTTCGCGTACGCGCGTTGCTCCGGTGTCATGTCGGGCATGTGTCCTCCTTCGTCGTCTGCTGGCTCTATGCGCGGACCATGTCTGCAGACGACGAACGCCCGCTCTCCGACTGGAGAGCGGGCGATTGACGTCAGTCGTCGTCGGTTGGTGCGGGCGGGTCCTGTCGGATGCCGTGCAGCCACTTCTCGGTGGTGCCGTCCGGGTGGATGACGGCTGGGCCGTCCGCGCGGTGTTTCTTGCCTTCGAAGTACCACCTCTGCTTCCCCGAGGGGTGTTCGACGGCGGGGCCGTCGTCGCGGTGCATCTTCCCGTGGATGTACCAGACGGCGGTTCCGTCCAGCCAGTGGACGGCGGGTTCGGTTTCGTGGTGGAGGTTGCCGCGGTCGTCGCGGTGCATGGTGTTGGTGCGTTCGGTGCTGCGGCGTGCAGGCATGGTTCTTCCTCGAAGGGGTGGTGCCGCTCCGCCTGCCGGGTCGGGTGCGGAGCGGCACCGAGCAGGGGGTCAGTCCTTCTGGCAGGAGGCGAGGACGCCGGAGAAGAGGTCAGAGACCTCACGCTCGGACTTCCCGAGGGGCTGTCCGTCCATGGCGACGGCGGCGGCGACGAGCTCGGGCCAGGCGAGAGCTGCGGTAAGACGCTTGGCAATGTCTTCGTTCGACGGCGCCTTCGAGGAGAACTCACTGACGGCCTCGACCTCGATGGCCACCCAGGACTCGAAGAGGCGCTTGGTGAACGCCATCCAGCCCTTCGCGTCGTGACGGTGCCGGACGACCCAGAGCGCGGTGGCGAGGTGGTCGCGGGACGGGCGGGGCTTGAGGGCGACGGCGGCGAGGACGAGAGCCTGTGCTGCGTCGGGGAGCATCAACGAAAGGCGGTGGAGTTCGTCCACGGAGTAGTCGTCCCAGAGGGCGAGCATGCGCGGGTCGATGTTGCGCTGTTCCTCGGTCTGGACACTGGTGATGAGGGCGTGCATGGCGAGGACGGACTCGACGGCTGCGTTCTCGTCCTCGGAGACGGTGTTGCGGACGAACTCACGGTCGAACGGGTCGAGCGGGCGGATGGGCGCAGACAGCTTGAACGCCTTCCGCATCGTCTCTGCGGCGAGCATGAGGCGGGCGCCGGAGCGCTTCCCGGCGGCGGCGGAGAGGAACTCCTCCTGGAGGTCGTCCATCTCGTCGTTGGCCTCGGCCTGGCCGGTGATGGCGCCGTCGAAGTCCGGGGTGACGCTGTCGGTGTGGAACGCCATGTCGGCGTAGGAGACGCCGCCTTCGGAGCCGGAGAGGTCGAGGGTCGGGTCGATGGTGGCGTTGCGGTTGGTGATGCGGCGCATGTCGCGCAGCTCGGACTGCATGCCGCCGTTGCGGAGCAGGTTGCGGGCCCAGCCGCAGGCGCTGGTGCCCTTGGCGATGCGGACGAGGTCCATGCCGCCTTCGGTCTCCTGGAGGGCCTTGCGCTGGACGAGCTCGTTGAACTCGGGGATGAGGTCCTCGCGCTCCTGCGCGGTGGCCTCGAAGCGGCGCCAGCGGGCGACGGTGAAGACGACGTCGGTGGAGAGGATGTCGGTGACGATCATCCAACGGCCGTCACGTTCGGAGATGGCGCCGGTGAGGACCTGGTTGGCGATGGCGGTCGCGCGGGTGTCGACGACGTCGGTGCTGGCAAGGGCAGAGGTGGTGTTGATGCTCATGCCGCGTACGTCCGCGGGATGAGCACCGATTTCAGGGGTGCGGGGTGAAGTTGCCCCCGAAGTGGGGACTGAAGGGGTCAGAGAGCGAGTGAGGGTCCGGTTCCGCAAGCGAGTCACGGAGGGCCCTATGCGGCGACCTCTGGATCGGCTGTTGAGTTAGGACTGCTCCCCCGGAACTGCAGGGATGTACCGGCGTGTCGACCGGGTTCGACCGCCGGTACTGCTGGCGGTGGCGCGGGCGGTGGTTCGCCGACGCAGGGTGGCTATACCCGGACTGCCACCGGTTCCCGCCCGGGCGCCGTTACAAGCCCCTCGAAGTGGGGAGGAGGCGTAGCTGCTCTTCCGTGGCGGCATCGCTGGACGCGGCGACCACGTTCGCGTCTTCGACGGCTCGGAGGACCTCGTCTCGGAGGATGCGGATCCCCTTCGGCGCTTCGATGCCGATGCGGACTCCGTCGCCACGGTTGTCGAGGACGGTGATGACGATGTCGTCGCCGATGAGGATCTTCTCGCCGGCCTTACGCTTCAGGACGAGCACGTCACACCGCCTCGGGGGTTGTGGAAGCGTCCGCCCAGCCGACCGGGATGCCGATGTAGTCGGTGGTCTCCGGGGTGATGGTCTCGGCGACTCCGACCGCTGCGAGCGCGTCGATGCCGTCGGCTGCGGTGGCGACAGCGTGCGCCCACGCAGAGGTGTCTTCCGGCTTCCGGGTGACATCGACGGCGAGCCACACCTGGTCGGGACTGAACTCGTTCAGCGCTGCCAGGTGGTGCTGCGGCACGGCTGGGCTGACACCGAGGCCGACAGCGACGATGAACGACCGGCTGGTGCGGACGCCGTCGGCTCGGGCGGCGTACGACTCCCGGCGGTCCTCGATGTGCCGGCCGACGCCCTTACGGTACGTTCCGGCGAGGACGACCTCGATGCTGCCGTAGGCGACCTGGAGCGCTTCGGCTGCGGTGCGTGCGTCGTCGCGGAGGCCGTAGACGAAGACGATGTCACCGGGCTTGCGTGCCAGTTCCGGTGCGCGCCGCTTCAGCTGCGTGACCGGGGCGAGCGGGCGGACTGCGACGGGCGCTGGTTCCGCTTCGATCGGGGCGACGGGGACGGTCACGACGGCGGCGGGTGCCTGCTCGGCGGCACCGACGAGGTGTTCCATCGCCTGGTCGAACTGCTCTGCCTTCGTCGGCGTCGCCTCGTGGGTGTCACCACGGTCGGCGTCTTTGAGCAGGGGAAGGATGTCGGATCCGGTGACGTCGTGAACGTTGGACCGACCCCTCAAGCTAAGCGGCCACACTGGCACGGATGACTCCAATCGATTCGATGGGTGACACGCCGGTCACCTCGGTGTAGGACAGCACCGGCGTGCGGGGCGCCTGGGTGGCGACCAACTTCCGCACTGCTGGGCGGAGCTGGGGGAAGCACGCGATGACTGCGTTCTCGTTCTGTGCCGTGACATCTCGAACGGCTGTGAGCACCCGCTCGAACAGGGCCGGGTCGAGGATGATGACGCTGCCGGAGTCGGTCATCTTCAAGCTCTCGAGCATCGTCTGTTCGAGCAGCGGGTCGAAGGTGAGCGTGCGCAGCACCCCGTCGTCCATGTGGGGTGTGGACAGGGCGTTGCCGAGCGCAGCGCGGGCAGCTTCGATGAGCCCTTCGACGTCGGTGGAGACCTTCGCGCGGATGGCGAGCGCCTCGTAGATGCGTCCGAGGTCGTTGATGGGGACCCGCTCCGCGAGCAGGCCCTGCAGGACGCGTTGCACCTCGGCGAGGCTCAGCAGCGTCGGGGTGAGCTCCTCGACCGCGGACGGGTTCGTCTGCTTCAGGTGGTCGGTGAGGGTGCGGACGTCTTCCCGAGACAGGAGACGGTCCGCGTTGTCGGTGATGAGGGCGCTGAGGTGGGTGACGATGACGCTGGTGCGGTCCACGACGGTGCCGCCGAGCAGCTCCGCCTGCTGGCCCATCTCGAATGGGATCCACTTCGCGGCGAGGCCGAACACCGGTTCGACGGTGTCGATGCCGGTGATGGTGTCGAGGTGTTCTCCGAGCGCGAGGACTTTGCCGCGGGGTGCGGTGCCACGGCCGGCTTCTGCTCCGGCGACGTGTACGGCGTAGGTCCCGGGTGGGAGGTCTGAGTTGTCGCGGGTGCGGACGGGTGGGAGGACGATGCCGACCTCCATGGCGATTTTCCGCCGGAGACCCTTCACACGGGCGAGGAGGTCTCCTCCTGCTTCGACGTTGACGATGTCCACCAGGTCTGGTGCGAGTTGGATCTCCAGCGGGTGGACCTTCATTTGGTCCATCAGGTCCGCAGTGGTGTCGGTGGTGCCGGTGCTCTTCTCGGCTACGGCTCGCGCGCGTTCCGCTTCGACGTCTCGGGCTGCCTTGCGTTTGATGCTCTGCGCTCCGACGAGCAGCAGCACTCCGAGGAGGACGAACGTCAGCTTCGGCATGCCGGGGATGAGGGCGAGGACGAACGAGGCGCAGCCGGCGATGATGAGGGAGGTGCGGGACTGTATGACCTGCTTACCGGCGGTGGTGCCGATGTCGGTGTTGTCGCCGGAGCGGGTGACGATCATGCCGGTGGAGATCGCCATCAGCAGCGCTGGGATCTGGGCGGTGAGGCCGTCGCCGATGCTGAGCAGGGCGTACTTGTTCAGCGCGTCCATGATCTCCATGCCGCCCTGCAGCATGCCGATGATGATGCCGCCGATGACGTTGATGACGATGATGAGGATGCCGGCGATCGCGTCGCCCTTGACGAACTTCGACGCACCGTCCATCGCGCCGTAGAAGTCGGCTTCGGAGGACACTTCCTGCCGGCGTTGCTTCGCCTGCGCATCGGTGATGAGGCCGGCGTTCAGGTCGGCGTCGATCGCCATCTGCTTGCCGGGCATCGCGTCGAGGGTGAACCTGGCGCCGACCTCGGCGACACGTTCGGCGCCCTTGGTGACGACGATGAACTGGATGACGACGAGGATGAGGAAGACGATGGCGCCGATGATGAGGTTGCCGCCGACGGTGACTTCACCGAACGTCTCGATGACGTGACCGGCGTACCCGCCGCCGAGGACGAGTCGCAGCGACGACACGTTCAACCCGAGGCGGAACAGCGTCGCGATGAGCAGCAGGCTCGGGAAGACGGAGAAGTCGAGCGGCTTCTTCACGAACATCGTCGTCAGCAGCACCATGAGCGCGAACACGATGTTCACGCTGATGAGCACGTCGAGCACCCACGCTGGTACGGGGACGACCAGCAGGAGGACGATAGCGACGACGCCGATGGGCACCGCGAGCTGCGGCAGGTTCTTCAGGCGCATGCCCCGTCTATGCCGGCTAGGTGCCGACTGCCGGAGCCTTACTGCGGCGGCACCTGGTGGACGTCGTTCAGAGACGCGCCGCGGCGCTTCAGCGCTCCGACAAACGCGAGGATGCGGGCGACGTGGGGGAAGAACTCGAGCGGGATCTCCTCGTTGAGCCGGCACCGTTTATGCAGGGTGCGGGCCAACGTCACGTCTTGGACGAGAGGGACGCCCTTGGCGCGTGCTTCCTCTCGAATGCGGGCTGCGATGTTGTCGGCACCCTTCGCGACGACGCGAGGCGCCGACTTCCCGGGCTCGTAACGGAGGGCGACGGCGACGTGGGTGGGGTTCACGACGACGACGTCTGCGTCCGCGATGGCTTGGATCATGCGGTTGCGGCTCATCGACTGCTGGTGGGACCGACGGTGAGCGCGCACCATCGGGTCCCCATCGGTGCTCTTGTTCTCGTCCTTCACCTCCTGCTTCGTCATCCGGGTGTGCTTCCGGTTGCGACGCATGACGACGAAGACGTCGATGCCGCCGAAGATGAGGCCGGCGGCGATGGTGAGCCGCACTAGTTGCCACACGCCGTCCTCAGCGGTCGAGAGGATGGAGGACACCGGCATCCCACCGAGGGACGCGACGATGGGCAACAACCCGTTGATGACCGCCCACAGCGCCAGTCCGACAACGGCGGACTTCAGCAAGGTCTTCGTCGCTTCCCAGAGCGTCTTCGCGCTGAACATGTGCACGACACCCTTGAAGATGTTGAGCTGCGCGAACTTCGGCGCCAACGACTTCGGGTGCACCGCTCCCTGCATGACGTAGCCGGCGACGACCGCGACGGTTACCGCAGCGAACATCGGCCAGAGCGTCGCCGCGAGAGAGCCGAACGCCTCGTTCATGTAGGAGACGGCGTGCGACGAGCTGGGGCTCCGGATGATGTCGCCGAGACCGAGAACCTGGTGCAGTGCTGCGCTCTTCGCGCGCAGGACCGTCATCGGCAGCATCACTGCCGCGGCCGCCATACCCACCCAGGCAGGCAGGTCGCGGCTCTTGGAGATGGAGCCCTTCTTCCGGGCGTCCTTCAGCCGCTTCTCCGTGGCTTGTTCTGTCCGTTCCCCGCTGTCCGCCATCAGAGACCACCTCCGAGCATGACGGTGACCTGTGCGGTGAGGCTGGTGACGATCATCGGAAGGGCGGTGAAGCCGACGGCGACCATGACGATGGTCATGAGCGCCAGCGCCGGCGGGCCGAGGGAGAACGCCTGCAACGCGGGGGCGATGCGGGTCAGGAGGCCGAGCCCGACGTTGACGAGGAACAGGACGATGCTGATTGGTCCAGCGATCTGAATGGCGGAGACGAGCAGGTTCGTCACCATCTCGAGCAGATGCGGTTCAGCTCCGGACCCAAACGTCCCACCGAGGGGAACAGCGGAGAACGACCGGGCGATGCCGGCGATGACGACCTGGTACGCGTCCGTGGTGAACAGCAGCATCAGAGCCGCCATCTGGAACATCCGCGCGAACTGGGCACCCATCACCTGCGACGTCGGGTCGTACTGCTGCGCCATCTGGAACCCACCGAACGCGTCGAGGAGGCTACCTGCGGCTTCCACGGCGACGTACACGCCGTAGACGAGGAACCCGAGGACAGCGCCGGTCGCGGCCTGGAGGAACACAGAGAGGATGAACTCCCCCGTCGTCCCGGCGACGTACCCGGCGCCGACGTGCGGGGCGATGACCACGGCGAGGAGGACCGACAGGATGGTCTTCACCGGCATCGGGATCGCCTTGTGCGCGAACGGCGGAGCGACGATGAGGAAGCACAGCACCCGAATCGCCGCCAACGCCACCGCTTCGACGAAGTTGTGGTCAATGACGAACTGCATGCGTGACTACCCGCCCAGGAGGCTGGGGATCTGCTTGAACAGCTCCTCGGTGAACGAGACGATCTCGCTGATCATCCACGACCCGCAGACCAGCAGCGCGATGGAGACGCCGATGGCTTTCGGGATGAACGACAGCGTCACCTCCTGAATCTGAGTCACCGACTGCACCAGTGACACAGCGAAGCCGATGACGAGGGCGGTGAGCACCATCGGGGCGGCGAGTTTCGCGGTGATGAGCATGGCCTGCACGGCGATGTGGATGAGCGCGGTCTGGTCCATCGGATGCTCCTACTTGTACGTCGTGACCAGGGTTTGAATGACCAAACCCCACCCGTCGACGAGGACGAACAGCAGCACCTTGAACGGCAGCGATATCATCGCTGGCGGCAGCATCATCATGCCCATCGACATCAGCCCGGCGGAGACGACAAGGTCGATGACGAGGAACGGGATGAAGATGACGAACCCGATGATGAACGCGCTGCGGAGCTCGGAGATGATGAACGCCGGCACGAGCGTTGGGAACGGTGTCGCAGCGAGGTTCGCCGGGTTGTGCTGCCCGGCGGCGCGGGTGATGAGGGCGATGTCTTCCTGACGGGTGTGTGCACCCATGAACGTCCGGAGGGGTCCCTCGGCGGCGGTGAGCGCGTGCCCGAAGTCCATGTGACCACTGAGGTACGGCTGGATGGCGTCGTCGTTGATGTGGCCGATGACCGGCTGCATGATGAACAGGCTGAGGAACAGAGCGAGTCCGGCGATGACCTGGTTCGGCGGGATGGTCGTCAGGCCGGTGGCGTTGCGGACCATCGCGAGGACGACGAAGACCTTCGTGAACGACGACATCATCAGCAGCAACGCTGGCGCAATGGAGAGCACCGTGATGCCGAGCATGGTGACGATGGCGTTCGACGGCTCACCGTTCGGACCGTTGATCTCGATCGTGGAAGAGCCACCGCTGGTTGGACCGGTGGGCCCGGCGGGTGCGGCGTGTGCACCACCGGCGGTCAGGAGGACGATGGCGACAGCGATCGCTGCGACGAGCACGCCGATAAGCGCCCAGCGGACGAGGCGAAGACGCTTCGACGGCTGGGTGAGAGTGGCGGTCACCGCTTGATCCCGAACTGCTGCTTCCCGGCGATGCCGAGTGCGGCGAGGAACGTCGGCTTCTCACCGGGCATTCCTGCAGCGGGCGGTGGCGGGTTCTTCTCAGTGCGTGTCTGCTCCTGCTCAGCGGTGTCGAGCAGCGCAGCGAACTCCGCCTCCGGGATGGCGTCCGCGTCGATGACGGAGACGCCGGCTTCCCCGGAGCCGAGGATGTAGCGGCGACCGCCGATGTCGACGACGGACACGGTGGCCTTCGCGCCGAGGGACTGCCGGGCGCGGACGTTGATGCTGACCGTGCCGGTTTTCCGGCGGGTGAACTTCCCGGCCTTCGCCCGCAGCCACAGCATCAGTGCGAGGACGACGCCGAACGCGACGATGACCCTGAGCAGGGTCCACAGCATGTCCATGCTTACTGCTGCTCGCCGGACGGGTCGAGGATCTTGGTGATGCGGACTGCGTAGTCCTGGTCGACGACGACGATCTCGCCGAGGGCGACCTTCCGTCCGTTGAGGAGGACGTCAGCGGGCGCGCCAGCGGAACGGTCCAGTTCGACGACGTTCCCGGGCTCGAGGCCGAGAACTTCGCGCACGGACATGCGGGTGCGGCCGATCTCGACGGTGAGGCTCATCTCGACGTTCGAGATGCGCTTGAGGTTGCCGGCGAGCTCGTCGGCGTCGAGGGCGTCGCTGGACGCGGCGGGGCGGGTCCGGATGACGAACCAGGCGACGGGTGCTCCGGCTGCGTCGTTGAGCGCGTACAGGTCGGCGTCGTCGATGAGCGCAGCGGCGGAGCCGACGGTGCTGGGGCTGAGGACGCCGTTGCCGAGCACACCGGCTGCTGCGGCGAGCGCCGGGGTGAGCACGTCCTCTGAGCGCAAGCCCGCGGTGTCCGCACCGAGCAACGCTGTCGCCTCGGCGAGGATGACGGCGAGGTCCACGGACGGTGCGCCGACGTAGGAGGCGGTGACGGTGGTCCCTGCGACGGGGACGGAGGTGTGGTCGGTGACCGCGGTGACGGTGAGGGTGCTGCTGGCCGGGAACGACGCGGCGAGGGCTTCGGCGGCTGCGGTGTGGCGGTTGGTGGTCACTTCTGGGGCTCCTCGGAGTTGAGAACGTTGATGGCGAGGCGGGAGCCGTTGTGGCCCATCGCTGCGATGCCGACGAGGTGGTCGCCGACGGTGATGTCGAGGGGCCTATGCTCCGGGTGCGGCAGCGGCAGGACGTCGCCGACGCTGAGGCGGAGGATGGTGCCTGGCTTCACCGGTGCGGCTGCGAATCGAGCGGCGACGTCGATGGGGGTCTCCCCGACCTGACTGGTGAGCAGGCCCGCCGCTTCGTCGGCGCCCATGGTCGGGTTCGCGTCCCCGAGCTGCGGGAGGATGATCTGCGCAGGCAGGGCGAGCGTGGCGTCAGCTTCGAGCTCGCCGATGCGGATGGTGAACGCGGCGACGACCATGAGTTCGCTGGTCGCTGCCGCTTGGGCGAACTGCGAGTTGTACTGGATGGCGTCGACGGTCACCGGGTCGCTGAGGAGATTGCCGAGGGAGTAACGGAGGTCCTCGATGGCGTCCTCCATGATCTTCCCGACGAGGGCGGCTTCCATCGGGGTGAACGTGCGGTCGTCCGCTTCGACAGGCCGGGTGCCGCCGAGCATCGCGTTCACCCAGTGGAGGGCGGCGATGGTGGGGAACTGGATGACGGCCTTCGGGATGGCCTCCCCGACCTGGCAGAGCACCATCGCGGTCGTCGGCGGGAGGGACGCTGCGTACTCGTCGTAGGTCAGCAGCGACAACCGGTCGCAGGTCACCTGCGACAGAGCGCGGACGTTCGCAGTCAGCTGGGTGCCCCACTGACGGGCGAACGTCTCGAACGCCAGCTCGAGGACGCGGGAGTGCTCCCGCGCCAGCGCCGTCGGCCGGCGGAAGTCGTAGAGGTAGGCGGTGTCGTCCCGCGGGGGTGTGTTCTCGCTCACCCTCTCCCTATGCATCTCGGTCACCCTGAGCGGTGATACCGCTGGCGGCGAGGGAAGGCGCTGATCTACGCTGCCGACAACGAGTGGAGGCTGCAGTGAGTGTCAGAGACCAGTTCGACACGGAAGCGGCTCGGTTGCGGGACGCCGCCCGAACACCTCCGAAGCCGCCGTACGACGCACGGTGGGCGGCAGCCATACCCGTAGCGCGGCACGCGTGGGTGGAGACCGCGGCGCTGCTCGGTGAACAGGGGGTGCCGACCGTGGTCGTTGACGGCCGTGACCTGTGGGCGGTGCCGTACCGGTACGCCCGAGTGTTCCTGACTCGCGACGGGCATGCGTGGATGCCGGTCGCTGCGCACGAGCAGGGTGGGCCGCCGCAGCCGGTGGTGCTGACACCCCTGGCGTTGCTGCCTGAGCCGAACTTCGGCTTGCAGACGGTCCCTGGCCAGTGGGAGCTCACCGGTGACGGAACGCTCTTGGCGTTCATCGGCGACAACGCGCGGGACGTGCCGCAGTACGAGCCGCTTGATACGGCGCTCGCCGCGTTCGTGGGCGTTGAGGTCCGACGCGTCAGTGCTCGCTCCCGGTGACCTTCGGGATGAGGTCGCGGACCTTCTCGGACTGTCCGGAGAGGACGACGATGTCTACGCGGCGGTCACCGGAGAGCGCAGCGGCGTCACCGCCGGCGGCAGTTGCTTGCGCGGACCCGTAGCTGGTGGCGCCGACGCGGGTGTCAGCGACGTGGTCTTGTTCGACGAGGCGGCGTAGGACGGAGACGGAGCGTTCGGCGGCGAGGTCCCAGTTGGTGGTGAATGGTGCTGCTGGTGGGCGCCGGTCGGCGTGACCTTCGATGCTGATCTTGTAGGCGGTGGGTTGCAGGACCGGGCCGATGGTGTCGATGATCTGCGCCGCGGTGCCGGTCAGGGTCGCCTGGTTGGTGTCGAAGAACGTCTGGTCGCCGATGAGGCCGATGGTGAGGCCTCGGCTGTCGATGGTGAACTTGACGTCCTTCTCGAGACCCTTCGCCGCGAGACGAGTGTTGATGTCGTGCTGGATCTTCTGCAGGTTCTGCACCTCTTGCTGAGCGAGGGCGAGCGGCGTCGGGGTGTCCTTCTCGGTCGTCTTCGTGTCCTTCGGGACGATGACACCCTTCGCAAGGTCGACCTTCTCGCTCTTCTCCACTCCGAACCCGGTCTGCAGGCTGTTCTTGAGCTCGTCGAACTTCTTCGCGTCGATGCTCGACATGGAGAACAGGACGATGAAGGTGCACATCAGCACGGTGACCATGTCCATGTAGGACGCCATCCACCGTTCGTCGGGGTGCTCCTCCGCTTCGTGCTCGTGCTTCTTCCCCCGTCGGCGGCTGCTCACTTGCTGTCCGCCTTGGCGTCCTTCTTGCTCTTCTTCGACTGCGGCACCATCGGACGAAGGCGGTCCGCGAGGGCACGTGCCGAGGAGCCGGCGTGGATTTCGAGGACGCCCTCGAGGATGATGTTCTTCCGCTCCGTCTCCAGGTCGCTCAGCCGCTTGAGGCGGGCGGCGAGGGGCAGCCAGATGAAGTTGGCGCTGAGCAGACCCCAGAGAGTGGCGACGAACGCGGAGGCGATCATCGGGCCGAGCTTGTCGGGGGTCGAGAGGTTCTCCAGCACGTGGGTGAGGGACACCACGGTGCCGACGATGCCGATGGTGGGCGCGTACCCGCCGAGGGTGTTGAAGAACTTCGACGACGCGCGGGCTGCCTTGTCCGTGGTCGCGATCTCGTCTTCGAGCTGCCCGCGGAGCGATTCCGAGTCGGCGCCGTCAGCGAGGCCCTGGAGTGCGGTCTTCGTGAACGGGTCGTCGATGCTCCCCGCGGCTTCCTCAAGCGCGAGGAGGCTGCTGTGGCGGGCCTTGTCGGCGAGGCCGACGAGCTCGTCGATGGTGGCGTCGAAGTTCGGCTTCTTCCCGCGGAACGCTTTCGGCAGGTCCTTCACTGCCGAGATGGCGTCGGAGATGGTGCCGCCAGCGACGCCGACGAAGATGGTCGCACCGAAGACGAGGATCATCGGAGCGGGCAGCAGCAGCGACGCGAACGACGCGTGCTCCATCGACACCATCGCGCCGACTGAGCCGAACGCGAGGAGGATGCCGACGATGAAGGCGAAGTCCATCGGTCACTCCCCCTTGGCGGCGGCGAGCAGCGCCGGGTTCTGCGCGTAGGCGGCGGCGAGGACGCGGGCCCGGTAGTCGGTGATGAGGTCGATGACCTCTTCGAGTGGCTCCCGGACGATGAAGCGCACCCCGTCCACCATCGCGAGGGTCGTGTCCGGGTCGGAGGTGATCCGTTCGATGAGGTCGGGGTTCACCGCGAACTGGCTGTTGTTCAACTTCGTGACGAGGATCATCGGGGGCTCCGCAGTGCGTGGGTGGCGACGGGGTGACGCCCGTCGGGAGCGCCGTCGTCGGAACCGAATCGGCCGCTCGCGCGGATCCGTAGCCGGGTTCGTTCGCGGGAGCAGGGAAGGCCCCGATCGGACGGACTCGGGGCCTTCGTTGTGCTAACTTCTTAGGTAGAAGCCGACATGTGAAACATGTGTTTCATTGCTTGAGGTTCGTCAGCTCCTGCAGCACCTGGTCGCTGGCGGTGATGACGCGGGCGTTCGCCTGGAACGCGCGCTGGGCGATGATGAGGTTGGTGAACTCCTGCGACAGGTCGACGTTGCTCATCTCGAGCGCGCCGGAGGTGATGGAGCCGTAGCCAGCCTCACCTGCGGTGCCGTACTGGGCGACGCCAGAGTTGGTAGAGACGACGAAGTTCGAGTTCCCGGTCGCCTCGAGGCCGTTCGGGTTGGCGAACGTGGCGACGGCGACCTGGCCGATGGGTTCCTGCCGGCCGTTGGAGAACGTTCCGACGAGGGTGCCGTCTGCGTTGACCGTGAA
This sequence comes from Curtobacterium sp. MCSS17_016, assembly GCF_003234255.2. Taxonomy (NCBI): domain Bacteria; kingdom Bacillati; phylum Actinomycetota; class Actinomycetes; order Micrococcales; family Microbacteriaceae; genus Curtobacterium; species Curtobacterium sp. MCSS17_016. The sequence goes on from NZ_CP126255.1 coordinate 345,642, forward strand.
CGACTGCAGCGACCCGGCTGCGGAGCCGTTCTGGGTCTTGATGCCGACGGTGGTGGACCCGGCGTAGCTGGTGACCTGGCTGAGGTCCGCGACGACCCCGGATGAGGAGGTCAGCGTGGTCGGCGCAGTGATCTTGCCGTTGGTGAAGGTGAGCGGGACCGCGGCGGTGGCGCCGCTGCCGTCGGTCGTCGCGGCGTTCCATCCGGCGGCGGTCTTCGTGAACGTCAGCGTCAGACGGCTCGTGGCGCCGGCTGCGTCGTAGACGGTGATGTCCCGCTCGAGGGTGGTGCCGGTGGGGGCGTCGGATGGGAGGTTGCCGGTGGTGGTCGCGCCGGTGGTGCGCTGCGGCTCGGACATCTGCGACAGCGGGATGCGGAGGTTCTCCGGGGCGGTGCCGGTGTTCACCTGCCCGTTCTGCGCCGCCCAGCCTTGGACGATGTTGCCGTCTGCGGTGGTGAGGTTGCCGGCGGAGTCGAGGTGGAACGACCCGGCGCGGGTGTACTGGGTGGTGCCGGAGTTGTTGACGACGAAGTACCCGTCACCGTTGATCATCATGTCGTACTGGCTGCCGGTGGTCTGCGCTGCTCCCTCGGTGAGGTTCTTCGCGACGCCGGCGACGCGGACGCCGAGTCCGACCTGCGCGCCGTCGGTACCGCCGCGGTTCGCGGTCGGGCCGGTTGCGCCGCGGAGCTGCTGGGAGAGGGCGTCCTGGAACTGGACGGAGGAGGACTTGAAGCCCGTGGTGTTGACGTTCGCGATGTTGTTCGCGGTGACGTCGAGCATCGTCTGCTGGGACTGGAGGCCGGAGATGCCGGAGTAGAGGGAGCGGAGCATGTGGGGTGCCTTTCGGTGTCAGGATGCGGTGGTCGCGACGCCGAGGACGGACGCCAGTTCGATGGAGGTGTCTCCGAGGGAGACGGTGGGGTTGCCGGTGCCGGAGTACTTCACGCCGGTGACGAGGCCGGTCTTTGTCACGCCGGCGCCGTCGTCGTAGGTGACGGTCTTGCCGACGAGGTTCGCGGCGTGGTCACGCATCTGTAGCGCGAGGGCGGCGTTGGAGTTGCTGCTGAGGTCCACGAGTTGCTGCATGGCGGAGAGCTGCGTGGTCTGCGAGATCATCGCGTTGGTGTCCATCGGTGACGATGGGTCCTGGTTCTTCAGCTGGGTGACGAGCAGCTGCATCATGGCGTCGCTGTCGAGGGTCTGCTTCGGGGCGCGGGTCGGCGCGGTCGTGTACAGACCGGTTGCGGGTGCGCCGCCGACGGCGGAGACGGAGTCAGTCACGGATGCTTTCCGGGTCAGGCGAGGACGTCGAGGAGCCGATTGCTGCCTCGCGGTTGGTGCTGCTGGGCGTCCTGCCCTGTGGTGTCACCGGTGGGGTGACGGTCGCCGGTTCGTGGCTCAGCCGAGGATCCGTCCCGCGGCTTCCCATCCCTATCGGCAGACGGTGCGGTTTGGGAGGAGACATTGAGGGACGTGTTTCCGGTGTGCGCCTGCTGCAGGTCGGCGCGGAGGTCTGCGGAGACCTGCGTGAGTGCGTCGCGGCCGGCGTCGGACGGTGCGAACAGTTCGACGTGCACGGTGTTGTCCCGGACATGCGCGTGCACGGTGACCGGTCCGAGGTTCTCTGGGCGGACCTGCACGACGAGGATCTGTTCACCGTCACCCTGGGTGACCTTGACCAGCGGACCGGTGAGCTGCTGTCGGACGGCGGCCGCGACATCAGCAGGCACCGATCGCGTAGGTGGCGCCAACGGCACAGGTGCGGATGGTGCGGCGATTGGTGTCGTCGGAGCGTTCTGGTGTGGGGCGGGCGTGAGCGACGTCGGCTGAGCGTCCGTGGGTCGTGCGGGTGCGGCTTCGGCTGCGACCACCGCCTTCGCTGATGACGGTGCCTCCTGTTCATCGGGGGCCTCGTGGGTCACGGCTGGGACGACGGTTGGCGGCGGTGTGAGCGTCGGCTGCGGCACCACGGGCGCTGGCAGGGTGGGCTGCTCAGTGGTGGTGTGGCGGGTCGCCGGATGGGTCGGTGCCGGCTGTTCCTCGTCGGTGGTGTCGGGCTCCCCCTCATCGGCGTCGGTGGATACGGCCGCGGCTTCGGTCGCCGCGGTGAATGGCATGTCCGGCTGCGCGCGCTGGACCGCAGCCGGCGCAGCCTCGCGCAGGGGCGCATTCCCTGCGGGTGCAGCGGTCGACGCTCGCGCCGGAGTGGTTGGCGAAGCGGGCGCCGCGGAGGCCGGGGTGGGTGGGGTAGACGTCGTGGTGGCAGGCGGATCCGCGGGATCGGCCGCTGGCGCCGTGTCGGTAGCTGGCGAGTCGACGGACGGGGCGTGCGCCGGGACGGTCGCCTGTGGTCGTGTTGGCGGCTGCGGCGGGACGGTTGCAGTGTCCGGCGTGGTCACGCTGCTGGGCGTGACGAGGTTCAGCAGGGTCCGGGACTGAGCGAGCTCGTCGGCGGTGGCCTGCTTCGTTGACGCACTGGTGCGGTCCACGGCGGTCGTGTCGATGCGGGGCGTCTGCGGAGCGACCTCGGAGGGTGTCTGCACGTCCGACTGCTGACCAGTCCGTTGCTCGTCGGTCGATTGCTCGTCGGTGAGCGCGGTGAGCACCGCGGCGAAGAGGTCAGGCCCCGCGGCGGTTGGCGCGTCTGCAGAGAAGGCACCAGAGGAGGCAGTCGGCGCTGCCGCCGCTGGCGGGAGGGTCAGCGTGGGCATGCTCACTCGGCACCGCCAAGGAGGGAGGTGAGGCCGGTCGACTGCGCGGACTGTCCGAGCTGCTGCGCGAACAGTTGCTGCAACGTCGTCGCTTCGACCGTCGGGTTCGGTGTCACCGGCGTGGTCGCTGTCTGGGTGGCGGGCACGATGCGGCGGATGGTGCCGATCTGGTCGGCGGAGAGCCATTCCTTCCGCTCGACGACGTTCGACCCGGGCTTGGGCGCTTCGAGGATCATGCCGTTGCCGGCGTAGATCTGGATGTGGCCGTTGCCCTTCTGAACGATGAGGTCACCGGGTTGCGCTTCTGCGAGGGACGGCACTTCCTGCCCCATCTGCGACTGCGGCCCGACGGTACGGGGCATGGTGATGCCGAGGTCCTTGAACACGGTCTGCACCAGCCCGGAGCAGTCCATGCCGGCGCGGGTCTCGCCACCGAACACGTATGGGACCCCGAGGTACTTGCGGGCGTCGGTGAGGACGTCAGCGCCGGTGGTGCCGTTCTGCACGAGCCCTGCGGAGGAGGAGGCGTCTGCCGTCGGCGCGGTCGGCTGCGCTGCGGTCAACGCGGACAGGAACTGCGTCGCCGATGCGGTCGGGAGCGTGTTCGCCGTCGTGGTCGTCGCAGTGGCGGTCGGCGCGACCGGCGCGGGGTCCGACACCTGCTTGATGTCGGTCTGGATCTCCTGGATGCGGGACAGGGCGTCGGTGAGACTCACGGGCGGGTTCCTCCGGGATGGGGCTTGTGGCGGGTGACGGCGATCTCGTCGAGCGCTGCTTGTTCCTGCGCCTCACGGGCTTGCGCCTGCTGACGGTCGTGGCGTTCCTGCAACTTCTCGAGCGCGAGTGTGCGTGCGCGCGAGAGGTTGTATGCGGCGGATGCACCGTCAGCGGTGACTTCCGCGCTGGCGTGCATGGCGGACAGGTCGGCGAGCATCGACTGCGCTGCAGCTCGAGTGGAGGACATCGCAGCGATCGCTCCGGCACCTGCTGCGTCCGTGGTGGTGCCGGCGAGCTGAGCGCGGATGTCAGCTCGGCGTTGCACGACGCGGGCGAGGCTGTGGTTCGCGTCGGCGAGGTCGCCGGCAGCTTGCTGCTGCTGGATGCCGCGGATGCGGAGAATGCCCGCCAGCCGGAACGCGCTCATCGGGCACCACCGAGGACTTCGGTCACCGCGGTGAGTGCTGCCCACGCGGAGGCCGCTGAGGTCTGCTCCGTCATCGTCTGCTGCAGGAACTGGTTCATCGTCTCCTCGTGGGCGACACCGGCGTCCACGGTCGGGTTCGCGCCGGGCTTGTACGCGCCGACGTCGAGGAGGTCCTGCGCGCCGCGACGGGCCGAGAACACCTGCCGGAACGTGCGGGCCGCTGCGGCCTGCTCCGGGGTGTGCAGCTTCGAAGCCAGGCGGGACACGGACGCAAGCACGTCGATGGACGGGAAGTGCCCGTTGATGGCGAGTTTCCGGTCGAGGACGACGTGCCCGTCAAGGATGCTGCGGGCGGCGTCGGCGACTGGTTCGTTATGGTCGTCGCCGTCGACGAGGACGGTGTACAGGCCGGTGATGCTGCCGGTGTGGTCGGTGCCGGCACGTTCCAGCAGGGACGCGAGGACGGAGAACGTCGACGGCGGGTAGCCCCGGGTGGCGGGAGGTTCCCCTGCCGACAGACCGATCTCTCGTTGCGCCATCGCGACGCGGGTGAGCGAGTCCATCATCAGGACGGCGTCCTGACCGGCATCACGGGCGGCTTCCGCGACACGGGTGGCAAGGAACGCTGCTCGAACACGCATCAGCGCCGGCTCGTCCGAGGTGGATACGACGACGACGGAGCGGGCGAGGCCCTCCGGGCCGAGGTCGTCCTCGAGGAACTCCCGGACCTCACGTCCGCGTTCGCCGATGAGGGCGATGACGGTGAGTTCCGCGTCGGTGCCGCGCGCGATCATCGACAGCAGCGACGACTTGCCGACACCGGAGCCGGCGAACAGGCCCATACGCTGGCCTCGTCCGACGGTGAGGAGGGTGTCCATTGCCTTCACGCCGAGGGTCAACGGAGTGTCGATGCGGGTCCGCGCCATCGGGTTCGGGGTGGCGTGCTCAAGCGGGACGTGCCCCTCGGCGCGAAGCGGACCCTTGCCGTCGATGGGTCGGCCGAGCCCGTCGATGACACGGCCACGCAGACCAACCCCAGTCGGCACAAGGGGTGGGTTCAACGCCGGACGCACCGGGGTGCCGACGGGGTGGCTACTCGTGGCGTGCAACGGCATGCACGTCAGGGTCTGCTCACCGGTTGCGACGACCTGTGCGATATCCGTGTGGTCGTCACCAATGTGGACGAGGTCGCCGGTCGCGCCGTCGATGCCGGAAACGGTGACACCGAGGCCGACCGCCGCGGTGACAACGCCGACACGTTCAGGGGCGGCTGCGATGAGGGCGCGGGCGAAGCGGGAGCCGCCGGGGCGGTAGCCGGTCACCAGGCCCGACCGCCTCGGATGGGACGGCCGTCACGGGTGCGGCCAGCGCCGCACCACGTGGGGTCGTACGAGTGCGCCGGACCGTCGCAAATGCAGGACGGCGCCGGTGGGCGCCGGTCCTCGACGGGGATGGCGGTACCGCGGTCAGTGCGGCCCTCACGGCACCACGACGGGTCGTACTGGTGAGGTGGGCCATCGCAGTGGCACATGGTCATCGTTCGGCTCCGGTGAGGACGATGCGGGCCCGGTTCAGGGACTCACGGATGCGGGCGTCGAACCAGCCGTGACGCAAGGACGCGGTCGCGTCTCCCGGGCCGAGGGACAGGTCGGGGGTGACGGTGATGCCGTCCGGGATGCTGGTGCCGTCGAGGGCTGCGATGTCCACCGGGTTCATTCGGACATCGGCAACCTGTTCCCGGCCGGCAGCGTCGAGCGCTCGCCGGAGCACCGCGGCGGCGGGGATGCGGCCGCCGGAGACTTCCGCGCCGAGAACGGCTTCCGCGAGGTCGAGGGCAGCGTCGATGAGAGTCTGGTCGGCTGCCTCCAACGCAGGGATGACCTGACCGTTCAGGGCTCCGCAGGCTGTCTGCAACGCGTTCAACGCTTGCTGCGTTCGGGCCCGCTCGCCCGCGATGGCTTCCGCGAGGCGGGCGTCCCGGACCGCTTCCGCAGCGCGGTGCTGCTCGGCTGCGAGTCGCAAGCCCTCTGCGTAGCCGGCTGCGCGGCCGCGGGATGCCGACTCTGAGCTGCCAGTGGTGAGATCCGGGAGGACGACCGGGGTGAACCCGGTCACTCGACGTACTCCTCAGCGTCGCCGCGGATGACGGTGATGACGCCGTCTGCTTCGAGGGTGCGGATGGCACGGACGACGTCGGCGCGGGCCTCTTCGACCTTGGAGACCTTCACCGGTCCGAGGACGTCGAGCTCCTCCTGCAGCGACAGGCGGTTCCGTTCGGAGAGGTTGTCGCGGATGACGTCCTGCACCGGCTCCGGGGAGCCCTTCATCGCCGTGGCGAGGACGGTCATCTCGATACCGCGAAGCACCTGCTGCACGTCCCGGGCTTCGAGCTTGACGATGTCGTTGAAGGTCAGCATGCGGGAGCGCACTTCCGCTGCGAGGTCCGGGTCGCGCTGTTCGAGGTCTTCCAGCAACGCCTTCTCCGTGGCGACGTCGGACCGGTTGATGATGTCGACCAGCGGCTGCACACCGCCGACAGCGTCGGTCTGCCCCTTCGTTGCGACGACGGTGCCGGCGCGGGCGCGGAGGGTGTCAGCGATGACCCGGATCGCTTCCGGGCTTGCCGGGTTCATCGTCGCCAGGCACTCGGCGACGCTGGTGCGCTGCTCCGGCGTGAGCTTGCCGAGAACCTGGGAGCCGACAGCGGGTCGCAGGTGGGCGAGGACGAGGGCGATGGTCTGCGGCAGCTCCCCGTCGAGGAGCAGCGCCACCTGCGCGGCGTCAGCGGACTCGAGGAACTCGAACGCCCGGCCGGCGAGAGACGATGCAACTCGGGAGAGCATCCCGGCGGCGCGTTCAGCCCCGTAGGTCGCTTCGAGGATGCCAGCGGCGACGTCGCGGCCGCCGCGGGTCTTCGCGGTACCGACCTGCACGAGTGCGGTGAACTCGTCGAGGGCTGCGGTTGCTTCGTCTGGGGAGATGCTCTTCAGCTTGTAGATCTCCGCGGTGATGGCTTCCGCTTCCTCGTCGGAGAACTGCTGCAGCACGTGAGCTGCGGTCTCCTGGTCCATGTTGAGGATGAGGAGGGCGGCTTTCTGGATGCCGGTGGTGTCAGCCATGGCTTACTTGTTCCCGTCGATGATGGCGCGGATGGCGTCGGCTGCCTGCTCTGGGTTCGCTTCCGCGAGGGCGTTCATCTCACGTCGGCGCTGCTCGGTGGCCGCTTCCGCGGTCGGGAGCACCTCGGTGGGGAACAGGTCTTCTGACGGTGCGATGGCAGGCTCGTCGGCGACGGCCGTCTCCGGACGTCGGCGGCGGATGATGCCGACGATGGCGATGATGATGCCGAGCAGGGCGATGCCTCCTGCTGCGCCGACGATGAGCCACAGCTGGTTGTCGGACTTCGCCTTCGACCCGCCGAGCGCGTCTCGAGCGGCCTGCTTGTTCGCGTCGGAGAACGCGACGAACTGCACTGCGACGGAGTCCCCACGGGTGGTGTCCACGCCTGCAGCGTTCGACACCAGCGTCTCCAGCTGGTTCTGCGTCATCCCGTTCGCTGCGTTGCGGTCTACTGCGACGGAGACGGTCTGCTTCAGCAGTTCCCCGGCCGGGACCTGGTCGTGCTGCTCGGTCTTGTTCAACGCGTTGTCCTTCGTGGAGGACTCCGACGTGTATGACCCGTCGCCACCGCCGGTGGTGTTCGTCGTGGCTTCGCTGGCACCGTTGGTGTCGGCGCCGAGCACACCTGTGGCGTTCTGCGCGCCGGTGCCGGTGTACGACTCCTTCTGGTTCGTCTCCGACTTCGCCGGGTCGCCCTTCGGTGCTTCGTACGTGGTGGTCGTCCGGTCGCTGGTGGCGTTCGAGACGGCGGCGTGGACGACGACGGTGGACTTCCCGGAGCCGACGAGCTTGTCGAGCATGGCCTGCACGTCGGACTTCGTCGCCGTGGAGTACTTCTGCGCCTGCGCGGAGCCGTCGCCTGCGAGGCCGCCGCCGACGGTGGAGAGGACGTTGCCGTCCGCGTCGATGACGGAGACGTCGGTGGTCTTCATTCCCGTCACAGCGGCGCTGGTGAGGTGGACGATCGACTGCACCTGGTCGTTGGTGAGGGTGACGCCGGCGGTGGTGTCCACGAACACTGACGCGGTCGGGTCTTCCTTGTCGTCGGTGAAGACGGTGGACTCCGGGATGGCGAGCTTCACGGATGCGTTCGTCACGCCCTTGAGGGCTTTGATGGTGGAAGCGAGTTCGCCTTCCATCGCACGCTTGTACGTGACGTTCTGCTGGAACTCGGAGGTGGTGACACCCATCTTGTCCAGCAGGGAGTAGCCGCCGGTGTCCGTCGACGGGAGGTTGTTCGAAGCGGCGGCGAGCCGTTCCTTGTAGACGCTGTCCTTCGGCACGAGGATGCTCGCCCCGCCGTCCTCCAACTGGTACGGGACCTTGTCGGTGTCGAGCTGAGCGGTGATGGCGGAGGCGTCAGCGGCGGACAGGCCGGTGAACAGCGGCGCGTACGACGGCTTCGACAGCCATGCGGACAGGCCGATGCCGCCAATGATGACGACAGCGATGCCGATGACGGCGAGGGTCTTCTGGGCGACGCTGAACCCGCCGATGGTGGTGCCGAAGCGGCGGAAGAAGTCGAGAAGTTTCGGTGGCATGCCCTGTTGGAAGTGCACCGCCGTCAGGCCGTCTGGCCGTCGGCGCTTCCGCTCCGTTCTGTGCTGGTGTGGTGACGTACGTGATGAGCGGTCCCCCGACGCTCACGAGTCACCTATGCCGGCCGGGTCCTGCCACCCGTTAAGCGCTCATGTTGAGGATCTGGTTGAACCCGGCGACTGCCTGCGACCGGACGGCGGCAGCGAGCTGCAGGGAGGTGGACACCTGCGCTGCGGCGATGGTCGCCTGCTGGATGTCGCCGAGGTTGCCGGAGACGGCTTGGATGTTGAGGGTGTCCGACTTCGACTGCATCTTCTGCAGCCCATCGACGGCGCCGGTCAGCTGAGACGCGAAGTCGGCTGCGCCGGCCGCTCCGGTGCTGCGCATCGGGCTGCTGTCGCCGCTGAGGGATGAAAGGCCGGAGATGCCGGCGAGCGCTTGGATGTCCACGGGGTCACTGTCCGATCTGTAGGGCGGCTTGGTAGATCGACTGGGCCCGTGACGCGACCTGCGCGTCCGCCTGGTACGCACGCTGCGCCATGATGAGGTTCCCCATCTGCGTGCTCATGTCGATGGTGGTCTTCTTCACGTAGCCGTCGTTGTCGGCGTTCGGGTCCTGCGGTGAGTAGACGAGCTGCCCGTCCGTGGAGCCCCGCGGTGTGCCGGCGAGGTGCACGCCGCCGGAGCCGCCGTTCGCCTGCGCTTCGACGAACCGTTCCTGGAACGCTGGAGCGTTCGGGCTGGTGGTGTTGTTGATGTTCGCGAGGTTGTCGGAGACGGCGTTCAACCAGGTCTGGTTGACCGACATCCCTGTCCCTGCGATACCGATGGCGTCGAGCGGCATCTCATGTCCCCTTCAGAACGTCGCGGATCTCGGAGAACTGCTGCTTCGCCGCCTGGGCCGCGAACTGGAACTTCAGCACGGTGCTCATGTTCGACAGCGTCTCCTCGTTGAGGTTGACGTTGTTGCCGTTGAGCTGTGTCGGTTGCAGCGACGTCTCCTGCTTCGCGACGACGCGGCCGTCGCCTCGGGCGACGCTGCGGGTGAGCTCGTCCTCGAAGTTGATGACTTTCGCGCGGTAGTCCGGTGTGTTGATGTTCGCGACGTTGTCGGCGATGGCGGTCTGCCGGGCAGACAACCCGTCGAGCGCGCTGGACAGCGCGTTGAGCGTCACGGTTTCGAGCACGAAGGAACCTGTTCAGTGTCAGGAGGTGTCGCCAGTCCGTGGCGGGAACAAGGTGAGCAGTCCGTGCTCGAGGAGACCTACTCGGCAGACGGCGGTGAACCGTAGGGAGGAACGGCCACTGCGCACACGGCGGTTGCGTCGTCAGCGCCTGTTGATGCACCGTTGAGGGCGGTGTCGGGAAGGCCGGCCCAGCTGCCGAGGTCTGTGATGCTCGCCGGAGCTCGGACACCGTCGGTGGTGAGCAGCACCGCGTCTACCCCACGGCTGACGCCGGCGAGGGCGTGCCGGGCAGCCCGAGGTTCGCAGGTGGCGACCCAGAAGCCTCCCCGGCGGTTCCGCCACTTCTGCTCCGCGCGCACGAGCCCGTATCGAAGCGCCTCCCGGTTCTCCGGCGCTGCGGCGGTGAACGCGGCCCGTTCGGTGACAGCGACGGACGCTAGCCGGTCGTCTGTCACGGAGCGCAGAGTCCCACCCGAAGACCAGGTGACGGTGCAGTCACCGAGGACGAGCCACCGGAGCAGGTCACCACGTAGGTCGGCGAGCGCGACGGTTGCGGACTGTCCCGCAAGGGAGCCGAGCCTCAGGTCGCCAAGTGCCTGCTCGAGCACCGTGGCCGGGCTCACCCACGGGCTCCGTCGGACAGTGGCGTCAAGGGCATCTGAGAGCGCCTGCGCGTACTGCGCGGCGGTGCCCGCGGCCGGCATCGGGTTCGTCGCACCGTCCACGACCCACGCCCAGGAGCCGCGGATGCCCCACCGGTCTTCGTTCTCATGGAACGGGCCCCGCCGTGTCGCGCCGTCCCACATCGGTTCAGCCGACCTGGTCGACGTACGCGGGGATGCTGCCGCCGTCGTACCCGGCGCCGCGGACGACCTTGTCGCGGGTTCGGAGCTCAGCCATCTCCTTCTGCAGTGCGACGATGGCGTGCGCCTGGTCGAGGAGGATGGACTGCGCCAACGGCAGCAGGTGCGGTGGGAGCGGGCCGGCGTTCTCCGGCGGTGTCCACGGCTCGCGCACGTCGCCGTCCCCTGCGGTGCGGGCCCGTTCGGCAAGGGTGTTCAACGTGTCGAGCCAGCCAACTTCCGGCGGCATGAGGTCCTCAGCGATGGCCTTGGCGAGGACGAGTCGGTCACGCAACCGCGAACACCGCCTGGTCGGCACCGGCTGTCGCTGGCACGTCCCACTCCGGCTGCCGGGCGAGGAACGCCGCCGCTTCGTGCCACGACTTCTGCAACGGTTCGAGGAGGGTGATGCACTCGGTGATGGTGTCCGGGTTGCGGGAAGCGGTGGCGGAGATGATGCCCTGTGTGACGTAGAGGTACAGGCCCAGCAGGTCGTTCGCGCCGTCCCACTTGGACACGTCGAGGCTGTCCGCGAGTGCTGCGACGATCTCGCCGGCGTGTCCGAGCCGGTACGTCGCTTCGGCGTCCTGACTTGTGGTGAGAGCGGTGTGTGCGGTGCGGAGGTCCAGCAGCAGCCGGTCGTAGAGCATGGTGACCAACTGGGCTGGGGTGGCGGACTGGATTGCGGTGTCCCGGTAGCGGGCGTACGGGCTGGCGGGCATGTGGATGCTCCTCGGTGAGGCGGGTGGGGGTCGGGGCGGGGTCTAGTTCGGCTTGTTCATCGCGTCGATCTGCTGAGTGAGGTAGTCCTGCTGCGCCTGCATCTGGGAGAGCGTCGTCGCGAGCGCGGTGTACCGGTTGACGAGCAGTTCACGTTGTGCGGCCAGACGGGTCGTCCACGCGATGTCTGCGGTCTGATCCGTCTCGATGCGTGCCTGCTGCGTCTTCACCGAGCCGGTGATGTAGCCCTTGGTCGGGTCGGACGCGGATGACACCGCATCGGAGACCCGCTGGTAGACGGTCTGCATCGCCTTCGTCGTCGCTTCCGGGTCGGCGGCGAGAGCGGTCTTGAACTTCGCGGAGTCGAACGCGACGGTGCCGTCTGCCGTGATGCTGATGCCGTACTGCGACAGGGACTTCCCGTCGACGGGGGCGGTGACTGCGGACTGCAGCTGCTTCGACAGGGTGCGGGTCATCGAATCGCCGGTGAAGTTCCCGGCGGTGTACGTCGTGGAGCCGTCGTCAGCAGTGGTGGTGGTCCCCGCCTGCTGCTTGGTGATGAACTGCTGGATCTGGGCGACGGCGGAGACGACGTTGTTGACGGTGTTGGAGATGGACGCGTCGTCGCGGGTGATGCTCAGCGTGGACGGTGCAGTGGTGACCGCGGAGACAGAGACCGTCACACCCGGGGTGAGGTCGGTGAACTGGTTCGTGGAGCTGGTCACCGACTGTGCGGCGGCGGTGCCAGGCCACAGGGTGACCTTCGCATCGGAAGCGGCGGACACCGTCGCCGCACCGGTCGCGGTGAGGAGGTTCGTGGCGGTCCCAGCAGTGACGGCCGCTGCGGATCCCTCGAACGCGGTGAATGACGCATCGGCGCCGGTCTTCGCGCTGGTGAGCTGCAGCCGGTACAGGGTGTTGCCGCTGCCGTCGGTGCCTGAGGCGACCGCGGAGGCGGTGACGCCGACGCCTGCTGCGTTGATGGCCTTGGCGACGTCGGATGGCTTCGTGGAGGCCGCGGTCACCTCGGTCTGTTCCCCGGCGGAGTCCACGATGGTGAACTTCGTCCCGGTGAACGCTGTCGTCGCGGCGGTGACGGACACCTGCTTCTTCGCGACGGAGTCCACCTGCATGCTCAGCTCCGTTGCTGTCGCGGAGGTGGTGGTCGTCGCGGTGACGCTGCTGTCGGTGGACTTCACGGTCAGCAGGTTCATCGCGTTCGCGGCGGTGTACCCGTCGGTGGTGGACTGCAGCGTCTGCAACCCGGTGTTCAGCGACTGGTACATGCTGACCCGGGTCTGCTCTGTCTTGATGCGACCCTCGAGCTGCACCTTCGGGATGCTCGCCGCGGTCATCAACGCATCGACGATCGCCTTCGTGTCGAGGTTGGCGACAAGGTTGCCGGCGGTGACCTTGCCGTCAGAGCCGACGCCGATGGTCGGGGTGCTGGTTGCTGATACGGACGCCATGCGGTTCTCCTCACCGAGCGTGGACATGAAGAAGCGGGCGGTGGCCTACCGGAAGAACCGGTGCCACCGCCCGCTTCACGGGGCTCAGCCCTGGAGCAGCTTCAGGACCTGCTGCGACTGCTGGTTCGCCTGCGAGAGCATCGCGGCGCCGGCCTGCACGAGCACGTTCTTGCTCGTGAAGTTCGCCATCTCGGACGCCATGTCGGTGTCGGAGATGGTGGACTTCGCCGCGGTCAGGTTCTGCGTGTTCACCGCGAGGGACTGCTGGGTGGACTGGAGACGGTTCTGCGTGGCACCGAGGGTCGCCTGAGCGGTGGACATGTTCTGGATCTGCGTGTCCAGCGCCGTGATCGCGGCCTGCGAGTTGACCGTCGAGTCGAAGGTCAGGGCCGACACCGCGGTGGCGACGTCGGTGACGTTCGCACCGGACAGGTCGACCTGGATGACGTCGTTCGTCGCCGAGGCGCCGGCGCCGACCTGCAGGTTCAGCTTGCCGTCCGCACCGGCACCGGCCGAGCCGTCGAGCAGGTTGATGCCGTTGAAGTTCGTCGAACCGGCGATGCGGGTGAGCTCCTTGGCGAGCTGGGTCACCTGCGTCTGGATGTCGGTCCGCGAGTCGGTGTTGTTCGTGTCGTTGGACGCCTGGACGGCGAGGTCGCGGACGGTCTGCAGGATGCTGGACACCTGCGTGAGCGCACCCGACGCCGTCTGGATGAGGTTGATGCCGTTCTGCGTGTTCCGCGAGGCGGTCGTGAGACCACCGATCTGGGACTGCAGACCCTGCGAGATGGCGAGGCCGGCCGCGTCGTCCGCCGCGGTGTTGATGCGCGAGCCCGTGGAGAGCTTCTGCATCGACGAGCGCAGCGCGTCCTGGTTCGAGTTCAGGTTCGACAGGACCTGGTTGGCGGACAGGTTCGTGTTGATGGTCATTGCCATGGGTGGGGATTCCTCCGTGAATGGTGGTGCTGGGAACCACCCATCCGTGGGCGGCACAGCACCTACTCGTCAGAAGGGGCCGGTTCGTAGTCAGGTTTCGCAGAATCTTTTCCGCGACCCCGAACCGCGGGCTAGAACGGACCCATGTAGCCGCTGGTCGGTCCGACGCGGGGGCCGGCGTACGCGTCGGCGACCGTCTGATTGCGTGCCCGCTCCGCCTCACGTTCGGCGTTGACCACCGCCATCTGTGAGGTGCGGGTCAGCAGCTCGTAGCGGGCACGACGACGACGGTCCTGCATGAACAGGACGGTGCCGAGGCCGCCGAAGATGACGACGAGGACGATGACGGTGGCGAGGAAGCCGGCCATGGGTGGACCTTTCCGAGGTGAGGTCGCCGGCCGACTTGTGGTCCTCCGGCGACGGTGGCTGTCACCCGCGGCAGATGCGGCGACCGCCGGTCAGATAGCGGCTGCGGCCAGGTTGGGGCCCGTGGAGGTGTACTCGCCGAGCTTGCTGAGGTAGCGACCTCGGATGGTCTTCGCCTTCACCGGGGTGACGTCGTGGCCGGACTCGTTGTCGAAGTGCAGCGTCCAGCCGTCGCGGAGCAGACGAACCGCTTCGTTTCGGGCCTGGCTGACGGAGACGTGGGTGATGCCGAGCTCGTCGGCGACGTCCTGGACGCGCTTGTCCTCGAAGTAGAGCCGTTCGACGATGAGGCGGAGCCGGTCCGGGAGGTTCGCCACGGCGGAGCGGAGAAACGCGTCCCGCTCCCCCGTTTCCGCTGACTCGTCCGGCGTCGCCATCGTGGACACCAGAAGGTACCCGGAGGAGTCGTCCGCGGTGAGGTTGATGGGGGCGCCGGTGTTCGCGGCGCGGATGGCCGCGACCTCGTCGGAGGAGACGCCGAGGACGGTCGCGGCTTCGTCGTTCGACGGAACACGGCCGAGGTCTGCCTGCAGCTGCTCCCACACCCTCTCGTACGCGGTGATCTTCTTCCGGGTGCCGCGGGTCGTCCAGTCCTGGCTGCGGAGTTCGTCGCTGAGGGCGCCGTTGATACGGATGCGGGCGTACGCGTCGAACGGGACACCGCGGTCCGGTTCGTAGGAGCGGGACGCCTTCACGAGTGCGTACTGGCCAGCGGAGGCGAGGTCCGACCGGTCGAGGTGGGTGGCCTTCCGGCAGAGGTCGCTGACGATGTAGCCGACGAGCGGGAGGTGGTCGATGACGAGCTGGTCGCGGTCGATCGTGTTCAAGGAGTCCTTCACAGGGAGCAAGGCGCGCAACGAATGCGCGGGGTCAACAGGCCCGAATCCGTCGGCTCCGCCTATCGGTTCGTCTGCCGGCCGTTCCCGCTGGTGTCCCCTGTCAGGGACTTCTCCTGTCCGTCGGAGAAGTCGCCTACTGACCAGCGGGCCGTGCCGATGAGGTCCTATGCGGCGAACACGACCGCACCCGACGAACTACCGCCGAGAGGGACCCGATGGGCGCCAACGAGCTTTCCGCCGCACTGTGGCGGCAGCGTGAGCTGCTGGACTTGCTCCACTACAAGTACGAGACGGAGCATCTGCTGCTCGCCGCCGGGAAGTCCCGTTGGATCCCGCGCGCGACGCTCGAGGTGGAAGCTGTCATCGAGCAGCTGCAGACCGCGTCGCTGCGCACGTCCGTGATGATGGTCGACGTCGCCGCGGAATGGGGCGTGCACGTAGACGCGAACCTCCGCGCCGTCATCGACGCAGCCCCCGCGTCCGTGTGGAAGGACATCTTCACCGCGCACCTGGACGCGCTGACCCTCGCGACGGGGAACATCAAGCAGCTCCGGTCACAGAACGACACGCTGATGCGTCAGGCGCTGCGGTCCACGCAGGAACTCCTGAACGCCATCGGCACGCCGGCTGAGGGCTACGACGCTGACGGCGCTGCCGGTCGCGGGTTCGTCTCCCCGGCGCTCGTAGACACGGAGGCGTGAGCGTGGGCAGCACCTTCGCCGGCATCCACGGCGCCTACTCCGGGCTGACCGCTGCTCAGATGCAGCTGAACGTCACCGGGCAGAACATCGAGAACGCTTCCTCCACCGGCTACGTCCGCCAGCGCGCGGAGCAGCAGGCCGTCGGCGCCCCGGCGAAGGTCGGCCTGTCAGGCATCGGCATGCAGGCCGGCCAGGGCACCGCGATCACCGGCATCTCGAACCTGTCCAACGTGTTCCTCGACACGCAGGTGCGGTCCGCGGCCGCGTCCAACGGGTACGCAACCAGCCGTGCCTCCGGGTACTCAACCGTCGAAGATGCACTCGGGGAGCCGAAGGACACCGCCATCTCCTCCCAGCTGCAGAAGTTCTGGGCTGCGTGGTCGGACGTGTCGAACCAGCCCGGCACGGACGCACCCGTCGGTTCCCTCCTCGCGCAGGCGCAGACCGTCGTCGCGCAGATCGCCGACAAGTACCAGGCGATGCAAGCCGGCTGGGCCGGAACCCGCACGTCGGCGACAACGCAGGCTGACCAGTTGAACGCGTTGACGAAGCAGGTCGGTGACCTGAACTCCCTCATCCGTTCCACCGTCGCAACCGGCAACAACGCCAACGAGATGGTGAACCAGCGCGCGGCCGTCGTGCAGCAGATCTCCGCCCTCACCGGCGGAACCGTGACACAGAACGCCGACTCCACCATCAGCATCGCCATCGGCGGATCGAACATCGTCGACGGCACCCTCGTCCGTCAGGTGACCGTCGTCGGCGCGAACACCCTCGAGGACGCCGGCAGCAACCCGGTTCAGCTGGTGTGGGCGGACAAGCCGTCCGTGCCGCTCAGCCTGCCCTCCGGCAGCATCGCCGGTGACCTCACCGTCCTGTCCGCCGCGAACCCGGCCGGCACCGGCGGCCCGTACGCGGAAGCAGCCGCGCAGCTCAACGCCCTCGCCACGAACCTCGCCACGCAGGTCAACGAAGTCGCGTCCGCCGGCATCACCCCAACCGGGCAGACCGGGCTGAACTTCTTCGCCCAATCCGGCACCGGGCCCGCGGCGCTCGGGCTGTCCGTCATCCCCACCAGCGGTGCGCAGGTACCCACCGGGGCTGTCGGCGCCGGCACCAACGACGGGTCCATCGCCGACAAGATCAGCCACCTCGGCGCGACGTCCACATCACCGGACGCGTCATGGGCGACGTTCGTAGTCACCCTCGGTGTGCAGTCACAGGTGTCCGGCCAGCAGCAGACACTGACGACAGCGTCGCTGGCAACAGCGGTCACCTCGCAGCAGTCGCAGGAAGGTGTGGACCTCGACGAAGAGTCAGTGAACCTCCTCCAGGCCCAGCACGCGTACCAGGGTGCCGCCCGCGTCCTCACCGCGATGGACCAACTCCTCGACCAACTCATCAACCACACCGGAACGGTAGGGATGGCCTGATGTCCATGCGCGTCACCAACACCATGCAGCTGATGCAGTCGCAGCGGAACCTGCAGTCATCGAAGGCATCCCTCGCGGACCTGACGAACCAGGCATCCACCGGCATCAAGCTCAACAAGCCCTCCGACGACCCGATGGGAACCGCGAACCTCCTCGCCATCAAGCGGCAGCAGGCGCAATCCACCCAGTACGTCCGAAACGCCAACGACGGCAACGCGTGGCTCGGCACCGCCGACAGCGCCCTGTCCGGCATCGGCAACGACATGACCCGGCTGCGGAACCTCGCCATCGAAGCGGCGTCCGGAACGAACAGCGACGCGTCACTGAAGAGCATCGCCGACGAGATGCAGGCCATCAAGAAGGACGTTCTCGCCCTCGCGAACACGCAGTACCAGGGCCGAACCGTCTTCGCCGGCACCTCCGACGCTGGCGCCGCCTACGACACCACCACGTACGCGTTCGCCGGGTCCCCCACCGCCTCCGTGCAGCGCCGCATCGGCCCGGAGCTCACCGTCCAGGTAGACGTCAACGGCGGAGCCGTGTTCGGAGAAGGCCAGAACAGTGTCTTCTCATTCATCGACGAGCTGTCCGCCGCAGTCACCGCCGGCGGCGACGTCACCACCCGCATCGCGACCCTCGACCAGTACGCGGACAAGATCACCGCCGCGCACGCCACCGTCGGCGCTTCCCAGAACCGCATCGCATCCGCGAAAGCGCTCCTCGACACCCAGTCGAACACCCTCAAGCAGTCCCGCTCCGACATCGAATCCATCGACGCCGCCGACGCGATCCTGCAACTCCAGTCGCAGTCGAACGCGTACCAGATGGCGCTCGCCGTCACCGCGCAGTCGAACACGAAGACCCTCATGGACTACCTGTCCTAACCAGCCCGGAAGGCACCCCGACATGACCAACCTGCTCTTCACCACCCCGCTCGCCGGCCTCGATCAGCTGCGGAACTACACCCTCACCCTCATCGAAGGCGCCGCCGGCGTGTACTCGCTGGAATCCACCGAACGGCCGGAGATCCGCTTCCACGTCCTCGACGCAGCCACCCACGCCCCCACCTACCGGCCGTCGTTCCCCGGCTACGACGAGTCGAAGCACACTGTGCTGCTCATCGTCACCCCGCGCGACGGCGGGCTCACCGTGAACCTGCTCGCCCCGGTCATCCTCGACGTGCAGCACTACACCGCGCAGCAGGTCATCCTCGACGACCCAGCCCGGTACCCGCTGCAGGCACCGGTCGCGGAACTCGTCGCTGCATGACGGTCACCGCGGTCATCGACCTGAACTCCATCAGCGGTGACGGCACCACCCGGGTCAAGCTCTCGAACCTCAACGGGCCCGTCGGCGTGGGCGACGACGTCCTCGTGAACGAACCGGAGGAAGACGTCTCCGGGACCGGTGCCGTCGCCCGCATCTCCGACAACGCAGCGCACATCACCGTCGACCGTCAGAGCCTCCGGTAGCGTCACAGCCGTGACGGAAACGAAGCAGCGCAGCGCCCTCGAACGGCTCGTCGGCAGACCCCTGCCGTGGCTCGCCTGGGCCTGGGGTGCCCTGGCCCTCGTATGGATCATCTCCGCCGTCGCCGACCCCTCCGGGTTCCACACGTTCATGGCTATCGCATGGGGCATACTCGCCGCCCTGCAGATCGCCGGCGTGGTCTACACCAAGCGGAAGGCGCGAGCCGCCGCAGCTCAGGACCCGTCAAGGGACTCCGCAACCCACTGAGCGAAGACCCGATCCGCTGGTTTTCCGAGCAGTACGCCGTTGTCTGAGTTGCTGCCGTAGCTGAGCGTCCCGCCGTGAAAGTAGAACTTGTTGGTGTAGCTATCCGGCGGCGTCATCGACCAGTCGATGTCCGCGCCAAAGATCATCAGTTCGGCCTCCGAATGCTGGTGCTGGAACGCTCGGAACCAGTCGTCGATGCCCTCCTGCCGTCGAACTTGCACCGCGCTGCGGATCTGGGGTATGCCCGGCCCCTTCGGCGACGGTAGAGGATGCCCAACAACGATGCGGCCGTCCTCAGTGATCACAAACCCGCTGTTGATGCCGAGAGTGAACGCAAGCTCCCCAAGCGACCACGAGAACCGGTCCTTCTTGCTGTTCCAGAACGACTGCCGCCACTCGACCCTGGCCTGCACCGCACGCCTACCACCTCGGTCACGAAGAATCCGATGAGCTTCCGCGACGAGCTCGAGCAGTCGAGCTCGTCCGGCGTCACGCTCGCGCTCCGCGCCGAAGTCCGCGCGTCGATGGTCGATTGCTGCTGCGCGCGCACGGGCTCGCTCGGCATTCACCTCGTCCTCGAGACTCATCGCAGCGCCCTGCCAACCATGAACGCGATGGCGTCCCGCGCCGGCGTGTACAGCCCGCCCGTGTCGCCTTCGCCAAGGACGAGCGCGCCGTCGTCGAGGACGTAGAACGCCTCCTCGCCGGGGCTGACCGGCGGTTCCATCTCCCACGACATCTCGCTGCCGAAGATGCGAAGCTCCGCCCCGCCATGCGCGGCACGGAGTGCATCCTCCTGCGCCGTTCGCTCTTCGTACGGCCGGCCTCGGCTCCCCCGAGCAGGGCTACTGTCGAACGGATTCGTGGTGAGGACCGTCCCGTCGTCGAGAAGAACCCAGCTGTCTCCGAAGACGAACCCGGACCGCTCCACAGTGAGCGTCGGTGGGAACGCCGGGTTCCCCGCCTTCTTCATCCGGACGTCGAGGGCACGGCAGCCGCCACGTTCCCGGAGCACCCGGAGCGCCTCCCCGAGCAGAGCCCGTAGCTGCTGCCGGCCGGCATCCTTCTGCCGCTCCCGCCGTTCCGCTGCCGCGGCAAAGCGTCCTTCCTCGTCGCGGCGGCCATCGCGAGCGGCGTCCACCAGGTCGTCGAAGCTCATGGTCGGCAACCTAGCGGAGCCGAGACGTTCTCAGAAGACCTGCCCGTCGAATCCAACCGGCCAACGCGAAGCCGGAGACGTCGTCACCGGGCGCTCCCCTCCCCGCGCACATGACTGCCGTGACCATCACACGAAAACGCGACATCGGCGGGCTACCGAACGACACCCGGTTCGGTGAACGTTCACGAACAGGTGACGAAGTGACCCTCGTCGCCGCCCCCGCGGCGCCTGCAGACCATGCCTTCGAGGAAGGCTTCGACCGTGTCCAGGACTACGTTGCCACGCATGGTACGGCGAGTGTTCCGCAGTTGCACGTCGAAACAGATGGCTACAGGACCGGAATGTTCGTCGCGAAGCTTCGGAAGCGCCACGCCAAGGGCAGCTACATCGACCCCACCCAGCGGCAGCGACTCGAAGCGCTGCCGGGATGGGTGTGGAACGCCAAGGAAGCGAAGTACCAAGCGGCGCTCAACCATCTCCGACGGTACGTCGCAAAGAACGGCTCAGTGCGGATGCCGAGTAAGTACACGACCGAAGACGGGTTCAGGCTCGGCAGGTGGGTCGAAGACCAGCGTGCGGCGCTGACGGCTCCGAAGAATCAGAAGCGCAAGCTGACGCCGGAGCGGAAAGCGGAGTTGGAAGTGCTTCCCGGGTGGATGTGGAACGCGAAGGAACAACCGCTGACAGCCGAGTTCGTCCCGCAGCGTGACCCGTTCGAGCGCGGACTTGAACTGATGAGGGAGTACATCGCCGAGCACGGCAACGCCGACGTTCCCACCGGCTACAACCGGCCCTCGGACGTGTTCAACCTCGGCATCTGGGCGAAGAACCAACGCGCCGCCACGAAGCCCGGGTCGCAGCGGACGATGACCGCCGAGCATCGAGCAGCCCTCGAAGCGCTCCCTGGATGGTCGGAGAGCCTGCGGTGGAAGAAGACCCGCGACCAGGCCTGAGTCAGAACGCCTGCTTGTCGAACCCTGCCGGCTTCGTGTTGAACGGGTCCTCCCACTCGAGTCCCGCGGCGATGGCACGGGTGAGCGACTCCAACCCGAGCCCGAAGTAGCAGAAGCCGTGCTCGACGACTGCTTGCTGGTTCGGAACCATGACGACGAGGCGCCAGTTGAACAGCGTCTTCCACACCTCGATGACGTAGTCGTCGGTGGCTTTCACCCGCCAGCCGTTGTCGATGCGTTCCAACTGGTGCGCATCCGCGTCGCTGCCGGCGGCGGCCGCGGCGACCACCTGGACGTTCACCTTCGACCGTGCCAGGAAAGCGGCCTGCAGCGTCTCCTCCGCAGCGTCAGCGGCATCCACGTTCCCTGACTCGCGGGCATCCCGATACGCGTGATGCGCGGCCTCAACAACAGCGTCTGCAGCGGCTACGGAGTGGCGCAGGCTCGGAGCAAGCATGACGGAACCCTAACTGTTCGGTGTCGATCGACGAGGGGTTGACCACTGGTGAGCCGCAGCACCGCATGATGGGAGGCATGAAGCAGTGGACTGGGGCGGAGACCACGCAACTCCTCGTGAAAAGCTGGCTGTGGATGACACTCGTCACAGCACCAGCGACCACGTTCGTCGTCGTCGGCTGGCGCAACCCCGGCGGACTCATCATCTTCGTCCCCGCGTCGCTCATCATCTGTGGCATCGGCGCCGCCATTGGAGCCCTCGTCTCCATCCCGTTCTCCCACGCCCTCAGCAGGCTCCTCGTCCGCGTTCGCAGCCGTATCGTCCGAACGCTCGCACACGCACTCCTCGCCGGAGTACTCGCCGTGGGTTGCGTCGAGGCGTACTTCCTCATCATCGGCGAGGGAAGCGTGTGGCCGTGGTCGCTCGTCATCGCCGCCCCCGCAGCTCTCGCCGCAGCCATCGCGCGGTGGCGGCTCGACATCGTGGAGCTGTCAACCATCCCCGGCACTGAGAACCCGGAACTGGCCGACGAACCCACGGAAGGCGCCGCCCATGCAGCCTGACACCGACAGCCGCCGCATACACGACGGCATGGACCAGTGGACGCTTGAGAAGACCTTCCGGCTCGTCGGCACCAGCTACCTCTGGTTGATTGCCGTGACAGCACCGTCCGCCGCGCTCATCGCATGGCTTCTGACGAGTATCCCCACCGGCGACTTCCTGATGAACCTCAGCAGCGGTCTCTGGTTCTTCATCCTCTTCACCGTCGTCCTCGCGATCATCGCAGTGGGCGGTGCTGCCGTCGCGCTGCCGTTCACCTACGCCCTCGGACGGATGCTGCAAGGGCAACACCGTCGCATCACACACGTCATCGCGCATGCTGCTCTTGCCGGATCGCTCGCGGCCATCTGCATGCAGGCGCTCCTCCTCATGTTCGAGGAGGACACCCTGTCGTGGCAGTACCCGTTGCTGCTCTCGGTGCCCGCCGGAGCCGCCGCAGCACTCGCCACATGGCGGTTCAGACACGCCAAGCCATCCACAGCGACGGCGACGGCGGAGCCGCAACTGGTCGACGAGCCGGCGGCGTAGCGGGCGCTGCCAGCCCTCGTCGGTACCGTCAGCAGCACAGGGAGAGGTGGTCGCTGATGTGTGTCGCGGTGCAGTGCAAGGCGTGCGGGAAGACGACGTGGACTGGCTGCGGCGAGCATGTCGCGGACGTGCTCCGGAAGGTCCCGAAGCGGGACCGGTGCGCCGGTCACGCCGGCACGGACCTGCTCGGGTCGAAACTGCCGCTCTAACGCGTGCGCGCCGCACGTGCGATGCGGAGCACGTCCTCGTACGCCTTCTCCGCAACTGCGACGGCAGCCTTCGCCCGCTCGTGCGCCACGGCCGCCCCAGCAGCGTGATGCGCGGCAACGGCGGCATGCTCCTGGGCGGTGCGGAAGCCGAACCCATGCCGGATCCCAGCCTGCAACGTGTCCCACCGTCGCGCTGAGCGGCGGCCCTCGACGGCAACCCAGATGATGGCGGCGCCCCAGGCGGCTCCGATGGCGGCGTTGATGAACCAGTCGGTCGGAGTGAAGGCCAGCATCAGCGGGTGAGAGCAGCCTGCTGGATGGCGGCGAACCATCCGGACCCGCGGACGATGTTCGCTGTCTTCGCCGACCCGTCACCGCGGAGGTCGCCGCCGGACAGGCGCGCCTCCTCGAGCACGGCGACGAGCTCCTCGACGGCGCCGGTGGAGCCGGCAGCGCGGGTGTTCATCACCGGGACGGTCGGCGTGCCGGCTGCGGCGAGCGCTCGGGCGGCGGCGAGGAAGCGGGAGCCGACGATCATGTCGGCGATGGTCGCCGCGTCGTCCTTGAGCGTCAGACCCTTGTGGCGCGCGTCCCAGAGGACGTGGACCAGTGCGGTGGAGTCACCCTCCCACGCCTCGAACGGACCCTCGGTGGCGAACTGCACGGTGTCAATGTCGAGGCCGGCTTCGATGGCGGCGGCCTGCTTCTCGGACGACTGCTGAACCTGCATGGTGTGGCTCCCGGTGGTGACGGTGGGGCGTGCTGACACTGACCCTATGCGCGGTCGGCGTCCCGTCTTGTGCGAGGGCGTCAGCGGGTGGACAAGACGAGGCTGCGGCGCCGTGCGGACACGACCGCGAGAACCCCGAACGTGCCGCTCACGACGGCAGCCGGGAACAGGTACAGGACGGAGAAGTCCACCCCCTCACCATCCTTCGCGAGCACGACCCGCAGCAGACACGTCACCGCAACAGCGGCAGCCGCCACGATGAGCAGCGCACCCAGCAGCATCAGCGTCACGCTCGATGGTGTCCACCGTCGGGTGAACGTCGCCGTGGGCGTCGGACTGCCGTCGCCGTACGGGGCCTGCTGCCCACTCACGCGTTCTCCATTGCCAGATGGTGTTCGTACTCCTGGTCCATCGACTCCATCGTCGTCAGTTCCGTCCCGTCGCGGAGCGCGTGCAGGGCGGCGACGCATCGCTGCTTCGGGGTCGGCTGCGGGTACCGGGGGTTCCGGCCGTCGTTGATCGGGTACATGCCGTACGTCGTCATCCACCGGCACTCGAACCAGTCCCAGATGGCGGCGCCCTCCTGGTCGTCGGCACCCATGTTGAACAGGTGCCCGAAGAAGCAGTTCCGCCCGTCCTCCGCGGTGCGGACCACGTCCGTGCACCAGGACGCTTCGTCGGTGGCTTCGATGTGGGTGATCACCTGCTCGAGCGTGGCCGGCGGGTTCGGGTACTCCTCCCACTCGGTCACGACGCGACCTCCGGACGTGCCGGGCCGCGGCGGTCGCGGACACGGCTGTACTCCGCCTCGAAGAACCGGTAGCGGGCCTCGAAGCGTTCCGCGGAAGCGGTGAACGCCTCGGCGAGGTTGTACTGCCCCTCGACTTCCTCCCACGCCGCCTTCAAGTACTGCTTCTCAGCACGGTCCAGCATCCGATGCATGCGGGCGAGGAGCCACAGCTCCTTCAGCACCCCCATCAGTCGTCCACCGCCGCGAAGACCTGCTCCTCTGCCAGCGCGGCGGAGTGCGCCTGCGACGCGTCATCACGGCTCAACGCCATGTACGACGGTCCGTCGCTCTCCACCGTGCGGAACAGGTGAACAGCGTCACCGTCGACCTGGACGATGGCGACCAGCTCCTTCTCCCCGTACGAGTCCCCGAACCAGCCACCGCAGTAGCCGTTGAGGGTGACGCCGACACGCAGGTCGCTCATGCGGCCACCGTCACAGCGTCCCGCTGGATGGCGGCGAACCAGCCGGACATGCGGATGAAGTTGGCGGTGTCGTCCGTCTTCGAGGACAGGTCGCCGCCAGCAGCGGCTGCGTCGCCGAGCACCTGCGCGAGCTCGTCGGCGGACCCGGTGAACCCGTCTGCCTGCGTCGTGAAGCCGCGGACCGACGGGTTGCCCTCCGCCGTCTGGTGACGGACCGCCGCGATGCAGCGGGAGGCGAGGATGTTCGACGCGATGCGCTCCGCATCCGCGTCGAGGGTCAGACCGTTGTGACGAGCAGACCACAGCACACCGACGAGAGCCCTGGCGTCGCCCTCCCAGTACGCGAACGGCGGCGTCGTACCGTGCTGCACGGTGTCGACGTCGAGGCCCGCTTCGAGTGCGGCGTGCTGATCCTCGGACGGCTGCATCTCGGGGTACGGCATGGTTGGCTCCTCAGGAAGGGTCGGTGCTGACACAGACCCTATGCGCGGAGGTCACCGCTGCCGCGGCGTTCAGACGCCGGCAGGGTCGAGCTCGTCGAGTGGGCCCCGCTGCTCCAGCTCAGCGCGCACCTTGTCGTAGTGGCGGTGTGCCGCTTCGAGCTCGCGGGCGAACGCTCGGTCAGCCGGCTTCTCACCGGCGTTGCGGTTCGCGAACTCGATGCGCTTCCGGGCCGACACCGCAGCGTCTTGCAGCTCCTCCGTCGTCTTCTCCGACAGCGGCGGCCGCACGACCCGCTCTGCCGGCGCGGACAGCGTCCCGCCCTTCAGACGGTTGCCGACGTAGCGGGAGAACCGCTCGTGGCCTCGGAGCCCCTGGATCTCCTCACGCTCCACGATGGGCGCGTCCATGTCGCCCACCTCCCCCTTCAGCGTGTACTTCGTGACCAGGCCGAGCACCTTCACGGTGACGTTGAAGTGCCCCTCCGGGGTGTAGTCATCGACGTAGAGCGCGTGTTCCGCCTCCGACGCCTTCAGCACGTCGGTGAGCGTCGCCGCTTCCCGACCGCCGAGGGTCACGTCAGCTGCCGGACGCTTGTGGGCGCCGAAACGCGTGTCGTTCAACGCTCCGCCGACGTCACGATTCCGGATGATGCGCTCTGCTGCCATGCCGGTCATGTGCGCGGCTGGGTTACACCTGCGCGCGGCGGAGCGTCACCCCGGTAGCGACGACGTCCGCCAGACGCTCCTGCTTCCCATCACGAGAAACCACAACTGCACCGTCAGCACCGGTGGTGAACACCGAAGCACCAGGAACGTTCGGGTCATCAACGACGAGGAACCCCTGCACTCGTCTCCCCGGAGCGATACCACGCGCAGCCGTAATGAGCAGCCCGACGTCGTTGTTCCCCGGCATCGGAAGGAACCACGCCAGATCACCTGTCGGTTTCGGCTTCCGTCGCAGCCACCCACGCGGTCCAGTACCGACCGGTTCCCGCGGAACCCGCGACTGTTCAAGCAGGCGAACCGCTCCATCCCCGGAGGTCAGCCAGAACTGGTCCCGAACGGAGCCCTCCCCCAACCCGCGGTGTCGGGAATCATCCGCGGAGAGCGCAGTGCTGCTGCGGCTCATACCAACGAGTATGAGCGACACATGCAGCAGCATCGATCCAAAACAGGTAGGTCACAGATCGGCCACGGCACCAATCCCGGGGTAGACCAACCTGTCGCCCCCGTGTGAGCATTCATCACCGGCTAGGGGGCTGAGCCGGCAACGATTCCGACGCTGCCGTCGGCCCCCGGTTCTGCCGGTTCACGGATAGGGGAATCCATGAAGAAGCCACGTACGGCAACCGCAACGAAGCGGCGCCGACTCGGTCTCACAGCAGCATCCGCACTCGCTCTCACCGCGGCGCTCATCGCCATCCCGAACGCCGCGCAGGCCTACGCCTACGAGAACTCGTCGTGGGGGAATGCGAACCTCCGCATCTACATGGCGTCCACGTCGGGGAAGTACCGCACCGCCATCAACCAGGCGTCAGCGAACTACACCTCCGCCACCGACCTGAACCTCACCAACACCACTACCGGCGGCCCGTCCTTCTCCGCCGCCGACGTGAACAACGGCGCCGACAGCTACGAAGGGTGGACTGACTGGACGCCAGTCGCAGGTCGCACCGTGTCCGCGCACTCCACCGTCAACCGGTACTACGTGTCAGGGAAGACCACTGCGAACCTCAAGGTCATCTGGCTCCACGAGCTCGGCCACGGACTCGGTCTCGCACACGTCGGCCCGGTCGCCCGCGTCATGCACAACCCCGCATCCGGCGCATACAACGCCGGTGTGAGGAACCTCACGTCCGACGAAGTCGCCGGCATCAACAAGAAGTACTGAGAGGGCAGACCATGAAGCGCACCATCACCACCACGGCAGCCGTCGGCTCCATCATCCTCAGCGCGATCGCCCTCACCGGCTGCTCCACCTCGCACGCGGAAGGCTCCCGCGTCGAACTGTACGACTCGGTGCCGGCCCTGGCCGAAGACAGCAGCGTCGTCCTCAGCGGCACCGTCCAAGAGCAGAAGACCGCCACGGACATCCCCGGCGGCGGGGAGTTCACCCTCTCCACCGTCGTCGTCGGCGCAACCGCGAAGACCGACACCAGCCACCCGGCTGGATCCACTGTCGTCGTCCGTCAGCACGGTAGTGCCAGCATCGAAGGCCCCGGCCCCCTCCTCGAGAAGGGAAAGACGTACCTGCTGTACCTGACACCGTCGGGTCTCGACGGTGACCTCGCCAGCCAGTTCTACGTCACCGGCGGAACCGCCGGCGTCTACGAGACGCAGCAGAACGCTGCGGCGCGCAGCACCGGCGTCACCGAAGACACCGAGTTCACGAAGGCACCCAGCGACGAAGGGGACAAGCTCCCCGCTGAACTCACCCTCTCCGACGCGCTGAAGGGCTGACCCGGCACCAGGACCCAGAAGGCCGGCGGAGAACACTCCGCCGGCCTTCTGCCTGCTCTACGCCGCCTGCCCCATCGACGCGGCCTTCTCACGTGCGTCGATGTCCAGCGCGTTCGTCGACGCCACCCGCAGGAACTCCGGCGGGATGACGCACTCCACTGGGATGACACGACCGGACAGGTCCGAGTACATCCACACGGAGCCGCGGAGCACCTTCCGGGTGCGGGGGTCTCGCAGCGCCTTCATCGAGTTGTAGTTCGGTGCGGCGTACTCGTCGTTGCCGTACGCGTCCATCGTCGCCGACGCCGTCACTCGTGCCATCCGCTCCGGCGTCGGTTCGATGCCGAACAGCTCCATCGCAGCGAGTGCTTCCTTCTCGTCTGTGATGGGACCGACGAACCCGCGGCTGATGTAGCCGGCGAGACCAGCGTTCGCTGCGCCGGAGATGTCCTGCGAGAACAGGATCGGCAGCACACGCTGGGAACGGGCGAGACGACCGAGACGTTCGACTTCCTTCGGGTCGGAGTTCAGGATGGTCCACGCCTCGTCCTGGAAGATGACGCCGTCACGACCCGTCAACGCGGTTGCCGCGCCGAAGATCATCATGCGGACCAACGCCAGCGACACACGCTGGGAGATGTTCTGCTGTTCCGCCGTGGTGCCAGGTGTCGGCAGGTTCAGCGACGTCTTCCCGACCTTGATGAGGGTGATGCCGTCCGCGATACGCAGTGCCTCGGTTCCCGGCTCGAAGCCGACCATCGCCCGGAACTGCGACGACGCGTTCGCC
This sequence comes from Curtobacterium sp. MCSS17_016, assembly GCF_003234255.2. Lineage (NCBI taxonomy): Bacteria > Bacillati > Actinomycetota > Actinomycetes > Micrococcales > Microbacteriaceae > Curtobacterium > Curtobacterium sp. MCSS17_016. Next base: position 373,950 of record NZ_CP126255.1, read on the forward strand.
AGCTCGAGGACCTTGCCGTACACGAACCGCCACATCTGGTTCTGCGGGTCCGATTCAACGGCCGTGAGCAGCGCCTGACCGATGCACGTCGCCCCGTGGCCAACGCCGTAGTTCAACGCGGAGATGAGCGGCACCTCCGCGTCGTTCCGGTTGTTGCCGAAAGGGTTCACTGACAGGATCATCGACGCGGCCATGTCCACACCGTCCTGACGGGTGATCGCGAACCGCAGCGGGTCCAACACGCCGTCGGAGGAGATGAAGTCGTCGAGCGACGCCACCTGACCGCCAGACAGGTTCGTCGCACCACTGTGGTCGCTCCCGGTTTTCGGGTCGATGATCACGCAGGGGCGGCCCATGCGGGCGAACTGGTCGGCGAGCCAGAGCATCATCATCGACTTGCCGGCGCCGGATGCGGCGGCGACGACGCAGATGGGGGTGCGGTCTTCCTGCGCGACGGCGGTGGGGCTGAGCAGCGCCGGCTGCCGGTCCGATTCGGTGAAGCCGACCATCGCGCCGGAGGTGTCGCCGACGGTGGACAGTGACGGCAGGCCGGAGTAGGCGATGGTGGTGTCTGGCAGGTCGTGGCGGTTCGGGTTCGTGCGGACGTTGGAGCACAGCATCGTCTCCGCCCAGGCGGACTTCTGCCGGTACAGCATCGCGTTCAGGGTGACGTTGACTGACGACATCTCGGACATGTCCTCGATGCGGCCGTCGAACGCCATCAGGATGGACGCGTCGACGAGGGTGGCGGGGCCGCCGCCGGAGGCGTATCCGTTCTCCACCGCTTCGAGGGTCTCGATCTTCTCGTCGAGCTCCGCACGGTCCATCTTCTGCTCACGCATGCGCTCGTTGAGGTCGTCCATGTTCTGCTTCCGGTTCCGGCGCAGCTCGTCACGGGTGACCTTCGACGGTTCGACGAGGGCGCGGATGGAGACGATGGACGCGTCGGCGCGGATGTACGGCGAGATCCACTGAGCGGTGCTGGTGCCGGCGTCGACGAACGGCAGGTCGAGGTCTTGGACGGACGCGAACGTGACGGTGGACGTGTCCGACAGCGGCGGCCACGCCTCGCACTGGTCCGGCCCGATCTGCTGCACGATGCTCGTCGCTTCTGCGGACCCGAAGACGTGCATGTGGTCGGAGTGGAACAGCGTGGGGGTGTCCGGGAACTGTCCCTGGTTCCACCAGGAGTTCGCCATCCGGAAGTCCGCCGCGGTCATCGACTGCAGGCCGGCGTTGGTGAGCGCCTGGTCCACCTGCCGGAAGTCCTTGTCGTAGTCGGAGATGGGGGTGCCACCTTCGAGGAGGGTCTGCGTGACGGAGTTGATGGCCGCCTGGAAGCCGCCGTCGCCGACGGTGGACTGCAGCTTCACGCCGAAGAGCAGGAACCGGTTGTAGACCCGCTCCCCTGCGTACTGCTCCGCGAGGTACGCGTCGATGTCCGACGGTGTCGGCCGGTACGCGGTCGGGATGTTCACGAGCAGCGCGTGCGTGTCCCGGTACTGCGCCCGGGTGAGGGCACGTCGGTTCGAGCGGACAGGTGTCATCTGCGCGAGCGACTCGTACGCGTTGACGAGTGGGAGCGCCGCGACGAGGGCCCGCTCGGTGGTCTTCGCTTCCGTCACCGGAGCGAGCGGCACCTTCTTGTACAGCCAGACGGACTGGTCCACACCGATGAGGCGGCCGTCCTGCATGCGGCCAGCGACCATCGTCGGGTAGTCGGGTCGGGTGTTCGCCATGGTGCTCCTGCCGGTCGGGCTGAGCGGCCGCCTCGTCGGGAGCGCGGTGTTGCTCAGCACCCGTCTCTATGCGGCGAACGACACCCAGCCGCCGCTCCCCCGGCGGACACGAAACGGCTCGTCACCGGGGTGGTGTCGAGCCGTTTCGTCTGTTGGTGGTCAGTTGCCGACGGTGGCGCCGTCGCCGCCGGCGGGTGCGGTCGGAGCGTCAGTGGGTGAAGCCTGCAGCGACTTGCCGATGAGGGCGTTCTCGTACGGCTGCAGCTTGGTGCCGGTGCCGGGGCTTCCCCAAGCGACGACAGCTGGGGCTGCGGAGTTGGCGTTCATGACGAGGACGTCGTAGGTCACTGCGGGGAGACCCTTCGTGTCGTCGTTGCCGGTTGGGGCGGGGTTGCCCTTCCACTGGATGTACAGGGTGACGCGGACGAGCTGCTTGCTGGTCTTCTTCCCCTGGGAGGTGGCGTTCTTCTCGGTGGAGCCGAAGTCGAATGCGGCGGCTCCGACCTGCGGGATGACGGCCTGCACGTTGGACAGCGTCTGGTAGGTGTGGGACGCCTTCTTGTCCTGCATCGCGAGACGCATCGACGCGGAGTCACCCTTCGTGAACGCGGCCGCCCATGTGTCGACGGCCTGCTTCACACTGTCGGATGCGGTGTCGTCGTACAGGCCTGGCCAGGTGCCGGACGCTGCGGACGTCTGCTGGTCGATGCTGTTCTTGTCCGCACCGGGCACCGGCAGCAGGGACGGGCCGGCGAGGACGGTTGCGCCGTACGTCTTGTCGGAGGCGACGGTGACGTCGACGGAGAACGTCTGCCCGAGACCGTCGCTGATGGTGAAGTGCTGCAGCTCCGTCGTGTACGCCGCGGCGACGACGGTCTCCTTGTCGTTCTTGTCCACCAGCGGTGCCGGCTTCTTCACCACGGTCTGCCCGTCGTAGGAGACGATCTGCCCCTTCCCCGCAACCGGCGATGGGGTGGACGCCAGCCACTGCTGGACGGTGAGCGTCGCGGTCGTGCGGCCCTTCACGTCGACGGTGGCGGGCTTCGCGACCACCGGGTCGCTGTTCCCGCCGGCGTTGCCGAGCAGGAGGATGCAGAGGATCGCCAGCGCCGGGGTGAGGAAGACGCTGGACTTCACCACCCACCGGTACAGGAGCTGCCGGCGATACCGGTCCCGGTTCGACAGGGACTTCTTCCGCGGCACTTCCTCCGCGTCGTCGAGCCAGTTCTGGACTGGGTTGCTCTTCTTCTTCGCCATCAGCTCTTCACACGGGTCGCAGCGGTGCCCTCACGGTGCACGGCTCGGGGTCGGGGGTTGTTCGGGTGCGCTGCGGCGCGAGTCACTTCCGCAGCAGGTCCACCGCGTCATCGACGCGGCTGCGGATGGCGGTCGAGTCGCCAGCGTGCAGGGCCTTCACCAGAGCGATGGCGGCCTTCGCGTCGGAGGACGGCATCTCCCCGGTGACACCGCCGAGGCCGGCGAGGAGCTTCCACACGGCGCGGAGACGTGCACGGCCGAGACCGGTGGCGGTGACCCCTGCCTCAAGGGCGTCCGCGTCGAGGATGGTCTTCAGGTCGGTGACGACCTGCAGGTCGCGGCTGTTCGCGGTGATGACGGCGACGGTGAGGTCGGCGGTGTTGTCCGGGTTGACGCCGAGGATGCTCGCGGCGACGTTCACCAGGTCAGCTTCCGCTGCCTGCACTTCGAGGACCTTCGCGACGGTCTTCCGCACGAGGGCGCGGTCCTTCGCGGCGTTCCGACGCGGGGAGGTCTTCTTCGGGGTGTCCGTCTCGTCGTCATCGTCGTCGTCTTCATCGGCGGCGGCCGGCGGGTCAGCGAGCGTGATGGAGCCGTCTTCGGCGTTGGTGACGTCTGCCCACGGGTCGTCGTGGACGACGTACGCCTCATCGGACAGCGCGGCCTTGTCGAGCGCCGACAGCTGCTCCTCGTCCGGTTCCGGAGCGGACGGCGATGGGACGACCGGTGCCGAAGCCGGGGCCGGTGCTGGAGCGGCAGGTGCAGCAGCGACGGGTGCCGGTGCGGGTGCCGGAGCGACCGGCGGTACCGGTGCGGGTGCTGGTCGAGCCGGGACCGCGGCCGGAACTGGGACGGCGCTCGCCGGAGCCGGCGGCGCCGGTACGGCAGCGGGAACCGCGGCAGGCGGCGGGACCGGACGGGGAGCGGCGGGCGGTGGGACCGGCACCGCAGCGGGCACGACAGGTGAGCCGTGGCGCTCAGCGCCAAGCGCCTCCGCACGGGTCTGGAACGGCGGGACGGGCGTGGGGGTCTGTTCGCTCAACGGGGGAATCTCCTGAGTCGCTCGGGCACGTCCCGGTGGGGACTCCCTCCTCTATGCGGCGAACAGGGCGAATGACGCAGGACCGGCGCCGGTGCGCGACCGGTGCGGCCCTCCGCGGTGTTCGTGCGGCGGTGACTCGACGGGCAGTTCGTACCGCCCGTCGGACGACGTCGAACGCTGCACCGACGAGCGCCGCCCATGCTGCGGTGCGGACCGACCCGTGAACGGCGCCGGCGACAGTGGCGATGTACGCGAACACCGGCAGGAGCAACATGGCTGAGGAGATGACGAAGTCACGGCGGGTTTCTGCAACACCGTGTTGCAAGAATCCGGCGACGGCCGCAGCTGCCAGCAGCGGCACCCCGACGGACAGCACCGCCGGTGCAGGAGCAGTCAGCAGCAGCGTCGCCCAACCGGCGACCGCAACCGGCCACAGGAAGGTGACCGGAGGGCTCACCGAGCCCGGCGGCGGCCAGCCAAGTCAGCCAGCCGCCACACCAGTTCGACGAGCGCGTACACGCCGACGAGAACCTGCCCGATGACGCTCAGAAGGCTGTGCGGCGGCAGGAACAGGCCGACGATGACGACGACGACGATCGGCAGGAACAGCAAGTCCCACCGGGTAGCGAAGCGGCGGCCGAGCTCCGGCTCAGGGGGTGGACCCCCACGGGCGGATGAGGACGCTGAACACCAGCACGTACCCGACGAAGACGATCAGCGCGTCCGCCGGCGCCGGCAACTGCAGCAGGTACGACGTCACCCACAGCAGGATCCCCACCGGCCAGAACAGCGCGGTGACAGGCCGGGCCCAGAACGCCTGCCAGCGGGTCGGACGGGACGGGATGAAGTCGGTCATGCAACCGTCAGATGCGGCGAGCGCCCCACGAGCCCGGCGATCCTCTGCCGACTGGTTCCTCGGGCCCGTCCTCCCCGAACCACGCTGATCAGAGCGGTGCGAGCGGAAGCGGTCACAGCGGAAGGTGACGCGTTCTACAGGTGTTTGTAGGCCCAGACGTACGTGTGGTCGTCGGCCTGGCCGGTGAACACCTTCGTGAAGCCGTCGGTACCACCATCAACGCTTTTCACGCCAAGGTCCTCGAGGAGCGGCGCGGACGCCGCAGTGCTCTGGTGGTGGACGTGGTCGGCAAGCGACAGCCACGAGCTGACGTCTGCTCCGGACGGTGCTTCGAACACCACCTGGATCTGTGCGGTGGCGCTGACCGCGGCGACAGGTTCTGCTTCTGCCGAGAGGATGGTCCAGCCCGGTCTCACATGTCGGCCGAACTTCGCCTCGACGGTGTCAAACGGTACTGACTGGCATGACCACGGCGAATGCCCGAGGCATGACCCGAACTCCTTCGAGCCCGACAGAACGACTTCTTCACGAGCGCCATGAGCCACCGCGGAGGTGAGGTAGTAGGCGCCGCCGATGAGCACGCCCGTGACAGCGGCGAGCACGCTGACGATGAGTGCGAACGCAGCCAAGCCACGGCCGGCACCGGTGACGAAGAACGGGGAGCGCACACGAGCAGTCTGTCGCCCGTGCGACGCCGACGCATCGTCCACTCGGTTGATCTGCCTCCCCCACCTGCTGCCGCACCCTGGCGGGCATAGGGCACGGCATGGCTGCCGAATCGAAGCGTGTACTCGCCGTCCGTGACATCCTCACCCGTTCCGTCCGCATCGGCCTGGGTATCCCCACCGCGACCCCGCGGCCCGGGCAGGCGCTTCTCGCCGACGACATGGCGCGCGCTGCTGACCCGCTCGGCGGGCACATGGCGGGTCTCGCGCCGACCGGTTCCGGGAAGTCGTACGCGTCGATGTCCGCCGCGGCGGTCGGTGCTGCGCAGTATGGGGAACGGTGGGTCATCGCCACGGAAGGGCTCGACCTGCAGCAGCAGTACCTCCGCGACAGCCCGCACGTCGCCCAAGCCGTCAAGGACGCGTACGGTCACGACCTGAAGACCGCTGTCCTCAAGGGGTGGTCGAACTACCTCTGCGCGCAGAAGACGATGAACACCGTCCGCCAGCTCGGCATCACCAACGGCGCCGGCGGGTACGACGACACCGCGAACCGCATCGACGCAGCACACCTCAAGGACTCCGTCTTCGCCGACGGCCGCGTGCACGAGTCGAAGACGCTCCGCCCGCTGCTGTCCTGGGCGGTGAAGCAGCACCAGAACCCCGACGTCATCGGCGACAAGGCCTCCTACCGCGGGCAGATGACCGACCGTGAATGGCAGGCGGTGTCCGTCTCCACGCAGGAATGCGTCGGCGAGAACGCCTGCCCGCTCGCCGCCATCTGCAAGCCCCGCATCAGCCGTGAGAAGGCCGCGGAAGCGGACATCGTCATCACCAACCACGCGATGCTCGCCGTGCAGGCAGCGAACAACACCCCCGTCGTCATCGGCAACAGCAAGCTCGGTCCGTTCCACGGCATCATCGTCGACGAAGCGCAGTCGCTGCCGGCGTCGGTCCGCTCGCAGGGCACCGTCACCATCAGCGCACCCCGCCTGCACGGCATCGTCAACCGGGTCCGGGAAGCTGTCGGCGGTCCCGGGAACCCGTCCGTGGACCAGTGGGCCCTCGACGGCCGGGAAGTCATCCGGTACGTCGAGTCGGAGATCCACGCAGGTGTCGCATCCGTTCAGGACGGCCGCATCCCGAAGGACACCGACCCGCTGGCGAACACCGGCGACGTTCTCACCCAGTGGCTCAAGCAGGGCTCCCAGTACATCCAGTCGTCCACCGACCAGACCGACATGGCGTCCGTCATCGCCGGCAAGCGCGGCTCCGCAGCCATCGACCAGATGGTGCAGGCCGTGAAGGACGTCCGCGACCACTACGTCGGTGTCAGCCGCGCCTGGACCGAGTCCGGCGACGTGTCCGCCATCGAGACCGCACCGGTGACCGTTTCCGGGATGCTCACCCGCAACATCTGGAACGACTCCTCCGGCAACGGTGACGAACCGCCGCAGGACGACACCGTGAAGCCGCCTGCCGGTGACGACCACCAGGAAGCGGAAGTGGAACCGCGGCCCCTCACCGCCATCTGCATCTCCGGCACCCTCCCGAAGGGGTTCCCCCGCGACGCCGGCCTCAAGACCCACATCACCGCGTACCCGTCACCGTTCGACAAGGAGTACGCCAACAGCCTCCTCGTCGTCGCCCGCATGGACGACCCGAGGGTCATCGAGCAGGTGTCCGTCACCGCGTACGGGAAGCAGCGCTTCGATGTCCGCAAGCACGCCGAATGGGTCAAGCACGGCTCCGCTGACGCGTTCGTCTGGAACGGCGGATCCGGGCTCATGCTCGCCGCGACCGCCGCGAACGGGAAGCTGTACACCGAGCACTACCGGAAGATCGCCCGCGGCCGGTTCAACGTCTATTCCCAGTGGGACGGTGACGGCGACGTCGTCAAGAAGTGGCGCGACGACGAATCCAGCATCCTCGTCGGCACGAAAGCGTTGATGACCGGCACCGACGGCCCCGGGAAGACGAACACGCTCGTGCAGGTGGACCGTATCCCCCGCGCCGCATCGAACCCCGTAGACGACGCCCGCGTGGAAGCGCTCATGGAAGCCATGGGTATCGACAAGTGGTCCGCCGACCTCTACGTGTACGTCGCCGACGCAGCATCCCTCCTCGAGCAGGAACTCGGCCGCCTCATCCGAGGCGGCGGGGACTCGGGCGCCGCAGTCGTCTGGGACGGCCGGACCATCAACGCCGGCCCGTTCAAGTACAACGCTCGCGCCCGCAACGCCTACCAGGAAGCGATGCGGTGGTTCCCCATCAAGTCCACCCGCCTCGACGACCTGAAGGCGTACATCAAGAACGGCGGGCACCCGGCATGACCGTCGCGCAGTCCGTCGTCATCGTGCTGAGCATCGCCGCGTTCTCCGCCACGGGTGCGGTGCTCTGCCTCCGCGACCGACGACCGGAGGTGCGGCGCCGCGGATGGGCGTATGCCAGCCTCGCCCTCTTCGGGCTCCTGTGCCTCAGCATCGGACTGTGGGGCCCCGGCGCCAGCGAGCACCACGACTACCACCCCGGGCACATGCGCACCGGCGAACACCTCATGCCCTGACCAGGTCAGACCGCCATGGGCTGCCTGCCCGCATAGAAGTCGCATGACGAACCTGCTCCTCCAGAACGGCCGCCCGGTGGGACTCGCACCGGAATCAGCCCTCATCGCAGTCGGTGACCGCTGCTACGTGCACTCGGTCAACGACGAGACGTTCATCCGGGTGAAGGCCGCACCCGCCACCGACGACAGCACCCGATGGGAGACCGGTGTCGCCTCCCGTCGGACAGCGGCCGACGAGCTCGAGCAGACTCTCCCCGGTGCGCAACTCGTCGGCGCCGCCCGACGGCTCACCATCGAGAGTGTCCTCTACCGGGAGTACCTCCTCGACATCTACGTCCACCCGACCGTCTGACGCCCACCGCCGAGACACATCCGCGCATAGACCTGCCATGAGCACGTTCACCACCGGCGAAGCCCGCCAGCGCGAACTCTTTCCCATCCGGCACCGGGTCGGGCTGTCCGAGCCGACGATGCCCGGCTGGAGCGACCTCGTCGCCGCCATCCGGCAGGTGAACCTCGAACACGACAACGCCGGCCGGGAGAACCCCATCCTCGTGGTCTTCCGGACGTACACCTCACCCGGTGAACCAGACCTTGGGGTGATCGCTGCCCGCTTCGTCGCCGCCCTGAATGGCGGCTTTGCCACCTACGCCGGTCCGGCCCTCATCGACGACCTCAACCTCACTCTCCGGGACGTGCGTAGGAATCTCCGCTTCCGCGGCCACCCCGACGCGGACTCCGTCATCACCGCTTACCGCAGCCACGCCACCGCTGTCCTCACCCGACTCGCGGCCGCCGCCGCCGCCACGGCTGCCGCGTGAGCATCGCCGACCTCGCCGCCCGACTCGAAGCGGCGCGCACTCCAGAACTGCAGCGGCGATTCGCCGTTTACGAGGCAGTCAACCGGAACGGTGAAGCGGACATCAGCGACGACGCCGCGCACGAAGGGCTTCCCCTCCGGTTCGCACAGGTCACCGCGCTCATCCACGGAGCGCCGGCACAGGACCCACGATGGGCGACCGAACGAGTGCGGACCCTCAACCGGATGCGGAAGCGCATCTACCGGCCGCTCCTCGACGACGCGACGATGCCGCTGACACTGCATCTTCCGGGTGGGAGCATCGACCACCCCGGCTCAGACGTCACCGACGTGCTCGACTTCTACGGCCAGGTGCTCACCGCCGGCGCCGACCCCGCCATCGCCCGCTACCTCAGCGTCTCCAACCTCGTCGCCGCCGGCTACCCATTCCTCCGGCTGCCGTTCGTGAAAGCCGAACCGCACCCGGAGATGTCAGCAGCGCTCGCCGCAGCCCGCGACGGACGGCCACTGCGGTACCTCGAACTCGTGGTGGAGACCGCCGGACGCTGACGCGTCTGTCTTCTCGGTCAGGGGCGAGGCCGGACTGGCCACAGGTCGGCGTCGAGACCGTCCTCGAGCCGTGCAATCGTCTGCAGGTCCGGCCACGCCTGCCCGGTGAGCACCCGCTGCACTGTCACATGGCCCATGCCGGCATCCGCGGCGACCGCCCGCAAGGTCCGGCCGTTCATCGCCGCCCGGAGGTTCACCACCAGACGGCGGGCCGTCTCCGCAGCGCGGTCGTCCGACGGCTCCTCCGGCCACGGCGCCGGACACAGTTCCACCGGCAGCAGACGAGCAGGACGACCCATGCTGGTCAGCGTAGAGGTTCGGCCGCCCGGCGGAGATGCTTCCGCAACCAGCGCTCATCCTCGATGAGGGGCACGCCCTCCTCAGCGATGGTGTGCAGCAGCTCGTCCGACGAGGTGATGTCCTCGGTGCTGAAGTAGATGGGGTTCACGGGGTTGCCGGTCCACATCCGCGCGGCCATTGCGAGGTCGTGGGTTCGGTCCTCGACGGTGGCGCGGTGCTGCGCGTCGGCGATGAAGATGAGGTCGATGTCGCTGTCGGGGCGCATCTCGCCTCTTGCTGCGGAGCCGAACATCGCTGCGTACCGGAGCGGCATCTGGGCGCAAGCGTCACGGAGCCGGTCGAGGAACTCGTTGCGGGCCCTGCTGATGGCGACGACCTGCGGCGCGAGGAGATGGTCGTGGTTGAGGCGGTAGGTCTTCAACCCGCCGATGTCGTCGAAGAGGACGATGCCCTGCTGGACGAGGTGCTCGAGCGCGCGGCGGACGCCAGTTCGAGAACGGCCGGTGCGCTCAACGATGAGGGGCAGCGGGAACGGCCGATCGCGCTGGAACCGGGCGAGCACAGCGAGGACCTCGCCTTCGATGGTCGGCATCAGCGCCGCGAATGGGTTCTGGAGCAGCATGCGAGCCTCCTTCGTGCGTGACTATATGTGGTCAGCGGCAACTAGATGTAGTCATCGGTGTCTGCATGTAGTCACTCGTCGAACTGCTGCTCCCCATCCCGCTGGCACAGCACGACGAGGGTGACAACGCCGGTGTGGTGGTCATACGTGGACCCTCCGTACTTCGCGTACCGGCCGCAGACCGGGCAGTGCGGGGCGGACTCCGGCCGGGTCAGCCGGTAGTGCTCCTCCGCGGTGCCGTCGTCCTCCTGCTGTAGGCGGCGGGCGTCTGCCGCCAGACTCATGCGGGAACGCCGAACTCGGGAATGCCGAGGCCAGCGACGTCGAACCGGGTAGGTCCGTCGGGGTAGATCAGCAGCGTCTCCCCGAAGTGGTAGCCGTCCTTCCACAGGTCGGTAACCATCGCCTTCTGCTCGTCGTTGAACTGGGCGTCCGTCTCAGCGTCGAGAGCGAACACGGTCAAGACGTTTCCCTCCTCACGCAGACGCGTCTTCGCAGCGCGCATCCGGTCGTGCGCTGCGACCAGCGCCTGATGCAGCCCTGCGACGCCGACGAAACGACTCACGCCACGCAGCTCGTCGAACCAGTCGAACTGGTCGCCGACGTCGGCGAGGACGAACGGCAACGACAGCAGGGAGCGCTGCATCGCCAGCGCCTCCAACATCGTCGGCTGCGCGTCCGGGAAGTGCTGCAACGACCACGGGCCCGGGTGCAGGCGGGTCGTTTTGAACGAAGACGGCACGGCGGGCTCCTCAGTGGACGTGGCGGAAGTGAGTGACGACACTGAGCGTGAGTGACGTCAGTGACGGTATGCGCGGACGGGGTGGCTACTCGACGGTTGCGTCGTACGTGTGACGGAGCGCAGCGATGCGCTTCTCGGCACGGCGGTGCGCCAGGCTCGACGATAAGAACGTCGAGTAGGACCAGGTGTTGATGTGCTTCCCGTCGCGGTACAGGCCGACGCAGTAGTGCTCGTCCGCGCCGAAGACGTTGTACGAGTACCAGGTCTTGATCGTGTACTTGCGGCTGCTCACGGACCGTCTATGCGCGGTCATCGGAACTCGACGACGTTCGGATCTGGAGGGAACGTTGCCGGCGTCTGCCCGTCGCACTCGCACACCCAGTCACGGTTGCCGGCCAGAGCACGGCGACGCACCTCGCACGCCGGAGCATGCTCCGCTCGAGCGAGCATCGCTTCGAGCGCTTGGAACAGCGGCAGCGGGGGTTGGCGGGTCACGCTGGTGCCTATGCCAGGGATCCTGGTTTGTACGCTGACGCGTCACTGAGTTGACCCTCAGGAAGGGGTAGACCGGAACGTCTTGCGGCGTAGAACGACCTGTCTTACCGTGGCCGCATCACTCAGAGCGGAGCGAACACATGGCCGTTGTCACGTACTGCGCACTCCTCCTCATCGGGGCCTACATGCTGCTCAGCGGCGTCGTGAAAGTCCGCGACGGCCTCGACATCACCGCCGGCACCGTCCACGCCTACAAGCTGCTGCCCGTGAGGCTCGAGCGGCCCGCAGCGCTCCTCCTCGCCGCCGCAGAAGTCGGTGCCGGAGCACTCCTCATCAGCGGCCAGAGCCCACGCCTCGGCGCCGTCGCCGTCATCGTCCTCCTCGCCGCGTACACCGTCGCCCTCGCCAGCGTCCTCCGCCGCGGCATCCACACCTCCTGCGGCTGCCACGGAACGCTCTCCACCAGCGAAGTGCGGCCCGCCCTCATCATCCGGAACGTCACACTCATCGCCATCACCGCCGCAGCCGCCGCGCTCTCACCAACCGCGGCACCGCCCACCTACTGGGCGCTCGCCGGCGCCTCCGTTCTGGCAGCCGTCGCAGGGGTTGCGATGCGCTACCGCAAGACCGCAACACCGATTGAAGGGGAATCGCATGTCCATGTCTGACGACAAGAAGAAGGGGTTCGGACGTCGGCAACTGATTGGGGGTGGACTCGCCGCAGTCGCCGTCGGCGCCTTGTCGACGATGTTCCCCGAACTCGCCAACGCCGAAACCAAAACCGCGCGAGGTATCACCACCGTCAACGACGACGAGTGGTACCTCCAGGAAGCCCAGTCCACCACTGAGCTCGACGACAGCACCGCGAAGCGACACGCTGCCGCGCTCACCGCAACCGCAGCTCTCGCCCCGGTCGCCGCCAAGCACATCGACTCCGCCAAGAGCAGCACCATCGCGAAGTCCGCCATCCGCACGTACAAGGACGGACGCACCGTCACCGTCACCGGCACGAACCTCAGCGACACCCGCGCCGTCCTCAACTGGCAAGAGCACCTCGCAGATGGCTCCGTCGGCCGGTCCGCTACCGCGATGTACGACGTCACGAAGGACGCTGCGACCCTCGTTGGCACCGGCGGCAGCGCCGCCACGATGAAGTCCGTCACCACACCAGCAGGCACCGACGCGGTGATGGCGTTGAAGTGCCCCACCGGCACCTACGCCGTCCGGCTCTGCAGCAGCATGAGCCTCTCCGGCTTCGGATCCTGCTGCGGCGGCTGCGTCGTCGCGTTCGTCGGAAGCCCCCTCGCCGGCTTCCTCTGCGCGAGTATCGTCTGCAGCTCCTGCTACGTGAAGAACTGCAAGAAGTGGACCAACACATGCGCAGCGAACCACTGAACAACGCCACCCGCCCCTGGTACCAGGAGCGCCACATCCGCGCCTACGGAGCGGCCATCGTCACCGCCCTCATCGGCGTGACCTACCTCATCGGCGTCCAGAGCCCAGCATTCATCGGATGGCTGCTCCTCATCGTCGCCGTCGTCGCAGCCATCGACGGACTCATCGCCCAACGCCGGCAGCACACGCAACACCAACCCGACGTCCACGCACAAGCGCACCACTGACAACGAAGAACCCCGGGATTGCTGCGAGCAGGCCCGGGGTTTTTCGTTAGTTCGCCGTCGCCGGCGAGCGGTCAGTCGGACTGGCGTGTCATCTCAGAAGGCCGCGGCAGGCGGGGTTCCGGGGCGCGAGTTGTCGCAACCAGGAAGCCGTCCCGACCGCCGAGCGCCTCGCCGGGGACCTCGCTGTCCGGGTCGCCGTCGGTGTTGCGGAGCACGAGCGCTCGGTGGCCAGCGGCCACCTCGTACGCCTGCAGCATCAGCGCCTCCGCCGGGCCGTGGCAGGACAGCACTGAGCCGTTCAGGAATTCGTCGCTGGTGATGTCGATGGCGTCCGCGCCCAACGGACGCAGGTTCTCGTCGCCCGCCCGGTCGCGAGTCGCAGCCACGTTGAACCAGAGCGTCTTTGCCAGGTCGGGCGTCACCGTGATGGTCAGGGTTACAGGCGCATCAGTCATGCGTTCATCCTGGCGCACTTCGAGGCCGGCTCAATTCAGGACGACGGGAACTGCTCAACAGGCTGTTGAGGAATCCTGAGAGCGCGCTGTCAACCCCGGCCCGGGTCGAACAGCCGCCGGCGTCGCCCACGCCGCCCCGACCGCGTCCTTCACCCGCAGGTCCGCCGGTAGCGCCGGTCGGAGGGCCCGGGCGACGTCGAGGACGTCCTGCTGCTGCCGGTGCGTCCACGGGGCGGCTGCGGCTCGCACCACTGCGGGGAGATGGTCGGCGCCGGTGATCGTGAACGGGGCCGCCGGGACAGCGTCCGGGGTTCGGATGAGGACCGACCAGGTGTCGTACGTGCTGTTCTTCGCTGACACCACCCGCGGCCGGGCGGTGGCGATGCTGCCGAGGTAGGCGACCATGTCCTCCGCGTTGTACACAGCGAACCGGCCAGTCGTGCCGAGGACATGCACGTAGATGGCATTCGTTCCCATCGTCACCGTCTTCCCCACACCGGTGCAATGCGCGTATCCGCCGTGATCGTCGGCGAACTCCACCGCCATGTTCCCCGTCTTGTCGAACATGAAGTCCGACTTGCACTCCACGAGCATCCCTTCGAACGCGAAGTCGCCAGCGTGCCGGTCAACACCGTCACCATCAGTGAATCTGCGCGTGCCAAGGAGCGCAGCGACAGAATCCTCCACCCGCTGCCCGTCCCGGAAATGAGTGTCGAAGCGGTGCATGTCGACCCGCTATGCGGCACGACACGAATCGGTTCATAAGACGGAACACGGTGAGAACGATGTACCGTTGTCGACGCGGAAACTCCGCACCGCGCGCACATCGGGAATGCGCGTGCGGAACCAGCAACAGACAAGGCGCAACTCATGGCACAGAAGGTCACCGTTCAGCTCGTCGACGACCTCGACCAGTCCCCCATCGCCGAAGGAAACGGCCGCACCGTCCAGTTCGGATACGACGGCTCCGACTACGAAATCGACCTGTCCAACGACAACGCCGACAAGCTCCGCGACGCCCTCTCCGACTACATCGCCGCCGCCCGCAAGGTCAACGGCCGCCGCAGCGGTGCGACTGGTGGCACGAAGTCTCCGGCACGACGCGGCAACTCCGAAGAGCTCAGCAAGATCCGCGAATGGGCCAAGGAAAACGGCTACGAAGTCTCCAGCCGCGGCCGCATCTCCAGCCAGGTACAGGAAGCATACGCAGCCGCCCACTAACGCTCTGCGCCGGCGAACCCGAACGCCGGAGAAGACACCGCCGAAGCCCGGTCCTCATTGCTCGAGGACCGGGCTTCAGTGCGTTCAACGGCGGGCCGACCAGAAGCGGGCAAACGCCACACCGCCGACGAGAACAGCGAAGGCAGGGATGGCGAAGAAGACGACGTCAGAAGCGGTCACGACTCAACGCTGACAGGGACAGGCACCGAAGGGCAAACGTGCCCTTGACGCTCTTTCAACGGGGGTCGGTGACGGTCCCCGTCCGCCGCCAGCTTGAAGTTGTCACGGCTCGGGCTCAGAAACGAAACAACCGCGGATCCGCATGCCGGCGCGGTCCCGCTGCAACAACTTCACGTAGCCAGCGGCTCGTCGCCGCATCTCCGGAAGGGAGTCCGACTCCGCTCATAGGAGTCACGACCACCCCGGAAGGACCCCGTGGCGAAGACCAAGATCAACCACCCCGAACTCCGCATCGGCGCACGCGTCCGCGGCACCAACGGCATCCTCTACACACGCATCGCACGCCTCAACCGCTCCGACTGGATCAGCGAACAGGGCAAGCAGTACGCCACCATCCCCGTCACCTGGCACCCCGTCCACCAACCCGAGAAAGACGAACTCGAAGCAGCCTTCGCAGTCACACCCGTCCTCGGCCCAGAAGACCACGGGTTCGGCATCGTCGCCGACACCGACCTCCAACCCGGCGACACCATCTTCACCCCCGGCTTCCGCAAACAGCAGCACGTCGTGCGCGAGGTCGGAACCGTTCACCGCTGGTGGAAACCGAAGACGGTCCTCATCACGGCGAAAGGCGACTGGTACTATCCAGCCGGCGTCGTCTACATCGCACGGAACCTCGGCCCCAACCCCCACGAATACACCCGCTGGGACCAGTAGTTTGCACTGAAACGCAAACTCTGGTAAGAGTCCGCGCATACACCTTTCGACAACGCACACCACGCGACACCGGAAGGGAACCACAGACCATGCCGAAGCACTACCCGGAGAACATCGACCTCAAGCTCGGCGCACGCGTCAAGGATTCCGCCGGAACCGTCTACACGCGCTTCGCTGCTCGCGGCCAGGCCGACTGGATCACTGCGGACGGCGTTCAGCACCAGCACCTGCCGGTGAAGGACTTCGAGGTTGAGTACAACCCGAAGAAGGACGACGTCGCCGCGGCCTTCTCGGTCACGCCCGCTTTCCGAGGCAAAGACGGTGTTGGTTTTGGGGTTGTCCGCGACACCGACATCACGCCCGGCGACATCATCTTCTACGACGGGTTCAAGTTGATCCTCACCAACGAGGTCCTTTCCGTCCACCAGCAAGTCGTCGCAGGAGAGGACCGCGTTCAGATCCGGGGCCGAGGCGACTTCTTCCACGTTGTGGAGCGACTCGTCTATGTCGCGCGACGCACCGGCCCCATCAAGCAGTACACGGCCTGACACAACAAGAAGAGGCCCGAGCACGCTCGAGCCTCTTCTTATTGTGCTGCGTCTATCCCTCGTTCTGCTCCGCCCCAGCCTGCGTAAGAGCGCGACGCGCCTGCTTGTGCTGAGCACGGGCCGCGCGCTGCTCCTTGCGTTCGCTGTTCGCCTGTTCACGGACATCCGCCGCAAGTCGCTTGTGCGGGTTCTTGTCCTCGACGCGCTCCTTCACGTAAGCGTTCTGAGCGTCGGTGACCGACTTGACCTCGTCGGCGACAGCCTTGTGGGCGGTCTGCGCTTCACGGTGCTCGCCGTCGAGACGTGAGTACTCGGTCTCCGCCTTCCGATACTCGGTCAGCAGCTGGTGCTGCTCCTTCGAACGCTTCCCGTGAGACTCCGTCTCCACGCGTCGCTTCAGGTCCTCGACCTGCTGTCGTGCTGCGTTCCGAGCCGACTCGGCCGCCTTCATCGCTTCCTGCGACGGCTGGAGCTTCTGCTGCCCCCATTGAGCCACCTGAGCGCGGTGCTGCTCGAGCTGCCCGGCTGCGTTCTGCCGCGCCGCATTCTTGATGTTTCGCGTCTTCTGCAAGCCGGCCTTGTGCCCGTCCCGCGCGCCCTTGACGACGTTGCCGAAGTTGCCGGTGAGAGCTCCGGCGGCAGCACCCGCGAGAGCCCGACGGCCCGGCCGGGTCGCAGCGTGCGCAACCATCGCCGGCCGCGCCACCGCTGCTCCCGTGTTTACGGCGAACTGCACGGAACGCCCCGGTGCCTTCGCCGCGAGGAGGCCAGCCTGCTTCCAGAACTCCGGGCTCCGGACGCTCTGGTTGGCGTGACCGATGGCACGCTTCGTCGCACCCTTCGCCCCGTCGATCAGTGTCTTGCGACCGTCCCTCGTGGCGATTGCACGCGTGGCGGCGGCCGCTCCGATGGCGACACGCTTCGGCGCTCCGGCGACAGCCTTGGCTGCGGACGGGATCTTCTCCCGAGCCGCCTTGTGCGCCGCGAGCGCCTTCGTTCCGGCTCCCGTGATGAACTGCTTCGAGTTGGTCAGCGCGTTCGTGACTGCCTGGTTCGCGCGCTCGCCCGCGTTCAGCGGAGCCGCCTGCGGCAGCGTCGGGTCGAAGTCAGCGAGGGCGCCCTTCTTGCCTGCCTTGCCCGCAGAGCCGAGCACACCGGACACCTTCGCCACGCCGAGCCCTCCGGCGGCCGCCGCGCCAGTTCCGGCGCCAGCCCCAGCAAGGCCTCCGATAGCGGCCTTCGTTGCACCGCCCGTGCCCAGCGGGGTCATGCGGCCCGAACGGCCCTTGGCGCCAGCGCTGAGAGCACCGGCACCCGCTCCGGCGCCAGCAAGGGTCCCAGCCGCAGCCCCGCCGGTCCGGGAGGCGCGGTTCATACCTGCGCGACCCAGCTGTCCCGGCGCCCCGGCGCCGCGCGACTGCAGTCGGTTGACCAGACCGGCACCTGCGACTGCGCCGAATCCTCCGGCCATGGCGCCGTAGCCCATGGCTCCGGAGACGGTGAAGGGGCTGGGCAGCCTGAAGATTTTTTTGAATACCAGGTGGAGCATCACCATGGCGATGAGTGGTGAGAGTCCAACCCAGACGGAGTTGACGATACTGCCAGCTTCGGCGAGGTGGAATCCCATGACGATCTTTGAACCGAGAGCTACGAGCGACAGCAGGAGCGATGCGCTCATGGAGAGCACCGCGAATCCGACGTACGTCTTCGCATACTTCAGGACTCCGTTGAAGCCGTCCCCGCGGATCAACGCACCGATGAGCACGAAGATCAGGGCGAGCACCTGAATGACAGTGGCGAGTTTAGCCAAGAGCACAACCAACGCGATTGCGGTGTAGACGACGAAGCACGCCAGAGCCGAGATGAGGTAGGCGAACATTGGGCCGGACCCGTTCGACGTCAGGTTGTTGCCGTGGAGACTCGCGAGGAAGTTAGTCTCTGCCTCGTAGTCAGCCGCGGACGTGTTTTCCTGGTCGTACTTCTTGTTGATGTCGCTGTTCGACCCGGGGAAATCGAAGTTGTTGAAGTCGTCTGGCTTCGGATTCGAGATAGCATTGAAGCACTGGGTGGTGTCAATGGACTGGTCTGACGCGGGCTTCTTGAAGCCCGCGGGAACGGACAGCTTCCCAGACTTGTCGTACTGGCAGGCCGCCCACGCGACGAGAGCACGGTCGTCGTCCTTGTCATCGCTGTTGCGCACCCAGAGCGGAGAGCGCGTGACGAACTTGCCGTCGCCGTTCACCGCCCCAGCATTCGTGGCGACGTCCTTGCTTCCGAAGGTGAGAAGGATCTGGTTTTCCGCCTTGCGGCCGGAGTTCACGTCAAGCTGGTGACACAGGACATCCTGACCGTAGCTGGAGCTCTTACCGTCCTTGTTCGTCGTGCCGTACTGGGTTTGAGCCCAAGCGGCAAGCCCGGAGTTCATCCAGGCATAGTTCAGCTGCACCTCGGTCTGCGTTGCTTTCTTGGAGCCGAGGTCAACCAGCCGCTTGACGTATGGCGCGCATTGGCCAGCGCTGAGGTAGTCGTCGTTGTCGACCTTCATCTTGTCCGCAGTGGATGACAGCGAGTCAGCGATGCCTTCGGTGAGCTTGCAGACGCCGACGTTTGTGAGGTTAGCGATCCAGCCCGGCGACGCGACCCCGAAGTTGTTGATAGAGGTGCATCCGCCCTGGTTAGAGCGTGACGTCTTCTCCGTGGTGGCGTTGGCCCCGCTGACCATTGCCACGACGATGCCGAGGATGAGGGCGATGGACAGGAGCTTTCGGAGGGGAGGGCGTCCACGCATGCCGCCGAAGAGTGCCCCACCGGCGCCGATGATTACGATGCCTGCGGCGAACGGTGCGGCTAGGAACGCGTGCCCGATGGCGGCGAAACCCTTGTCGACTGTGTAGCCGACGGTGCCGAGGAGGTCGGTGTCGCCGGCCATGCCGACGAACCCGCCCCCGAGGTTGTAAAAGAGGTTCCCGACGCTCATCAACGCGCCGGACACACCGGCCTGCATCATGTAGGAAGTGGCGGCGACTCCGCCGAAGCCGTCGAAGCGGCCGTGGAAGGCCTGCGTGGCCTGGTCCCATCGCTTGTAGGGCAGGCAGTTGTTCGGGTCCTGGTCGTTGCTACAGCCGACCTGGCTCCAGCTCGAGGCGTCGCCGCCCGCGGTTGACAGCAGCGGCGAGGCCGCACTCATGCCCGAGGTGGCGGGGTTGTGCTCGCTGGTGGTGGCACTCGCTGCCGGAGCTACGCCGAGAAGCGCCACGGTGAGCGCGGCGCTTGCGAGGAGCTTCTTCCAGAGGTGCATCAGGCTGGCTTTCTCTTGCCGGTGAGCCGGCGGGACGACGTGAAGACGGGGTTCGGTGCGTCGGCTAGTGGGCGGAAGATTGGTTCGGCGCTGGCGACGATGCGCGTGAAGCCGAGGTCCTTGGTTGTCGGTTGGAAGCAGACGTAGAACGTGTTCGCGTCGTTCTGTCTCTTGTCGAGGAACTCGCGGTAGCGGCGTACTTGGAGCCCACGTCGGCTGCGTCCTTCGAAGAAGATGAACGACGCGGCGATGACGATCGGGGGAACGATCGCGATGACGAGGATGCCGAAGAACGGCAGGAGCATCAGAGTGGGGACGAGTGAGAGCACACCGGAGAGGCTGAACACGATGAGGGTGCGTCGACCGACCTCGATGCCGCTGATGATCATGGTTCGGCCGTCGTTCTTGCGGCGGCCGGTGAGGTCCGTTAGGGAGTAGACGCTGGGCATGGTTCACCCCTTCGGGCTTGCGGGCGGCGGTAGGACCGCCGCCCTAGGGTGGCATTACGTCAGGTTACCGATGATATTTCCAATACCGTTCACCGCGAAGTCTGCGAGCGTGAGGATCAGAGGGATGAAGAACTTCGGTCCGGCCAAAAGCGCACCCGCGAGTGCCGCCCACAGGAGTCCCTGAGTGTTACCGCCCCCACCGCGGCGGCGCTGGAAGAGGTAGCCGCCGACCGCGACGACGACGAGGATGACGCCCGCGATGGAAAGGAACTGCAGCAGCTTGTCGACGTTCCCGCCGGACAGGGCGGACACGAGCGTGTTCCACGACCCTGTGAGGTCGACCTTCTCGCTCGAGCTCGCGGTCGAGAGGAGGGTGGTCGCTGAGACGGCCAGGTTGGTGAGCATGAGGGGTTCCCTTTCGCGGTGAGGAGTTGATGGCTCCGGAACGCGAACATGCGGCGAAAACCGAGGTGTCTCGTGGCGACGCCGAACTCGTTCCACCTAACGTGTGTGCGGCGGCCGCGAACCAACGACGGGCGTGCCTCAGGCCAACCCTTCTCCGATCGAATAGGCTGCGAGAGCGAGTCTCCGCGCATAGAGGTGGTGTCGGGGCGACCGCTTCGAACGCCGCACCTCCATGGCCCCGGAAGACGATCCCTCCAATGAAGGCACCTAGCAAGCAGTTCCTCTCCGTCGCCGCCATCGCGGTCCTTTCGCTGACCCTCGCCGGCTGCTCTGGCAGCGACGGAGGCAAGGACACCGTGGGTACAGCGTCGAAGGCTTCCCTCCCGACGGAGGTCTCGAAGGTGGCGTCCTTCGACTCGCCGAACGGCATGCCCGCGGGTTTGACCGTCACGCTCGGGCGGGATGACAAGTTCGTATCCGCCGCCGCGCTGAAGGCTGGTGCGAGAGGGGCCGTCGTCATGGTGTCCAACACCAGCGCGGACGACGTGAAGATCGGCGGCAACGTCTACTTCGGCGACGCCGCCACCCGCGGCAATTGGGACGGATACCCCAACGAGCTGACACTGAAGGACGACCAGCTACCGACTGAATGCAAGGGCCAGTCCGGCGGCCTGAATAACGCTTACCTTGGCTCATCCGCCGGCAGCAGCATCACAATCAAGGCCGGGGAAGCCGTGTACGGTTGCGCCATCCTGGGGCAGGAAGCACTCCCGAAGGACGGCGACATCACCGTAGTCGTCAACGACAAGGACAAGACCGACATTGGCACGACCGTCGCCGTCGGTGACAAGTTCACCAGCTAGAACAGCCAACGCCGCAGCGAGCTACGGCGCGGCCGTGACAACCGCAAGTCTCACCCTTTCGGAAAGCGCGCCGAACGCTCGTCGAGTGGATTCATCCGTGCCAGACACCGACTCAAAGTCGAGCTGAATGAGGCCGCGCTGGTCAGGCAACTTGTGCAGCTTGCCTTCACGAACACGCACAACCAGGTAGCCCGCTTCGATGAACAGCGCCGTCTTACGCGCGTCGCGTTCCGTCGAGTCCCGGTGCCAGAACTGCCCGTCGTACTCGATGACGACTGGACGCCCTTGATACTTGCCCGAGATGTCGGCGCTGATGCGGGCCGGACCGAAGCGGGCCCAATCAAATCTCTTCCCTTGTTCCGCGTCGTCGAGCCAATGGCTAACCGCCTCGAAGAGCCGCCGTTCTGAGTGCGAGGTGTGGGTGTTGGTGCAGCGAGAGCAACCGGAGGCGCGGCGGGTCCGGTCCCGCACCATCGCATGCCACTCATGACTGCATTTCTGGCAACGCCAAAGGACTCGTTCATGTGCGCCGGCCGCTACCTCTGTCGGTCGTGTCTCGTTAGATGGTGCCCACTCGGCGGCCAGCTGGGGATGCGTCGTCGCAAGGTCGTTGACCCCGGCCCGCACAGCGTGCCCAAAGCAGACCTCGCATCCAGTACCTCGACTTGTTCTGAGCTGCACGCTGTCTGGCCACTCGTGACCGCACTCGCCAACCCATATCGCTTCTCGGTTGGACCCTGGATGCACCTCGAGCGGGTTGTCCGTCCAGTTCTTCGTCGGGTGCCATTGAGCCCCGAGAGCGGGGAACAGTTCGGCGAGACTCTGCCCGGGCCTGGGGCGAGACTTCGACTTCCCCCTGATTGCTACCGCGCAGTCGCCACATCCGCCGTTGTCGGACCTGGCTCTGCTTGCGATAACGGCGTGCGTCTCGTGTCCTTCATCGCAGAGCCAGTGAGCCTTCTGCTGGGAGGCGACGGTCACATCCTGTGGCGTGAGGTTCCCGTTGAGCGTCGGGTGCCAGAGCGCGGCGGCTGCTGGTGCCTGACTCGCGAGGTCGTTGAATCCTGCGAGGACTCGCTTGCCGGCGCAGTACGGACAGCCGTCTCCACGATTTCGGTGGCTGGGTAGCGCGTCGTACTGGTGGCCACATGCTCCAAGCCACTCGACGCTGTAGTTCGCGGCAACCGCGATGTCCGCTGCCGTCAGGTCCCCGTTGGCCGTGGGATGCAGCTCGGCGGCAAGGTCGGGGCGCGCTTCGATGAGCGAACGACCAGGCTTCGGCACGCGGCTGCGAAGCCCGTTCCTGGCCGCGGCGCACTTCTGGCATCCAACCCCAACGATGGCGCGGTTGACGATGACGGTGTGCCACCGATGTCCCTCGGCGCATATCCAGTGCACGTCTGCATTGCTGCCGCCAACGAACATCGTCGGGAGGTCGTCGCCGTTCCGCTCAAAGTCCCACTCATCGACGAGGTGGGGGTGAGTCGTCGCGATGTCATTGAAGCCGACCTTGACGCGTTGGTTCGTGCAGTAGAGGCACTTACCCGTGAGGCGGACCATCTTCTCGACGGACGCCGGCCAGTGGTGGTCGGGGTAGTCGCACGTGTTTGAGAGCCAGGTGAACTCCTGCTTCGAGCCGTAGCCGACATCGGACGGCGTGAGCTCGCCGTTGGCGGTCGGGTGCCAGAGGGCTGCTACGTCGGGGCGGCGCTCGGCGAGGGAGTTTCCCGGCTTTGGCTTGCGGCGGGCTGCATCGGACTTGAGCCGCCCACAGTCCCGGCACCCGGCGTTGCGTCCGGTGCGTGCGCTGATGAGCTGTTCGAAGTCGCCGTGTTCGCAGCCGCTGTTCCACCAGGCCTTCCGGTTCGTGCTCACAGCAACGTCGGCTGGTGTCTCAGCGCCGTTCTTCGTGGGGTGCCACTCTGCGGCAATGTCGGGGCGGAGTTCTGCGAGGGAGCGTCCTGACTGCGGTCGTCGGCGGGAACGTCCTCGCTGAACCGCGCCGCATGTGGGACAGCCTGTGCCTCCACGAGTGCGGTTGGGTAGTGGCGCCGGCCACTCGTGCCCGTGCCCGTCGACCCACTCGACTGTGATGTTGGCGCTGACGGACACGTCGGCCGGCGTGAGTTCCCCGTTCTTGGTGGGGTGCCATTGGGCGGCGATGTCGGGTCGGAGTTCGGCGAGGGACCGTCCGGGTGCCGGCTTCGCGGGTCCACGGCTGCCGTGCCCGCCGGTCTTCGCCGTTACCGGCTTTCCCTCTTCTTGTCCCTCCTTTCTCGCTTCTCGCAGGCTCTCCCCCGTCTCCGTCTCGCAGTCCGGGCAGCCGACGCCCCGCATGCAGCGGTCTGCGATGCTCGCTTCGTAGCGGTGACCGTTGACACAGACCCAGCCGGCGACTACCTCGCTGTCAGCGCGGAGCCCGAGCGGACGCAGGTGCTTGTTGGCGTCGTTGTCCCATGCGACCATCACGTCGGGGCGCGACAGTATGCCGGCGGTGTGGCCGGCTGTGGTGCGTGAGGATCCCATCGGGACCCCTATGCGCGGTCGGTGGGTGGTGTTGTGTGTTCGGCGTGTCGCGGGTGCTCGGAGTTTGGGCAGCAAGCTGTTGCCCTCTTCGCGCAACAGCTTGTTGCGCGATTCGACCTCCCGTCCGATTACTCGTCCTGTGTCAGGCCTCAGCCCGCTCGAGCATCGTGTCGCAGGCGTCGCGGATGCGTTCGGCTAGGTGTTGGTAGGTGGCGGTGTCTGTTGCGCGGGTGTTGGGGTGCTGCAGTTGGGTGAGCCGTGGGTGGTTGATGCTGACGTCGGGGAGGCGGTGGGTTGTTGTGTGTTCGCGGACGCGGATGAGGTGCGCTCCGGTGGAGAGGATCTGTTCGGTCTTCCTTCGGTCGAGGTCTTCTCTGTCCCGGTGCCAGTACTCGCCGTCGTACTCGATGACGATGGTGGCTCCGCGGTAGGTGCCGACGATGTCGGCTTCTGCTTGCCCGCGACCCATGGTGGTGTTGGGCAGGCGGACTGTGCCGGCCGCGTCGGGGAGCCATGCTCGTACAGCTGCGAGGACCGCTTGTTCCGCTCCGGAGGTGCCGTTGGTAGTGCAGCGAGGGCAGCCGTAGCCGGCGTTGCGGTTCTTCACTTGTGCTGGCCAGGTGTGGCCTCGGTCGCACAGCCAGAGGACGGTGGTGTCGCTTCCGGGTTGCACGTCTGCCGGTCGGCTTGGGTTGTCGGGGTGCCATTCGGCTGCGAGGTCGGGGCGGACGGTGGTGAGGTCGTTCACGCCGGGTAGCAGGTAACGGCCGGCGCAGTATGGGCAGCCTTTCCCTTGCTTCCGGTTGTACGGCGCTGTGTTCCAGGAGTGCCCGCAGGCGCCGACCCAGCGGATCTGCTGTCGGCTGTTCCCCGCTCCGATGGTGGTCGGGTCGATGTTGTTCTCCGGGTGCCATTCGGTGAGGAGTTGGGGGTGCGTGGTGGCTAGGTCGTTCACGCCGGGGGTGATGATGCGGCCCGAGCAGGTGGGGCAGCCGTGACCCTTCACGCGTTTGTTCGGGACCGACTCCCAGGGATGTCCTTCTTCGCACAGCCACCAGCGTGGCGTGTTGGACCCTGCGGTGACCTGCTGCGGGGTGAGGTTCCCGTTCTGTGTGGGATGCCACGTGGCCGCTACGGCTGGCGCTGTCGTTCCGAGATCGTTGACACCGACCTGCACCTGTCGGCCGGAGCAGACGCCGCAGATTGCCCCGGCTACTCGCTTCCCCAGGACGGTCTTCCACTCGTGGACGACGCCGTCGTGTGTCGCGATCCACCAGACGGTCATCCGACTGCCGATGCTGACGTCTGTGGGGAGGGTGGGGCCGTTTCTGGACGGGTGCCATTCCTGCGCGAGGTCGGGACGTAGGTCCGCGAGGCTTCGACCTGGGAGTGGCGTTCGGTGGGGCACCTCCGCTCTATGCCGCAGTCGTGGGGCCGGGTGGGACCTCGGTGAAGCGGGCTAGGTGTGTCTCTTAGCGCGTCTGCCGCGCCCTCCGACGCGATGCCCGGAAGGCGCTGATGCGCAATCGTGGACGAACCGCCGTCCATATGTGATGATTGGCGAAACCCATATGGAGGTGGTCGCTGTGGCGATGACGTCAGCAGACTTGCCGCCCGCTCTTCTGAGTGAGGCGAAGGACATCCTCGGCGTGAAGTCGAACCGGGAGGCGCTCGAACGGGCTCTGCAGAGCGTTGTGACTCGGCACCACCAGCTGCTCGCTATCAGGGGCATGGCGGAGGTCGATCTTGACCCGGATGCGGTGAAGATCGAGTACCCGCTCGACGGCGACGACGCGTGAGCTCGGGCTGGTCGGCGACGCTGCCCGTCTCCGACCTCTTCGCCTCAACGTCCGGCGGTGTGACCTACCTCGTCGACACTTCGGTGTGGATGAACCTCAGCCGGTCTAAGTCGGTCGCGACTGCGTTCCAGCTACTCGCGTCGGGCGTGACAGTTCAAGAGCTGCTCATCTGCCCGCCGCTCGTTGCTGAGGTCGGGTTCGCCGCTCAGTCGCCGGCAGACCACGACAAGGTGATGGACTATCTGCTGCAGTTCCGTGACTGCCCGAAGGCGCCGAGCAGCCGGACCACACTGGGTATCCAGAGCGCCCTGTGGCACGGCGGGAAGCTGCGTGCCGCGGGCGCGATGGACACCGTCGTCGCGGCGTACGGCCTCGAGAACGACGCGACGGTCCTGCACTACGACACGGACTACGAGCACATCGCCTCTGTGCTGCCTGATTTCAAGCATGAGTGGATCGTGCCGAGAGGGACGGCGTAGCGCAGCGGAGTCCGAACCTATCCAGTTTCGCGATGACGCTATCCAGGAGGTGGGTAAGTCAGTTCACCGTCCGTTCGGGTTTGCCCCCTGTGCGGAGGATGGCGGTGATGCGTTCGTCTTGGGTGAGGGCTCCGGCGAAGGGTGGGTTCTGCCGGAGTTCTTGCGCTTCGTTGTCGTGGCCGAGCATGAGTTCGATGAGGTCGTTCACGGGCCCGTCGCCGGCTGCGGCCCAGGTGTCGAGCCATCGTTGTGGAAGCGGCCCGTTGACGACGCGGCGGCCGGCGGCCCGATTGAGGATCCCGTCGCGTCGTCTACGGGCGGAAGGTCAGGCCTTTCCGTGCGCGGCGGTGATGGCGGTCTGCTCGGCGTGGAACCGTTCCATCTGCGCGTCCCGCTCTTCGATGATGGTGCGAACTTCGGTGGCGATGCGCTCGTCGGTGTTCGCGAGTGCTGCGATGTGCTGACCGAGCAGCTGGTGGATGTAGTCAATCTCAGGGGCGAACCCGTTGATGTAGGGAGCACCGTCGGAAAGGTTGACGAGGATCTCGTTCCCGTCGACGCTTGCGGTGGCGATTGGGCCAGCGTTCTGAGTCATGACCGCGTAGGTGCCGTTGATGCCCTTGCTCGGGGTGGCGAGGGTGACCTCTCCACCGAACGGGTTCCATGTGTTGGTGTAGTCGGCGTGGAACGTACCGGCTTCCTGGTCGAGGTAGACGATGCTGGGCAGATCGGTGTCGCCGCCGCCGACGAGTTCGTACTCGAGCGGGTTGGTCCAGAAGTTGGGGTCGCCGAACTCGACCTGGGAGAGCGCGTTCTCGACGTCGTGGGTCTGGGTCCAGTCGCTCGGTCGGGCGATGAGGATTCCGGCGTTGGCGGCGACGGGGCTGGTAGCGATCGCGTTGATGATGCCGGTGAGGTAGTTCAGTGGGCGGAAGTCATCGTGCACGGTCAACTCGGTGAGGTGGATGACGTCGCTGCCGGCCTCAAAGAAGTGGACCGCGTCAGGCTCCGGGCCCAGGCCTTGGAACAGCTCGAGGCTCTGGACGCCCGCCTGGATGAGGAGTGTCGCTTCCCCGATGCGTACCTCTGTGTCGGCGTCCCTGCTGGTCGGTGTGGTGAAGATGGCGGTGGCTACTGTGGCTACTCCGTCGAGGGCGGCTCGGTTTCCGCGGCTACTGCTGGTGACAGTGATGCTGGCGTTGATGAGGTTCGTGTAGGAGGCGGCTGCCTGCTCGATTTCGCTGCTCATGAGAGGTCCCTTCGTGGTGCCGCGGTTGTCGCGACTCCAGAGCTATGCGGGGACAGTCCGGCGACCTGTGAGTTCAGCTGCCCCAGGTGCGGGGGTGCGCGCAGCCGGGCGTCGGCCTTGAGGGGCCGTGCCCGCATCGGGTCGGTCCGCTGCATGTCGGGCGCAGTACCTCGGTCCTGTACGGACCAATCTTGCAACAACCTGTTGCCCAATCGGTTCTCGGCTCATCGGGTTGCACTTCCAGGCCGGGCGCGGCCCGCTTCCGCTGCGGCCCGGCTCGGCGCGGTGGGGCGTCGGTCCGCGCTGGTCAGAAAATCTTGTCGACCTATCCATCTAAGTGATAGTGTTATCCACCAAATGAGTAGGTCATCAGTCTCACGGTTGTCTCCGCTGTTCCGGTCGGACACGCAAGCAGAGATCCTCGCCCGTGTAATGCTCAACCCGGGCACGCAGTACTCGATCAGCGAGCTTGCTCGGACCGTTGACGTCCCGTACGCCACCGCACATCGGGAGGTGAGTCGGCTCCTCGAGGCCGAGCTGTTCACCGCAGAGCCCGCCGGCCGCACCATCCTCGTGAGAGCAAATCCGGACGCCATTGCCTACAAGCCGACGGTCGAACTTCTGCAGCTCTCGTTCGGTCCTCCGGTTGTTCTTGGACGTCTTCTTGGCCGGGTGGCCGGCGTGGAGGAGGCGTACATCTACGGTTCGTGGGCGGCTAGGCGGCTGGGCGAGGGCGGTTCACCCCCAGGGGACATCGATGCTCTTGTTGTGGGCAGGCCCGACCGTGGGGAGCTGTACGAAGCTGCCATGATGGCTGAGCGGGAACTGCGGCGAGAGGTCAGTGCACGCGCGGTGTCGCGTGAGCTCTGGGAGAGCGCCTCAGACCCGTTCTTGAAGACTGTGCGCCAGCGTCCACTGGTGCGCCTGGATCTGCAGGGGGAACCGCGTGACCGTGAACAAGTGGAACAAAGGTCGAGCTGAGGTCGAGCAAGCCATCCGCGACGGGATGGTCACGAAGGTGTCCGCGTCCCGGGACCTGGCGAACGAGATGATCAAGCAGGCCGAGGGAACGCTCGCCGCCGCTGAGGCCGTGGTCGACATCAGTGTCGAGAGCGCGTTCAACCTCCTGTACGACGCGGGCAGGCTCGCAATGTCCGCGGTGCTCGTGAACCAGGGCTTGAAGACTCGTGGCGAAGGGGCGCATGCGACTGTCATCGACATCGTCATCGCACAGACCGAACCTCCGAGACAGGAGGCTTTCCGCGCGATGCGGTGGATGAGGCCGGTCCGGAACGACACGCAGTACCCAAATCCCGAACGTTCACGCGCAGCTCGTGACGACTACGACGATGCACACAAGCACGTGCCGGTCATCATCGAGCGCGCCAAGGTCCTCATCGAGAACATGCCTCCGTTCTGACTTAGACAGGTAGGTCAGCTGACCGGACGTGCCGGCCTCGCGCCGGCGCGGAGGATGGCGGTGATGCGTTCGTCTTGTTGGAGGCACCGGCGAACGGGGAGTTCTGTCGGAGCTCCGCCGCCGGCGTCGCTTGGTTCCATCACTGGCCACTGTCGACGCCGGCGGCGCCGGCGTCTACTTGACGGTGAGCACCTTGGTCTTGAGGGTGGCTGCTTTGTGTCCGTAGGCGGCGGGGACGTGGGCGGTCATGTAGTACTTGCTGCCCTTTTTGAGGTGCTTGTCGAAGGCCCAGGCGAGTTGGTAGGTCTTCTGGCCGCGGAGGTCGAGGGTTCGTTTGGCGGCGATGGTGCCGTCGGGCTTGCGGAGGGTGGAGTCGATCTTGCCGGTGTAGGCCTTGCCGGTGACGTTGATGTCGACGCCGACGCTGAGCATGTCGCCGTAGACCTGGGCGGTGTAGATGTTGGCGATGCCGGGGCCGGTTTTGGTGCCGACGTACCCTTCGGGGCCGCCGACGTCGGCTGTTGCTGCGGTGGTGCCGGTGAGGGTGAGGGCGGCGGCGATGGTGAGGGTGATGGCGGTCTTGCGGGTGCGGCGCATGGTGGTCCTGTCGGTTGTGGTGTGGCCCGAGGGGTTCGGGTTCGTGGTCGACAGATGCGGCCGAGACGACACGCCCCTCCTTGCGCTTTCGAACACACGTTCGAATAGAGTGTCAGTCGTCGCGGCTACGGTCGTGGCTCCGGGGACGGCAGCGGCTGGTTGGTCCCGGCGTCTTGAGCAACCCGACCCTGCCCGCGCTCTCTCCGCGGACGGGGCCCGGAGGCTCTGTTTCGTCGTACACGGAGGGGAAGAACACCATGCTGCTGGAGGCACCACTGACCGAGGACCAGTTCGTACTGTCGGAGACTGAACTGCGGGAGGTCGTACAAGCAACCGTCGCCGCCTGCTACAGCAACAGCACCAGGCTCGGCGTCGCCGCCGACCACTGGGCCGGGACACTGTTCGGGGAAACCCTCGGCACTCCCCCACTCACCGCCGTCGCCGCCGTACTCGGCGTGAACGTCACCTCCGTCGAAGACCTCCTCCACGACGTTCGAGTCGTCGGCCGCCTCGTCCACGAACAGGAGACAGGCCTCCCCGCACCGTGGTGACACCTCACTGTGGGCCCTCTCATTGCGCTGGGAGGGCCCAACCGCGAGGGTCACACATAGGCGGTCAGAGGGGCTGATTGCCACGAGGGGACCTGAGCAATGAAGCGCACAACAGCGCTGCTCGGCTCTGCCGTCATGGTCGCAGCAACGATGCTTGCGACCCTGCCGACAGCAGCCAACGCAGCACCACTCACTCACGACCAGAAGCTCGCTTTGGTGCCGGCAGCGGTCACTGCAGCGGGCCTTCGAGACGACCAGCTCTCAACCTGGTACCTCGACAGCGCGGGAGCGACACATGTCGGCCTCTCGTCCTACACAGCAGCGCAAGCGGTGACCCTGAAGACGGAACTCGGCGCAGGCACCATCGTGGAGCAAGCGGACGCCGTGGAAGGCGCTGAAGGGTACGCCCCGGTCAACGGACCGGTCGGGAAGAAACTCCTCGCACCGAAGACCCAATCCACCCGGTCTGTCACCCCTGACGTCGGCACCTCCGGCAGCGGCGGGGACGGCAAGGGCATCACACCCGGTGACTACGAGCCGTTCCTGACCGTTCCCACGTACCCGGGCGGCGTCCGCATCGTCCGCCAGGACGGCAACCTCGTCGTCTGGTGCTCAACGACGGCTCTGTGGGGCGGGAAGATGCTGACGGCAGGGCACTGCGGACCCAACGGAGCATCGTGGCAGCAGGGCTACTACAGCGGCGGTGAGATCGCGGCATCTGGCCCGGCGGGCAAGGCGTCGTCGGTCCACTGGGAAGCGGACCAGCCCGACGTGGCACTGCTCAGCGGTGGCGCTGGGTGGGACACCGGCATGTACATCTCCCGGGACAAGGGCAACGTCACCTTCGTGCACGTGGCCGGCGCAGCCGTCTCGCAGGTCGGCTCCGAAGTGTGCACGGATGGAACGACATCGGGGTACGTCTGCGGCGCGAAGGTGAACATCGTCAACGGCTGCATCAACATGACGGAGCGAGGCAAGACCGTGCACGAATGCGGGATGGACTCCGCGTACAACCCGAACACCGTCGTCACCCGACCCGGCGACAGCGGCGGTCCGGTGATCACGAAGCCGTCGAACGGGAAGGTCGTTGTCGCCGGTGACATCTCCGGCGAGAGCAACGGCGGGCACACCGTCTGGTACTCCGACGTCAGCCGTATCAAGCAGATCCTCGGCTCGAGTATTACGGTCGGCTGATGAACCGTGTCGCACTGGGAACGATCGGCCTCGTCGTGATGGCGGCTGCTCTCGCCGGCTGCTCGTCGCATGACGCTGCGACTTCTCCGCCAGCAGTTCCCAGTGCGACTTCTCCGCCAGCAGTTCCCAGTGCGACGTCGTCGTCGTCGTTGCCGGTCGTCAGGAGCACCACTGGTTTGGTGAAGCTCCCGTGGACCTCCCCGAACTCGGCCGGGGCCGACGGACTGGTGGTGAGTGTCGAGAACGAAGACTGCGTGGCACCGAAGGGTGTCTCGGTCGATGAGACGGCGACGACTGTCACGGTCACGGCCTGGGGTGAGAAGCTGCAGGAACCGTGCACGGCCGTCGGCTACGCACTTGCCGGGGCCGTTCCGTTGCAGCACCCGCTCGGCGACCGGAGGCTCGAGCACGGGTAGGCCCAACGTCAGAACGGCCCGCAGGAGCGTTCCTGCGGGCCGTTCTGTTGTTGGGTGACCTACGCGCCGTCGGACACTCGCCGTGCGGTTGCGGCGGCCGCTTCTTCCTCGAGGAGGCGTGCACGGCGGCGGACTTCGGCGACGCCTTTCTTCGCTGCGGTGATGCTGCGGCCGGCGCCGCGGCGGACGCGAGCTGTCACGTCGCGGGCTGGTGCGGACGTGGCGACGTCGTGGACGAGGTCCGCGGCGGTGTCGAGGGCGCTGTCGAAGCGGCTGATGGCTCCGCTGGTCGCGGCCTTGAACGTGTCCTTGGTCAGTGCCATGTGTGTTCCTCCCGTGTCGTGCTCGCCGGCTGCGAGCGGTTGCTTCGCTGAGATGCGGCGGGTGTCAGCCGGCTACGTACTTCGTGTCGAGTTCGGCGTACGCGGCCTCCGCGGAGAGCGTCCCGTCGAGGATGCGCCGGGTGCGGTCGGTGGTGTCGGCGTTCGGCTGGTGGCCGGCGAGGGCGGCGCTCTTCTCGATGAGTGCGAGGCGCTGGTCGTTGACGGTCTTCGGGGTCGGTGCCGTGGACATGGTGGGCCTTCCGGTCGGTACTCACTGGCTGCGAGCGCGTACCGGTGGTCATGCGACGAAAGCCGCCAAAAGGATCCAAGGGTGGGTCCTTTTGGCGGCTTTCGAGGTGGGTGCCCGGTTAGTGGTTGAGGCGGACCACGGCGAGGTTGTCGCGTTCGGCGCCGCGGTTCATGCTGACGACGCTGACTGGGTAGGGCTGTTTGTCGTCGCCGATGCCGAGGTGAAGTTCACCCTTGGTGACGTCGGTGCTGTCGGCTGCGTCGAGGAGGAACCGGCGAACGTCGGCGGGGTCCTCACCGATGGTCTCTTTGAGGTTTCGGGGGCCGCCGAACGGGCGGCTCTTCCAGCCGTCGGTGCTCATCAGTACTTCGAGGGACGCCGGGTCGACGACGGCGATGGGGTCCTGCACGAGGCTCATGAACCCGTCGAGGGCGTACTCGGTTGGGTATTCCTCAGCGAGGGCACGGTCGGAGTAGCCGGCCGGCACTTGGTAGGAGAAGCCGTGGAGGACGAGCTGCTCGGGGGTGGAGATGTCTCCACGCTGCGCGACGAGGCGGAGGTGTTTCCGGTACCGGTTGTCGGTGCCGTAGCCGGCGATGGCGTCGAAGGAGGCGCAGCGGACTCCGGGGCGGTCCCAGTAGCCGTCGCGGAGGGAGCTGAAGAACCGCAGCTGGTCGCCGTTGGCGACGAGCTCGCTGGCCCAAACGTCCACTTCCCAGTACCCGGCGGTCTGTTCGGCGACGGCTGAGTCCACCTCGTACAGGTCGAACAGGTCCTGGTTCCAGAACGTGCGACGGCCGACGATTTCGCCGTGCTCCTGCTTGATGAGCCACTCCCAGGAACCGACGAGCGGCGGTTCCGGGATCTCTTCATCGACGGGGAAGACGCCGGCGAAGACACCGACGATGGTGCCGCTCCACGGTGCGATGATCGGCTTGGTGGCGATGCGGTAGCTGATGCCGTTGTGGTCGACGATCATGCCGGCGTTGCTGTCGTCGCCGGCCATGAACCGTTCGACACGTCCTTCATCGAGGAGGAGCCGTCGCGGTGTCTCGGAGAGGATCTTCCGGGCGGCGCCGGGGCCGCACGGTTCACCGTTGCAGATGACGAGCTGCTTGCCTTCGGGACCGGTGAACAGCCCCCATTGGCTGGCTTCGAGGGTGGTGCTCATGCGCCCCCGCTCACCTGCGCGGTGGAGCCGGACATGTACGGGTTCTCCGCGACGTGGAAGATGGCGTCGGCAATCTCGTCGGGCTGCGCGAGACGGTTCATGGGGACTTCGGTCATCATGTGCGCGCGTTCTTCGTCGGTCATCGCGGCAACCATGTCGGTGTCGGTGGTGCCGGGTGCGACGGCGGTGACGCGGATGCCTCGACCGGAGTATTCGCGAGCCATGGAGCGGACGAACGCTTCGATGGCACCCTTCGACGCGGTGTAGGTGGTTTGCCCGGCGACGCCGTACTTCACGGACATCGATGACATGAGGATGATGGAGCCGTTCTTCTGCCGGAGCATCGGCTTGAGTGCGGCTTTCGCGGCGAGGATGGGCCCGACGGTGTTCGTGCGGAGCACGTCGAGGATGTCTGCCTCGGACGCGCGCATGAGGAGGCCGTCCTTCGTGATGCCGGAGGCGACGACAAGGGTGTCGAGGCTGCCGAGGTGCTCGAGCGCGGCTTTGAACCCGGCGGTGATGGACGCTTCGTCGGTGATGTCCAGTTCGACGGGGTGAACGCCTTCGGGGACCGCGCCATTGCCGCGGTGGGTTCCGGCGACGGTGTATCCCTCGGCGAGGAATCGTCTGGCGGTGGCTGCACCGATTCCGCGGGTTGCTCCGATGATGAATGCGGTTTTACTGTCGGTGCTCACGTCGACAAGTATTCGCGGATCGTCTCGGGATCACCAACCGAGTACTACTCAGGTCTCGCGCCTGCGCGTAGCGGCCAGCGAGCCGGGTGGACCACCCCTTCTACTGGGGGCAACGGGGTACAGCGTTCAGGCTTGTCACAGACTCCGGCTTCTGCGTAAGCTGGCACCACAACGGACTTGTACCCTGCCGACGGATGTCGGTGGCGGTGTCCATTCCCTTATTCGCCTTCGTGCACCCAAGGAATGTTGATGCCCGCCCCGGCTCAGATACCCGTCATCACTCGCGTCAGCGACCGCGTCTGGTTCGCTCACTCCCCGCTGGTCAACTGGTCAGCAGTGCGCACCGACGTCGGCATCGTCCTCATCGACGCCGGCTACGCCGACCAGACGCCGTACGTCCTCGACACCGTCGCAGCAGCAGCCGACGGCGCCGAGCACCCCGACCTGGTCGCCGTGCTCGTCACCCACGCCCACACCGACCACATCGGCGGGCTCATGGAACTCAACCGGCTGCACCCGAACGTTGAGGTCCTCGCCGCTGAGGTCGAAGCCGCCGCGGTCGCAGGACCTGAGCGCGAGCAGCTGACCATCGCCACAATGGGCGACCACCTGCAGCGTCCACTGTTCAAGGCATGGCTCGACGAAGGCATCGCCGCCGGCGGCCTCCGCCCCACCGCAGTCGAGAACGTCCGACCGTTCACCGACGAAGACCTCGCCTCGTTCAACATCGCCGCGACCCTGGCCGCCGGTCACACGCACGGCAGCACCGTCTACGAAGTCCTCGGCGACAACGTCCTCATCACCGGTGACGCGTTCATCACCGACCACATGAGCTACCCGAAACCCATCGTCGGCGCCATCGACCCGATCTTCACGACCGATGAAGCGGCCGCAGTTGAGATCGCTGAGCACATGCGCCGCGACCTGCTGATCCTCCCCGGCCACGGACCGTCGTTACCTCCCGAGCGCTCGAGCCCATAGCCGAGCCCACACCCCGAGCCCCCATCAACACTTCCCGGTTTGCGGCGCTACTTGTCGCGCCCGCCGGACCTTCGCTCAGGAAGATCATGACGTTGACCACGATCACGTTCATCAGCTCGGCAGCCATCAAGGGACAGGCGCCGGCACTTCACTACCAGCCGATCACCGCCGCCGACGACGACACCTTCATCCTCACCGAGACGGAACTGCGCGAAATCGTGCAGGTGACCGTCGCCGCCTGCTACGACATCTCCAACGACCTCGGGGTCGTCGCCGACTTCTGGGCCGTCGCACTGCTGCACCGCACACCGCACCAGCCCGCACCGGAAGACATCACCGCGGCCCTCAACTGCACCCTCGACCGGGTCGAAGAACTCACCCTCCAGGTCCGCGACGTCGCCCGCGACGTCCACGAAGAGGAGACAGGCCTCCCCGCCCCCTGGTGACCAAGACTCCGCACCCGTCCTGCCTTGGGGGGAGGACGGGTGCGGGCACAACATCGGCGGCCACGGATACGACAGAAGGCGCGTCGGTGCTGCTCGGTACGCTTTCCGTGGCGGAGGGAGCCGGATGGTCGAGGAGCTGGTGCACTTCAGGAGAATGGACCAGCCGGAGTTCGACCGGGTGGTGGAGGCGCTCCTCATCGAGGAACACTCTCGGCCAGGACTTCGCGTGCATGCTCTCGACGGTCGTGGCGGGGATGGAGGCGTCGACGTCGGGGTGTGGGACTCCTTCGGCGCCCTCGTGCACGTCTTCCAGCTGAAGTTCTTCCCGGAGGGGTTCTCCGGGCTGATGTCGAAGCGCCGGCAGCAGGTGAAGAAGTCCTTCGACACCGCTTGGGAGCTGCACCACCCGCCCATGTGGACGCTCGTCATCCCGCGGAATGCTTCACGCGAGGAGTCCGACTACGTCCACAAGCTGGGCGACGGGAAGAACGTCGAGGTCCGCATCATCGGCCAGGCGGAACTTGACGTTCTGCTTGCGAAGCACCCGCACATTCACGACCGGTTCTTCACCGACAAGACACGCGACTACCTGCAGACCATCAACCGTCCCGAGGAGGCGCTCGCAGCCGCCGGCGACATCGCGGCCGTCATGGGCCGTGTGTTCGGGAAGCTGCAGAGCCGCAGCGCCCACTGGGGTTCCGACGTTCGCCTCGGCGCTGACGGCACCGTCAGAGAGACACTCGTCGGGCTCACCCCTGACGCACACCTCCGTGAGCCGTTGACGATGCACCTCACCGCCGAGTTCGGCGAAGACACCACCGAGCTCCGTGACGAGTTCGACAAGGCAATGCGGTTCGGGCTCGCTGAACCGGTGGTGCTACCGGGCGCCGTCGTGAAGTCCTTCGTCCGCACGGGTGCACCCTGGTTCGAGGGCGACGACCCTGTTGAGGAACTGCATCTCCTGCCCGGCGACGCTGGAGCGGGAACGCCGGTCACCCTCATCGCGCAAGACGCGTCGGGCCGGAAGCTGCAATCAGTCGTCGGCACTGTTCGACGGTTCGCCCGCGGGTCCGAGGGCAGCCAGATGGTCGTCGACGTGGAAGGCGGGCTGCTGAGCACCTGGGTTCTCCCCGACGACCCGACCACTGGTGCCAGCGCCGTCACATTCGAGATGGTCCCCGACGGCGCGCCTGTGCGGAAGGTGCGCCGGCTTGGACGGTTCCTCGACGTCATCGACGACGCTGACCATGTCCTGCTCCGCATCGACGGCCGCGACTACGCACTGTTCTCGTTTGGGCCGGGCGAATCCCACCGGCCGACGCCGGCGCTGATGGCGTTCCTCGACGACCTGCTCGTCCTCGAGGACGAGTTCGACGTCGAGTTCATCTTCCCCGCCGACGGCGTGAGCACCCATGAGCGCTTGTGGGTGGCGACGCTCCGCGAGATGGTGCGTGGGGCCGCTGCGCCCGTTCCCGGGGTCGACGCGATGACGTTCACCCTTTCGGCGACGCCCAGCCCAGAGTTCGTCGAGCGACTTCGCGGGGACGACACAACACTCCTCTTGCAGGAGCGTCGATTCGAGATGGAGGTCCTCGGCGTCAATGTCTACGTCGGCGACGTCCTCCTTCACCAGGCGCAGTGCAGCTTCGAAGACGGCGCGGCGCACGCGGACGCTATCGAAGCCGGCGAAGGGGCTGGCCGACAGGTGCGAGTCCGTGGCGTCAACAACATCCCGTGGATCGTCTACCGCCACAACGTCGACGCGTCCGCGGATGGGCCCATGCCCCTGCACGGCTGGGGATTGGAAGACGTCCCCGAGCACCCAGGACTCGAACGGTTGCAGCAGATGCGCGCGACCAGCCGCGGGGCCGCTGAGTAGCGCTTCCTACCGGTCGTTGTCGCGGACGACCCAGCCGGTGAACGGCTTCATGACGGCCTGCCCGCGGTGTGAGCG
The DNA here is from genome assembly GCF_003234255.2 of Curtobacterium sp. MCSS17_016. Classification (NCBI taxonomy): domain Bacteria; kingdom Bacillati; phylum Actinomycetota; class Actinomycetes; order Micrococcales; family Microbacteriaceae; genus Curtobacterium; species Curtobacterium sp. MCSS17_016. Next base: position 411,412 of record NZ_CP126255.1, read on the forward strand.
TTCGAGGTCGTCGAGGAGTGTCTGCGCTGGCGCGCCGATGCGGGTTCGGTCGGTTGCGCGGCGGGCTGTCTCGAGGAACCGGTCGGTGGCGTTGGTGCCGGCCATCGTCAGGTAGAACAGCACTTGACGCCATGCGTACGCGGCGTTCTTCCGCTGCCGAAGTCCACGCGGCTGCTGCGCGGCGAGGAGTTCCGGAAGCACGGTGCGGGTGAAGGCTGTGGTGGCGGCGGTTTCCCAGTCGATGGTCACGCCGGCGTGGGTGACGATGGCGAGGTTCTGGGTGGTGAGGATCTGCGCCTGTTCGATGACGCTGCCGGCGACGGCGACGGAACTCCACCGGCTGTACGTGTCGATGCCTGCCCGGCGGTACGTCTCCTCGGCGAACGTCTTCTGGTCGGCGGGAGCCTGCTCCCCGAGGCCGTAGTAGCGGCCGTACAGGCCGGCTGCGACGTATTCGTGTGCCAGGCGTGCGGCGGTGACGAACGTCTTCGAGAACCCGCCCATGAAGATGTCGGCGGCGAGCTCGTAGGTGACCGGCAGCGGCAGGTCCGCCTGTCGGTACAGTTCCGCGATGACGCGGAGGAACGGGTTCGGGAGGACTGTGCCGGGGAACGACTCGATGGCGTGCTTCGTCAACGTGTTCGCCTGCCGCAGCAGCCGTACCCGGGCGGATCCGCTCGTCTCCGATGTGGCGGTGAGCGCCTGATACCAGGGCAGCGCGGTGACCTGCACCTGCGTCTGGTAGTTCAGCAGCAGCACGCTCCGGCGGTTCTGGAACGCGGTGAACGTCGCCGCGGCGAGGTGGCCGGCGACAGAGTCCACGTACTGGCCGGCGATGCCTGGTCCGGCGAGTTGCGGGGCGACCGCGGCGAGCCCTTCCGCGGACGTGATGACGCCGACGTGGATGAGCTGTCCGATGGGTGCGTGCCGGGCCCGGTCAACGGTGCGGCGCACGAACGGAAGGTGCTCGCCCCGGGTGTCGGCGATGAGACGCAGTGGTTCGTGCGTGAGGACGTCGCGGTGCGGGCGGAGCGCGTCGGCAGCTTCCTTCGCAAGCACAGCGTGGGACGGCTTGGCTGCGTCCTCCTGCTGGACACGTCGGAGGGTGGTCAGCGCCTCCGATGCGGGGGCGCCTCGCTTCGCGACGACGTCGGAGACAACCTGCCGGGCGCGGTGGATCTGGGTGTGGTCGCCGGCGAGTGTGGCACGGGTGGCGGTGAGGAGGATCTGGACGGTGGAGCCGGGCTTCCGGTGCTTCGTCGTGAGGGTGTGCTCTTCGGTGAGGGCGTCGTACACGTCGAGGAGGTCCTGGGCGTGGTTGCCCCAGCCGTCGGGGAAGACACGGCCGACGGTGCCGGCGGCGTCGCGGGTGTCCCACCAGAGGGCGACGAGCTGGTCGGTGTACGGACCCCAGATGCTGTTCGCTTCCCGTTGCGCTTCCACCTGCCGGCGGGGCTTCTTCTGCTCGAGGGCGGTGATGGCGTCGCCGATGGTGGCGATGTGCACCCCATCCGGGATCGGTGCCGTCAGTGGGATGGGGAGGAACTGCAGCCGGTCGGCGTGCGGGCGGATGGTGTCGATGATGGTGGCTGCTTCGGCGCCGTGCCCGGTGCGGATGAGGTGCGCGACGGTGAGCAGTGCCGCCTGTTCCGGCAGCCGCACCTGGTACGTCCGCTGGTCGAGGAGGGTGGTGAGCCAGGTGAGGCCGGCGTCGGTCAGCGCCCACTGGAACAGGGCCGCGCGGCTGCCCGGCAAGCCGTTCGCCGTGGCGAGAGCCTGCTCGTCGTCGGTGAGGGGTCCGGATGCTGCGGCGTGGCCGGTGGCGAACCCGCCGCGGATGATCTCCGGGGTGACCCATGCGGGCATCCCCTTCGTCGGCACAGGGTCACCGACGGTGATGCGACCTGCGTCGATGCCGGCGATCGCGTCCAGGGTCTTCGCCATTCGCCGGTCGTTGTCGGCGTCGAGCGCGCGGCGGAGCTGACCCCACAGGTAGTTCGGTGCGGACATGACGACGGTTCCCCTCATGGTGATGCTGTTGCCGACGTGGCAGGTGCTGCCCCTGCGCCCTCCGAATCCGAAGTCCGGTGCTCTACTGCTGAGCTACACGCCGATGGTGCCCATCGTGCCAGACGGCCTGGTGGTGGTCCTATGCGCGGACGGGGTTGCGCCCCGCGGGGTGCGCGCAGAACCCTCCCCACCTGACGCGGCTCTGTGCGCCCGAACGTGTCAGCTGGTGACTACTGCTGCGTGCGCTTCGTGGGCTCGCCAGCCGGCGGTGAAGTCGCTGGCGGCGATGTCCTTGTTGACGCGGAACTGCGCTGCCGTGTTGACGTAGTGCGCGGTTGCTTCGTGGAGGGCGATGGCGCCGTCGACGGTGGGGCCGCCGAGGAGCAGTCCGCGGAGGCGGAGGACTTCCTCCGTTGCGGCGAGGGCGCGGTCCTTCCAGTACCCCGGGTACATGTGGTCGGGGATGGGGTCGGCGTCGTCGGTGAGGACGACGCTGTTGATGGCGGAGCGGAGCTCGGCGAACTGCTCGGCGGGCATCGTGTCGGTGACGGTGATGCGGCCGTCGGCTGCCGCGGTGGCGGTGCCGGTGAAGCTGATGGTGGCGGTGGACTCGTCGTCGGAGACGGCCACGGTGTACGGGGTGGTGGTCAAGAGGGCTCTCGTGCTTTCTGTTCTCGGTGTCCTCTCCCCTATGCGCGGATGTTCGCGGTGTCAGGGGACGATGACGCCGGTGTCGGTCTCTGCCCACCAGTACAGGCCCGAGTCTTCCGGGGCTGCCGTGTACCAGCTCTCGGTGTCGGCGATGATGAGGGCGGCGTTCCGGGCGATGAAGCTGGTGCTGATGGCGTGCAGGGCGGTGCGGATGATGGTCTCGGTGGCGAAGTTGTCGAGGAGGGCGAAGTCACGGATGGCGAGGACGTCGCGGCGGCCGAGGATTCCCGCGGCGGTGAGAAGCGCGCCGATGTCGCGGTACTTCCGGTCGACGCTCGAGGCGAGGTCCGAGTACCAGCGTGCTGTGGGGACTGGTCCTCCGGCGGCTTCTCGCAGGTCGAAGTGGGTGCGGACGTTGGGGACGATGACCGCTGACGCGTAGCCGATGTCTGTGCTGCCGTCCACCTCGAGGTGGAAGCGGATGTGCGCACGGTCGTACGGTGCGAGGTCGAAGGGGCGACCGCGGTGGTCGCGGGTGACGGACGCGGTGGCGGTCAGCCGACTGTCGAAGTTCGAGTCGGTCACGGTCTGCTCCTCAGGGTCAGCGGTTGCTGTCCCCTCCCCTATGCGCGGACGGTTACCGGTGCCGGCCGAGGCTGGGGAGTCCGGCACTGGTGGTCCAGACGCTGCCGCGTCCCTTCGGCTTCGGCTTCCCCTTCGCACGCTCTTCGGGTGTCGGTGGTCGGCCTGCGGGGCACCAGCCGCCGGTGGGGCGTTGGTGGGCGGCGTACTTCCCGCCGGCGAGCCGGGTGGTGACGGCGAAGCAGGAGTGGCAGGACACCTTCACCGGCTCAGCAGGCTCGGGTGTCGGCGGTGCGGGCTCCGGCGGCGCGGCTGGGGTGAAGGCGAGCTGCTTGTCGGGGATGGGCCGGCCGGACCCCGGGCAGCCGCGGCGGGCCTTGTTCATCGCCTTCTTCCCGACGGCGTCAGGGTTGTGGACGCGGTGTGGCGAGTACCGGCCGTAGATGGTGGCGGGAACGGTGAACCCGCACTCGGGGCAGGTGAGGCGCTGCTTCGCGTACGGCGGGTGGTTCTGGTCGAGTCGGACGGTGTGCCGCGGCTCGCCGCCGCCGCGGGTGCGCTCCGTCGTCGAAGATGGTCGTTCCCGTCGCGGCACCGACGCTGAACGGCGCGGTGCGGGTCGGTTCAGTCCGACGGAGCCGGGGCATCGGGTGCCGTCACCGCGGTTGTGGACGGTCATCGTCCCGTCTCGGGTGAGCAGGTGCTCCTCGTCGCAGGCCCTGCAGCGTGCCGCCATCAGCATGACTGTCATGCTGCCAGTGGCGGCCGACACCGTCTACGAGCGGAGCTCGGCCCAGACCCAGGCGCCGGCGTGTCGAGCATCGACGGTCCGGCCGAGGTCGGCCGCGGCCGCGTGCGCGCAGCGGAGCCACACATCGATGGAGACTGCGATGTCGGTGACTTGTTCGCTGATGCGTCCGTGCTGCTCGAGTGCGACGCGGATGTGCTCCGTCGGGTCGGCAGGGCGGTGGTGGAGACCGAAGTCGATGATGTCCGCCGCCACGGCGTCGACCATACTCGGAGCCGCGACGCTGGAAAACATGGGCCGTTCAGGCCATCTTCGTCTCAGAACGGTTACCTCGGGCAACTCATGACCGATGATCTCCCCTCACACGGGCGCCGCCCGCTCACTGAGGAGGAACACCATGGTTGACACGCAGCTCCAGGACGCGCAGAAGTGGCTGAACAGCACCTTCGGCAAGGTCTCCGGATGGACAAAGGTCAAGGAAGACGGCTACCCGGGCCAGAACACGGTCAACGGCATCATCGAGGGTCTGCAGACGCTGCTCGGCATCTCCCCCGTCGTGCCGGCGTTCGGGCCGACTACGGTCAGCAAGCTCGCTGCTCACGGCGCCATCGACGGCACCGAGTCCACCGATGCTGCGACGAACACGAAGTGGATCAAGCTCGTGCAGGCTGCCCTGTACGCGAAGGGGTACCCGGGCAGCAACAACAACGGCGTCTGGGACACGAACACGCAGAACTCCATCCGCCAGTTCGAGGTGAACCTCGGAGTGGCCCTGTCCGACAACGCTCCCATCACCCTCCCGCCGAAGGTGTTCCAGGCGCTGCTGAACACCGACCCGTCGGTCCCCATCGAAGGCGGGAAGGACTCCATCGTCGCCGGGCAACGCTGGCTGAACAACCGCTACGGCGGCAACGCCAACTGGACGTACAACTCCACCGGCGGTGTGTACGACCGACCAACCCAGATGAACCTCGTCAAGGCCATCCAGATCGAACTCGGGCAGGGCTCCGGAGCAGACGGCCTCTGGGGACCAACCACCGCATCACAGCTGCGAGCCAAGACAGCGGCGGTCATCCGCGTCGGCTCGACCGACTCCTCATCGGGAGCGCAGTGGGTGCACCTGTTCAAGGCCGCAGCGGCGTTCAACGGCTTCGGTACCGGCCCGACGAGCACCTTCACCGCTGCAGACAGCACCCTCGTGAAGCAGTTCCAGCGGTTCGAAGGATTCAGCACCGCGGACCAGACCGGCGCCGGCGAGTACCGCACCTGGGCGGAGTTCATCGTCAGCGCCGGCGACACATCCCGCAAGGGCACCGCGGTGGACTGCGCCTCCACCGTCACAGCCGCCCGAGGTGACGCGCTCCGGAACGCCGGGTACACCCTCGTCGGGCGGTACCTCACCAACCTCGAACCGACCGCTGAGGTACCGGACCCCATCGACAAGGTCATCAAGCCAGGCGAGCTGCAGACGATCTTCGCCGCCGGCCTCGGCGTCTTCCCCATCTTCGAGGAAGGTAGCGGCTACGGCTGGTTCACCTCGTTCCAGGGTGGCGTGGACGTCATCCGCGCCGTGAACGCCGCCCGGAAGTTCGGCTTCCCCGCAGGGACAACCATCTACTTCGCGGTGGACTTCGACGCCACGGACACGCAGATCGACCCGGACGGATTCACCGACTCCCCGCAGGGCGTCATCCCTTACTTCCGTGCAGTGCAGAAGGGGATGCTCGAGCTCGGATCGCCGTACGCCATCGGCATCTACGGCACCCGGAACGTCTGCCGACGTGTCTCCAATCTCGGATTCGCCTCGAAGAGCTTCATCGCAGGGATGTCCACCGGATGGTCGGGCAACCTCGGGTTCCTGCTCCCAACGAACTGGGCCTTCAACCAGATCAGCACCATCAACGTCGGCAGCGGCTCCGGCCTCATCAACGTCGACAACGACATCGCCTCCGGACGCGACGCCGGCGTGTTCGGTCTGGTGAAGTCACCGGAACCGAACGCTGCTGCGTTCGACTACCTGGACTGGCTGCAAGCGCGAGCGAAGGAGTGGAATACCTCGCACAACACCGGCCTGTCGGACAACGAACTGCTGACCCACTACATGCGGATCCCGGACTTCGACAGCTCCGAGTGGACGATCTTTGCCGGCGACATCAACCGCGATTTCACCAACTGGGTGGACACACTCGGGGTGTCAAAGCAGACCCAGCTCGTGGACCCGCAGTACCGGACCTCTGTGGACACCGCGCACCTGTTCGGCGCCGCAGGTGCACTCATCCACAACGGACTCGACAACGGCAAGTTGGACTACCCGTCGCTGTCCGACTATGTCGGTTGGGCGGGTGACCTCCTCCAGGTCATCCGCGATGGTTGGCAGCGGTACGGAAACCTGTACTCCTCCGCCACAGAGTGGGCGCAGACGTACCTGTTCTCCACCGACCCCACGCTTCGCGGCTCTTCGTTCGGGATGACCGATCTCATTCAGGACGCCGTCGCACACGACCTGGTCGACCGGATCGCGTCCGGAGCGTCGCCGACACTCGCCGGCGGCACCCGCGAGTACTTCGAGAACGAAGGACGGTGGGGTGAACGTCTGACGAAGTTCGTCCAAGACCGCTTCGGCGGTTCCCGCGACAACATCTACCGCCTCGCGAATCAGCTCCTGACTTCCACCGACCCGGCGCTGATCTACATCCGCGCGGTGTTCGTGAACAGCAGCAAGTGGCCCGAACCCACTCACCTGAACGCTGACGACATGCGTCAGATCGCGACGGTGTTCGCGGACAAGCTCTGGGACATCAGCCGGTAGACCGTGGACCGATGCCCGGCGTCCTTCTGAGGGCGCCGGGCGTCGCCGTGTTCAGGTGAAGAAGATGAACGTGCCGACGCCGACTGCGACCAAGCCGATGCCTGCAAGGGAGGCAAGCACCGTCAAGATGACCGCGATGGTCGAGCTCACCTGCTCTCGCGGCTTCCGTAGCGAACGGGCGGCAAGCCAGAGCGCGATGAGGGACACAGGCAGAGCAAGCACATAGACCACCCCGGCGAGAGCGTTCAGGTGACGGTCCGTCTGCGGCGGCGGGACGGCACCGTTGTCGTAGTCGAACTGCGTCGGCGTGGTCCCGGCCGAGATGACGGTGACAGCGACGACGACAACGGCCCAGATGAGGACGACGCCGATGGACAGAAGTGCTTGACGGTTCAGGGGCCTGCTTGGGGCGCGCTTCACACGGTCGTCTATGCGCGGTGCCGGCTGTGCGAGCGGCCACGTCTCCTGCGCATCGTCCATGACCCTCACCCTAGAACGTCCCATCATTGTTGGCTGGGCACGCGACTTGCTGGCTTCGAGCGTCTGCGCTCCGTCAGCTCCGCAGCCCGGCCTTCCGTACGGCGTCCAGTCGGGAGACGGCGTGCAGCTTCTCGCAGATGTTCGCGAGGTGCCGCTTGACGGTCCCTGGGGAGATGTGGAGCGCCGCACCGATCTGCTTGTTCGTCTTCGCCTCGGCGACAAGGGCGAGCACTTCCGCTTCTCGGGCGGTCAGCGAAGAGCCCCCGGTTGCACGTGAGCGCGCCTCGATGGACCGCCAGATGGCGGCGTGCAAGAGAGCTGAGACGCGTGAGCGCGGGGCGACGTGGCGAAGGTACTCGGCCACCGGAGTGATGGCAGCGTCGAACAGCGCATCCGCGCGACGGACCTGCTCGAGGCTGACGGAAGCAGAACTGTTGGCTTCGGACAGGGCGCTGTACGCCTCTGCCGCCTCACCGGACCGAACTCCGTGAACCACCCGGCGCAACAGCCCCTGGACGTCTTCGTCCCCGAGCGCGGGAGGTGAAGCGGGTGCCACTTCGGTCAACCCTCGGGTGACCGACGACGCCATCTGCTCGAACCCGACGTCGATGCTTCCCTGTGCCGTCACTGCAACCCCCTCGTCGACCATATCGGCGTCCCTCCGACATCCGGAGGCGCGTCGGTGGTGGCCCAAACGGGCCATTTCTGAGCAGCAGCCGCTGCTCATCGGCTCCGATGCCGGCGAAGCGGTGCTGCTCGGTGCCGCGGTCGCGGTTCGGGAGGCGCTGACTGAGTGCAACCGCTGAGCGCTGCTGCTGCGAGCAGCGCGGTCAAGACGCTGGTGATGGTCCGGGCCCTCATGCTTCCCCCTTGGCTCGTCACCCGTGAGGTGAGCGACCTGTCGACCGGGTCACCCCCGACGTTGCCGCTACTCCGGGGCGACGACGTATTGGCGGATGAGGGCTGTGAGCGCGCGTCGATCGAACCCGTCGTCGGGTCTGCTGCGCCTCGTTTCGAGGCGGTCGGCGAGGAGGTGCAGGTTCGCTGCTGCGTCTCGTCGTGCGCCGATGTTGCCGGGTTGGTTGAGCTGCCAGCCGCCGACGGCGTCGGCTCCGTGGTGGTCGAGGACTTGAAAGAGGTTGTGCAGGTCGGCGGCGTCCTTGTGGATGCCGGGTCGGTCTTGCCAGGCGTAGGACTTGAGGACGACGGCGGCTTCGACGGTGGGAACCGTGACGGTACTGCGGAGGGCACTGTCGTCGGTGAGGGTAGCGTTGACGTTGACGGTGATACCGCTGCTGGTCGCGAGGTGCATGCCGGGCATGATGTTGAACGCGCGGCCGCCGAACTTCTGGTCGCCGAACCTGCCGGTGAGCGATTCGGTGAGTAGGTCGATTGTCGGCGCCGGGTCGTCCTTCGTGCCGGTGGGGCGGACGTACCGGTTGCCAGACTCGGCGTCGTACCCGAGGTCGAGGAGCGCGTCGTGAAGTGCGCCGCTGCTGGCGAGTTCGACGGGGATGCCGGCGTCGGCGTCACCGGTGCGTCGCGGGGTGAGCCCGGGTGTTGGGTAGGCGGTGGTGATGAGGGACACCATGTGCCCGCCGATGATGCGCGCTTCGGGGTGGCCAGCGAGGACGGAGCTGAGGTCGTCGAGGGCGATGTACGCCGCGTCATCGGTCTTACTCTCCGCGAAGAAGTGCGCCGTGAGCGGCTGCCGGAGCGGAACGCCGTCGTAACCCGGTCGGAGGTCTCTGGCGAACCGCCCGTCGTCGTTCCGGAGGCGGCCGGCGTCGTCTCGCATGCTCATGCTGATCGTGTGTGCGGCAGGAGGACGACGTCTCGGATCCGGTCTGCGGCTTCGTGCTGGTCGCCGGTGGTGCCGGTGTGGAGGACGTCGCGGGCGGTGATGACGGGGTCGGCGGTGCCGGGCCGGCCGGCGTGCGCCGCGGTCGCCCAGACTGTCTTGTCGGCGGGGACGGTGACGGAGAGGGTGTAGTCGTCACTGGAACCAAGGGAGAACCCCTTGCGGCTGAGGTCGACGCCGGCACGGACGTACGCGGTGACGTGTTCCGGTATTCGCCACGCGGCGATGCGGTCGGCGGCGAGGTCCCCGCTAAGGAGCGCGTCATTTGGAAGGGCTGCGGCTTGCTCGGTGAGCGGCCGGTTCGACCACCAGTACATGGTGACGCCGTTCATCGGTACGGCTAGCGCTCGTTCCCATGCAGCTTCGACGTCGGTGAGGGTCCAACCTGCCGCGTTGCGCGTAGCGAGCGGTGCGAGCGCGTGGAGTGCGTTAGAGACCGCTGGCTGGCTGATGCTGGTCGCGGCGGCGAGCTGGTGCTGTGTTACCGGTTCAGCGGCAAGCAGCAGCGCACGCAGCAGGGCGAACTGCCCGTACGGCGGCGGGCCCTTCGTTGCCGCAGCGGTCGGTGCCGGTGCGTCCTCGAGGTCGTGCTTGACCTGGTCAGCGAGTACGACGCGGTCCGCCGCCGATACGACGATGAGCCGTGGGTCTGTGAGGGCAGCTGCGGTGAGCGACGCTGTGACGCGCGGTACCGCGTACAGGAGTCGTTCCCTCGGCGCGAGGCGGCGCAGGTCGCGTTGCACGTCGGATGGCGTGGGGAGGCGGTGTGCGCGCCCCCATCGGATGGTGTCGCCGCTGGCGGTTCTCACGGTGTAAGCGTCGCTCGGGGTGGCGCGGATGCCGATGGCGCGAAGCGCGCGCAGCGTCTCATGCTGATCCACAGCCACCTCCCGACCATTAGAGTGCGCGTTTGGCGCGCTTACTCTAATACTATGCGCGGGCCAGCCCGCCTGTCACGGTTCGAAGGTGTCGTGGACGACGATGCGGATGAGTTCGAGGGTGCCGTCGGGCAGCTTCCAGTAGTGGAGGCGGCGGGCGGAGGCGGTGTTCGATTCGATGTTGGCGCGGAAGCAGACGGCGCCGTCGTCGCGGACCCATGCGGGTGCGTTGCCGGCTTCGCTGGTGCGCAGCGGGTGGACGCGGCGGGCTGCGAGGTCGTCACGGCCGGTGAGGATGTCGACGACGCAGCGGAGCGCCTTCGTGGTTTGCGTGTCGGTGAGTGGTTCGAACGAGTCGGTGAACCCGTCGCTGAGTCGGTAGTCGGGCAGCGGCCGTTCCGTCTTCTCCGCGGCGGGGATGCGGTCCACCCAGGCGAGGAGGATGGCGTGCCGGGCGGCGGCGTCCGCGGTGGGGAACATGTCGATGGGGATGGGGCGTTCAGCGGTGGAGACGGCGTTGCCGCCCTTCTTGGCGCTGCGGGCGATGCGGCGCCCGTTCTCCTTCGCCGCGGCGAGCGCTGCTGCAAGTTTCGCTTCGGCGCGGGCAGTCTCGACGCGGGCGGCGCGGGCGTCGTTCCGTGCCTCTTCGATGAGGTCTTCGAGGTTCGTGACCTGCTCGCGGAGGGCTCGGTTCGTGTTCCCCGGCTGCATTGCGGTGAGGCGGTTGATTTCCTGCTGCTGGCGTCCGATCTCGGCGGTGAGCGCTTCGATTTCCGCAGCCATCTTCTTCCGCGTTGCCGGCACTGCGGTGACGGTCTGCATCGGTGCGGGGACGACGGTGGCGGCCGGCGCGGTGACAGCGGTCTGCTGTCGTGCTTCGTGGTCGGCTTGGACGGCAGCCATGACGGTTGCCCAGTCCGGGCCGTCGGCGATGAGGGTGTGCTGCGTGGTGCGGCCGCCACTGGTGACGGTGACGTTGAACGCCTCCGCCTTCCCCGCTACCTCCTGGACGCGGCGAGTGAGCTTGTTCGTCACCTCCCGGTTGTCGGAGCCCGGGTAGGCGAAGACAAGCGGCGCGAGGGACCGGTCGTCGAGCCAGTCGGTGCCCGCCGGGTAGATGCGGCCGGCACCGGCGTACACGCCGAAGTCGTCACCAAGGGTGTCGGACAGGTGGTACGTCAACGGGCCGGTGGGGATGACGTTGATCAGCGCGGTGTCGCCAACTTCGCGGGCCACCTGCTCCATGAGGAACCGCGGTTCGGTGGAACCGGTCGGCGTGGACACGACGACGACGGGGAGGTCACGATTCGGGTCCTGGAGAACGGTCGCGAGACGCCGCACGTCGTCGGCGGTGTGAAGGTGGTCTACCTGCTTCTGCATCGTGATCATGACCGCCCTATGCGGGCTGAAAACGGCAGCTGGGAGTTCCGGCCCGTCATCGGCGCAGGCGCTGGGAACCGATACCCGTGACGGGCCTCCGGAACCTGAGCGCTGCACAACCACGGCTCCAGTGTCCTACTCCCCGACGGCGCCGTCGACGCCCCACACCGGGTACCTACCTCGCCTGCTCGCACACCACCGGTATGCGCGGAACCCATGCCGCCCCTGCAGCTCCTCACCGACCCGCCGCATAGGAGCAGGCGAAGGGCGCACAGGCTGCGCGCCCGCTCCCGATGCGTCCCGCCGCTCACGCCGGCACCGACGCAGCCGAGGGCAAGGTCCTCACCGGATCGCAGCCCCTGCATCACCCCTTTCAGCTCCCTCCTCCCAGGGCGCTGCGTGAGAGCGTCCGGAAGGAACCCGCTGTGACCAAGAACAGCAACCTCAAGAAGAGCATCCGCGCCCGCCAGGACCAGACCGGCGAGACGTACACCGAAGCCCGCCGGCACCTCACCGGAGACCGCGGCGATGTGTGGCTGCGTCCACGGGCCAAGGACTTCTCCCCACTCGCCGGAGCGCGCCGCCACGCTGCACAGGGCGTTCCGGTGATCATCCTCGACCTGACCGGCGAAGCCAGCACTGTCATCACCGCGGCGCAGCAGTACTCCCCCGTTGTCATCGATGTGGCTGACCCGAACACGTCTCTCGACCCCTTCAAGCTTCTGGAAGTCCCAGCTCGTCGTGCTGAGGCTGCCGTCACCGCCCTGAACATCGCTGCCATCACGGGCGCCGACGAGCCCGACGACCTCGCAGACAACCTGGCCCTCGCCGCGGACGCCGGCGGTGAGTCCCTGCTGTCGGGACTCATCCGTGGCGACAAGTTGACCCCGTACTTCCACCAGGTCCGGGAGCTTGGTATCGCGTCGTCGCTCTTCGCAGCCCTGCTGCGTGATGCCAGCACGCCGTCGTTCGACATCCCGGGGCCCGTCATCGTCCGAGGGGACGCCTGGAAGTCACTGCCGCTGAATCAGCGGACACAAGACGCGGCGATCTCTTCGCGGGTCGCGGCCGCTGCGCTCTCTGTCGTTCAGGCTGCCGCTGCGGAAGCGCTTGGGTCAGAGCGGCACGAGGCGCTCGTGCACACTCACGGTCACTGGTTCTGGTTCGACAGCCGCAGCGGCAATTCGCGGTTCGCCCCAGACGACTTCGACTTGCCGCTCTCCGCGTCCCGCCCGGCTGATTCATCCCTCCTCGGTGTCGCCTCCCTCGACACCATCGAATGGACGCCGAAGCCCGGCGCCCACGTAGCAGTCGGCGGCCGCGGCCCCTTCGGCAAGTCGAGCACCCTGGACACGCTGACCGCGATCGCACTGGAAGCCGACGCCGACGTGCATCTCTTCCGGCCCGCCGGGCAGCAGAACGCTGGTAAGCCGGACCGTCTGCGTCCGACCAGCATCTCAGACTCGCTCGAGGACTTCGAGGAGGTGCTCATCGCCGTTGCAACGGAACGGCTCGTTGACGCGAACGTCCACTCGGACGCAGTCATCGTCGTCGATGAACTCGACGCCTTGATGGTGAAGAGAGCTGTGCCGCCGCGCCCTGCACCCGGGCTTCCTGTGGCGTTGGATCAGGCGCTGTACAGAGCGGTGAGCGCGGCGGAGCGCCACAACATCCGTGTGGAGGCAGTACGGACCTTGCTCGACCTCTTTGTCCGTCAGAGCGCCACGCTGCGTACGACCGTCGTGCTCGCCAACAGCGCCTTGGGCGACTGGATGGACATTGGAGGTGACGAAGCGTGGGCTGAGGCAACGGTCATCCTCCACGGCGAGGACCGGGCCAGATACGAGGTCCCCCTCAGGCTCCGTGCGACGTCCTGGAGCACGCTGCCGGGTCGCGCGTCAGTGCACAGCCCGACGTTCAACGGAGTGGCGCAGATCGTCATCTGAGGCCCACATCAACAACGACCCGACCACGAGACGTGGTCGGGTCGTTGTCGTTCATGCAGTTCGGAGGTCTCGTTCGCGGATGAGGATGCCCTTGCGAAGGAAGTCTGCTGGGGTCTGTTCGCGGATGTAGTTCCGCCATTCGTCTGATGCTGCAAGGTCCCCGTCGAGCAACCATGCAGGGCTGAGCGGTGCCACGTCGGTCATCCAAGCTGGCGCGTGGAGACCTCGTGTGTGCAGCGCCCAGGCGAACGCCGTCGCGATGAGGGTGTCCCAGCGTTGGTAGCCGGTGCTGCCCGTGGGCGCTTCGAAGACTGCGGCGGGCGGGTCGTCGTTGGCGGCGAGGATCCGGTTGATTGCCTCGGGGAGGTAGCGCGTCGCCATCTCTTCATCGCCGTCGCGGAGTGCTTCGCCGATGAGGGCGGTGAGCTCCGTGGGTGCGATGAAAGTGCCGGTCATGCCGGTCATCGTATCCACGGAGCCCATCGTCACCTTCCCCCTATGCGCGGCCTGCGTCAGGCGAGGTAGCCGTCGGTGCTGGCGGCGAAGTCCACTGCGCCGATCCACATGCGGTGGCCGTAGGCGGGTCGGGCGAGGATGGTCTTCACGACGGCGTCCTGCTCTCCTCGGGTGAGGTCACCGAACGGGGCGAACAGGGACGCTGCGTCGTCGTCGGTGAGTGCGCCGGCCTGCCAGAGGCGGGCGGTCTCCACGGCGTCCTTGATGTTCGTCTTCGCCTTGCGAACGCTGTGCGGGGAGAGCCGGCCGGGACGGGCTTCGGGGGCACCGTCTTCGTCGGCGAACACGTTCCACAGCTGCCGGCGGGCCTGCACCTTGGTGAGGTCCTTCTCCTCGATGAGGTCGGCGAGGTTGTGTGCGCGTGCGCCACCTTCGCGGTCGGTCTGCTCCTCGGCGGCGAACTGGCGTGGGTTCTCCTCGTTCGCACCGTCGAGGCTGGTCTCGGAGACTGGCCGGTGGAAGTTCACCGTCGGGCGGTGCTTCGGCTTGTCCCAGTTCTGCCGGATCTGGTCGGCGATGGCGTCCTCTTCCGTGCGGGTGAGGGCGCGGCCGAGGGTCGCTGCGAGTTCGGCGCAGCGTTCCTTCCAGATGCGGAGGCCCTTCGACGACTCGTGGCGCTTGTGCCCGTCGACCTTCATCGCCAGCTGCGCGCGGGCGATGTGGCGGATGAACCCGCCGTGGATGTGCTTCTCCTTGCCCTGCTTGCGGGCGCTGGCGGCCGCGGCGTACACAGCGGCGAGGGTCTCCCCTGCGACTTCGTCGACGAGGTGGTATGGCATGCCCATGCGGGCAACTTCCTGGCTGGCGAGCCGCTGCGTGTCAGCGACGAGGTTCTCCTCACCCATGTCGAACGTGACGACGTCGGCGACGGGCACGTGCTCGATAGGTGAGTCGTAGAAGACGTCGATGTCGTCGTCGATGACCATGAGGGAGGACAGGCTGATGTCCTCGTCGGCGGCTGGGGTGAAGCCGTCGAAGTGTCCGCCGTTGCCGGGCTTGCCGGTGTTGCGGTTGCGGAGCTGAGTGCGGGTAGCCATGCCGGGTATGTATGCGGCACCCCGCGGACGGTCAGCGGACGAGGGCCTTCCCGGCGTCGGTGAGCGCGAACTTCGTCCACCAGCCCGTGTGGACGGCCCTTTCGGCGCTGCGGAGGAGGTCCTTGGCGAACAGCGCGTCGATGGTGACTTTCTTCGGGACGTCCGTGTGGTTGACGCCGCCGTCGACGCGGAAACCGTAGTCGCCGCGGCCGTTGCGTTCGATGCCGCCGTGCTTGGCGATGGTGTTGACGGCGGTCTGCTGGGCGACGGTGAGCTTGATGGTGGTCGGCATGCTTTCCCTATGCGCGGATTCGGTCAGCACATTGCGAGGTCGCGGCGGATGACGGCTTTGTCGTACGCGTCGATGGTGAGGTCGTAGTCGTTGACGATGTAGATGAACCGGGTGACGTACGTGCACAGGTAGTCGCGGTCGGCGGGGTTCCACTTCGACGGGCCGCCGCCGTCCTTGCCGGTGTTCCCTCCTGCGACGGTGACGGTGAGGTTGTTCTGGTCTGCGGCGAACCGGGCCCGCTTCGCGTTCGACCAGGTGTCCGCACCGTTCTCCCATGCCCACTGCAGCGGAACGACAGCGTCGATGGTGACCGTGGACGGGCTATCTGACGTGTACTGGGCGGTTCGCCCTGTGTACGGGTCGTGGAGGGTCCCGGCTGTGACCGTGCAGGCGCCGGCTCGCTTCACGTCGGTGAAGTTCCGGCTGAGGGCGGTGTTCCGCACATCGCAGCGTCCGGCGTGCGCGGTGTCCCAGTCGGGTCCGAACGCGGACCGCTTGAACGGGCCCTTCGCGTCGGTAGTGGTCTCCTCGAGCTTGTCGAGGACCTTCACCGCCGATGACGGGGTGCGGGCGTCGGACTTCGTCTTGTTCAGCCCGGCGGAGCTCAGCGCGTCCTGCACCTTCCGCTGCCCTTCGGTGACGTCCTTCGGGAGGTCCTCCGCGGTCGGCAGTTCCGGTGCAGCGCTGTGCACGGTCTTCGTGACAGCGTCGGAGCCTTGCTTGGCGTACGGGCTGAGCGACGAGACGACGTTGTCCCACTGCCCGGTGTGCACGAGGAGGAAGCACATGCCGAGGATGACCGCGGCCGCGAGCAGGAGTTTCTTCGCCATGCCCAGTAGGTATGCGGCGGGCGCCGTCTAGAGGGCGACCTTCTTCGCGGTGCCGGACTTCCCGGGCACCCCTTCGCAGTCGCGCGTGAAGGTGCACTTGCCCTGCTTCGCGGTCGCAGCCCACACCATGCCGCAGGTCGGGCATTCGTTGATGGCGACGGTCGGCTTGTTGCGCAGCAGCCGCATGTGGCCGGCGTACCGGTCGATGAGGTTCAACTGCGCTTCGGTGAACTGGATCGGCTTCAGCTTCGTCGCTGTGACCGATTCCGGCTCACGAAGGTCCGCGATGAGCGCGTCGATGTCGCTGGCGCCGGTGAGCTTCAACGCGGCGGTGACGATGTCAGCGGCGCGGAGAACGGGTCGGCTGCTGACCGGCTCGTACCGGAACAGCTTCTGCGGTCGGGGTTTCCTCGTGGTGGGCACGAGGGTGTCTATGCGGCGTCGTGCCGCCCAGCAGCCGTGATGGGGGTGATGACGGCGGTGTGGCCGGCCTCATCCGCGGCGTTCGCCCGCTCCTCGCGGAGGCGTGCGACGCCGGCGACCTTCCAGTAGACGCCGACCGACGCGACGGCGAGGGTCATGATGAGGAAGAAGACACCGTCGGTGGCGGTGCTGCCTGCTGCGAAGCGGATGACCGCGACGATGATGGCGGCGGCCATGAGGGCGGCGGAGAGGCGGAGGCCACGGTTGCGGGCGGCGTTGGAGGTCTGCATGCCAGAGGTATGCGCGGACCTCCGCCGTTTCGTGAGCGGGTGAACCGGGTTAGGAGCCGAGCAGCCCGAACAGGAGTGAAGCGCCGTCTGCCTTGTTCAGCGACTTCTGCCACCGGTCGAAGAACGTCTCCATGTCGTCGGCCTGGTCCGGGCAGAGGTTCACCTCGGCTGAACCGAACGTCGCACCCATTGTCTCGGCGTTGAGGCCACCCTTGGCTTCGGCGAGCACGTAGGACGTCATCGCGGATGTGCCTTCGTCGGCGCGGACCATCTCGCAGAACCGCCACCCCATGGTCAGCGCTTGCCGGTCGCTGAGCGGCTGCACCTGCTTCGAGTCGACGTCGGCAATGGCGCTGAGGAACTGCTGCTCACCGGTGTGGCGCTGCCACTGCATCCACCCGCCGACGCCGCCCGCTACAAGGCCGAGAACGATGGCGACGACGCTGATGGCTTTCCCTGCTTGCGTCCACGCGGCACGGCGCAAGCCGACGACGCCGAGGACCACCGGTACGACCAGTGCAGCGGCCGCCCACCACCACGGCGTGAGGTCCGCCGTCGCGGGAATGGCGTGGACGAACTGCGCTGCCGCTACGGCAGCCGCGAGCACACCGGCTGCGGCAGCGACGATGGCGACGACGTTCCGCTGTCGCGCGGGCGGCAGGGGCGCAGTCCGCTGCGGTGCGGGAGCCTGAGGGGTAACGGCTGTCGGTGCCGGCGCCACCGGTTCAGCGGCTGGCGGGGCGAGCGGTGCTGTGTGCTCTGTCCACGCGGCTCCGTCCCAGTACCGGGCGGTCGCCTTCGCAGGGTCGAGCGGATCCACGTACCAGCCTGCTGGCGTTGTGGCAGCCGTCGTATCAGTCATCGCACCGTCCTCGAGGTTCCGTCACAGTCTGCCGAGGGCCACCGGGCGGTCGCGACCCCCAGCGTGGGGTGCGCGGACCTCCGCCGCATAGAACGTGCAGCCCAACCGCTCCCCTATTTGGAAGGCCCCTCGTCATGCGTCAGCTCATCATCATCGGTTCCGGTCCCGCCGGGTTCACGGCCGGCATCTACGCCGCGCGCGCTGAGCTGAAGCCGCTCATCGTCGCCTCGAGCGTCGAGACCGGCGGCGAGCTGACCAAGACGACCGAGGTCGAGAACTTCCCGGGCTTCCCCGAGGGTGTCCAGGGCCCCGACCTCATGGTCAAGATGCAGGAGCAGGCCGAGAAGTTCGGTGCCGAGGTCCTGTACGACGACGCCGTCTCGGTCGACCTCACGGGCCAGGTCAAGAAGGTCACGGTCGGCTCCGGCGAGACGTACGAGGCGCTCGCTGTCGTCTACGCGACCGGGTCCGCGTACCGGCACCTGGGCCTCCCGGACGAGGAGCGGCTCTCCGGTCACGGCGTCTCGTGGTGCGCCACGTGCGACGGTTTCTTCTTCCGCCAGAAGAACATCGCCGTCGTCGGCGGTGGCGACTCCGCGATGGAAGAGGCGCTGTTCCTCACCAGGTTCGCGTCCAAGGTGACCGTCATCCACCGCAAGGACTCCCTCCGTGCGTCGAAGGCGATGCAGACCCGCGCCATGGGTGACCCGAAGATCGACTTCATCTGGAACACCGAGGTCACCGGCATCGACGGCGACACCGAGGTGACCGGTGTGCAGCTCCGTGACACCGTCACCGGCGAGACCTCGGCGCTCGAGCTCGACGGCGTCTTCATCGCCATCGGCAACGACCCACGCACCCACCTCGTGCACGGCCAGCTCGACCTCACCCCGGAGGGCACCATCGCCGTCCAGGGCCGCACGTCGAAGACCAACCTCCCGGGCGTCTTCGCCGCCGGCGACGTCATCGACCCGACCTACCGCCAGGCCATCACGGCTGCCGGTTCCGGCGCTGTCGCGGCACTCGACGCGGAGCACTACCTCGCGGGGCTCAAGAACTGACTTCGTCGCAGGAATGACAACGGGCTGACTACCGTGAGGTAGTCAGCCCGTTTGACTACCTGGCGGTAGTCATTCCGTGTCGTGGCGGTTCCAGCGGCGGGTCTTCCCGACCTGCCGGCGAACCGCCCACGGTGCGCGTTCCGTGTCGCCGTGTGAGCGGTTCTTCCAGGGCTTGCACATCTGGCAACCCTTCCAACGACGGTGGGGACTGTGGGCCATGGTGGCCTCGCTTCCAGGACTACTCCCGCCTGGAAAGGCGGGGTAGCTTCCTGCTGATCCCGTTCATGGTCGGATCGTACCTCCGGTCGGTCAACGGTTGCGGGTCGCGCCGGTGATGTCGGCGTGTGTGGGGCAGTACGCCCAGGTGGTGCCTGCTCGCTTGACGAGGACCCAGCCGCGGTGGACACCCCAGGAGAACAGGTCGTCGGAGGCTTCGGTCAGGTCGAGGGTCGCCGTGCAGTGCGTGCAGGTGATGCTGTCGGTCACGCTCCGGTGTGATGCGGCGACGCGGCTTCGTCCGGCTGGTAAATCAGCGTTGGTGAGGCGCTTCAGGTCCGGGCTGTCACTGGGACACCCCGACAGCGATGCCCGCCATCACTGCACCGAGGAAAACGAGTCCTGCGATGGCGATGACTCCGGTCCTCGGGCGGACGGTTTTGATTCCGAGGGCGGTGGTCGTTCCGATGGCGCCGAGGAAGGCTCCTGCTGCGAGGATGCCGGCGGTGGTCGCGATGGCTGCGTTCATGCCTGGTCTATGCAGCCGTGAGCAGGTCAGTTGGCTCTGAGCTCGAGCGCTGCCTGTTCGACGTCGGTGGCGAGTGGGCTGGCGTCGTCGACCCACTCGGGGATGTCGGCGCCGGCATCGCGGGCTTTCACGGTCGGCCAGGGTCGCGGCCGCGCAGCAGAGATGGCGAGGTCGTGAAGGTCGTCGGCGACCCACCCGTGTTCGAGGAGTTCCGTCGCGGCGACGGCGAGGGTGCCGTACCGGGATGGCCCGTCGGGGTGCTGCTGCAGGAGTGCGTCGAGGCGTAAGCACGCGACAGCGAACCGCTCGAGGCGACGGCGTTCACGGCGTTGGCGTAACGCGTCGCGGGGGTTCACCGTCGTACCCGCGAATCCGATACCCCCACGTTCAGCATCGTCTCATGGCTTCTCGACGGTGCCGTTGATGATGTCGTTGATGAGCTGTTCGATGATTTCGGTGGACGACTGGGTGTCGTCGCCGTCGTCGATGACGGACACGTCGTTGCCGTCGCCGAAGATGACGTCGAGGATCTTCGACTTCTCCTTGAGGACCTGTTGGATGCGCCCGTCGAGGGTGCCTTCGGCGAGGTAGGTGGTCGCGATGATGCGTTCCGCGGTCTGGCCGATGCGTTCAGCTCGGTCCATCGCCTGACGGATGAGCGCGGGCGTCCAGTCGGATTCGGCGAAGAACATGTCGGACGACGCGGTGAGGGTGATGGCGACGCCGGCGGCTGCGATGGAGCAGACGAGGACGGGGATCTTCCCGGCTTGGAACTCAGCGACGAGGCGGTCACGTTCGGCGTGGGAGACGCCGCCGCGGATGATGCCGGATTCGGCGACCGCTTCGGGGACGGCGAGCGCCATCGCGTCGGAAACGTCGCGGTGCTGGGTCCAGACGATGAGCGGCCGGGTGAACACCTTCTTGCCGTTGATGACTTCGGTGGTCTCGTCGACGTGGCGGCGGATGTCTTCAACGAGGACGTCCACCTTCGACAGGCCGGCGGCGCGGCGGAGGAGGGACACGAGGCCGACCTGGGATGCGGCGTACTCATGGATGGTGTCCTCGTCGGGGTTCTGCCCGCCGTTCTCCTTCCGGTACTCCTTCACCCAGTCGGTGAGCTTCCCTATGACCTCACGGTGCGCCTTCCGGTATTCGGTGAGGGGCACGTCCACCCACTTCGGGACCTTCTGCGTCTGTGGCAAGTCGGGGAGCACGTCGCGCTTGCGTCGGCGGACCCACACATGGTCGGCGAGTTTCGCGCGGAGTTCGGGGAGGTTCTCCTTCCGCGCCCGGTACCCGCCGAACGGGTCTTCCTTGCAGTACCGCTCGAGGAACGCAGCCTTCCCGCCGAAGACGGGTCCGAGGTGGCCGGAGAGCTGCAGGATGGGGGCGAGCTCGGCGGGGTTCGCCAGCAGTGGTGTGCCGGTGACCGGCAGTGGGGTCTTCGTGGTCGCAACCCCGACTTCGAGGATCGCTTTCGACCGCTTCGAGTCGTACGACTTCCCTCGGTGCGCTTCGTCGTAGATGAAGAACTCCGGCTGCCACGCCATCAGCCGACCGCGGAGTTCATCTCGGGAGGACAGCAGCCCGTCGGAGGTGATGATGACGCCGGTTTCGGGGAACTCCGGCTCTTTCTTCCCGGCACGGATGATGACGACGTCGCCGTCTGGGTGTGCACCGCCGAGGGTGTGGAGGTTCGATTCGAGCACTTCTCGGCGCCAGCCGGTGAGACCGACGGGCAGGCAGGTGATGAGGGTGCGCTTCGACCCGACGATG
This sequence comes from Curtobacterium sp. MCSS17_016, assembly GCF_003234255.2. Classification (NCBI taxonomy): domain Bacteria; kingdom Bacillati; phylum Actinomycetota; class Actinomycetes; order Micrococcales; family Microbacteriaceae; genus Curtobacterium; species Curtobacterium sp. MCSS17_016. Next base: position 432,589 of record NZ_CP126255.1, read on the forward strand.
GCGGCGGCGGCAATGGACTGACGGGTCTTCCCGAGCCCGGGCTCGTCGAAGAGCGCGTTGTGGCCGGCGGCGATGGCGATGGAGCCCACTCGTTGGAACGGGTACAGGTCGAGGCCGAACCAGTCGGGGACGTCGCCGACCTCATTGATGAGGGTGGCGACGTCGGCTGCGTCCATCTCGAGGATGTCCTTCGCGGAGCCGGCTTTCGCTGCGACGTCAACGAGGTCCGCGCGGGTGGTGATGCGTCCCCGCTGGTCAACGGCTGCGGCGATGATGGCGGGGTCCCAGTTGATGTGCTTCCGGGGGCTGCCGCGGTGCATCGCGTCGATGGCGGGGAACACGAATCGCTTGTGCTCTCGGTCCCACATCGCGCCGGCACCGAGCGCCTTCTTGGTGTTGTCGAACCCGTACAGGCGGGGCAGAACCATCGCGTTCGCGCCGTTGGCGGTGAGGCGGCTGATCGGTGTGACGAGTTCGTCGAGGCCGATGACGCCGTCGAGGGTGGTGCCAACGGTCTCGGAGAAGTCGAGTTCGAAGCCTGCACGCTGGAACAGGCGGTCCGGGTCGGTACCGGTGGCGTTGACGATCCAGCAGCCGTGGCTGCGGTTCCAGAACGCCTGGCCGCCCTTCTTCCCGATGAGCCCTTCCTCGAGCCACTCCTTGAGGGTCCGGTGCGGGGACTCCTGGTGCGGAGTGCTCGGGTGGAAGTACAACCGCAGCTGCGGCTTGTTCCACGTGCCGGCGATGACTGCTGTTCCGGTGCTCACCGCCTCCCTATGCGGGTTGGGCGCTACCGGCGGCTGCCGCTACCTGGTGGCGGCGTGTGCGTCGCAGAGGGTCTTCAGCCACCGGCGGTCGTTGCGGAGCGACCCGGGCTGTCCACACGTCTCGCAGGTGCGTGCGGATTCGCCTTCCGCGTCAGCGATGAGCTTGTGGAACTGGCTGCTTGCGTCCTCGTCGAGGCCGATCGTGCTCGCGTAGAAGCGGAGCGTGCCGAACTTCTCCTTCACCTGCAGCGCTTCGTAGTTCGGGTCGATGTTCCTGAGGGCGGAGTCGAGCCGGCGCAGCAGCGGGAACCAGCCGTCGCCGCATTCGACGAACGTGTCCGCGCTGCTGACGGTGAGGATGTCGTCATGGTCGGTCATGCTCACCACTATGCGACGCGGCGGGGCTCAGAAGGGGACGTTGTCGGCGACGCGGTTGTTCTGGCGGACGTTTGCCTGGTTGACGGACAGGTTCCGTCCGCCGCAGCGAAGCGCTTCCGTGTACAGGGCGATCGCTTCGTCGAGGTGCTTCCGGGCGAGGTCCGACGTTGCGTAGCCGGCCCCCTTCTTGTCGGCGCCGGGCTGGTCGAGTTCGGCCCGCTTGGCGAGGGCTTTGTCGAGTCGTTCCTGCGCCTTCACCGCGCTGGTGCCGCCGGGGGTGAGTCCTGACCAGATGGCTTCGTACTGGTCGTCGTCCGGGTGCTCCTGGCCGTTGGCCCAGGCGTTGTACGCACCTTCCTGCTCGGCGATGATGATCGCCTTCTGCCGGGCGAGTTCGGTGATGTCGAGTGACGGTTGGAACGCCTGCGCCTGCGCCGCTGCGACACGGGCTCGACGCTCCTGGTCCGCCGTCGGTGTCACCGTGGCGTCCCATGCGGGCGGACCGGCGAGGGTGAGCGGGGCGACGGTGTCTTCGGCGAAGCTGCGGGACGCGAACTCGGTCGACGAGTGTCCCTTCGCTACTGCCGCGCCGATGTCACGTGCTCGAGCCTGTCGCTTGTCTGTCATGCCGCCTATGTGTGCGGCGGCCTGATTTCGGCGCCACGGACCCCCGTCAGCGGTCGGCGGTGGGCCAGTCGCAGGAGACGCCGAACGTGTCCTGAGAGTAGTCCGTCGCAGTGATGCAACGGACCTTCTTGCCGCCGGCCATCTCTACCCAGTCGGAGTAGTACCGGACGTCACCGCCGCGCGAGGCGTACTTCGGGGTGTCGTGGTTGCCGTTCCGGACGGTGTCCGCTGCTGCCGGGGCGGTCTGCTGGCCGAGGGTGAATCCGCCGGCGAGGACGCCGAACGCCACCGCGGCGGCGGCCGCGCCGATCAGAGCGGGGCGGAGCCGGGCCGCGGTCACTTCGTGTCCTTCGGGCGGATGTCGTCCCAGTTGCAGTCGTAGCCGCCGTTGATGTCGGAGATGCAGAGCACCTTCCGCCCGTCGGGAAGGCGCACCCAGTCCGCGTACGCAGATGCGGAACCAGACGCACGGGACTCGAGCGGGCTGGCGTAGCGACCGTCCGGCGCATGCTGCTGCTGCTGCTGCGTGACTGCGGCGCTGTCGTCGGTGGGCGCGCCTGCGGAACAGGCCGCCAGGGCGGTGATGGTCAGGGCTGCGGCGGTGGCGGCGAGAAGGAGTCGGGGCGTTCGCATGACGGCTCTATGCGCGGCGCCGGCCCTCTGCCGGTCAGTCGTTGTAGTTGTACCCGGGGAGCGCTTCCTCGATGGCGAAGACCTTCTGCTCGCCGCCGGAGTACGCCGGAAGCTCGACGGTCCAGCGGCCGTAGCCGTGAATCTGGTTGCCGGTGCCGCCGCCGATGGCGGTGGTGGTCCACGCACCCATGACGTAGACGACCCAGTGGCCGTTCCGTTCGCCGCCGGCGGTGACGCTGGAGATGCTGGTGACGGCGACCTGGTGCGCGTCAGGGGCGGTCTCGTTGTACGCGTTCGTGAGGGCGGACTTCGTCGCTTCGAGGCCAGCGCCGGGCGCTTCGAGCGCCTTGATGGTTGCGGCGCGCTCGGCGACTGCGGCGGGGGTGGTGTCGTCGTAGCCGACCCACGCGGTGACGAAGTCCTGCGCGGCGGAGAACGCTGCTGCCTGGTCAGCGGTGTCCTGGTCGGTCTGCGCGGCGCCCTGCGGGCCGGCGTCGGACGTCGCCTGCGTCTGAGCGTCGGGCTGGTCGCCGTCCTCGCTGACGTATCCGTCGCCGATCTGCGTCGGCGTTGGCGTCGGCGTCTCCTCCGGGGTGGCGCTTCGCGTGCTGGTCGCGGTCTTGCCGCCGCTGACGACGCCGGTCCCGGCGGGGTCCTTCGCCTTCGACTCCTTCGGTGCCGAGACGACGTTCACGACGATGACGGCGATGATGACGGCGATCGCTGCGGCGATGCCGAGGATGGTGAGGAGTCTGCGGCGGTCCATGGATGTCCTATGCGGTGGGTTGTCGGTCGTTGCTGGTATCCGCGGACAGGGAGATGTCCGGGTGATGGCGGGTCAGCGGCCGTCGGTGCGGTGCCGTTCCCCGTTGACGGAGCCGACGGTGGGGCGGACGACGACGGTCTCCAGGTCCTGCCCCTGTCCCCAGACGGGCTGGATTTTGACCGTGGACCCGGGCTTCGTCGCCGCGATCTGCCAGTCGGTGCCGTTCTTATCCTGGCCGAGGTAGATGGCGACGTGGTACGTGCCGGAGCTGCCGTTGGTCCAGAACACCAGGTCACCGCGTTCACGTTCGGCCCAGGGGAACACCTGGTCCTCTGGTGCGTGGCGGAACTGGGTGCCGGAACTGTGCTGCGGGACACCTCCGGTGAGCCCGATCTTGATGCCGGCAGCTCCGTACGCCTTCATCGTCAAGCCGGAGCAGTCCCACACGTCTGGGCCCGCGCCGCCGAGAACGTACGGCTTGCCGACTTCCAGGCCGGCGAAGGCGAGGGCGACGGCGACCTTGTCGCCGTCAGCCTGCGGCGTGCTTCCCTTCGCTCCGGGGCCGGGGTTCTCTGGCCCGGGGTCACCCGGGCCGATGGCCCCGCCGGTGAACGACGACGGGGTGTTGCAGCTCGTCGTGGGGCTGCCACTGGTGCCGCCGCTGTCACCGCTGCCGCCGGTGGAGTCGTCAGGGCCGGTGGATGCGCCGGAACCGCCGATGACCTTCCCGTGCCCGTCGGTGATACGCCCCGGCGGCGCCGGCGGGGTCGGCAGCGGGATGGGGTCCACACCTTCCCAGTACGAGTCCACCAACGCGGTCGCGAGCTTCATGTGCAGTGAGTACCGGTCGGGGAAGGCAGAGATCTGCACGCCCTGCGCTTCGGAGCCGGGCTCGTTCGTTGCCCAGTTCGGCCGGGCGATGAGGACGCGGAGGAACGCTGTCGAGCTGTAGAAGATGTTCAGCCGCTGCTCGTGGGTGCCCCAGGTGTCGCGCTGCTGGAACGCACCGATGGAGTCCCGGTCACCGAAGTCGAGGTTCTCGATGTTCGACTCGACGATGGCAGTGATGATGCCGATCTCCGCGGCGCGCTTCTGGTCCTCGTCAGGGGACGCGCCGAACATCGTCTTCGCGATGCCCATGATGGCGCGTGAGTTGTTGATCTGTCCCGGTGCGAGGGTCTCGAGGGTGGTGCCGGGGCGTGCATCCACGGGAGCTGTCTCTGTCGGAGGACCGGTGACTGCTGGGGCGGTCCCTGGTGCTGAACCGCTGGCCCCGCCGCCGGTGGACCCGGAGCCGCACGTGTTCAGCGTGCCGAGCGTCCAGTTGCGGGCAGCGTCGAACGCCGCTTCCGCTTCGCTCTTCTCCACATCGCCTGGGTCGGTGAGTACCCCGACCCACAGCTTCTTCGCCCGGGCCTGGACGCTCTTGTCGGAGTCGTCCTTGCTGAGCTTGTACTGCGCGGTCTTCCCGTCGGCGAGGACGGTGCCGGCGAGGAGGTCCCAGTGCCCGACGTTACCGTCGTCCTTCGCCATCTTCGCCTGCATGCTGTCGATGAGCTTCTCGACGGCTTCGTCGTGCTTCTGCTCGTCGTCATCGCCGGTGTTCGCCAGCGGGGTTGGCTGCGGTGTCCCTGTCGGCGCGCCGGTTGGTGCCGGCTCAGCAGTCTTCTCCGGCTGCTTCGTCGGCTCGGGCGTCGAGGTGGGCTTCGGCGTCGACGTCGGCTGCGGCGCGCTCGGAACGTGCTCCTGGTCTTCGGATTCGTACCCGGTACCGTCTTCCTCGTCGTCACGCCCTTCACCGCCGCTGCTACCGCCGGTGCTTGGCGTGTCTTCGACGACCTTCCCGGCGAGCTTGTCGATGACCTTGTCGCCGCCGTTGCGTTCGTACGCCAGCCAGATCTGCCACGGGATGTCGGAGTCACCGACGTCGATCTGGGCCTGCTTGATGTCTTCGTCCTTCGCGCCGGACTGCGCGGCAGCCTGCATGGCGACGGTGGTGTCGTAACCCTTCCGGGCAGCGGCGGCAGCGTTCGTCTGCGTCGTCATCGCACCCATCAGCACCAACGGCGCCAGAAGGGCGACCGCGGCGGCGCTGCCGATGAGTCCCATCGCCCACTTGTTGCGGACGAGAGCGAACACGACGCCCTTCGCAGCGCCGGCAGCTCCACCGGTGAGAGCTCCCTTCGCTGCGGCTGCGAGAGCGTCCTTGCCGAGGTTCTTCGCCTGCTCCCCCGCCGTGGCCTTCCCGCCGTTCGCACCGACTGCCTGGTTGCGCGGCAGAGTCCGACGGACGGCGGCAACCTTCCCCACGCCGGGGATCCGACTGGCGGCACCGGCCGCCTTCCCCGCGACACCGCTGGTCGCATTCACGGCCCCGTTCGCTGCTCCCGCAGCAGTCTTCGCAGCGGCCGCGGCAGCGCCGGACATGCTGCCGGTGGCACCCTGCACTGCAGATGGCACTCTGGGCTTCGCCGCGCCGCCCTTCGGGGTGACGCTTCGGGCAGCTGCACCGGTCACAGCAGTGGCCCCAGCGGCTGGTGCTGCTGCGGCGGACCGCGAGCCCTTCCCGGGAGCGCCAGCACTCGATGTGGGACGTGCGGCCGGCGGCGCGCTCTTCGCGCCGGCAGATGCCGTACCTGCCGGCGTTGACGGCGTAACCGGGGCGGTGGATGCCGGAGTGACACCTCGAGCTCCTGCCGCTGCCGACGAGCTCTGCTGCGCGCGGCGTGCTTTCGCGTCGCGGAGTGCCGCGGCGATGTCACCGCCGGAGGCTTTCGGGGCGTTCCGGCCAGCGCTCATCGCCTGCTGTCGTCGTGCTGCGCGCGCTTCGAGCCCGGCACCAGGCCGCGTCTGCTCTTCGCCACCGTCTTCACCGTCGTGACCTTGCGGGCGGCGGGGCATGTAGTCGTCAACCATCGGCTACGCCTTTCAGTGGGCGCGGCCCAGCCGGTACTCCACGCGGGGGTTGACCCCGGCGGGGAAGTAGCGGGCGCGACGGCGCTGGAGACGGTGGATGTAGAACGGCGACGGGACAGTCGCGGACTTCTGCAGGTTGTGGCGGGCGCACAGCGACTGGCAGTTCGACATCTCTGTCGCCCCACCCTTCGACCAGGGGTAGATGTGGTCGGCGTGCTGACCGGGCTGCTTGCAGCGGAAGCCCATGCTGGAGTGTTCGCAGCGACCGCCTGCGCGACGTTTCGCTTCCTGCTTCTGAGACCCGGTGAACATCCGGCGCTGGTCCTGCTGCGGCTTCTGCTCTCGACGCTTCCTCGTTGCCAGGAACAGGACGACGAGCAGGACCACCGCGACGGTGATCAGCGGGTGCGCGCCGATGATGTCGGTGACTGTGGCAGGCGCGGCGAGCATGCCTGGTCCTATGCGGCGAAGCACCCGAACATCGCTGCCAGCCGCCGTCCGGTACGGTCGACGTGTTCACGGTGGTTGTACGCATGGGGTGCGCACAAGAAACGCCCCGAGCACGGCTAGGTGCTCGGGGCGTTTCCCTTGTAGTGGTGCCGGTCAGCCCTCGGGCTGTCCGTCAGCTACGACGACTGATCACGTGAAGTCGTCGTCGCCCGCCGCGTAGGCCGGCGCCGCAGCGGCCGGAGCGGTGTTCACCGGCGCGGCCTGGGCCGGCGCGGGCGCCGACTGCGGGGCCGGAGCCGACTGCGGCTGCGCCGCCGGGGCGCCCTGACCCGAGCCCTTGGCGTTGCGGGTGACCCGCACCGACGCGAACTCGAGCGAGGCCGCGATCTCCTGGATCTCGTACTCGACCGTGTTCACGGTCACGCCGTCCTTCTGGTAGGAGTTCGGCTTCGCCTCGGCGATCGCGACGACACGGTCACCCTTGCCGAGACCGCTCGCCTCGATGTTGTCGGCGAGACGACGCCACGCGGAGACGTTGGCGAACACCGCCGGCTTGTCCTTGAACTCGCCGGACTCACGGTCGCGGACACGGCCGGTCTGCGCGATGGAGAAGTTCGCGACCTTGACACCGTTCACGGTGTTGAAGCGCGGCGCCTCGGTCAGGTTGCCGATGAGGTACGCGATGTTGGGGACTGCACTCATTCTCTGATTCCTTCTACTGGTGGTGCCGACCACCACTGCGGTGACCGACACCACCCCTATGCGCGGACGATCCAGGCAGCCGTGAGTTCCCGTTCGACGCAGAGAAATCCCAGTTCACAGCCGCATCCAGCTCTCGAGGGGCGCGACGAGAAGCGGCGGAGCCTCCGAAGAGACTCCGCCGCGATGAGCGTCACGCTGCTGGTGCTACACCTGCTTGGGTGGCGCGTACTGGAACCGAACCGGCGCGTGGTCGGGGAGGGCTGCGATGCAGCACCCGACGGGCAACGAGGACAGGTCCCAGTCCTCGACAACGTAGCCGTCGATGATGGATTCGTTGATGCCCTTGCTGCGCACGTTGGAGTCGAAGCGTGCGACTTTCTTGTTCTTCCCGAACCGGCCGCGGACGAAGTCGCGGGAGTCGCCGTCGTAGAGACGGAACGCGAAGACGGTTCCGAACGCCGACAGGACGGAGGCGGCCATCTCGTTGCCGTACATCGCTTCGACCTGCTTGATGTTCTGCGTTCCGACGATGAACCGCAGCCCGAGGGACCGGCCGAAGTTCAGCCCGTTGGTCAGGTGGGTGAGCTCGGGCAGGAGCGCGAACTCGTCGAGCACGAAGAACACCCGGCCAGGTGTGCGCTGGCGCGACATCGCTTCCTTCATGGCGACGTCGAGCATCGTCTTGAACACCGGTGCGAGCATGCCACCGGATGCGACGTCGTACTCGAGGAAGAGCGCGCGGGCACCCTTCGCTCGGACGAACTGGCGGATGCTGAAGTCGCCCGGACGTCCGAACGCGGAGCGGAACGACTCCTGGATGACTTGCTGCATGTAGGCGACGGAAGCTTGGGCGGTCGGTGACTTCTCCGCTGCGATGTAGTTCCGAGCGCCGCGCAGGTCGGCGTTGTCCGGGCGGTCGAGCAGCTCCTGCATCTCCGGAACCGACATGCTGCCGATGCGAGACCGCAGATCTTCGTTCGTCAGCTCGGTGGACTCGCGGAACATCGCCGTCACCAACGCGGTGAACACGTCTCGTGCGGCCTGCACGAAGAACACATTGTCACCACCGGTCTCGAGCAAGTTCGCGAACAGCCCGTTGCACATCTCGAAGATCTCGTCCTCCGCGGCATGCCCCGCGGGCAGGCCCGCGAACTCCTGGAACAGGTTCCAGAACCGATGCTCCGGGTACGACTCAGCGTCAGCACCCGCGACGACGACATCACCCGGTCGAGCGAACTCACCGTGGTAGTCCCCCTTCGTGTCGAAGACCACCATGACGTCGTTGGCGGTCATGCTCTCGCGCACGGACCGGATGAGAGCAGACATGCCAACGGTCTTGCCCGTGCCGATACCGCCGAGGTACAGCACGTGACGGCCGAAGGTCGCGTCGGTGAACGTGCAGGCGGTGCCGTTCGTGCCGTGCACGCCGAACTCTGCCGGCTGAGCTCCGACCGTCCCGACGGCGTCCGTCAGGACATCGCCGTTTGTGACCTCTTCTGTGAATCTCATTACTCTCCTATGCCCAGCCCCCACCCCAGCTCTGGCCCTCCTCAGGCTCAGCTTCTGGTTCGGATGAGGGCTCCGGAGCGCTCTCAGCTGCCGGCTCAAGTTCGGGCTCTGGTTCTGGTTCTGGTTCTGGTTCCGGCTCCGGCTCCGGTTCAGGCACGGGCCCAGTGCCAGGCTCGTGCTCTGGCTCTGGCTCTGGCTCTGGCTCGGGCTCTGGCTCGGGCTCGGGCTCTGGCTCTGGCTCGGGTTCCGGTTCCGGTTCCGGTTCAGGCACTGGCTCTGGCTCGGGTTCCGGTTCCTGCTCTGGCTCAGGCTCAGGCTCAGGCTCGGGTTCCGGTTCCTGCTCTGGCTCAGGCTCCGGTTCCTGCCCAGGCTCGGGTGTGGGTTCCGGATCCTGCTCGGGCGTGGGTTCCGGATCCTGCTCGGGCGTGGGCTCGGGCCCCTGATCAGGCTCAGGCTCAGGACTCTGATCGGGCTCGAGACCCTGATCGGGTTCCTGCTCGGGCTCCTGCCCCTGCTCGGTCTCGAGCTCGGGTTCCGGTTCCTGCTCGGGGACAGCCATCTGGTCAGGGTCCTGCTCGGGTTGAGTCACCTGCTCGGGGTTCTGCTGGGGTTCAGACACCTGGTCGGGGTCCTGCTCGGGAACGGTCTCCGGCTCCTGCTCAAGCTCCTGGTCGGGAACGATGTCCGGATCCTGCTCGGGTTCCTGCACGGCACTCGGGTGCTGATCGGGCTCTCGCTCGGGAACGGCTTCGCGCTCCTGCTCAGACTCCTGCTCGTTCTCAGGTCCCGCTTCGGGCTGCAAGCTTGGTTCGTGCTGAGGCTCAGTGTCGTGCGTCGCTTCAGGCTCGAGCTCGGGGGTCACCTTTCGCGCAGACTCCAGTCCCGCGCTCGCCTCTGGGAACGTTTCCTGCGCAGTGTCACCTTCAGGCTCTGCTCCTGCACGCCCTGGCTGTTCTCGCATCAGGTTGCTGCCGGTCTGCGCTGCCGAGGGTTCGGAGTCGGTTGCAGGCGTACCGGCATGCTCCCCGCTGCTACCGCCGCCGCCGCCACCTCGTCCGTTCCCTTCGGAGCCGTTCGCCGGCTGGCTCGGGCTGTTTTCGGGCTGCTTCGAAGGCGCGTCTTGTCGGGCCCAGAGCGCTTCCCGCGAGGCAAGCCCGAAAGCGTCCAATGCCTCCTTGCCGTTCCCGTTGAGGATTCTGCTAGCTTGTTCGTGCCCGGCTTTCTTGTCCTCACTCCAATTCTTGTCGAATGGCTCGCGAAGTCGCTTGGCCTGGACACCTGCGTCGTAGTCGACCGGATTCTTAGCGTCTCGAATGCCGAGAGTTGCAGAGTCACGGAAGGGACTCATCTTCGCTCCCGTGTCGCGAAGTCTGAGTGGATCCTTCCAGCCAGCGATACCCTGCCTTATCGCTGCGATGCCTTTCTTCCCCCCAAGGATCGCACCAGCTAGGCCAACGCCGCCCAAGCCCAGCGTGAGAGCTTGCGTCAGAGGGTCATGCTGGCTCGCTGCCACCCCAAAGATTGGGATGTATGGGGCGACAGCAAAGAAGGCTTTGTTACCGCCTCGCCACACTCCGCCACCCGCCTGAATGAGATTCTGAAGGGGTGTTGCAACACCCAAAAGGTTTTGCCCTTTGTCCCAGACTTCGTCGTACTGCTGGAGTGCTTTGTCACGCACCCCCTTGACCCCGAGGATGTCGTACGCGGAGTCATAGTTACGAAGATGCCCCTTACTCATCGACTGTGACCCATTCGACTCGGATCAGCTTCTGTTCGATCAGCTCGGCGGCGGAAGCAAGAATCTTCCGGGCTACGACTTCCTGTGACTGTCCCGAATCAGCGGCGACCCGCTGCACGGTGCTGGGGATGTCGCCCGACCCGAGGTCCGCCCAAAGGGCCTGCGCGAGTTCTGGCGAGATGAAGTTTTCGGGCGCACCGTCGGGCGAGCTCGAAATGCCCACATAGCGATCGGTGCCCGCGCCCTCCTCTACTGCGAAGCACTCTGGCGCCACGCGCAACTCTGCCAGGCTCTCCGCGGCGGAGAGCGGGCTCGTTGTGTCGACTCGCGCGAAGATGCCTCGCTCGACGAAGACCTCGAGCAAGTCCGCTGGGGCCTCAGCCCAAGCAAGCCAGTCACGGGCCTCGCTAAGCGCTCGTGGAACGGCGAAGAACTCCAAGAGGGGAACGAGGTGTTCCTGGACGGGATGCGTCATGCCCTGGCCGACGAGCACGTGGTGCTTGCTCCCATTGACTGGAAGCTCGGTTGTCAGTAGCGAGCCGATGAGCATGTAGACCGGCTCGCCAGCGTCGATCAGCCACGCTGCGTGGGCGTCGTCGTGCGGCCCCTTGTCCTCTACCGTCATTAGACGCCTGCCTCGATACCGCGAGCCTGGATGTCATGGATCAGGGCGCCTGCTTCGTAGGAGATGCGGTCGGCGTTGTTGATGTCGGAGTAGTTGGGTGCGTCGCCGGCGGTGAGGAGGCCGAAGGCCATGGCAATGCGGTGAATGATGTTGGCGATGCCGGCGAGGGGACCGAAGACGGCGAAGAGGCCGAGGGTGATGAGTGACTTCGGGATGAGGTCGTTCTCGAGCTGTGCGGAGACGGCGGTTTCCTTCTCGGGTCCGAACACGCTGATGCTGCTGGTGGTGGATCGGAACACAAGGGCGTTGATGACGCCGACGATGAGGGCTCCGAAGGCGAGGATGCCGGTGAGGACTGCGAAGGGGCCTGCATCGTCTACAGAGGCGAGGATGCCGGTGATGATGATGAGGAACAGGAAGTTCGCGATGGAGCCGAACAGGGCGGCTGCGCCGAGGCCGCTGAGCCCCTTGTGGCGGCCGACGCTGAGACCCTTGATGGTGTCGATGTGGTACTCGTTCGTGAACGCCGAGGTGGAGACGATCGTCTTCGCCTCTGCGGAGTAGACGAGGCGGCTGTCGGTGACGAAGAGGTAGCTCGCGAGCTGGCCGAGAGGGCGACGGATGCGAGCGACTGGGTACATCGCAAGCACCTTCTCGTCGCGGAGGAGCCGGAACGGGTACTGAGTCTCCGGCTGCGCCTGCGCCTGCAGCTGCGAAGCGGGAACGGTCGTCTGGCCGCCGGGGCTGGTGGGGGCTGCGGTGGCCGTGTTTGCGTCGAACATGTGTCATTGCTCCTTGCTGTTGGTCTGGGTGGTCGGCGTGGCGGAGTTCGCCCAGTCGATGAGCGGGGTGCCACGTCGGGCTGCTGGTGGTTCGCCGACGAGGTTCAGCAGGCTCGGCCGGTGGGCGACCGCAGCCGTGCTCGGAAGGTTGAGGAGTCCCGGGTTCTGGCTGCTGTTGCTTGGAATTTCCGGTAGAGCGAGCACACCTGCAGTCGTTCGGCTGGTTCGTTCGGACGGCAGGTTGAGGACGCTGCCCCGGTCGATGGCACCGCTGTAGCTGCTTGCGTCGGGATGTGCGACGCCCTCGTCGATGCGCGCTTGCGCGTCCGCCCAGCTGGCGCGGGCCGCGTCTCGTCGACTAGTCGCCCACGCTGCGACCCCCTTCCGCCGGCGCACGAGGATGACGATGCCGAAGGTGAGCGCTGCGGCGAGGATGCCGGCGGTGATGAGGCCGGGGATGGTTGGGCTGCTGGTGCGGACGTGCACGTAGTGGGCGTTCTTGGGTGCTGTGACGGCCTGTCCGGTGACGCTGGTGCTGGTGCTGTCGTCCGGGTTCTCCGTCTGCTTCATCCAGGTGCCGAAGGGCAGGTGAACGGCGACGTGGACGCCGTCGGTGACGGGGTGCCCTTCGACGAGCCGGTCGGTTCCGGGGTCGATGTCGTATTCGCCGTGGCGGAGGAAGAAGCTGCTGTCTGTGGGGACGATGGTGAATGCCGACTGGTCGTTCCACTTGGCGTAGTTGGCGCGGAATGTGTCGACGTTGTCCCCGGTGATGGTGACTGTGTAGGTCGTCTCGTTCTTGCCCTTGCTGGTGGTGAACGCGCCGGCGTTCTTGCTGGGCTTGTACCGCTGCACGAACCCATTGCCGACGGCTTCCACACTGCTGTTGGGGACGACGAGGGTTGTCACGTTGGTGACTCCGCCGTTGAAGTTCACGGTGGTGTCGCTGGTGACGGAGGTCATCTTCGGGGAGTACTTGAATCCGACGGGCCCGCCTTGGTCCCCTTCGAGGTCCATGGTCTGCGGGTCGTAGCCCTTACCGGCGGTGACGTGATCGGTGATGATGCCGGACGCGGTGTCGGAGCAGACCGCGTCGCAGGATGCAACGTCGTTGAGCCAGAGGACGCGTTGGGACGGGTCGCCGTTCATCGGGGCGAAGTCGATGGTGAACGTCGCGTCTGCACCGCCGAGGGCGGTGCTGGTGTCTTTCTGGATGGCGGTGGCGTCACCGGTGAAGGTCATCGTCCATGTGCCGGGTTCTGTTGCTACGACGCTGGCGCCCTTCGGGGTGGCATCGTCGAGGAACTTCTCGAGCCGCTCCTTGTCGGTGTCGTACCGGGACGGGTCGATGGCGTAGGTGATGGTGCGACTGATGTGGTCCTGGTCGGTGACCTTGGTGGCCATGGTGACGTTGTCGAAGCCGTGGTTCTGCTCGGCGGTGTAGTCGAGTTGACCGCCCATGTTGTTGATGTGCTCGCCGCCGTAGTCGAGGTACGTCATGCCGTCCTCGTACATGTCGCTGGTGCCTTCGTCGCTGGTGACGACGCCGTCGGCGACGAGGCCGGTGAACATCCAGTTGAGGAGGTCGCCGCTGCTGAATGACTCCTGCAGGGTGATGCCTTGCACCAGGGTGGAGTCGCTGACGGTGAACTCGGGTGCGTCGACGCCGGAGGCGGTGTCGGAGAGGAGCGCCGTGACCTTCTGCTTGTAGTCCTCAGTGGAGGAGAACGTGAGCGTGAACGTGGCTGAGAGGCCGCCGTCGTCTGTGGGGCTGATGCCGGAGTAGGTGAGCTCTGCTGGCAGGTGGTTGCGGATGGAGGTGTCCACCGCGGTGTCGCCGCCTTCGAGTTTCTCCGTGTCTTCGGCGGAGAGGGTGGCGGTCATCACGCGGCTGCCGGATCCGTCGGTTTCGACGGTCATGGTCGTGTCGATCACGGCACCACAGGCAGTGAGAAGCAGTGTGACCACGGCAGCGACTGCTACGGCGAGGGTTGCCCTGGTCTTGGTGGTTCTGCGGGTCACGCAGCGGCCTTTCGTCACGGGTGGTTTCTGCACGCCGCGTGGCGTCACCGTGACGTAGACATGCGTCGAACGTGCTGGTGGCGGTCTACTGCGGCGTGGTGTTCGCCGTGACTCCCCAAGGACTGGTCCTTGCCGCGCGCGGCCAGTTGGCTGCGCACCCCCTGCGACGTTCCTGAGCATAGGGAACTGACTGTGGCTCGTCTTGCCCCTCAAGTGGGGTGACGAGGTTCCGCATGTCGGACGCTCAGAACCGGTATTCCCGGGGCAGTGGAGTCACTGCTCAGAAGAGGTATGCGCGGACGAACGGCGATTCTGGTGACGCTTGTCAGTTCGCGCGGTTCGAATGTCGCGCTTGCGGTCCGCTGCAGGGCGTTGATGAGCAGGAGCGCTTCGTCGACGAGCATTGCCGCGGCATGCGGTTCCTCAGGGCGTTGGAAGACAGGGCACTGGTCCCGATGCGGCAACCGCTCCCCAGTGCACGCTCTTGCGCCGCCCCCTACTCCCCGCGGTAATGCTTCCGGGCTGCTTCGAGGGCGTCGGTGTCGTAGACGACGGCGCCGTTGGAGCCGCGCAGTTCTGCGCCGGCGTCGGGGTACTCGATGGTGCGGGCGCCTTCGATGGCGTCGGTGTACTTGGTGGCGGTCTGCGCCTTCTCGTACGCCTCAGCTGTCTGCACGTTGCCGGCGTCCTGGAGAAGCCCGGAAACTCCGAGGTTCGCTTGGCCCCATGCGAGCTTGTGGACGACGTCGGCGACGGAAGCGACGGCATTGGTGTCGACGGTTCGTGCGGCATGGCGGATCTCCGCGGCCATGTCTTCGAGGTCGGTGGCGATCTTCTCGATGCGGTCGCGGACCATCTTCTTGTACATCTCTGACGCCGAGTTCGGGACCGATGATGGGGTGAGGGTGACTTCGTCGGCGGTGTGCTGCTTCTCGGTGAACTTGCCGTCGCGGGCGTGCAGGTTGCCGCGGGTGTCTGGGGTGGCCATGCCGGGCATGTGCGCGGCGGCGGCCGCAGTGTCGGTTAGTCGGCTGCGGTGATGTAGAGGATGCTGAACCCGTCGGGGACGCTGCTGCGGAAGGCGTTCATTGCTGCGGCGTAGTTTGCGCCGGACGCCTCGTGGTCGCGGGTGTCGCGGGAGCGGGCGGTGGCACGGATGGTGATGTCGCCGGACGCTTTCGCGGTGACGGTGTTCGCCTGCAGCAGTTCGTTCGTGGTGAGGTCGAGGCCGGCGAGTGCTTCCGCGCGGGCAGTCTGCGGGTCGTCTGCGTGCCCTTCCGCGGTTTGGGTAGCGGTGGAGCGGATGCGGCCTCGGACGGTGGTCATCTGTCGATTGTCGCAGCGGCTACTGACGATGTTGTGCTCGAGCGGTGGTGCGGGACGACGTCGAGCGTCCGGTCGTTCCGCCGCTGTCTCCTGCCCTCCCCCTCGGGCGCTGATTCCTCCACCGTCGCGGTCAGGCGCCGGTGGCGTCCTTCTTGTCGGCGAGGTTGCGGAAGGTTGCAGCGTCGGAGCGGAGGCGCTTCTGGTAGGTGGACTCGTACCCTTCGGCGGCGGTCAGCCCGAGGTGCGCGTACCGCTGGTCGATGTCGTTCCACTCGGTGTCGGCGAGGTCCGCGATGGCGCGGAGGTCATCAGCGGTCAGAGCGTTCGCCTCCCACCGTGTCAGCAGTTCCCGGCTGAGGCGGGACAGGTACGTGTGCTCAGACGGGGTGGCCGGCGCGGTCTTCGCGAAGCTCGCCCGGATCTGCTCGTCCACCGTGGTCGATTCGACGTAGTGGATGGTCATGCCATCGGTCATGGGGTGCCCGCCTTCTGCTTGTGTTCGTCGGCGCGGTCGATGAGCCACAGCGCCAGCGGTTGGTTCTTCCCGGTGGGGTCGTCGATGTCGACGCTGACGCCGGTGTCGCCGTGCCAGAGGACGATGTCGCGGTGGTGGATCTGCCGGCCGAGGGTGTCGAGCGCCTCGTACGCACCGTGTGCGCGTTCGCGGGCGAGGACGTCGCCGGCGGGTTCGAGGGCAGCCTTCACGGCGTCCGCGTCGATGAGTTGTGGGAACGGGTTCCCGTTGTGGTCACGCACGAGTGACTGTGCGAACGTTCGCTCGCCGGGGAGCAGTGCCTGTACGGCGACGACGACCTGTTCGAGCTCGGCGATGCGCTTGTCCTTCTCGTCGGCGAGGCGGGCAGCGCGTTCCCAGCCGGCTCGGAACGCGAATCTGGTGCTCTCGTCACCGATGCCGCCTCGGTCGAAGTCGGCGTAGGCGGCGTCGCGGGCGCCGATGTCGTCACTGACTTTCCGCCGTAGCGTCATGCTGCGACCTGCTTGGTGGTGCGCTTGGCGGGGAGGAACGACTCAGCGAGGCGGAGGACGACACCTTCGGGGTCGACGGTGTCTCGGCCGATGCGGTTGCCCCAGTAGTCGAGCTGGTCGGCGGTGTGGGTGAACTGCGCTTCGAGGTAGGCGAGGAGGAACGTGTTCCCGCCGGTGGCGGCGAGAAGCGCGGCGATGTCCTTCGGCATGTCGGCGACCTTGGTGGTGGACCCGTCGGGGTGCACTTGGCGGAGGGTGTCACCGTCGCGCTTCAGGGTGGGGTTGCCGGCTGCGGCGCTGAGGGCGTGCACCTTCTCGGCCGCCTTCCGGTACGTCGCGGGGTTGCGTTCCATCAGTCGTTGTCCTTCACGGTGGGGTGGTCACGTTCGTAGAGCATCTTCGCCGTTGCGTGGATGGCGAGGATGTAGTTGCCGCCTTCGACACGGAGGATCTGCTTCTTCCGTCGGCGGCCGCGAGGGGTGGTGACGCGGACGCGGCGTTGGACGTCCTTCCAGATCCGTCGGTTCAGCCGGCGGGAGTGGTTGTCGTACTCGGGGTTTCCGGTCTTCGTGTTGAACCCGGGCCAGCGTGGATGTGCCATCAGGCGGCCTGCGCTTTCTCAGCGGTGACGTGTCGGATCGCGTCGGGGGCGAATAGCCAGCCACGGTCGGGGCGGCCGGAGAACTTCTTGTCGATGAGGACGATCACCCACAGGCGGCTGCTGTGTTCGACGCCGATGACGATGCCGGTGCGGCCTTCCAGTTCGGTGACTGCTGGCAGGCCAGGCAGCACCTCCACCTGGTCGTTCAGGTGGAACTCGTTGTCGCTCATCGCGCCGATCCGGTCGTTGCTCATCGGAGGTTCTATGCGCGGTGTCGAGTTGTCGATGCGGCGTCCGTGCGCTCGGTGCGGAGCGGTTGTGCTCCACCGTCCCGTTTTGTTGCTCGGGCGTCGATGACAGCAGTGTCTGCCGGTGCGTAGCGGCGGGCGATTCCGAGCAGCCATTCGGCGCCGATGCTGCTGCCGGTGTGCACGCGGACGGTGTCTGGCCAGGCGTCGTGTTCGGCCATCCACCGCATGACGGGGCGGAACTCCTGCCCGTCGGTGCTGATGATGTCGTGGTCGAAGGAGACGATTTCGATGTGCCGGTTCGCGGTGAGCGCTTCCTCAAGTTCTGTGATGCCGGCCGCTGCGTCCCGAGCCCAGGCGTTGTAGCCGTCCGGGATGGGGCGGTCGTCGTCGAGCCAGAGACGCAGCGGCGTGGGCATCAGCGGTCGTCCGACGTCGGGTCGGTGACGATGAGGTCGCTGGTCGGCACGTAGCCGTGGGTGGTGTCGGTCAGGTGGACGCCGCCGCCGTTGTCCCATGGGACGGGCTGCCGGATGGGATCCTTCGTCACGTCGTGCTGGTGGCGGGTCTGCACGGTGAGCCCTGCCGGGTACGCGAGGTCCTTCGTGTTGACGGCGCGGAGCTCTCCGTCGTCGAGGCGGACGGTGGTGACGTCGTGGTGGGAGCGGACGACGTCGGCGGTGCCGTCCCAGTCGCCGGGCACGTGCACGACGGGTGCGCCGGCGGCGAAGATGCGCTTGCCGATGATGCGGGGCCGGTGCCCGGCGTAGGAGAGATGTCCGGTCGGCAGCTGGTCGATGACACCGCCACGGTCGAACTGGGTCATGTGTGGCCACCCGGGCTGTTGCGTCTCTCGGCGCGGGATGATGGCGAGCAGGTCGAAGAACCTGGTGCTGTGCAGCGGGGTGCCCTCCGGGTACGCGACCTTCTCGTACGGGGCGTCGTAGATGCGTCCGGTGGTGTCGTCGCAGATGGTGAGGGTGTCGGTGGCGTAGTTGTCGTGGACGACGGTGCCGAGCCGGCCGCCGATGAAGTCGGTCAGCGGGTTGGTGTCCGAGTCGAGGTCTGCGAGGAGGACGACGGGGTCGCCGACGGTGAATGTGGTCATGCGGTGGCTCCTTCGAGGGCGGGGTGGGCTGCGCGGACGGTCGGGTGGAGGCGGTAGCCGGCGGTGAGGATGCGGTGGACGGTGTCGTTGCGGTCGTTGGCGGTGCGGAACGTGCGGATGAACTCGTCGCCGACGCGGACGGTGGTGGCGTCGTAGCCGATGGCGACTTCGAGAGCCTTCCGCTCGAGCGGGTCGTGGTCGCCGGCGAACGGGGTGCGTCGGAAACCGGCGTCGGTGATGCGAGTGATGAGCTCCTCACGGTCCTCGATGGTGCGGATGCCGCTGTGGACGTCGGGGCGACCGGCGATGCTGACGGGGATGGGGAGCGTGCCGATGACGACGGTGAGGATCTTCCGGTCCTCCTCCGACATCGGTTCGAGGCCGTGGCGGGTGACGGCCCTGGTGCGGCAGCCGCAGGGCAGGCGGACGTCGGGAGTGAGGTTCTTCCGGGTGCAGAACGTGTCATGCACGGCGGGGAGCATGTCCTCGACGCGGAGCGGGGTGAGGACGTTGCTGGTGACGCGAACACCGAACCAGCCGTTCTCGTTCTGGTCCTGCTCGATGGTCAGGTCGCCGGTGAGCAAGCTGCCCGGCTTCGCGTCGGTGCCGGCGTACCAGACGGTACGTCCGACGGGTGAGGTGCGGGTGCGGGTGAACGGCATGACCGGGGTGCTCCTTCGTGGAGGGTGCGGGTGGTGCTGCTGCTATCCGCGGACCACGTCAGATGGTGGTGGTGCCGCGGTGGTCAGCGATGAGCCGGCTGATACCACCAGGGGTGCCGAGCGCTTCCTCCACGTCGGTGAGGAAGTCGCCGCTGTTCTCGAGCTGGCCGATGAGAGCGGCGACGGCACTGGGCCCCTTCTCGACGGCGCGGCGGAGCTCGTCGAGGTCCACGAGGGCGTGCTGGCCGGCTGCCGGGGACCGGTCTACGACGGTTGGACGACCGGTGATCGTGAGCACTTCCGCATTGGGGCGCTGCGACGCGGCGTGCCGGGCGGTGTCTTCGTCGGACCAGGTGATGCTGCCGCCGGGATTGCGGACACCCCACACGGTCGCTTCCGACTCCACCTGGAGGGAAGAAAGCATGAACGTGGGGATCCAAGCACGACCAACGCCACTCACGGCGGCGCGAGTCATCAACTCCGTGGGCGCGGGCTCCACCTCACGCACAACCGTCACCAACCGTCCGAGCGGGTCGATGAGTTTCATGCCGGGGGCGAAGTCCAGAGCATACGGATGCAGGGACGCGTCGTGACCGCCGATGGTGATGTGGACGGTGTCCGCGGTCGTGGTTTCAACCTGCCGAGGTTCGGCGCCGAAGAGCACTCCCCCATCGGCAGTGGCGTTCGGGTGTCGGTGGACGACGAGGTCACCGGGACGGAACGTGTGCCTGATGGTGAAGGTCATGCCGACGTCTATGCGGTGACGGGCGCGGCAGGCGTCATGGGTCAGGTGGGAAGTTCCGCACGGGACGCCTGATGATGTAGTTCCTGCCGGCCGTTGCGGTGATGACGTCAGGCAGCCGGTCGAGGTAGGCGCCGTCGTAGATGAGGGGCTGCAGTCCGCTGACAGGCGCTCCGTCGCGGTACTGGCGCAGACTGACTGCGACCGACTCGATGGTCGGTGTGGCCGGGTCGATGAAGCCGAGGATGCGGGTTCCGTGTTTCGGTGTGTCGGCTCGTCGGAACTGCACGCTTCGCATGGTGATGAACCCGTCGCGGTCGAGCTGCAGGAACGCTGATCGCGGCCGGCCGTCTGGTTTGCGGAACAGCAAGACCGTCAACCCGGTCGGTTCCTCGAACTGCGGTGCAGCGGCGAGGATGTCGTCGAGGTTGACGGTCTCCTGGAGTTCGGCGCGCATGACGGGGTCTATGCCCGTCCGTGCGGGTTAGTACGTGGACTCGGACTCTCGGTAGATGTAGACGCGACGCAGCGGCGCCCACCCGTAGGTGGCATGCAGCAGCGTCACCGACCAGGAGTAGGACCCGCCGTCATCGTCGTAGGCGGCGAGCTCGTCGGCGTTCGCGTTGAAGTCGGGTTCGGTGAACGTGACCGGGCCGATGAGCAGGGACGGGATGACGTGCAGGCGGTTCCACTTCGACCGAGCCCACATCGTGCCCTTGCCGGCGTCGTTCGTCGCCGCGTCGGTGGTCAGGGCGCGCAGTGCGCGGAGTCGCTCCTTGTAGCCGCGGAGGAACGCCAGCATCTTCCACCGGCGAACTCGCCACTTCGGGGTGACGGGCGGTTCGCCTTCGAAGTCCCAACCGAACATCGGTTCCCACATCGCCAGCGGTACGGCGTCTCCCCAGTCCTCGCGAAGCGCTTGCAGTGAGTGGTGCGGCGCCGGCGCGACGGCGGTCATGCTGCACGCCTGACGACGTACGTCTCCGGCATCGACGGTTCGGTGATCTGGAACCCTCGTCCCTGCCACCATTCGTCGTGGCGTTCGACGAAGCGGCGGCCGTCGACGTCGGCCATGATGCCGCCGTAGCGGCCCATGCGGGTGCCGACAATCACTTCGATGCCGCGGCGGAGCAGCACCGGCCAGGAGCCGGAGACTTCGCCGTCGTCGTTGACGTGCACCGATGCGGCTCCGGGCCCGTAGACGACGACGGCGTTGGAGTCGTCGGGGGCCGGCGCCGCGGCGATGAACTCGAACTTGGCCGTCCAGTAGCTTCCCCACACCTCTCCGGTCGCCGGGCCCTTGCCGGTGAGAGCAGCCCAACGGATGGACGACGATGCGTGGGACGGGTCGGCATCGGGAGCGGGAACCTCGGTGATGAGGACGAGACGGTCGCTGCGCTTGTTCCGCCACGTCTGCCCGACCGCGGCGGCGGGTGGGGTGACGCGTACGGTCGTCTTCTCTCGAATGTCGAACCGGTCGAGGAGCGCCGCAGCGGTGGCGGTGTCGCCCTCGAGCGTGTCGGTCAGGACGTCGGTGATGTCGGTCATCGGATTTTCTCCTGCTGTCGAGCGAGGTCGCGGGGCTGCGGCCACCAGTTCATGCACGGGCAGCCGTGGGCTTGCGGGTAGGTGCCGTCTGCGGTGTGCGGGGAGGTGCGTGTGCAGCGGCAGACGTGGCCGGCTCCGATGGCGGTGCCGAAGGTTGCGCCGCACGGCGTTGTGGAAGCAGTCATGCCGCCCCTATGCCGTGTCCTCGCCGTAGGTCTCGATGCGGGTGGTGCGGGTTGCCAGCGGCAGGTACGGGTCACTCGGGTGCTGCCGTGCCCACCGCTGCCGGAACTGCATCGCTACCTGCTCGTGCGGGACGGGCACCCACGTGTTGTGTTCCGGGTGCTTCACGAACCACTCCGTCTTCGTGTCGCCGTCGCGGAGCGCCTCCCCGTTGTACGGGGCGTTGAAGTACTCCCAGAAGGGGTGCAGGCCGTACTCGGCGGGGTCCTGTTCGTACTGCTCCTCCGGGTTGAACCGGGGCCAGCCGTGCTTCTCCGTCCAGGTGAGCACTGGGCTTCGGGTCCAACCCCACGTCCACGGCTGCGGGTCGAGGTTCGCCGACGCGTCAGCCATCGAAGCGCTCCGTCGGCTCGTTCTTGCGCAGCTGCTCCTCGGTGACGCCGCGGACGCCCTGCCACTGGAAGTACGTCGCCGGGGACCAGGCGCTGCCGTCGGGGTTTCGCTCCGACCGGACGGACACCACCGTCGCCTGGTCGTGGGTCTTCTCCGCCCAGTCGGCGGCGGCCCGCTCGGCGAGTTCGAGCGCGCTGTCGTTGCCGAAGCCGTCCTTGACCTTGCCGATGGGAACGCCGGGGAACACCCAGTACTCGTGGATCATCCCGTCGAACGCGTCGGCCCGGTACTCGTCGAGGGCGTTCAGCACGCTCTGGCGGGCGCTCTCGTCGGTGATCTTGTCTGCAGCGGTGAGGACGCCGGCGAAGTAGCGGTTCTGCTGCGCGGCCGCCTTCCGGAGTTCGTCCTGCTGCTTGTCATCGTCGGTGGCCGCGGTCGGCTCCTTCGCGGCGAGGGCTGCGAGGGAGTGCACTTCGATGACGGCGAGGGCTTCGTCTCGCGTCTTCGGGGTGGTGCCGGCTGGGGTGTCGAGCTGGTCGAGGTCGCGGGTCTTGGCGTTCCAAACCCAGACACGCACGTCGAGCCCGGTGTCGAAGTCGTCGTCAAGGCGGTAGACGTCACCGGACGGTCCGATGATGGTGTCACCTGTCCAGGAGGTGAGCTCGGTGTTGATCATGGTCGGCACGGGGTTCCTCAGCAGTTCTGGTCGATGGTGGTCGCGGCTCGCTCGAGCACGCTGATGGTGGCGCGGTACACGTCGGCGTTGATGCCGTCCGGCCAGTGGGTGAGGGCGGTGCGGTACCACGCGGCCTGCGTCCGGAGCTCGTCCCCCGTCACGGCGGCGAGGGCGGGCTGACGCTGCTGCCGGCGCTGCTCGAACTTCCGGGCGGCGGTCTTCGACGCACGGATGGTGCCGTCGAACTCGTCCGGGTCGCTCACGGGCACGATGTACCGCGTTCCGTCGCCATCCACCCAGGTCGGGTAGTACGTGCCGTAGGAGGCGCCGGTGCCGGTCTGGATGAAGTAGCGGATGCCGGACCTGCCGACGCCGTAGCGGCCCTCCTCGCCGGACCAGTCGATGAACTTGTTCTTCATGTGGCTGCTCCTGAGGTGGCGATCGGGGGGGGGGTGCTTCCTCTATGCGCGGAAGCGGCCACGTCCCGGTGTCGGGGCGTGGCCGCTTCGTTGTCGGCGGTGTCGCTCAGCGGCAGGTGCTGGATCCGTGGCCGGCGGACCAGAACATCCACCACGGCACGGTCGAGCCGTACTGGTGGTAGTTGTTCGTCGTCCCGCCGTACTGCTGCGGGTTCTGCGGCGTGTACTGGTTCGGGTTCGTGCGCTGCTGCGGCGTCGTCTGCTTCGGCGTCGTCGTGCCCTGCTTGTTGAGGTTGAGGGGCTTCTTCGGCGTCGTCTGCTTCGGGGTCGTGCTCTTCGGCGTGGTGCTCTTCGGCTGGACCGGCTTCGGCGCCTGCTTCGGCTGCGCGGGCTTCGGAGCGACCTTCGGTGCCGGCTTCGGCTGCGCGGGCTTGGGCGCCGGCTTCGGTGCCGTGTAGGACTTCGACCCGCCGAACCCGCCGGAACGGCTCCCACCGAACGAGCTGTGCGACCCGCTGTACGAGTGGAACCCGCTCGTGGAGTGGAACGACGAGAACCCGGCGAGGTTGACGGAGCCGGTGTCGGTGGCTGCCGCCTTCGGCTTCGTGGTGTGCGTCGGCGGGCAGGCGGAGGTGGTGTTGTCGCCGCAGCCGGTGAGGGCGAGGGCTGCGACGGTCGCGATGGTGGCCGCAGCAGCGGCGAGGCGGAGACGCATTGTCAGTGTCCTTGAACGAGGTGAGGCGGCAGACCGGAAGTGGTCTGCCGCCTCACCTATGCGCGGTAGTTGCTGCCGGCGGTTAGAGCCCTGCTTCGGCTCGGAACCGGTTGTGGACCGTCACGAGCTGGTCGTGCAGCTTCGGGTCCTCGATACCGGCGATGACCTCGTGGAGGTCCCCCAGCGCGGTGACGTCGGACTCGGGGACGCCGTTCGCGCGGCCGATGATGCCACCGAGGAACTGGTGCAGGGCGACGATGTCCGCCATGCCGATGGAGACCTCACTCTCCTGCGCACCCCACTCGAAGGAGCGGACCATGACGCGGGTGCCCTGCTCCGGCCCCCAGGTCGTCTCGAACTCCTCAGCGGCGAGCATGAACTTCTCCGGGGTGGAGACGAACGCCGCGTCGTTGTCAACGAAGGTGCGGACGGCGTGGTCGGCTTCGGCGATCTGTGCTGCGTGGTTGAAGGCCATCGGATGCTCCTGGGGTGTGTCGGTCGGTTGGTCTGCTGTTCCTATGCGCGGATCAGCTCAGTCCTCCGTGGAGATGACCTGGAACTGCACGACGACGGTGCGTAGCGCGACGCGGAGGTTCGGCTGGTCGCTGGTGAACTGGGCGACGAAGTCTCTGGCGACGCTCTCTGACGGGCACGGCACCCACTCGTCCGGCTGCCAGGGCTGCTCAGCCCACCAGGAGACCTCGGACCCGTTCCGGAGCCGCTGCGTGGTCGGTCGCTGTGTCGGATCGAAGTGCACCCAGTCGGCGGCGAGGTCGTACTGCACTGGGTCGGACTCGTAGCCCCGACGGGGACGGAACCGGGTCCACCCGTGCATGCCGTCATACGCAAGGCGGTCGGTGTGCGATTCGCGACCACGGAGCATCCATGCCCACGGTTCCGGGTCGAGCGGCAGCGGCTTGGTCGCGACGGGCGCTTCCACGCTCATGCCTTCTCCGCCTTCGTCGTCAGGTCTACGAGACGCTGCCGGGCGAGGACGATCTGGTCGTTGTCGATGAGGTCGATGATGTGGCGGAGCCGGCCGGTGTCCACGGTGCGGAGTCGTTCCGGGTACATGCCGCGGTCGGGGTTCTTCTGCTCGGCGAGGACCCACAACTTGCCGAGGAACGACGGGTTCTCGTCCCACTGGCCGGCGTGGATCTCGTACGCGTAGTAGCCGCCGGACCTCCACTCGCGTGCGAAGCGGAAGGAGAACATGCTGCCCTCGATGGCGCTGATGACGCTCTCGCAGCCGGACCAGCCGCCGGTGACGAACGACACCCGCTTCATCCCGCGGTTCCACCGGTCGTTGAGGTCCTCGACCTGCACGCCGGCGCCGTTGACGAACAGGGACTCGGCGTACGCGACGTACTCCGCCGGGGTGCCAGTGAACCGTCGAAGGTGCTCGAGCGCTTCCTCCGTCGGGTAGCCGTTCGAGTCCACCAGCTCCCCCGGCTCCACCGTCGCAGGTTCATCAGGAAGGTCAGCGGTTGCCGCAGCGAGGTCGTCCCAGGCGGCGTCGAGTCGGGCGGATTCCGCGGTGACGTACTCGACGGCGCGGTGATACTCGGCGAGCGCGACGGCGGGCACCTCGGTGAACGCTCGTGCCGGGTGCAGGTCACCCTGGTCCCAAAGCTGCGACCAGTACGCCTCGGTGGCTTCGGACACGGCAGATGCGGTGTACAGGGGCACGAAGTACGGGTCGCGTGCCTTCACGATCTGGTGCGGCTTGAGGGCGCCGTCGAGGGTGAGGTGCACGGCGAAGGTGCTGCGGTCCTGTCGGGGTGGCTCCTCTCCCCGGATGATCGCCGCTTCCATCGGTGCTTGCACCCTGTCGAGGTGCGCGCGGAGTGCACGCTTCACCGGCTTCCGGGCGGCCTTCATCGCTGCCCGGTTCGCCTCGTTCGGCTGCTCGTACCAGGCGTGCGCAGCGCGGAGAGCAGCGGTGCGGTCGGCGTCCTGGTCGAGGACGAACGCGGCGTGCACGGCGACTGTGACGCAGACACGCACCTCCTGCTCGTCGGTCAGGTCCGGTCGGGCTGTCCCGGCGAAGGATTCGGCGACGTCGCGGAAGTTCCGCTCGGACAGATCGCCCTCGTCCACATGCTGCGTGAGCTTTCGGAGGAGGTGGTTGAACAGCGGGGCGATGTCGTCCCGGTCGTTCCACTCAAAGGCCACGGTGCGGTCCCTTCTCGGTGAGGAGTGCGCGGCCGGTATCGGTGAGGCGGACGGGGGTCCGCTTCTCGATGCGGCTGTCGCCACTGGCTGCGTCGCGGTCGCGCGTGATGAGGTTGGCGTTCTCGAGCTCGGCGAATGTCGGGTAGAGCGGCATCCGCTTCTCGATGTGCTGCTTGCGCCAATCCTGGTTGTACGTGCCGAACCCGTCGATGTAGATGGTGTCGGTGCCGACGAGGTGCAGCGCCTTGTGCTGCGCCTTCGTCAACGTCTTCGCCAGGTCGGGCTTGGCCGCAGCGGTGAGGGTGGCGTGGCCTCGCGGGGTGAGGTCGATGACCCAGCCGCCGTA
Organism: Curtobacterium sp. MCSS17_016; assembly: GCF_003234255.2. Lineage (NCBI taxonomy): Bacteria > Bacillati > Actinomycetota > Actinomycetes > Micrococcales > Microbacteriaceae > Curtobacterium > Curtobacterium sp. MCSS17_016. The sequence continues at coordinate 458,633 of NZ_CP126255.1, forward strand.
CTGGTGGGTGCGGTTCGACGTGACGACGAGCCCGGCCGTGTAGAGCGCTTCGAGGGTGCGGTCCTGCGGGCCGCGGCGACCGCCGGTAGGGACGCAGTGGAAGGACGGCTTGTCGCCGTAGCCGACCTTCTCCGCCACCTGTCCTTCGTTGACGAGCTCGAGCGCCTTCCGCTGACCTTCGGTGACCGTCACTGCCTCAGCGATGTCCGCCACGGGCGACGGCTCGCGTTCGAAGCGGTCCGGCAGCGGTGCCGGCGGGAGCGTGTACGAGGCACGGTTTACCGGCTTGCCGTCACCATCGGTGCGGTCCGCCATGGTGAACTGCAGGCCGAGACCGGCGCGAACGCCCTGCTCGAAGAAGTACCGCTCGTTGTGCTCCTTGTAGAACGGACGGCCCGTCTCGTTCTGGATGCGGGTGGTCAGCGCCTCGAACAGGTCGTCGAGGTTGAAGTCGTCGATGGTGGTCATGCTTCTTCTCCGGTTCAGGCAGCGACGAGCAGCCGGTGGGCCGTGTTTCGGGCGACCCGGCCTGCGGTGGTGAGGTGCAGGGCAAGGTTCCCGACCGCCCACGGGTCGTTGAACGCGATGAGCCCGTCGAGGAGCAGCAGGTCGAAGTCGGCCTGCGCCGGTGCGGGTGTCGTGGACGGCAACGCCCGGGTGAGCCGGTACGACTCCTCGGCCGTGCTGTAGACGACGCCGTTGTGAGCGACCAGTTCGAGGGCAGCCGCGGTGCCGGCCTGCGGCGACGCGGGCGGGGTGACGGAGGGGAGGGGCACGGCGGTCCTTTCGTTGAACGCGGTCCCCTCCCCTATGCGCGGATGGTTACGCAGCGGTGAGCGCCGGCCGGTCGTCCTCGCCGTTGGCGTACCAGAAGTCGCCGTACTTCTCTGCGGCGTCGGACTCGAGGTAGCAGCCGTGCGACTCGTACCCGTTGTCCTCTGACCCGGTGCCGTGCAACTCAGCGCAGGTGGTGCAGACGGACCCTTGCGGGTTTTTCATGCAGACGCCGGCGTCGTGGTAGCCGTCCCACTCGTCCTGAGCAGCACGCCATGCCTTGTAGATGGGGTTGCTGTCGCGTGCGGCGATGGCCGCGTCGTACGCCGCCTGGTCGATGATGATGAAGTCGCGGGCGTCGCGGTCCCAGGGGCGGAGCTTGTTGACGGCGTCTTCGAACGATTCGATGAGGTCCCCGTCGTACCGCTCGTCGTCTTCTGGGTTCGGGTGGCCGCAGTCGTCGAGGAAGTCGAACAGCTCGATGGTGGGGTGTGCGCGCTTCGACCACCGTTCCGCATTCGCCTTGGTGGCGCGGCGGATCTCCCATTCGAGGAGTGCGTCCTTGCGCAGCGCCGGGTCGATGAGGGGGCCCTGTACAGGGCGCTTCGGCGCCGGGTACATGTTGGGTGCGCCGTTGCGGAACACTGCCTCGAAGTAGTACTCGCCTAGCAGGTGCACCCGCTCGCCGGCGAACTTCGTCGGCTCCCGGTCTCGGCCGAACATCACGCGCTCCGACGGGTGACCTGCGCCCGCGGCGTTGCCGGGTACAGGGCGTTGAGGAACCGGCGCCACCCGTCGAGGATGGCCTGCTGCTCTGCGGTCATGCGGCGTACTCCTTGCCGTGGCGCGCGAGGAAGTCGTGGAAGACGCGGTCTTCTTCCATGTGGCAGCGGACGTCCTGCATCGCACGGTGCGTCTTGTCGTTGTTCACCGGGGTGAGGTCGAAGCCGTTCGCGCGACGGAACGCACGACGGAGGATGCCGACGTCGTTCGGGTAGTACGCCAGGAGGACGGCGACGTCGCGGAGCTGCTCCTTGATCCACCGGAAGTCGAACGTGGCGACACCGGAGCCGGAGATGACGACGCTGTCGCCGGGGTTCGCATGCCCGCAGATGAGGGCGAGGAGCTGCTGCTCGAACTCGTCGCGGGTGATGAGGGTGTCCGCCATGAGGCCCTGTTCGATGTCGTCGAACAGCCCGTTCTCCTTCGCCATCTGCTTCGCGAAGTCGTCCCAGATGGGCTCGCCGTCCTCGTCGAAGTACTCGGGTCGGATGAGGGTGTCGATGGCGCCGAGTTCAGTGAAGTCGGATCGGGTGAGGACGATGCCCGCTTCGATGAGGGATCGGGTCTTCTCGTCGAGGCCTGTCGTCTCGAAGTCGGTGTACAGCAGCAGCTCGGTCATGGCGGGTCTATGCAGCGTCGTCCGGGTCAGCCGGGACGGGTCTACTTCGACACCTCCACGGCCTTGACGATGTTGGGGAACAGTCCGAGCCCGAGGGCGTTGAAGTTCCGCCCGTACGTGGTGAAGCGGTACGTGCGGCCTTCCGCGATGGAGTCGTACAGCCACTGCGGGGCGAGCTCCCCGTGGAGGAAGGAGTGGGCAACCTCGAGCGTTCCGCAGTCCTCGGTGTCGATGTGACGCGTGACTGAGCCCTTCTTGCCGTACCAGAGGTGCTTCTTCGTCACCGTGCATGCGTGGCCGGGAGAGGACGCGACGGTCGAGTTCGCGGTGGTCATACCGATGAGGCCGACGATGACGATTGCGCCGACAGTGATGCTGAGTCGGGAGGTGCGGCCGGACGGCATGACGAGTTCCTTCGGGTGAGAGGGACGCCCTGAGTGGGCGGCTTCCCCTCCCCTATGCGCGGAGAGACGTCGACGCTGCGTGTTGTTGAGTCAGAGTGCTTTGCAGACGGACGCGGCGAGGATGATGATGTTGACCTTCGCGTCTGGGTCATCACCGTAGTAGTTGACGTAGAACGTCGGGCCTGTGCGTCCGCCGGAGAAGCTCACTTGCGTCCAGGTGTTCAGGCCACGGTTGTCGCCGCCGCGTTTGACGTCGTACTTCGACCAGGCTCGTTCGGCGTTGTCGAGCACTGCTCGTGGTGTGATCTTCGACGTGCTGAGAAGCGTGACGTCGTTCCGCTGGCCGGCGACGCTGCTGCTGAACCCGAGGAGGCCGGTGTTGTCGCAGACGGACGTGTGGTGGAGGGTGCGGTACGGGGCGGTCAGGGACGTGCCCTGCGGCTCGTCGTAGTCCCTCCAACGCGGCAGCCCGCCGTTGGCCTCGATGAACGCGTTGAGGGCGGTGACGGTGCGCATGTCTTGCTTCGCAGCTTCGTCAGCAGATGCGACGTATGGCCGGTGGTCCTGGTATGCGCGGACGACGAACAGCATCACGAGCGCGACCGCGACGACGACGAGGAGGCTCACCAGCCACCGTTTCCGTCGGCGGTCCCGCTCCTCAGCGAAGGAGTTCGACATGCTGCTCGGTCACCTCCCGGGGAAGTCGCGGCAGACGGATGCGGCGAGGATGAGCATGTAGACCTTCGCGTCAGGGTCATCGCCGTAGTAGCTGACGTAGAACGTGGGCCCGGTGCGGCCGCCGTCGTAGGTGACCTGTGTCCACGAGCTTTGACCGCGGTCGTCGCCGCGCCGTTCGATGCCGTACTTGGCCCACACCCGGTCAGCGTTCTCGAGCACTTCACGAGGGGTGACCTTCGAGGTGCTGTTGAGGTTCACCTCCTGCCGTTCGCCGACGTCAGCGGTGGTGAATCCGGCGATGTCGCGGTTGGAGCAGACGGAGTACCCGGTGAGGTCGTGGAACGGCTCCGGCCGAGACTTACCCTCGTCGTAGTGGTCCTTCCACTGCGACAGCCCGCCGTTGGCTTCCATGAACGCGTTCACCGCTGCGATGGTGCGGTCGTCCTGCTGCACCGCTTCACCTCGCGAGGCGACGTACGGCCGGTCTCCCTGGCAGGCGCGGAAGACGAGAGCGATGACGATGAAGATGACCGCCACGAGGATGAATCGCCCGATGTTGCGGCGGCGTCGTGCACCGCGGCCCTCGACAGTGTTCTCCGACATGATGCTTCCCCCTCGATCCAGCATGCCAGAGGCTGGCAGCTGGCGGACCGCCGTTCTTGCGGTCCGCCAGCTTGGTCACCCGAAGTCGTCCGGGTCGGTTGGAACCCACCGTGCGGTGGTGTTCGTTGCCACCGGCTGTGGTTCGGCCACCGGTGCGGGCTGCGGCACCGGCCGACGCGGCCCCGACTCAATGGGTTCCGGGACGTAGGACGGCAGCTCTGCCTCCGGAGCCCACTGCTCGTCGTCGAAGTCGGGCACCTCGACCGGGAACCACTCTTCCCCAGCGACGGGTGCGGCGGGCATCGGCGGTGCGACTGCGATCTGGGCCGCTGGTGTCGGCGCCGGGGTCGGTGCAGCGTCCGGCACTGGGGCGGCGTCCGGCACCACCGGTGTCGGCACCACGGTGGTCGTTTCCGCCGGCTCGGTGCCCGCGGTGACGGTCACCGGTGCGATTGGTGCGACGGTCGGGTCCTCGGTGAGTCCGACGAACTCCCACCAGCCGGGCAGCGGCTGCCCTTCGACGATGTTCGGCACCGTCAGCGTCGCGTTCCGGTGCGAGTACGGCACGTACGCGATGATGGCGCGTGGTGTCCCGCGGTACGACGCGACGGCGACGCCGGGGGTCGGGTCGAGGTACGAGTCGCGGTCCGGGGTGAACGTCAGCGCCTTCCCGAACTGGCGGAACAGGTGCTTCAACTCCGTCGGCTGCGTCATCGTCCGCGCGGAAGTCGGGGAGCAGACACCGATGACGATGCTGCTTGCCTGCGGCGCCTGCTGGGCTGGCTTGTCCGGCTCCGGGATGACGGGGTTGTCCTCCACGGGTGCGGCGGCGGCTTCCTCTTCGAGGGTCACCTGCCCCTCGATGGTGAGCAGGTCCCGCCACGGCAGCTCGTCGGCGACCGGGGCGAGGACGTTCGGGTCGTCCACCTCGACGTGCCAGACGCGGGAGACCATGAGTTCCTTCGTGGTGACGGTCTCCACGATGTTGTCGTCCTCGTCGAGGACCTCACGTTCGTTGATCTGCACCTGCCCGGACACGGCGATGACCTGGCCGGTGACGGGAACGCCGGAGTCGCTGTCGCGGATGGCCTGCAGCGTGCGGTTCCAGAGGACACCGCGGATGCTGGTCTTCGCCGACTCGAGGGTGAAGTTGGCCATCATGCCGCCCTTGTACGGCCGTTCGGCCCACTCCGCGACGATGCCGAACGCGATGAACGACTCGCGGTCAGCGTCCGGCAGCGACTCGAGGTCGTTCGCGGACCGGCCCTGGGATGCTGCCGGGGCGCCGGGGGTGTCGCCGGTGGTCCAGGCGCGGACCTGTCGGTCGATGCTGGGCACGTCCAACGGGTGGGTGCCCATGATGACGCCGAGCTTGTTGCGCTGGCGTCGGGACCGTTCGAGGATCCCGAACTCGTCCTTCGGGATGGTGATGTCGAAGGTGCGGAGGGCCTTGGAGACGCGGAGGATGCCGAGGCGGCTGCCGAACCGGTCGAGAGCGCCGGCCTCCGCGAGGCCTTCGATGGCGCCGACGTCGGCGATGCTCTTGCCGTGCTCGTCGACGACGCGGGTCATGATCTCGTGGATGGACGCGTAGTCGCCGCGTGCCAGACGGTTCTCAGCGATGGCGACACCAGCGGAACCGACACCCTTGATCTCGCCGAGGCCAAGGATGATGGTCTTCGGCCCGATCGGGTACGTCTCACCGCGGGAGACGTTCACGTCGGGGGCGAGCACCTCGATGCCTTCCTCGCGGAGTGCGCGCAGCGCCGCTTGGCGCTTGTCGTCGGCGCCCGTTGTCGCGAGGATCGCGGCGCCGTACTCCGCCGGCCAGGACGCCTTGAGGTAGGCAGTGATGTACGCCAGGTACGCGTACGCAGCGGAGTGGGAAGCGTTGAACAGGTACTCAGCGCTGCTCTTCATCAGCTCGAAGACGCGGGTGGCAGTCTCCGGACGGAACTTGATGCTGATGATGTCGCCGTTGTCGTCCCGGAACTCCTGCGGCGCACCCTCAACGAGGTACCCGCCGACTTCGAGCATCAGGTCGGCCTTCTTCTTGCCGACTGCCTTGCGCAGCAGGGACCGCTTCTCGGCGTTGAACCCGGCGATGACGGTCCCCAGACGCATCAGCTGCTCCTGGAACACGAACACGCCGTACGTCTCGTCGAGGATGGTGGCGATGGCCTCCTGCTCCTCCTTGTGCGGCGAGTAGATGGAGTAGTCGACCGCCTGTCGGCCGGCCTTCCGCTCCGCGTACATCGTGTGCATGTTCGAGCCCATCGGGCCCGGACGGTACAACGCGACGATGGCGGACAGGTCGGTGAGGCAGTCCGGTTCCACAGCCTGCGCGAGCTTCGCCATGCCGTCGGATTCCATCTGGAAGATGCCGGCGGTACGGCCGGAGCGCAGCAGTTCCCAGGTGGCGCGAACGCGGGCGTCGGTGTGGTCGTTCGGGTGCGGGAGCTTGTCCGGGTCGATGGTCTCCCCGGTGGTCTCCTTGATGTACTCGACGGCCTTGGACACGACGTCGAGGTTGCGCAGGCCGAGGACGTCGAGCTTCAGCAGCCCGTAGTCGTCGATGTCCACCCCGTCCCACTGGGTGACGGTGCTGAGGCCGGACATGTTCGACATCTTCCGGTCACGGCGCAGCGGGATGAGGCCGGTGAGGTCGGTGTCGGCGATGAGAGTGCCGCAGGCGTGGATGGACTCACCGTTGATGGTGTCGGCGAAGCCGGCGGCGAGCGCGACGACCTTCTCACCGTCTTCGCCGTGCTCGGCGATGATCTGGCGGAACCGGTCTCCGGCGAGGTCGTCGGTGTCGGCGAGCTGGTCGAACGAGTACGGCTTGCCGCCGGCGACGGGGACCGCCTTGGAGAGCTTGTTGCCGATGGCAGCCAAGTCGAGGAGGGCACCGGCGTCGCGGATGGCGCGACGGGTCTTGTGCGCGGAGAAGGAGCCGATGCGGGCGACGCGGTCGCGGCCCCACCGCTGCGCGAGGTACTCGAGCACCTCGCCGCGGCGGTTCTGCTGGAAGTCGAGGTCCATGTCGGGCATGCCCTTGCGGCCGGGCTCGAGGAACCGCTCGAAGAGGAGGTTGTTCTCCAGCGGGTCCACCTGCACGAGGAACAGGCAGTACGACAGGAGCGACCCTGCTGCGGATCCGCGGCCGGGTCCGACTCGGATGTTGTTCCGCCGGCACCAGTTGATGACGTCCCAGACGATGAGGTAGTAGTCGAGGAACCCCATGTCGGAGACGATGTTGAGCTCCGTGTTCAGGCGGTCCTTGACCTCCTGCGTGTACTTCTCCCCGGGGTAACGGACCTTCACGCCCTCCTTGACGAGGTGGACGACGAACGCGCGGGCGGACTTGAACTCCGGCGGCACGTCGTACGCCGGCAGACGCATCTGCGTCGGCGGGACGACGTCCTCGCAGCGTTCGGCGACGACGCCGGTGTTCGTGATGGCCTGCTGCCACCAGTCCTCAGTGCGGAGGGCCCGCATCTCTTCCTCGGACCGGAGGTGGAAGCCGGTGCCGTGGAACTTGAACCGCTTCGGGTCATCGAGGGTGGACTGCGACTGGATGGCGCACCACGCCTCGTGCGTGTACGCGTCTTCGGCGTGCGTGTAGTGGGCGTCGTTCGTGGCGACGAGGGGCAGGTTGTAGCGGGCGGCGAGCTCCGCCATGACCGGCAGTGCGGCCGTCTCCGCCGGGATGCCGTGCTCCATGATCTCGACGTAGACGTTGTCGTGGCCGACGGCGTCGATGATGCGGTTGAGGTTCGCTTCCGCTTCGTCGAGTTCGCCGCGTGAGACCGGCCCGAGAACGGGACCACCGAGGCAGCCGGTGAGCGCGATGATGCCCTCGGAGTGCTGCTTGATGAGGTTGAAGTCCATCAGCGGGAACTTGCCGCCGTAGGAGTTCGTCGCCGCGTTCTGCATGCGGACGAGGTTCTGCCAACCGGCGGCGTTCTTCGCCAGCAGCGTGATGTGCTGGTTCCGCTTGGTCTTCGTCGCCTTCTTCTGCGACTTGCCGCGTTCCTCCTCGTCGAGTTCCGCCGTCGTCTCGTCGTCACGGGCGGTCTCCACCGTCCCGGGCGCGTACCGGTCGGGGTCGTTCCGCCAGTCGCTGGCGAGGGCGAGGTACGCCTCGATGCCGATGATGGGCTTCACGCCGCCTGCACGGGCGACGCGAGCGAACTTCCATGCGCCTGCGGTGTTGCCGTGGTCGGTGATGGCGATGGCGTTGCCGCCCTCGGCTTTGACCTTCGCGACGGCGTCCTTGAACTTCACCATGCCGTCGAGCGGTGAGTGCTCGGAGTGGACGTGCAGGTGGGTGAAGCGCTGGTCGGTCATGCCCTGCCTATGCGGGCAGGCCGCCGTCAGGTGCGGGGTCGTCAGAGATGCATGATGGCGTCCGCGCGGCCGTTGAGCCCGTCTGTGAAGGCGACGACCCCGCTGGTGAGGAATCTGCTGTAAGCCGACGGGTTCAGGCTCTGCAGCGCGCTGAGGTTCAGCGCCAGTGACGCGGTTCCCGTCACGGGGGTCGCTGCCATGTCCACTGTTCCGGTCCATTTGCCGGTGGCAGCCGAGCAGTACTGGACACCGTCGATCCAGAGGCGCAGTTTCGACACGGCTGCGTACCCAGATGTGTTGGCCATTGAGTACGCGTTGGATCCGGTGAAGCTGGCGTTGAGGGTCGTTGTCGTCCCTGAGGTTGTCTGTGTGGCGGTCAGGCCGCCGAGGGGTGTCTGCTGGGTGGGGCAGGCCGCCTGTGTGGTGGTGCCGTTGACGTTGCTGACGACGGATGTCACCAACGACGGCGAAGCGCACGAGGGCAGGGTCAGGTTGTTGCCGCTCTGGTCGCCGAACGTCGGCGCTTTACTCGTCATGGTGAGGACGGCACCTGAGCTGCTCTTCGCTGCTGCAACCCACCCATCGCCGCAGGCGGCCGCAGCAACCCGGGTGCTCGGCTGTAGCCCTTGCGGTGTCAGTGTCGAAGCGTTCGACGTCGAGTCGTAGAACGTGAACGCCATCTGTGACGCGAAGTAGGTCTTCTCCGCGGCGGCCAGCATCCGCAGGTCGTTCTTCGCTGCGTCGTCGGCGTTCTTCCGGCTGATGTCGCCGACGTTGAACGCTCCGGCGACGAGGAGGATGAGGGTGACGGTGATGGACGCGATGACGAGGATCGGGTCGACCGCGCCCCGGTCGTCGTGTCGTCGTCGCATGCCGGTGGTCGATGCGGCGAACATCAGCGTTTGCCGATGCTGCGAAGCCCGTCGCGGACTTGCTCGTCGGATGCGTCGAACGGTGTGAACGTGCCAGCGTCGCGGACCGCGCGGGTGACGACCTGCATGAACGTCTTCTGCGGGTTCCGATGCCAGACGTCGGAGAGCTCGGTGACGACGTCGTCGATGTCGTCGTGACGGTCCGGGACGGCGTCGTTCATGCGGCGGCCGGGTCAGCGTCATCGACGGTCCAACTGGTGCGGAACTTCGCATCAGCAGGTATCGCCGGCTCCCAGCCGTGTGGGGTGACGTGGAGGGTGACGGCGCCCGCGTCGATAGCCTGCTGAATCGCTTGTCGGTGCGCGACGTTGGACTTCGACGGGTTGTCCCAGTCGCCGGTCCAGAGGGGCTTGTGCGCGCAGTCGAGGAACGGGAGGTCGTTGCGGTCTTCGATGAGGTCGCCCTCGTTCCGCCGGTACAGCGGAGCGTGGTCGAGCAACGCGACGTACTGCCAGGCGCTGAAGCTGTCGGCACCCGTGCTTGGGGCCAACCACAGTCGCTTCTCGTTGAGGGCGACGTCGAGGACCGTGTCCCGGTCACCGTCCACGTTGTAGCGAGCGACGACGATGCGTTCAGCGGTGGATTCGTTTGCGAAGCGGTGGTTCGCTCGAGCGTGCTTCACCTCGTCCTTCACGGACGTCACGCCACCCCACAGAATGGCGCCCCAGAGCAACAGCCCCATGAGTAGGACAGCGCCGAGGACGACGCTCACTGCGACTTGGACGACGAGAGGCCAATGCTCCGGAGAATGGGCTGTCAACCATTCCGGAGTCTGGCTGGAGAACCACAGTCCGGCGGCGACGAGCCCCACGAACGTGGCTATGGCTGCGATCAGGACCGGGCGCGGGTCGCTCATGCTGCGGCTCGTGCTTCTGCCGCTTCGACCCGTGCGTACCAGGTGCTGCGTGGCATCTCGTGCCAGCGGACGCCGGTGGCGGTGCTGAGACGTTCGATGAGTTCGTCGAGGGCGGTTTTCACACCGCGGTCTGGCCAGAGGGCGAAGGTGATGCGTTCGTCGGTGTCGATGTGCACGTCGGGGACGTAGATGACGGCGTTCGCGTCATCGTGCTGCACGATGACGTTGTCGGCCATGCCGACGTCGTGCAGCGGTGTCGGCGGTTCGGCGACGGGGAGCGCGTCGATGCGTTTCTGCCAGGGGTGGCCGGCGGGTGAGTTGTCGGGGACGAGGGCGTCGATGGCTGGTGCGTAGTCCCAACCGACGATGTGCTCGTCGGCTGTGGAGCGGCGCAGGCCGACGATGGCGTTGCTGACCGCGGCAACACCTCGAGGCTGGCCGTCTGCGGCAGGGAACGCTGCGGCTGCCTCGGCGACGAAGGTGTTCCACGCTTCCTGCACGTCTGCGGCGTGCCCGGCGGCGTGCTCAGCCCAGGTGAGCGCTCGAGGGTCGTGGGTGAAGTAGATGAGTTGGGCGGCGCTCACGCGGCTGCTTCCGGTTCGTGTCGGCCGGACGCGTGACGGTATGCACGCACCCAGGTCGGCAGGGAGGACAGGATCACCGGGTCGGCGCCCTTTCGGATGACCTGCACGGTGTACTCGGCGTCTATGCCGGCGGCGACGACCTTGTCGATGGCTTGGACGGCGGACGATGCGGTGTCGTGAAGGCGGCCGGTCGGCCAGTGTTCGACGACGGACACCCACCGGACTTTGTCCTTTCGGGCGCGGGGAACGATGACCATGCCGAGGGCGTAGTCCTTCCGCGCGTGACCTGCTTGCACGCGGGCGCCTTCCGCAGCTTCATACACGGCTTTCGACAGGTACTTCGGGCCGAAGTTCTTCACCTGGACGGCGACGTCGTCGATGACGAGGAGGTCGCCGACGTCTTCCTTCCGTCCGGCGCCGAGGAGTCGTTGCGCATTCCAGACCAGCAGGTCAGGGCAGAGCGTCTGGAACGCTTCGACGGCTTCCCGTTCGCCGCGGTCACCCTTGTTCTTGCTGGAGTTGGTCATGACCGGTTTCGATGCGGCAGAAACGACGGAAGCCGTCGCACCTGGTGGGGTGCGGCGGCTTCCGTCGTGGGGTGAGGGTCAGTCGTCGTCCTCGGTGCCGGGGATCGCGGCGTCCGGGTACAGCGACTCGAGCGACACCGGGATGCCGTACGGGCGCATCCCCTGGCTGATGCGGTACTGCACCTGCACGCCCTTGTCGGGGCGCTTGCCCTTGAACAGCGGGTGGACGAGGTTCAGGTCCCACACGTTCTTCCAGTACGTCTGCGACGACGCACCGTGCGGGATCCGCTTCGAGTACCGACGCTGCGACTCGTTGAACGAGTCCTCGCTGGCGAGGTAGATGACGGGGACCCGCTCGCCGGTGACACGGTCGCGCTTCTTCGACATGTAGCCGATGCGGGGGCCGCGCGGGGTGAGCTCGCCCTGCGAGTCGGCCTGCCAGCCGAGCATGACGTTCTCACGCTGCTGGTCGTCGCCCTCCACGATGGGCGGACGGGCGGGGTCGTCGGCGTTGGAGATGTGCGCCTGACCGGAGGACAGCAGCGCACGGACCGCGTCGAGGAGGACGGCGCCGGGGGCGGCTTCGGCCTTGTCACGGTGGGCGAAGGAGACCTGCTCAGCGAGCAGGTGCAACCAGCCGCCCTTGCCCCAGTTGATCTGCTCGGCGATGTCGGTGAGGCCGAGCTCCTCGCAGAACTGCGCGAAGTAGATCAGGCCCAGTGACAGGTCGCCGACGATCTCGGCGGGGCGGGTGACGTCGCCGACCTTGATGCCGAACTCCTGCAGGATGCCCTTGGTCTTGTCGATGGACTCGGACCGGTCGGCGCGGATGTCCTCGACCATCTCCTCCCAGCCGGAGTCCTGGCCGCGTCGGATGAACCAGCGGATGAACGCCGCGGTGATGCGCGCCGCGGTGGTCTCCTCGGAACCGAGTCGTTCCGCCTCGGCCATCGTGTCGGAGTTGAGGCCCTTGAACTCGACGATGACGCTGCGCTCGCGGATGGACTGCGTGGAGTTCTCGTTCTCGGCGGTGACGATGAACAGCGCGCGGGGCTTCAGGACCGTCTTGGAGGACATGTCCTGGTTCATCCGTCGCTTGCCGAGGCCGTTGAACACCTGGCGGATGAGGCCGGAGATGTTCGCTTCCATCTGGTCGGCCTTGCGTCGGTCGGTGGACGGGGCGAGGTCGTCGGCGACCCAGAGCATCGTCGATGCGACGGCGTTCTCCGTGGAGGCGAACGTGTCGTCGGCGTTGCCGGGGAGGCGGGCCCACGCGCCGCGGGTGTGCTGCCAGAAGGTCATGATCTGCTTCGCGGACCAGGACTTGCCCTTCTGCGGCGGGCCGACGAGGTACGACGCGACCGAGGTCTGCAGCGGCACGGCGGGGCGGATGGCGAGACCGAGCATCGTCACGGCGATGTTCTGCGTCAGCCACGGGGTGCGGGTGACCCACGCGTCGACGATGGTGCGGATGTCGTCGCGGAGGTCGTGCTTGCCTGACGGGTCGGCGAACTCCTTGCCGGTGAACACGTCGTGGACGCCGTAGCGGCCGGCGTCGCCGAGGGAGTTCTCGTCCACACCGATGAGGGTGTTGCCCTTCACCTCGTCGTCCGCGGCGATGATGGTGTTGCCCGCGATGAACGCCTGCGAGCGGGAGTCGGGCGCGGGCACCCAACCCATCGTGGTCCAGCGGGTGCGCTTCTGCGTCTGCTCGGAGTCGTTGCCCTTCACGGCAGCGAGCCAGTTGCGGCCGTCCACCGGCGGCCACTCCGGGTGGGCGAGGAGGTCGTTCGGCAGGGAGGCGCCGTGCTTGACCCACTCCGCCGGCGGGTAGTTCAGCAGCGTGTTCGGTCCGGTGACCTCGACGCGGGTGATGGAGCCGGTTGCCTCGTCACGCCAGCCGACCTCGACGGCGCAGAACGATGGCGCGTCGGACTCGTTGAAGCCGCTGCCGAAGGGCTTGCCGGCGTTCTCCGCGTCGGTGGGGGTGCGTCGCGTCTCGAAGAACGTGATGCGTCCGCCGAGGCGGCTCTTCGTCACCCAGCGTCCGCTGGGCAGCGGGTTGCCGTTCGGGTCCTTGTCCTGCGTGTACTGGTCGACGGTGGTGCCGTTGTTCCGGACCTGGAAGTCGCCGTCGCTGCTGGAGTCCTTGCGGTTCGGCGGGTCCGGGAAGTCCTCGCGCTCGGCGCCGATGAGGTCGTCCCAGCTGCCGACGGTGGCGAGGTAGTCGTCGATGCCGAGCTTGGAGTCGCGCTCCATCGCCTCTTCACCGCCGGTGGCGTAGGCGAGGTCGAGGAGGACCGGCTCGCCGCCCTTCTGCTTGTCGATGAACTCGAACAGCTGGTTCGCCTGGGTCCAGACGTTCCAGTTGCTGGCGACGTCACCGTCGAACGCGACGACGACGCGGGCGTCCTTGAACCGCAGGGCCGACCACTCGGGGTTGTTCTTCCAGTTGCCGACGCCGGCGATGTTGATGATGGCGACGCGGTCCTCGACGGGGATCGCTTCCATCAGCAGGGCCATGCGGTTCATCGCCATGGTGCGGCTGTTGTCCAGCGGGCCGATGGAGAGGGCGACGTCCGGGTTGTGCTTCCGGAGCATGGCGGTGAGGGCGGAGTCGCCCTTGAGCATGCCTTCGGCGATGAGGTAGGTGCTGGTCGGCTCGACCCATGCGTTAGTCGTCGCGGGGTGGAAGTCGATGGTGGTGCCGGTGCCGGTGAGGAACTCGTACTTCAGCGGCTTGTCCTCGACGATGCGGGGGCGGTCCGGGCGGAGCTGGACGAAGTGGCTGGTCTCAGCGGTGAGCTGCTCGCGGCTCTGCTTGATCCGGGTGACCGAGTTCCACGGCATGTAGAGGACGTTGTTGTCCTCGAGGAACAGGGATCGGAACTGCGAGCCGCGCTTGCTGCGGCCGTCGCCGAGACCGTGGCGGGCGGCGAAGTCCTTGTGGTTTCCCTGGTCCACCGTCTCGTAGCCGCGGGCGAGTGCGACCAGGGGTGCGACTCCTGAGGAGACGAGCTTCTTCGCGGCGGGGCCGGTGACGAAGGGGGCATAGTCCGCGGGAGTCCACGGGACGCTGCGCCCGGGGGTTGCGGTGAGGGGGACGGTGGCTCGGAGCGCTTCGAGTCCGGCGTTGTAGTCCGTGTTCTGGGTCTGCGGGTCGGTCATGCCACCCCTATGCAGGCCGGGTCCGCTTAGCCGCGACTCCAGCGATGCTCAACCCGCAGGACCGCCCTAAAGTACGCCTGAACGGGGCTTTCTCGTTTCCGGCCTCCCGCTCGACGATGCAGGGGTAGAGGTAGGGAGAGACAGAGGGTATGTATCTACCTGGGGAAGTACACCCTCTTCTTCTTCTTCTACTTATCTACAGAAGTAAGTAGTCAAGTCAAGTAGTAGTAACGGGCCCTTCTCCCCCGGGTTTCCGGGCATCGCCGCGACTTGACCGTCGCTCGCCGTTGATGAGCACCCGGAAGCAAACCGGGCCGTTCTGACTCCACGGCGTACGGACCTCGGCCATCCGCACCGTTTCCGGCGCCGCTTCCACACCCGCACGCATAGACGCGGGCATGAGCACCCCCTCCGCCCCACCCATCGGCGTCATCGAGCATCCAGAGCTCGCCGCTGCCCTCACGCGCATCGGACTGACCGTCGTCGGCGGGGGCGCGGCATTCCTCGACGCCGCCCGCGACATCCGCGCGCACAACACTCCGATGCCGGTCGTCATCGCCGACGTCCCGCAACCCGGACTGCGCGGGTGGGCACAAGAGCAAGCCTCCCGCGGCACGCTCGTCGTCCTCGAGCGCACAGGCGCCATTCCCGCGGAGGTCGGCACGCACCTGCATGAGCCGGTGCAGCTCGGCCAGGTCCTCCAGGCGCTCGGCTTCGGCGCTAGCGCCACGGCCTTCACCGAGCTCATCGGGCAACCCAGCAGCCAAGTGAACCCAGCCGGCATAGGGGCTGACGAGGCACACGCCGCCGCATATATGGGGCCGCCTCAGACGGAGGGGAACGCCCCCGCCGCACAGCCCCAGCAAGCCCCGCACACCTCAGAGGAGACCCGCCCGCCCATGAGCGACTACAACGCCATCCCCGACCCGGCGGCTTTCCCGTTCGCGGCGCCCGAGCAGCAGTTCCCGCAGCCGGTGCCGACGCAGCAGCACGCCAACTACGCACAGGCTGGCGTTCCCCAGGCCCCGCCGCAGCACATCGACCCGGCGCAGCAGCTCGCCCAGTTCCAGGCGCAGCAGGCTCCGGTCGAAGCAGCCCCAGCACCGCAGTACCAGGCGCCGGCCGTGCCGCAGGCGTTCCCGCAGGCTGCCCCGGCAGTTCCCGACTTCGGCTTCGACCAGTACGGCCAGCCGACTGCGCCCGCCATGTCGGAGCCGCAGTTCCAGGTGCCTGCTGTCCCAGCCGCGCCCCAGTACCAGGCACCGGTCGCACCTGCAGCCGTGCCCGAGCCGCAGTTCCAGATGCCGGCGGCGCCGACCTACCAGGAGCAGTACCAGCCGCCCGCAGCTCCGGCCATCCCCGAGCCCCAGTTCCAGGTGCCCGCCCCGCCCGCGTTCCAGGAGCCGCAGTTCCAGGCCCCGCAGTGCCGGCGCCGTCCGCTCCGCAGCAGTCGTACCAGGAGCCGCAGTTCCAGGCGCCGGCCGCCCCGCAGCCGTCGTTCCAGCAGCCGGCTGGGGACCCGTTCGCACAGCAGCAGTTCCCGCCGGCCCCGATCGGTGAGGCGTTCCCGGCTGCTCCGGCGTTCCTCGAGCCCGCTGCCCCGGCACCCGTGCAGGCCTACCAGGAGCCCACCGCCGCTGAGCCGGCGTTTGCTCCCGAGCCGACCGCAACCCTGTCGAAGGAAGCGCAGGAGTTCAGCCTCCCGGGCTTCGGCACCGGCGCAGCGTTCGGAGTCACCGGCACCACGTCGGCGGGCTTCCCGGAGATCCCAGACGTCGACGACTCCGCCATCCGCGCCAACGTCATCGTCTCCTACGGCGGAAAGGGCGGCGTCGGCAAGACCACCTGCGCCGTCCTCATGGCTCAGCGCGCCGCCGCGGCGGGCCTGCGGGTCGTCGTCGTGGACATGAACCGCGGGCAGGGCAACATCCGCTCCTACCTGCGTCTCGACAACCCCAACCTGCCGACCGTCTACAACGCAGCCGTCACCGGCAAGGCGCAGGACGCACTCATCAGCCCGAAGGTCCTCAAGGAGAACCGCGACTCGTCGCTGCCGTCGCTCGGCTTCGCCGTCGTGATGAGCCCGCCGCACTCCCTCGCCGACCCGAAGATCGTCTCCGCGGCGGTCTACTCCAAGGTCATCCGCTTCATCCAGACGCAGGCCGACCTCGTCATCCTCGACACCCAGATCGTCGAGGCGAAGGACACCTCCGGGCTCATCGACAACGTCATGGTGCCGCTGCTGATGCGCGGCGCGTGGGGCCTCGGCGTCGCCGATATGTCCCGCCCCGGACGCGAGGACCTCCTCAAGCGCACGCAGGGCTTCATCCACCAGGGCGTGAAGCGCGACCGGCTGATGCTCATGGTCAACAAGGCGCAGTCGTTCGGCAACGCCGAGCAGCAGCAGATCAACGAGGCGTTCTCCGGCTCCAGCGCCTTCCTCGGCGCAGCAGGTGAAGACCCGGAACTCGCATCGGCGATGAACTCCGGCTCGTTCGACGTGCAGAACTCGACCCTGCGCCCCATCCTCGACACCGCGCTGTACCAGGCGACCGGCCGGGATGTCTTCCTCCCCGACCAGGCACCGAAGCGCCGCGGCCTGTTCGGACGTCGGCGATGAGCGCCACCCGCCTGGCCGCGCCCGACTGGCGTGACCAGGCGGAGTGCCGCTTCGACCCGGACACCTGGTTCGACAAGCGGTCGGAGACCTTCGCCAAGGAGATCTGCGACACCGTCTGCCGTGTCCAGGAGCAGTGCCTCGTCTACGCACTCGCCCACGGAGAGGACTTCGGCATCCGCGCCGGGCTCACCCCGAGCGAGCTGAAGGCCCTTCCCGGGTTCGTCCGCGCCGGTACCACCTCCGAGTACGTCCCGGAGAGCGACGAACGGCACCTCGCCCGCTTCAGCAGCGCCGCCCGCAATCGCAAGACCCCGGACCCCCTCGCCGACCTCGACCACCCCGCAGACCGGAAGACCCCCGAGCAGTGAACGACGAACCACACCTCCCGCGCCTGGCGCAGCTGTGCGACAACATCGGCGCAGTCATCGCCGGCCGGCACGCTCAGAACCTGCTCGACAGCGACGACATCAGTGACGACGAGCCTGGCGTCATCGTCGTGCTCCCATCCTGGGTGTGGGTACTTCCCGGCATCGACGTCGGCCGGAAGGGCCTGGTCAACGGGGTCCGCCAGCCGATGCCATCCCGTCTCGGCTACGACCAGGGACCGGTGCGTGTCCTCAACGCCGACGAGACCATCACATGGGAGCTCGCCGGCCTCGGCAACAGTGACACCGGCGACGGCGTCGTTTCGTACACGCCCCTCCGGAAGCAGGTGACAGTCACCCTGTCGGAGACGATCGTCGTCACCGCGGAGGTGCACCCCGTCACCGGACGGAAGCACCGCGAACGGGTACTGCGCAGCATCGCGAAGGCCGGCCTCACCGCCCGCTGGGAACTGATGAGCGGCTTCGAGTTCTTCACGAAGCAGCGTCTCGCAGCAGCGAACAACATCGTCGCCGCGGAGATCGCGCAGCACAAGGGCATCCCGCTCGCCGGCGTCGTCGATGACATCACCCTCGAAGAGCTCGGCTCGCAGATGCTCTTCGGCCAGGGAGGCACGTCCGTCATCCAGCGGATGATCGACGTCGCCCTCGAACTGCACAAGTTCGACCGGGTGGATCCGATGCACTACTTCACCGTCGGCATCCGCGCCCGCGCGGAGGAAGCAGTCCGCCGTCAGATCGGTGACCCGAAGGTCGGCCCGAAGGTCCGGCGCGTCTTCGCCCGCACGCAGGCGTCCACCCTCGACGAACTCATCGACGAGTACAAGCGCCTGTACCCGAAGGACTCCCTCGCGAAGAAGCGTGCGCTCGCCGCGTTGACCGCCGGCCCAGACATCGCCACCACACAGCGGCAGTTCCGAGACGAGATCACCTCCGGCCCAGGAGACGGAGCGGAACTGTGACCGCGCGGCCGCCGCTCGAGGTTGCGAACAGCGCCCGGGAGGCCGCGCGGCACCTTCGCGCTGCCGCGCTCGTCCACATCGCTGAGGGCCGACGCAGCGTCCACGATGTGATCCGTCTCGCAGCCACAGAGAACGGCCGTCCGCTGCTGCGCATCACGGTCAAGCAGCTGCTACTGGCGCAGCCGGGCGTCGGCGACGAGTCCGTCCGACGCGTCATCGACCACATCACCACTGTCACCGGAGCCACCGACGTGCCCGTTCGCCGCATCACCGTGGCATGGCTGCTCGACGCACGCG
Organism: Curtobacterium sp. MCSS17_016; assembly: GCF_003234255.2. Classification (NCBI taxonomy): domain Bacteria; kingdom Bacillati; phylum Actinomycetota; class Actinomycetes; order Micrococcales; family Microbacteriaceae; genus Curtobacterium; species Curtobacterium sp. MCSS17_016. Next base: position 477,173 of record NZ_CP126255.1, read on the forward strand.
CCGGCGGTCGCCGCTTCATGGCGTTCTGCGACGCGCTCGGCGACAACACGCAGACGCCCTGGCCCGGATTCCCGTTCACACCACGACCCGCACGGCGGTCAGGGGGACCACGATGAGCACGAACAGCATGGCCATCTCGGTGGAGATCGCCGAACTCGTCGAGCAGTACCGCGCAGCGGACGACCGCAGCCGGCACCGCTGGGTTGACCGGATCCTCCGGCTGATGCTGCCGCACTTCCGGAACTGGGCACCGACGCTGTGCCGCATCTCCGGCGACGTCTACGGCAACCACCGCGACGACGTGATCAGCGTCATCTCTGAACGGACCCTCGAAGTCCTCAGCGAAGCGCTCATCCCCGGCAAGCACGAGAAGGTCGCCAACTGGTACTCGTACCTCAACGGCATCAGCCGGTACGCGGCCCTGGCGTACTTCAACTCCTCCGAGGTGACCGCCGCATCCGGGATGGTCGCCCTGCAGCGTAAGCAGCGCCACGTCGCCCGGGTGCGTGAGGACCTGCGGAAGAAGCTCGGACGGGAACCGGAGCCGGCGGAGATCATCGACTCCGCGAACGAGCAGATGCGGGCCCGCCGTTCCAATCCGGAGAAGCAGGGTGTCCTCGTCGAACTGGCGGACCTCGACAACGTCCTGCCCGTCGCTGACATCGCCGACCACGACCGCGCAGTGGAAGACGACGACTACGTCCTCTCCCCTATCGAGGGTCGGGAGCTGGTCACCGCCATCATCGACGCCTGCTACCTCCGCTCCGACCAGCTCGGCAAGGCAGCCGACGTCTGGGTTGGCGACCTCTACGCGGAACCGCCGGCGCTGGGCACCGTCACCGAGATCGCCCGCACCCTCCACATTCGTCAGGACCGAGCAGCGGACCTCCTCGCTGACGTCCGCGTCATCTCACAGCAGGTGTGCGAGGACGAGTACGGCGTCGCCCTCCCGGTCTGAACCAGCGTCATCGGCACACCCGCCGCATAGAACCACCACGACAGCCCGGCAGCCGCCGCCCCACGCCCCGAAAGGCACGACGTGTCCCACTTCCCTGAGCACGACAAGATCGACGCCCACCGGTACTCGAACCCGCTCGCGACGAACCTCGCTCACATGCTCCTCAACGGACGCGGCTGGGTCCTCGAGAACAAGCTCACCGACCCGCCGGTGCGCCTCCCGGTCGCCCGGCTCGCAGCGGCGCTTCTCGGCGTCGATGCGGAGGCGTACCGCCGCGAACTCGACGCACGATTCGGGATCCCGACCGTCCCGTCGAGCATCGTCGAGGTGGTCACCGACTGGTCCATGGAGTCAGCGGTACTCGAGGAGCTCCGCGCCATCGACGATGAGGTGAGCGCTCGCATCACGAAGGTCATCTCCGACGCGGCTGCGGAGTCCCCCATCGCGGCTGCAGTCGCTGCCGGCTACCCACACCTTGTCGCTGATGGAACGCTCCTCGCCGCGCCGGATCCGGACGTCCGCCCGGAGCACCGTGGCACGCTTCTCGGCGCCGCGGTCAGTCTCGGCCTCATCACCAACGACGCCGCTTCCGCGCACCCCGCCGCCGGCGTCCCGCTGACCGAGGAGGACATCTTCGGCAAGCCGGAGGTGCCCGCCGCACCCGCTCCGAGCCCCGTGCTGGATCTGCCCGCCGTCGCGCCAGCTCCTGAGCCCGTCTTCCCCGTCGCAGCACCCGACGCGACGTGGACCCCTGATGCCGCTGCCCTCCCCGACCCCACCTGGCCTTCGGCGTCGACGGCCGAGCAGGTCACCCTCCCGTCGTTGCCGGACCTCAGCCAGCCGGCCCCGGCCCTGGACGTGCTGGACCTGCCAGCGTTCGAGTCCGGCAACGACTTCGCGCTGCCCGCTCCCGCCCCGGCGCCGGCACTGGCGCAGACCGACTGGAACGTCCCTGCGTTCGGTCCGACCCAGTTCGACGACCTCGGAGTCACACCGCCCGACACGGACTTCCAGTTCGGCTCGTACAACCTCGACCAGGACGGCGCTGGCGAGGACTTCAACCAGCCGCTGCTCGCCCCGACCGCGTACGACGTCGACGCTCCCGTCGAAGGGGTCGCCGAAGCGGTCAGCGACGCCGAGCTCGAGGCCCGCCGCGATGAGGCGCTGAGCTACCTCAACGAGACCGCCGGGGCCACCGCGGAGACCTCGGAGGATTCGGCACCGGCGGAAGAGCCGCTGCCGTTCCCCACTCCGGACACCAGCGCCGTGTTCCTGCCCGCGCCGGCGTTCGACGTGCCACTCGCGGCCCCCGCGTTCGAGGACGTCGTCGCCGGAACTGCTCCCGTGGATGAGGCGGCATCGACCGTCGAGCACAAGAGCTTCGACCTGCTGAACGTCCCCGACGGACGATTCCCAACCGCGTAAAACCAGCACTTCCAGCGCGACACGCCGATGCAGCTAGGCGAAAGTCAGATGTCGACGTTACCTTCTTCTTCGACCGCAACACCGCGTTCATTTCTCACCCGCTCGAAAGGCATCTGATGTCAGCGCTCACCATTCAGCACCGCGACTCCGGTCGCACGCTGCGCGCTGCCATGCCGTTGAACGGCGAATGGTCGCAGAATCACTGCGCAACCCCCAGCTACCAGCTGTTCGCGAAGGTGAACACCGTGTAAGGGCCGAAGACACCGCACCTCCTGAACGGGGCGGGGACCTCCAAGGCTCAACCGGACACGGTGACGCCAGCGGAAGGTCCCCGCCCCTTCTGCATGAACGGCATAGACGCAGCATCACAAGAAACACGAACGGTCCGCGGATAGGACCACAGCACGACCACCTAGGGGTGTAGCTCAACTGGAAGAGCAGCGGTCTCCAAAACCGCAGGTTGCAGGTTCAAGTCCTGTCGCCCCTGCCAAAGCCACACGCTGGCAATGGATATTGAGAACTCCACAGTGCAAGACAACCTGAACGCCAAACGGTGAAAGCCGCAGACGCGTTCAGCAGGGTCGGACCCACCAGTCCGACCGCGCGATGAAGGACCGACCGTCCTCGGGCTCACAGCTCCCACCGCACCCAGTGCATAGGGAACGAGCCGGCGACGAACAAGGCACACCGTGCCCCGCCGCCACCAGGCTCAGCACCCGACCACGGTTTCGGAACTTCACAGCGCACAACACCACGGCTTCGGGCCGTGACCTCCACGACGACGCATCGGCGCCCGGGAAGCACATCATCGCAACCCACGCCACACGCTCCGTCACGGAGGTCAGCCCGAAGCCACCTGGGTGGTTCGCATAGAGGCCGATTGCACCTGGCTGTAAACCAGGCGACTTAGTCCGCGGGAGTTCGAATCTCTCACCACCCACCAGCCGGCGCCAGCCGGTATGGCCCTGTAGCTCAGTTGGTTAGAGCGCCGCCCTGTCACGGCGGAGGTCGCCGGTTCAAGTCCGGTCAGGGTCGCCAGGCATGCGTGACCGCCGAAGGCGGGGCTCTCGTGCCCACGACACTCCCCCACATGCTCACCGTGAGCGCATCCTTCAAGAGGTCCAGTCGCGGTGTGGGACGAGGAAGACCAACGGTGAGTGATGGGAGGGCCAGCCGAATGACGGCGGCGGCACCCGATTCGAAATCGGACTGCTAGGTAACCACCCCTGGCGTGTGGGTTCGATCCCCACCCCTTCCGCTCGAGGAACGCGATGGTGGCGTCTTTCATCCCGGTTCACGGCACCGGGCCTCGAAAAGCCGTGCGCCGCCGCGGATGATTAACGCGGCGGCCAGACTTGGGCTGTTGGCAGAGCGGCCGATTGCAGCGGTCTTGAAAACCGCATCACGTTCACCCGTGACGGGGGTTCAAATCCCTCACAGCCCGCCACTTCGGACAACGACGTTCGACCACATTCTTGACAATTCGAAGGCGAGAGGCACACGCGCCGAAAGACCTTCGGTGACCAGTCAGCCGTGCACGGCGCTGGCATTCCTGGTCCGAATCCAGGTCGAGTTGTCGAGCTTTCCATGCCCCTGTAGCTCAGAGGAAGAGCAACCGACTTTTAATCGGTGGGTCGAGATGTCGGAATTCTCCGGGGGTACGAGTCACATTCTTCGGTGAGGTAGCTCAGTTGGTTAGAGCGCCTGCCTGATAAGCAGGAGGTCGCAGGTTCAAGTCCTGCTCTCGCCACCAACGGGTCACCCCGCCAAGGGTGCCTTCCCAGCGCCGGTATAGCCCGTAGAGGCCGGCCGCAGCAGTTGCGTGACCTGTTGGCGCAGGTCGCTGTATCTCCGTGGTGAGCAAGCGGCCTGCGGGTGCGCCTCTACTCCCCCAACCGTCACCTCCGCGCACTGAGGTGACACCCTTGATCCCCTGTAGCTCAATTGGCAGAGCACCCGGCTGTTAACCGGGCGGTTGATGGTTCGAGTCCATCCGGGGGAGCTCAGACTGCGACCAGGTCGTTCACCGACGGGTGATTTCCCGGCGCCGCGGAGTTCTAGACCCGCAGGCGCAGCTACGCCCCGGAAGTGGGCGGCCCGGCCGGTAGGTCGGGTGCCGGGCAACCGGTACGGCTTCGCAGTCGCCCACGTGGAGCGGCAGGCTCCCCACCACCTACGTGGTGAAACTCCTGCAAGTGCTCGCACGACTGGAACCGGGTTGATAGGTCCCGGTGAGCCGCCTGCCCGAGGCTGCACGAAACGGGCTTAGCCGGGATAGGGAAACGGTACACCTGGTCCTTCCGGAACGTGACCTCAGATACTAGTCAGAAAAGGGTCACGGAAAGGTCGGAGCGTCACTCCTGCAATGCCTCACGGGTCGCAACCGTGAGAGCGCACGATGATTGGCAGTTCAAGTCTGCCTCCCGGCTCTTCGCCTCCGTCGCATAGCGGCCAATTGCACCGTACTTGTAATACGGCACCCTCGCGAGTTCGAATCTCGCCGGAGGCTCGAGGGCGCGATGGACGCCCGTCACTGGAACCCCTTCGACGTCACCACGTGGTTCCGGTGGAACGGCTGGCGCACGTGACGGTGTGTCAGCCGAACCATCCCAACGGGCCTGTAGCTCAGAGGTAGAGCAACTGGTTTACACCCAGCGCGTCGGGGGTTCGATCCCCTCCGGGCCCACACACCAAGAAGGAGACCACGATGACGAAGTCCGAGACCGTCGCGGCGTACATGCTGCGCTGTGACCCGACGCTTCGCCGGCAGCCGCGGAAGCTGACTGCGCTGGTCTACCTCGCGCACGGACACCACCTCGCCGTCACAGGGATGCCCTTGTACGGCGAGGCCACGTACGCGAAGGCCGAGGGACCTGTCCCCGGTGGTCTCATCCGGTTCCGACGGCTCATGCGGCCGTGGAGTGCCGGATCTCGCACGCCGCGGCTGGTGTCCCGGCGTACGCCCCGATAGCTCAGTGGTAGAGCACCGCCATGGTAAGGCGGCGGTCGTCAGTTCAATCCTGACTCGGGGCTCGAACGCACACATGACGGGATGTGGCCCCGGATGATTGTGTGACGTCTATCGACGCTTCGCCGAGCGCCCGTACAGAGATCGGCTGCCACACCATGTTCTTCCCCACAAAACGGTGGGAGCGGTACCGGCTGGAAGCGCTGGTTCATGGGCAGGTCGTAACGCTGCCTGCACGGGGTCGACTTGGTTTCGATTCTGTGTGTTGCTTCGATGAGAAGCGTGCCGAGGGTTGGACGGCCACCTCGAAAATCAGACTGTCCACCAAGAGATGCCAACGCTTCTCGCAACGACTTCGCCCTCGCAGCCTAACCGGTTCGAGACTCATGGCGAGTCCCTCGCGCACTGCAACGGGAACGGTTTCGCCCGCAGTGCCGGGGTCAGCATCAGACGACCATGACGACCCGGTTGGACGCATCCCGGGTCGGCATCATCATTGCGCCTAGACCCGCCGGCTGAGCTGTTCACCGCAGAAGCCGAGGTCGAGAAGCAGCCCACGGTGAACTACGCACGTAGAAGGCTTCGTTCAGTCACAGAAGACGAGGGTTCGATCCCCTCCGACTCCACCTAGCCGCGACCGGCCGCGCGTACGCGCCGCAGGTCCGGCCCCCTTGGGGAGGTCGCCTAGAGGCCTATGGCGCCGCCTTGGAAAGGCGGTAGACCGCGCAATCGGTCTCGAGGGTTCGAATCCCTCTCTCCCCGCAGTGAGACCAGGACTACGAGCAGCCGGCCGAGGTTTCGGCTGCTCTACCTGCCGAGAGCCGGAGTCGACCCGTCTCGGACATCTGGACCCGGATGCTGTCAGGGCGAGCGGCATCTCGCTAACTGCCAGGGCACAACTCGGGTGCGTGGCAGAGAGGCCTATCGCACCGGCTTGCTAAGCCGGAGGGGCACGTCAGTGCCCCCGCAGGTTCGAATCCTGCCGCACCCGCACATACTCGCCCGTCTGGCTGGAACTGGTAGACGCAGCGCACTCAAAATGCGCCGCCCTCACGGGCGTGCGGGTTCGAGTCCCGCGATGGGCACACAGCACGCCGGCGGCTCCGCGCATAGACGTGGAGACGAAAGGACCATCCCCTCATGGCCAGTGACCTCCTCGAGAAGGAGAAGGTGGAGCAGACCACCGACTCCGGCGACCACGACAAGTTCGCGCACTACGTCCGCAAGAGCGACCAGGACGAGTACTGGCTGACCGGTAAGCCCGTCCGAGCGCTGTGCGGCAAGGTCTGGGCGCCGACCAGCGACCCGCAGCGGTTCACCGTCTGCCCGTCCTGCAAGGACGTGTGGGAGCAGATGAACCCATGACCCGCGACGACACCCAGTCCGACTTCATCCTCACCAGCGACGTGCCGGCGTTCCTCACCGAACACGGCATCGACCTGGACTGACCGGAACCGACCCGACACCGGGTCGGCTCCACATGCCCGTCTGGCGAAATGGCAGACGCGCCGGCCTCAGGTGCCGGTGCCCGAAAGGGCGTGCGGGTTCAAGTCCCGCGGCGGGTACCAAGCATCACCCCTTTGCCCGGTTGGTGGAACTGGTAGACACGCAGGCTTGAGGAGTCTGTGCCCTTCGGGGCGTGCCGGTTCAACTCCGGCATCGGGCACACAGCAACATGACGCGCGGTAGCTCAGACGGTAGAGCGACGGACTCATAACCCGTAGGTCGGAGGATCGATACCTCCCCGCGCGACCAACTACACGACCCAGGCACGATCCGCCTGACGCCGTGCAGTGAACGGGACGCCCGGCAAGGGCGATTGCAGACCGGTACAGCCCGTGAAGGCCGGTCACAGCAGTGCGATGGTCGGTTGCCGCCGGCCGCTGCTACATGAACGTTCGGACCTCGTCCGCCTGCCCTTCATCAAGGAGCGGCGGACGACCCGAGCACCCGCCGGTTCGACGCGCTGAACCGGCAACACTCCCCCGTCCGGGCCCGGGCGGAGGACGTGGTCCCCGATGGTGTAACTGGCAGCACGACTGGTTCTGGTCCAGTTGGTCGAGGTTCGACTCCTTGTCGGGGAGCTGTGGTCGTAGCTCAACTGGTGGAGCAGCGGGTTGTGGACCCGCCGGTTGCGGGTTCGAGCCCCGTCGATCACCCCAAGTACCGCCACCGCGCGGGACATGCCTCTCTAGCTCAGCGGATAGAGCGTCGCACTACGGATGCGAAGGTCGGGGGTTCGAATCCCTCGAGAGGCACCAGTCGGACGGACGGCCGACGTGAATCACCGTCTGGTCCCCGATGGTCTGCTGGCAGGCCAGCTGGCTTCTGGTGCCAGCCTCCGTTGGTTCGATTCCAGCTCGGGGAGCGCAACAACACCCGGACGCGTCAGCGTCTGATCCCCGTTGGTGTAACGGCAGCACGTCGGCCTTTGGTGCCGGTAGGACGGGGTTCGAATCCTCGACGGGGAGCCGCCAGTTCAGTCATCTCACCGACCACCCGGAGGCATCATGAGCACGCTGCAGTCCACCGCCACGGACCGTCCCGCTGACGACTCGTGGAAGCACACTCCGCACCGTCGGAAGAACACGAAGCGGTGGTGCAAGGGCCACGTCGGCAGGGAGCACGCCCTCGAGGTGCGCACCAGCACCCGGTGGACCCGCACGTACACGTGCGGCCTGCCGCAGCAGGGCTCCTTCCACACGCTGTTCGGCCGTGACGCCGACTGGACCTGCTACCACGAGGAGGCGTGCACGACGTGCGGGAAGGTGCTCCGGCTGTCCATCCCGAAGTTGGAATGCCCGACGTACCTGTCCGACCCGGTCAGCGTCCGCAACATCGTGAAGTCTTCCGACTCGGCGCCGTACTGACGGTGCCACGGCCTGTTAGTGCAGCGGCCCAGCACTCCTGGTTCTCAGCCAGGTAACGCCGGTTCGAACCCGGCACAGGTCACACCACGCGTCCACCTCCGCGCATAGGGGTGGCACGGCCGGCGGCGACGTCGGCTCCTGCGCCCCCATCGTTTAGAGGCCCAGGACACCGCCCTTTCACGGCGGATGCGCGGGTTCGAATCCCGCTGGGGGTACCACCACCGAGAAGGAGCACACCGTGAGTGTCAGCATCAGCCTCACCAACGAGGAAGCCGAAGAGCTGATGCACCTCCTCGACGACCTCCGGAACGTCTCCGATGTCCCCGCCGAACAGAAGATGGCGGAGTCGGTGTACCGGAAGACCATCGCCGCCTACCAGCGCCCGAAGCGCCGGCGGCCCGCCACTCAACGCTGAGTGGCCCACAGACCGCGGAGTGGAGCAGTTCGGTAGCTCGCTGGGCTCATATCCCAGAGGTCGCAGGTTCAAATCCTGCCTCCGCAACCACGTCAGTTGGAAGGACACAGCATGCGCCCCACCAAGCAGGTACTCGCCCTGGAAGCGAAGTACGCAGACCGTGGCTTGCGCTTCGGCCGAGACCGTGAGGGACGTGTCGCTGGAATGGGATCCGTTCCGGTGCAGGCGTTCGGTCACATCGACGGGCAACGGTTCTACTTCCGGTTCCGCCGCGACGACGCATCCATCAGAGTCGGCCCGTTCGACGAGGCGCTCGAGCTCGCCCTGTGGGAGCGTGGGGAACAGGTTCGGAAGGACCGCCTCGCAAAGCTCGAAGCGTCCGGCGAACGCTACGACGATGACGGGCGGGAGAGCTTCATGTGGCTCTTCGATTCCAGGCCCTCGGTCGCGCCGTCAGCCGATGACGCGTCCTTCGCTCCCTCTCGCACGACCGCGGTCGCCGCTGAGTGGGACATCTTCAACGACCCGTACCTCGGCACCCTCGAAGATGACCAGTTCGAGCAGCTCTTCACTCGCCTCATCGACGCGCTCGAACCGGTCGACGAGGACGACCAGGTGAGCGCCCTCACCATCCAGTACCTGACCGAAGGCGGCCTCTGGCCGCTGCCCACCTCCGAAGGAGCACATCGTGAGCACCCCCGACCTGTAGTGAACGTCACCCCGTAGAGGGACCCATCCTGAAGGTGACGTTCGGAACAGGCACACCATGTCCCGAACACGGAAGGACCGCCCGTACTGGGTCGTCCGAAACAAACGCCAGTACCACCGGGGCGATGACCACTCCTGGTGGCAGCACCACCGCGCCGAGTGCGACATCGACCAGCAGGCACGCCCCGGCGGCCGCGGGCTCCCCCGCTGCAGCCACCTGCTCGCCTGGTCCGCCGGATCCGTCGCCCAGCGCAACGAAGTGCACCGCTGCCGCGTCGGAAAGCTCCGCCGCCGCACGGAACTGTGGAAGCCGGACCGCACCGCAACCCGCGACGCCCTCGACAAGGCGACCGGGGACTGGAACACGGCCGGCACCATCGACGAGGACGCAGTTCCTCTTCGTCAGACCCGCCGCGGCCCGTACACGGGCGGCTACTGGGACTGACACCCACCGCGCCACGCAGGCGGTCATCTGCGGCTGAGGCGAGGTAGCTCAGCTGGAAGAGCGTTCGGTTGAAACCCGAAAGGCCCACGGATCAAGACCGTGTCTCGCCACCCCACGACGCCCTCCGTGCGGCGCCGTAACCGGCTATAGCGCAGCTTGGTAGCGCGCCTCGTTCGGGACGAGGAGGTCGCCAGTTCGAATCTGGCTAGCCGGACCCTGCCGGCCACCGTGGAGTGGTTGGTCTCGGGCCTGTAGCTCAGTTGGGAGAGCGCGTCGTTCGCAACGATGAGGTCGCCGGTTCGATTCCGGCCAGGTCCACGCGCGCCCTTCAACGCGATCGCCCCGCTCGTCGGAACGTCCGCGCATAGGGAGGGTGTCGGTGAAGCACTCCCCCACCGACAGGTTCACCTGCCGGTGAACCATCCCCTAGCGGTAGCCGCTCCACCGGTTGCCGCTTCGGGCCCGTAGCTCAATTGGTAGAGCGCCGCTTTTGCAAGGCGGAGGTCGAGGGTTCGATTCCCTTCGGGTCCACCAACTCCCCTTCCGGGGAGCGCATGACCGGACGTAGCTCAGCTTGGTAGAGCGCCCGCTTTGGGAGCGGGAGGCCGCAGGTTCAAATCCTGTCGTCCGGACCACCACCGTCGGCCATGAGACGAAGGAAGGGGTGCGACGATGCTGCAGCCTGTCCTGTACCTCGACGTCGACGACGTCATCTGCGCCGACTACGCCGACCGCGTGTGGGCCGGCGGAACCACCACGGTCGAGTTCGTGCAGAAGTACCCCGGCGGGTTCGGGATGCTTCGCCGCGTGACCTTCGCCGATGCGCTCGTCCGTGCTCTCGGGCAGATCGTTGACGACTTCGACGTGGAACTCGTCTGGGACACCTCCTGGTGTGAGGACCTGCTCGTCACTCGGAAGCTCGTCCCAAAGTTCGGGGGCGCCCTCATGGGCGGCCGAGTCGCCCAGTACCCGTATGGAGAGGACGGTGAAGACGGCGCCTGGAAGCGGGACTTCGTCCTCTCCGACCAGCACGGGGACCCGCGGCCGTTCGTCTGGGTTGACGACACCGAAGTCCCTGCGCACGGCGACACCGTGCGCCGGCTGACAGCGCCGACGACCAGCCTGCTGCTCGCCCCCGAAGCGAACATCGGCCTCACCCCGTCTCACGTCGAACTCATCCGCGAGTTCTTCTCCGCCGTCTCTTGACGGCGCCCCGCCCAGGTAGCTCAGTGGAGAGAGCGTCCGCCTCCGGAGCGGAAGGCCGCAGGTTCGAATCCTGTCCCGGGCACCAGCCGCACACATGCCGACCATGACCACGTTCGTCGAAACCGACCACCCACGCGCAGCAGGCGATGGCCGCTTCACCGAGAAGACCTTCGCCGCGCCGACTGTCGGCCTCAACGCTCACGGCGTGAGCACGGACGGCCTCGCACCGGTCGATGTGGCAACCGCTGAGGACGGTGACCGGGCTGTGTTCCGCATCAGCGCCGGCGACGACGACCACTACGCGTACGACGGCACGTTCATCACCGACACTGACGGGGTCAGCGCCATCGTCCGCCTGGACGGCAAGGACGAGGAACTCGTCCTCATCGGCGGGGAGCGCGGCACCTGGTTCACCGAGAACGGCCGCCGGGTCACCGCGTTCACACCGTTCTGAGCAAGCCCGAGCCGGTCGTCCCACAGCAGCAGCACGCTTCCGCGCATAGGGACGGCATGACCGACACACTCATCGCACCGCCGACCACCGAGCGTGCTCTCGCCACCGTCGAGACGATCCTCGACGTGCAGCCCATCCCCGACGCCGACTCCATCGAACGTGTCCGCGTCCGCGGCTGGGACGTCGTCGTCAAGAAGGGCGAGTTCGTCGCCAGCGACCCGTGCGTGTACATCGAGGTGGACTCCCACCTCGACACGAAGGACCCCCGCTTCTCGTTCCTCGCTGCCCGCGGCGAGCGCACCGACGAGCTCACCGGCTTCACCGGGCACGTGCTGAAGACCGCGCGCCTGCGTGGTCAGTACTCGCAGGGCATCGTCTTCCCGCTGTCGGAGTTCCCCGAAGTCGCCGACCTCCCCTACGGCACCGACATCACCGACATCCTCGGCGTCCGCAAGTGGGACCCGCCGCTGCCGGCCGGCATCGCCGGTGACGTCGCAGGTGTCTTCCCGTCGCAGTTCCCGAAGACCGACGAGGAGCGCATCCAGAACGTTCCGGAGCCGCTGCGCGCACGAGACGTCGAGTGGGTCGCCACCGAGAAGGTCGACGGCACCTCGATGACGGTGTTCATCGTCGGGGAGAAGGACGGCGTCGCCGGCCGGAACTACGAGTTCAAGCGCAACGAGGACCACTCCATGTGGAAGAAGGCCCTCGAGCTCGGCCTCCACGACAAGCTGCGGGCAGCGTTCCCGGACGCCACGTCGATGGCGTTGCAGGGCGAGTTGTTCGGGCCGGGCATCCAGAAGAACCCGCTGCAGGTCCGCGACGTCACGTTCGCGGCGTTCACCCTCGTCGTGGACGGGCAGGAACTCCCGCGTGACCAGTGGCCGGCGTTCGTCCTCGACATCGCCGTCCCGGTCTACGACCTGCCGTACCCGGAGACCTCCGACGAGGCCCTGGCGCAGGTGGACGGGTTGAAGTCGCTGGTGAACCCTGAGCGGAACGCTGAGGGTGTCGTCTGGCGGGCGAAGACCACGTCGAAGGTCGTCGTGGACGGCAAGGTCATCCGCGCGTCCTGGAAGGCCATCAGCAACAAGTACATCCTCAAGCACGACCGCTGAGGAAGGACGTCCCCGGCTGCGTCACGTTGTCCGGGGTCGGCTTCGCACTGAGCCTGTCAGTGCAACCCGCCCGGCCGTCGGCAGCAGAAACTGTCCGGCGGCCGGTTGCGCGGGCCTGTGGCGCAGTTGGTAGCGCACCTGCATGGCATGCAGGGGGTCGCCGGATCGAGCCCGGCCAGGTCCACACGGGGAGCCACACCGGGAGGTGTGACCAGTACGCCGCACACAAATCGTGCCCAGTGAAACACCTGGGCGCGCGCCTTTGAAACACACTGCCCCGCGGCGCGGTGAAGCCAAGCCCATCCAGCACGGCCAGTCCGAAGCAGTACCAGCAGACCAGCGTCCGGCGTCGTCCGTGGCGTCTCGGCCCGCTGCGACCCGAACGCCGGCAAGGTCCGGCAGCAGCACGGTGCAAGACGCCGAGGGTGTTCAGCCCCTCGGAGCAGTCCTCTCCCGTCTCGCATCCACCTCCTGGTTCGGCCAGCCGGGAGCGCCCGCGGGGATTCACAATCCCGTGGCGGGCACCCCTTCATCGCGCCGGTTTGGCCGAACGGGTCAGGCGCCTGGCTGCAACCCAGGAGAAGCGGGTTCGACCCCCGCAACCGGCTCCACAGGAGCGTTCTCGCTCCGCGCATAGACCTCGTGTACGGCGACCATCGCTGTGGACGAGGAGCATCATGTCGAGGAACATCATCTGGGTCGGCGCGCGAGCGTCTGTCTCCGAGCCGGGCCCTGGCGTGCCCTACTACGGCGAGGTCATCGCCATCGACGGTGACCAGGTGACGCTGCGGCTCGAGCGCGGTCCGAAGCACATCGATGCCGGCGCCCCGGAGACGATGGTCTTCCCCGCCACCCGACTGCGCGCGGAAGCACCGGAGACCGTGCAGGTCAGCATGCCGACGTCGCGCCCGCTTGTCCTCGCGGAGCCGGGCGAGGAGCTCACGTCGCTGGTGCTGATCCACCGGGAGCACCGCAACACGTACGGTCCGGCGGACATCGTCATCGCGAACGCGGTCCCTGACTTCCGGGAGCGGGAGCAGTACTTCTCCGTGAAGAGCCTGCACCCGTGGGCTCGTGACGGGGATGTGAAGCCGGCGTACCGGTTCGACGCGGAGTTCGACATGCTCCGCTTCGACCGAGCCGACGAGCAGGGCATCTACTGGACCGGACTGTTGAAGAGCATCCGGTTCTACGACCCGGCCGGAGACTCCCCGTTCAAGCGGGCGACGAAACCGACCAGCGGCGACCGGGATGACGCTGCCGGGTTCCCGTACCAGCCGCCACGCGTGATCCTGAAGGACTTCCAGCACCGCCCGATGGTCGCGGTCACCGTCGTGTCAGGCGACCTGCAGGACGCCTTCGACTGGCACACGCAGCGACGCTGACCGTTCCGGCGCCGCCGCACACAACCAGTGCATAGACACACCATCCCGCCGGGTTGACCACGCACACCCGGCGGGGTGACCAATGCCCGAATAGCTCAGTGGTAGAGCGGCTCCCTCGTAAGGAGCAGGTCCTCGGTTCGAATCCGAGTTCGGGCTCGACAGCGCAGAAATGCGCTGCACGCCTCCGTAGCTGAGATGGCATTAGCAACCGGCTCTTACCCGGTGGACGCCCGTTCGAGTCGGGCCGGGGGCACCACGCTGACGTAGCTCAATTGGCAGAGCGCCAGGCTTCCACCCTGGATGTGCGGGTTCGAGACCCGTCGTCGGCTCCACGTCCCGCAGCGGCTTCCGCAGCCGTCCGGGTCAGGCGCGCAAGCGTCGCATGCGGCAGTAGCTCAGTTGGCCAGAGCACCTCGTTGCCTACGAGGGTGTCGCCGGTTCGAATCCGGTCTGCCGCTCCAACGTCGCCGTTCTGGCGGCCGCCCCTCGCTGGCGCTCCTGCCGGCCTTGTCGTCGCGTCTGCGCCCTGCCGGCGTCCCGGCTTCTCCCCCACCGTTTTCTTCTGAGAGGAGTTCGGCTATGACCGTTCTCACATCCCCTTCGTCCATCCGCGATGTTGTCGGTCGGCGCACGCCGGCGGAGATCCGCACGTACGTCCTCGAGCACGCTGACGCCGACCCGGCGGATTTGGCGTGGCTGACGTCGGTCGCTGACCGGTTGGCGGTGTCCGGGTTCCTGACGTTGAACGACGTCAGCGATGACGAGTTCGACGACATCGTCGCTCGCGCCGCCTGACCGGCGTCCTGTCTTGCACTGTGGGCTTGCCTCCGTGGCCCAATGGACTACGGCAGCCGGTTTCTACCCGGCAGATTCCGGGTTCGAGTCCCGGCGGAGGCACCCTTTCCGAGGTTGCAGTCGCGAAGCGAACGCTCATGCCAGGATTGCTTCACCCGAGCTTGGAGAGCCCGATGACGACGCTTCCACCTTCCCCACCTGAGGGTTGGTACCCCGACGCAGTAACCCCTTCGCAGGAGCGTTGGTGGGATGGCGAGAAGTGGACCGGTGCAACTCGTCCGGCCGCCAGCACGCCTCCTCCCCCGGCGGTGACCGTTCCTGCTCCTGAGCCCGATCCGCCGGCTGCTGCCGCGGACTCGCCACGTCCAGGTGTTGATGAGGTGACGGTCCCGGCGACTCAGGTCGTCGGAGCGATCGTCGACGTGCGCAAGAACGTGCTCTCGTACCGTTCCCTGGCGACCGAACGTGCGCCTCGGCTCACTGTTCCGTTGAACACGGTCGCGGCTGTCCGAGTCAGCGAATCCGGCCGTGTCATCGACTTCGACCGTGTGGGCGCAGCTCCTCTCACTGAGGTAACCGCGACCACACCCACGGCGCTCGTTCGCCCGGACTCCATGTCGGATGTCGAATGGGCGAACCTTCGCCGGGTGCTGACTGACCTCGTTGATGCGCAGACCAACCGGGTCGCCCCGGCAGAGAACCCCGCTCGGCCTCAGAAGGCCCGGGCGGCACGGAAGCCGCGCAACCCAGGTGTCGCCGTCGGGTGGATCGCCGGCATCGGCGGCGCCCTGCTGGGCGGCTTCATCGGCAACATCGCCAACGGAGTCTCCGGCGCAATCATCCTCGGCGTCATCGCCGGCGTCGGCTTCGGGCTCTACTTCGCCGCGAAGGAACGGAAGGAGCACGCCGCTGTCGGCCAATCCCACACGGGTTCCCTCGGCGGAGTCACCTTCACCAGGGACCGCATCTCATACGCCGGCGAGAGCCAACCCATCGCCGGAGCGCACGTCGAGGTGCTCACGTCTGGGCAGATCAGCCGCCGTTTCGACTGGGGGAACACCATCACCGGCGCTGTTCTCTTCGGCCCGGTCGGCGCGATGATCGGCGCCGGCGAGAAGAAGTCCGACGACCGGGAGCTGTACCTCGTCATCGTCGGTGCGGAAAAGCAGTGGGCCGCGAAGTTGAACCCGAAGGACACGCCTCTCGCGCATGGTTTCGCGGCCGCGGCGAACACCGCCGCGATGGCAGCGTCGAAGAGGTAAGCACCGCAGCAGTAGCCGGTGGCATAGACCGTTCGACCGCGACCACGCGATGAACGGAGCACCACCGTCATGCTCAACCCCCGCACCCGCATCGAATACACCAGCGTCGACGACTTCGTCGTTGTCGGTGTCCACACCATCCGCCCTGTGCTTCTCCGCGCCCTGCTGGCTGCTCCGACGGCCGCGTTGGCGGCTGCGTTCCTGCTCGCATTGAGCCAGACCAAAGGTCACCTGCTGGACTCGCTGTGGCTGTGCGCGTTCACCGCCGTGTGCGTCTTCCTCACGCTGCAGACGATGACGGTTCCCCGTCCCCGTGTCGCACCGTCGTCGAAGGAGTTCGCTTCCCTGCCCGGCTACCGCAAGGCAGTCATCGTGCACATGCTCGAGCTGCAGGGCCTTCTCGACGCCGCGGATGAGGCGATTCCACTCCCCCGTCAAACCCGGCGACGCGTAGACGCCGTGGTTCGGCAGACGCAGTACGTGGCGACGCTGCTGTTGCTGGCGGCCCGAGCAGAGGCACCGCCGACGGATCAGTCCTGGTGGGAGCGAGCGCAGTTGGACGACGTCGAGACGCTCCTGCTCGCCTTGTCCGAACAGGACTCGAAGCTGATCCGGTTGCGCGCCGACGTACGTGCCGAGCTGCGCTCCACAGCGGTAGAGCAGCCGGCGTAGACCCACACGATCAGCGAAGCGCCACGACCCGTCAGACGGGACCGTGGCGCTTCGTCGTTGTCAGAGGAGGATGCCGTCTTCTGCGGCGCGGTCGAGGTAGCTCTTGTACGCCGACTTGTGGTCGTCGGTGAGCTTCGACCAGTCGACACGGCGGCGGGATCCGCCTGCTCCGTCGTCTTCGGTGATGACCGCTCCGGGGACCGACTCGATGCCGTTGCGGAGCTGTGTGAACCCGGTGTGGAAGTCCTCGGTCCGGTAGGCGTGGTCGTAGTCGAAGCGGGGCGCCTGCTGCCACGTGGACCCGGGCGTGAATGCGCCGGTCACGTCGATGCGGGGTGCGTTCCGCAGCGACTCGAGGGACTCCGTGTCTCCGCGTCGGGTGGCGACGCCGACCGCGTACTCCACCGCCTCGTCGTACTGGTCGGCGGGGAAGTAGCTTCTGCCGGCTGCTTCGTCCGTCGTGTCTGGTGCGCTCTGGATGGACAGACCGGTCCCGCCGTGGTTCCCGCCGAATCCGAACGTGGTGATCGAGTAGACGGGCTCTGGCGCCTTCGCCCAGGTCTTCCCGTCGATGACGATGATGCCGGAAGCCCTCTCGTCGATGCTGCTCTTCACGTCCTCCTCCGAGCGCTGGTTCCACTGGTCGCCGCTTGCATCCCGCGTCCAGTCGTCGATGAGGAGGTCGGCTGGTGACCACGGCTCACCGCGGTACCCGTCAGCGTCGGCGTACAGCTCCCCGTCGATGACGCGGTAGTTCACGTCTCCGCCATCGGACCGCCGGCTGGGACGACTGAACGCGGTCGGTGCGTCCTCCGGGGCGACGTGGCGGACGGTGACCGTGTGCACGCCGTGCTTCTCGACTGGCACGAGTTTCCGGTGCCGGCTGGACGGGAGCTCCATGCTGTGCCAGGTGATGTGGACGTCGCGGGTGATCGGTGGGAGGTTCCCTCCGCCGAGGGTGATGTCGGCTTCGCTGCGGGCGTGGGTGCCGAACTCGCCCTTGTTGCCGGCTTCCCCGGTGTGGCTCTTGCGTGTGTACTGGTCGCTCATGCCGGTCATGTGCGCGGGGAATGTCGAAGCGCCACGACCAAAGCAGGTCGTGGCGCTTCGTCTGCTGCGGGTCAGAGGAAGATGCCCTCGGCGACGCTCTTCTCGACGAACTCCTTGTAGTGGCGCTGCTGCTCGTCGGTGAGCTTCGACCAGTCGATGCGCTTGCGGCCGTCTCGGTCTTCCTGCACGGCGCCGGGTACCGTGGAGATGGCTGTGCGGAACGCGTCGAAGGACGTGTGGAGCAGGGCGCCCTTCATGTCCCAGGTTGGCTCGGGGTACGTCAGCCGTGGCGCCGGCGACCAGGTGCTGCCCGGGTTGAAGCCGTCGGCGACGACGATGCGGTCTGCGTCGGGGACTCCGCGGACTCCGCTTTCGCCTCGGTCTTCCGCCCGTGCGTACGCGAGAGCATCGTCGTACTGGTCGGCGGTGAAGAAGTTGTCTGGCGCGGTGCTCTTGTCGTCGTCGGGGGCGTAGGTGACTTCGATGCTTGGGCCGCGCCAGTGGCTTCCGGTGTCGACCTTGTACACCGGCTCCGGCGTTCGGATCCACGGTTCGCCGTCGATGACGACGTAATCCTTGAGCGCGTCCTGCATCTTCTGCGCGACAGTCCACTGACTGTCCGGCGGGGTGCTGCTTCCCCACCGGGTGTTCTCGTACCCCTCGCTGCCTTTGTCGTACCGGGTGGCTCGGTCGAAGACCTCGTCGAGGGAGCCGACGGGCTCATCGCCGATGTGCTGGGAGAAGAACTGCCCGTCGATGAGCCGGAACTGCTGCTCGTACTCGACGGCGTCGCTGCGCCAGCCGCGCTTCTTGACGGTCATCATCTGCGGCGCGTCCGCGCTGCTGACCTGTTCGAGCCCGACGGTGGTGGTCCCTTCGTGCAGGACGGGCACGTACTTCCGGTGGCGGGCGGATGGCAGTTCCATCTCGTACCAGGAGTACGGCAATTCGCGTTCGATGTCCGGCAGCGCTTCGGCGGTGGCGCCGGCGAAGCCGAGGGTGATGGCGTCGCCGTCGTGCTGCTGCTCGCCGAACTTCCCGTCGCCGTGGCGTGCGGCTTCCCGCGCTGTGACGGCGCCTTGGTTGATGCTGATGGTCATACCGCTCATGTGCGCGGCATGGCGGCGTTACGGGCGGGGCACTTCGACGCCGGCGTCCTGGAGTCGGCGGACGACGTCGGCACGCTGGTCGAACAGCGTCTGCATCACCTCGGGCTGGTCGCGCCCCTCGTAGCGCCGGTCCGCGATGTCGGTGCGGAGGTCGTCGAGGTGGCCGAGGAGGAACTCCGGGTCGTTCCACATGTTCCGCTGCGGAGCGGGCTGCGGAACGTCGATTGGCCGCACGCTCGTGATGGAGTCCATGGATCCAGTATCGCCTCGCTCGACGGCGAGCTCGAGGGCGGCGTGCACTGCGCTGCCGTGCCCGGCGGCGCCGGCGGGGAACCACGGCTCGCCGTACTTGTCGGCACCTTCGAGGGCGTAGCCGATTGTGGTTTTGCTGTCCTTGCTGCCGGGCTGCCCGTGGGTGCGAACCTGGTACCCGGGCGGCGTGGTCTTCTCCCAGACGGTGCCGTCGATGACGATGGTGTCCCGCAGGCGGTTTGCTGCTTCCTGCTCGGCGTGCTCCTTGCTGAGATGCGTCTCCTCGCTGATGCGCGTAGCAACCTGCCCGAGCCGCTGTTCCGCGGTGGCGGACGTGTCGTAGAACGGCGTCGACCAGTACAGCGCCCCGTCGTACTCGCGGAACTCACGGGCCTCGGCGACGTCGTCCGTGAACTCGGACGGCACTCGGTAGGCCACCGGTGCGTCTGCGGCACCGACCACGGGGAGACCGATGGTGATGGCGGCGGTCCGTCGCTCCCTGCGGGGCTTCCGCTGCCGGCCGACAGGTGGGATGGTCTCCACCCAGTACACGGTCACTTCACGAGTGACGGCGGTCGGCGGTTCCGAGGCTCCGAGAGTCACCTCGTCAGCGGTGCGCGCGTGGGTTCCGAAGTGGCCTCCGTTCCGAGTCGGCTCACCGGTCTGGGACTTGCGGACGAACGCGTCTGTCATGCCTCGCATGTGCGCGGCTTCCACCTTCGAGACGGATCCGCGCATAGGGTCGGTGCGGCCGATCGGCGGCCGCAGAACGGAACCATCACTCTCATGCGTCGCTCGTCCGCGATTCGACCGGTCGTCATCTCCGCGATCGTCCTCGCTGTCATCCTCGTCCCCCTCTGCCTGCTGTGGGGTCCTCAGATGGCTCACGCCCTGTACCGGATGTTCACCGCCGGCTTGTTCGTCGTCGTTCCCCTCTTCGTCGGCGCGGTGCTGCTCATCGCGGCGTCCGTGACGACCGGCGCTGCCCGCGGGACGAGCGTCGCGGTTCTGGTCCTCGGCGCGCTGGCAACCACCGCGTTCGCGTGGGTGCCGCACAATTACCAGGTGGACCGGCACTACGTCGGCGACGTGAAGATGGTGAACCACACCGCCCCGTCGTTCGGTGACCGAGCGCCGTACCAGGTCGCTTCCACGTCGAGCACGAAGAACCTCGGCAACACCACCGGCCAGGCGGAGAGCGTGAAGAGCCTCAACGACCAGGCCGACAACGGCCTCTGGACCGCCCTCGTGGTCCGTCGCGGTGTCTGGGTCGGTTACGAGTCGGTGCAGGTGCAGGACATGCCGCTGTTCGGTCAGACGGAACCGGACCAGGTCACCACCTGCGCCTTCCCGAAGACGTCGAGCCTGCGCATCGGCGGTTCCCTGCCGAAGAACTCCCTCACCCGTGCCATCTACGCGGCGACGCCGCCGGCAGTGAAGTTCGACGCCGGGGACGCTTACGGGTACTGCGACGGGAAGAGCCCGAAGGTCGTCGTTCCCCTCACCGAGGTGAAGGGTGCCTGGACCGTCAGCGAGGACTACTTCGGCGACGCCGTCTACGACGGGAAGACCGGCAAGGTCACCATCGTCACCGACTCGGAGAAGGTCAACGCCATCCCCGGCCCCGTCTACCCGCAGTCCCTCGCCGCCCGCCAGCGCACGGCGTTGACCGCACTCGGTTCGTTCAGCGACTACTTCTTCCATCGCACCGGGTACGAGACGACTGCTGACGACTCGGACAACCCGGACTCGTTCAACCCGACGGAGATCGGTCTCCGTCAGGTGTCGAACGACCACGCCACCTACGTCACCCCGCTCACCCCTCCCGGGTCGTCCACCTCGGTTGTTGCCCTGTCGGTCGTGGACGCGTCCACGGGGAAGACCGGCGACCGGAACACCCTCACCGTGTTCAAGTACGCGGACGGTCACGCCCGGCAGGCGAACAGCTCCGTCGCGTCGAACATCAAGCAGTCCACGAGCTGGCTGCCCGACTGGGCCAGCGGCATCAAGATCTTCGAGATCGTCCCCGGTAAGAAGGACGAGTGGGTCGCGTCCATCGGTCAGTCCCAGGGTGTCGTGTACCGCGCGGTCATCGACGCGAAGGGGAAGGCCACGCTGTACGACGAGTCCGGCGACGTCGTCACCCGCACCGGCGCGCAGACCCCATCGAACGGCGACACGGACGGTGACACCACGGGTGCAGCCAACGGTGACTTGTCGAAGATGACGCCGGCGCAGCTGCAGAACCTCGCCGACCGGGTCCTCTCGGAGCTGACCAAGCGTGCCGAGTCCGCCCCCACCCCGACGAGCAGCCCGACACCGAAGAGCAAGTAGCCCCGCGCACATCACGGGCATGCAGCAGCCTGCCCGTGTTCCCGCCGGCGTCCGAGCCGGAGGTCAGTTCGCTTCTGACCCCCGCCCGGACGCCGGCGTCGTGCTGTCCCCTCCGGTGCCGGATTGCGCTGAGCGGGTGCCGCTGACCGACGCTGAGCTCGAGACGCTGTTCCGCGACGCGGAGCTGCCGGCGCGCGAGGAGTTCAAGGCTCTCACCGCTTCGCTGGCCCAGAAGTACCCGTACGAGGTGGGGCGCACCCGCATCGTCTTCCACCGCGGCGACGACGTCCTCAAGGTGCCGCTCACCGACGAGGGCCTGCATGGTTCGTCGTGGGAGGCGGAGTGGTCGGAGCGGTACGGGAAGACCGGCTTCATCCCCATCGCCGACTCGTCGATCGAGTACATCGACGATTTGCCCGTCCTCCGTATGGAGCGGGTGCAGATGATCGCCGGCGACCAGTGGAAGACCCTTCCAGCTTGGATCGGGTCCGTCGACTGCATGCAGGTCGGGTACACCGCCGCCGGTGAACTCGTCGCCTTCGACCTCTGAACTCAGGGTGGTGGCGCTCACCCAGGTCTGGTTCGATGCAGGCATGCGCGCCGAAGGTATCGATGGGACTGTCGAGCTCACCGACACGGAACTCGTCGTCATCCTCGAGCCGAACCCGAAGGCGCACCGTGTTGACCGGTGGGAGCGGCGGTTTGCTCTCGACGGCATCATCACGGTGACGCACCGTCCGTCGAAGCGTCGCCAGCCGGACATGCTTGAGCTAGTCGCCGAGCCGCGGAAGCCCGGCCATCCCGTTCAACGATGCGAGTTCCGGTTCGGTGATGAAGACGCCGGCGGCCGCTTCTTCGCGGCGCTCCGTGACACGCTCGGGCCCCTTCCGGAGTTCGACGTCGTCGATGCGGAACTGCGCGCGCAGGCCCAGCAGCTCGACGCGGACCAGCAGCGCGCGTACCGAGCACTCCGCAAACGCGAGCGGAAGGCAGTCGCCGACGTTCCGGAGTCAGCGTCCTTCGCCGGGTACAGCATCCGCGGCGACCGCATCCACCACGGCGCATCGTCCTGGCCAGTAGCCGGTGCATCCGCTGACGTTGACGGCACCACAGCGTCCCGCGTCGGCATTACTCGCACTGTCGGAGGCGCAGCAGCCGGCACTCTCATCGCCCCGGGACTCGGCACCGTAGCGGGCGCCCTCCTCGGCGCATCCGCGAAGAAGGATGCGTCGAAGCGGTACATCACCGTTACCACCACGACTGGGTCGTTCGTCATCTCGTTTCACCCGACGCAGGAGACTGCCGCTCGGCAGTTCGCCGCTGCGATCAACACCGTCACCTGACCTGTGGGGTGTCCGCGCACAGAGTGACTATGACGACACCGTTCGATCCCGCCCAGCATCCCCGCAACGGCCAGCACGGCGCTCCCGGTAACCCGGGCGCTTTCACCGCGGCACGCCACGATGACGCACCGACGACGATCAGCTCCCCTGACGCTGTTCTCTCTGCTGCACGGTCGGCCATTGATGAGCGGAAGGCGGACCGCCGGCACCTCGAGGACCGGCTGGCGGCCACGGACCACGAACTGCGTCTCGCCGCCCGCACCGCGCTCATCGCTGGCGGGCAGAAGTTCGCCCCTCAGGCGGACGCGCTCATGCTCGAGCTTGCTCACGGTGAGCCGGCACCGACCGTCGCCGGCATCCGCCTCCGCGGCGAAGACGGGTGGGTGGACGCTCCGATGATCTGCGAGGTGGAGCTCACGGAATACGCGAACCTCCTCGGTGGCGACGAAGTCCTCATCGCCGACGCGTTCGGCGACTCCGACTACTACATCTCCGACCGCACAAACGTCCGCTGGTGGCTGCCTCTCAACTGAGCCGCCGCCCACATGACGGGCATGACCGACCACATCACGCGCAAGGGCGAAGCTGGGCAGCCGACGACGAACAGGGCCCACTTCGCCGCGAAGCAGCAGACCGAGGCAGCCGTCACCCTGAGCGGCCCTGCGGAGCCGTTCGTGTGGGACGGCGACTACGACAACCATGAGCAGGTCCGGCCGCTGTTCGCCGACTACGAGCGGATTCGCGACGAGCTGACCGAAGCCGGGAAATACCCCTACAACGACTCGTTCAAGGGTCGCATCCCCGCGCTCGCCGCCGCGTCCGAGAGCCACGAGGACACCGCCATCTACATGCTGCAGCAGATGCGCTCCCGCGACGAGATGCACCGGAGCCGTGAGGCGTTCATCGCCGACGGCGGCTACGACGTCGAGGAGATCGTCGGAGAGCAGCGAGGCGACATCGCCACGTACGGCTACTACGTCGGCGGAACAGGGTGGAGCGTCATCGAGAACGCGCGCGTGAAGCGCGAGAGCGGCCGCACCCTGGTCAAGGAGCCGCGTCAGCGGAACTGGCGGGTCCTCGGGGCTGGGAACGCACTGTTCAAGCCCGCCGGCAAGTAGCCGCCCACATGACGGGCATGACCGACCACATCACGCGCAAGGGCGAAGCTGGGCAGCCGACGACGAACAGGGCCCACTTCGCCGCGAAGCAGCAGTCCGAAGCAGCCGTCACCCTCACCACGGCGCCGGCCGCACCGGAGCCGCTCGGCCTGCCAGCCAGGACCCTCCAAGGCTCCTACAGGCACATGAAGGACCTCGACCGGCAGCGTGAGGAAGCGCTCGCCGCGGTCGCCGCCATCGACTTCGAGCGGGGGAAGGCTGCGCTGGAACAGATCCAGCTGTACGCGCAGAAGAACCTCCCGAACGCTGAGGCGGTCCGCGTCAGCGTCTCCGGGTGGGACGCGAACATCACCGGGTACTACACGAATGATGGCGGCGAGGTGGACCTCGGCCGGGACGCCCCTGCCGCACAGAAGATGCGGAAGATGCTCGACGTCGTCACCGAGAAGTGGGGCCGCACCCGCGTCAACGTCCAGGACGACATCGGCCGCTACGGCCTCACCCGCGAAGGCACCATGGGTCGCGTCTTCGTGCTCGAGGTTCCGCAAGGCTGAACGCAGCGGCACCGGGACGGGTCCGCGCATAGGAGGACCATGACGAACCACGAGTTCCCGGTACCGCTACGCGGTGCGAAGACGGACACCCTGCTGTGGGCGCACGAGCACGACGTCGAGCAGGCTGCGTTGCAGCAGCTCCGAGCCATCGGCACGCTCCCCTGGGTGCACGGCATCCGCGTGATGCCGGACGTGCACCTCGGCAAGGGCGCAACCGTCGGCAGTGTCATCGCGATGGACCAGGCCATCAGCCCGAACGCCGTCGGCGTCGACATCGGCTGCGGTGTCTCCGCCGTTCGCACGAACCTCACCGTCGAGCACCTGGAGCGCCTCCCGGAGCTCCGTGCAGCGTTCGAGAACGCCATTCCGGTCGGCCCCAACGGGCACGACGACCCGGTGAACGTCGGCAAGCTCGGTCTCAACCGCGGCTGGCAGGGGTTCTGGGGACAGTTCCGTGACCTTCACTCCGGCGTGCAGAAGCTCGAGGGGAAGGCGCAG
Source organism: Curtobacterium sp. MCSS17_016 (assembly GCF_003234255.2). NCBI lineage: Bacteria > Bacillati > Actinomycetota > Actinomycetes > Micrococcales > Microbacteriaceae > Curtobacterium > Curtobacterium sp. MCSS17_016. The sequence goes on from NZ_CP126255.1 coordinate 502,112, forward strand.
AAGCAGATGGGCTCCCTCGGTGGCGGCAACCACTTCATCGAGGTGTGCGTCGACTCCGAGGGGCGACTGTGGCTGACGCTGCACTCCGGCTCCCGGAACATCGGCAAGGTGCTCGCTGAGGAGCACATCGCCATCGCGAAGACCCTGCCGCACAACCAGGACCTGCAGGGCGAAGCGCGCGACCTCGCCGTGTTCCTCAGCGGATCGCCGCAGATGGACGCGTACCGCCGCGACCTGACCTGGGCGCAGGAGTACGCGCTCCGCAGCCGCGCCATCATGATGGGCCTCGCGAAGCAGGCGTTCCGCGACCACTACGCGGGCGTTCCGGTGACGTTCGACTCCGACATCAACGTCCACCACAACTACGTGGCGGAGGAGACCATCGACGGCCGGAACATGCTCGTCACCCGCAAGGGCGCCATCCGCGCCGGCAAGGGCGACCTGGCGCTCATCCCGGGGTCGATGGGCACCGGTTCCTACATCGTCCGCGGGCTCGGCAACGACACCTCGTACCAGTCGGCGTCACACGGTGCTGGCCGGGTGATGTCCCGCAGCGAGGCGAAGCGTCGCTTCACCCTTGACGACCTGAACGAGCAGATGGGCACCATCGAGTCGCGACGGGACGCGTCCGTCATCGACGAGATCCCCGGCGCGTACAAGGACATTCACTCCGTCGTCGCCGCGCAGTCCGAACTGGTGGACGTCGTCGAACACCTGCAGACGCTGCTCTGCGTGAAGGGGTAAGCCATGACCATCCTCGAACTCACTTCCGAGTCCCCTGCTGGTACCTACGAGGTGCTGACCTCGTCCGGCAGCCGTTACGTCGTGCAGGTCGGCGACGAGGTGACTTCGACCAGGGTGCCGGATGCTGTGCCGTCGGTCGAGTGGTACCTGTCGAAGGCTCGCTACCGCGATGCGGAACCGCTGGTCTGCACGATGATGCGGTTCGTCGTCGGCGGGCAGGGAGTCATGCGGTACGTGAAGGCGGAGCGCCGGGGCGACCCGGAGTACGTCGCTTCGACACGGCTTACTACTCCGGTGACGGCCATCCGCCTTCTCCCCGCCAAGTAGCCCTCGACCTCCTGAACGCCCGGGGTGTCCGCCGCATCTGCTGATGTGACGGCCGCGCCGGGCGTTCGCCGTATCCAGCAGAAGGGGACCCCAGACGATGACGATGCCTCCCGCCGGCTGGTACCCGTCACCTGGGGAGCCGGGGCTTCTGCGTTGGTGGGATGGTGCGGGCTGGTCTGAGCATCGGCAGAACGCTGCGGTAACCCCGGCGCCGGCGCTGGACCCTGAGCCGTCCCTGGACGCCTCTCCTACCGCAACAACATCGTCGCGTCCCCTCACCGTCACGACCCGGCCGGCGAAGCGGTCCCGCCAGCGGACCGTCGCGGCCGCGGCTGCGGTCGGGCTCGGTGTTCTCTGGTTCGCCGCGGCCGCGACCCTGCTGGGGACGTTCTCCCCCGCTGCGTCACCGGCGAAGGGTGAGCGTGCAGCCGCGGGCACGGTTGTGTCTGTCGTCTGGTCCGAGGGGTCCGCAACGTACAACGCCGACGGGTCGCTGCAGAAGGCGACCGGGGATCCAGCGTGCGCCGCGGTCGTGGAAGCGAACGTCGCCGGGCAGAAGTACCAGAAGCAGGAAACCGCGTTCCAGGCGCCGTGCACGGTGAAGGTAGGCGACAGCCGGCAGGTGTTCTACGACCCGGAGAACGCTGCCGCGTCCATGCATGTCGCGCCCGGGCAGCCGCACACGCTGCTGCAGAGTCTCGTGCCAGCCGCCGGCGCGATTCCCGTGGTAGCTGGAGGGATGCTCCTCATCCGTCGGCGACGGAAGAACGCCGCGTAGCGCGTCAGCCTCAGGCGACGACAGGGGGCAGCAGGTTCTCCTCGGCGAGGACGGGCACGACGGCGGTTACGGGAACTGACCCCTGCCACTGACCGGACCGGTTCGCCGCCGTGATGCTCACCGGCAGGTCCCACCGTGCGCCGGCGATGTTGCCGGCGCCGACCTCGCTGAGCTTCGTGAACAGCAGGATCGAATCGGTTGTCTCGGCCCGGTGCGGGTGGATGTCGGTGATGCTGAACGTCACCGACCGACCGTCCTCGGCGATGTAGAAGCGGTCGAACATCCCGGACATGTCAGCCGGGCGAAAGCGCCCACCGTAGATAGCGGCGAGATCCCCGACCGGGAACGCCGACGGCTTCTTCGGCCGGTCGGGCAGCTCTACAAGGTTGTCGCCAGGAGCCGGGAACGCGTGGACGTCGTCCGGGATGTCCACTCGGAGTTGCAAGTCAGTGAGGATGGTGTCGGAGTTGTTCGTGATTCGCAGCGCGAACGGTGCCCCGTGCCGACGCCCTGCCATGTCGAGGGCATACGGAAGGAGTGCCGCTCTGAAGTCGCGGAGATATTGTTGGCGCTCCCGTTCGTACCGGTCTCGTTCCTCCGACCGGTGGAACTCGAAAGTGGGCACGACCCCGCGTGGCGGGCCGGGCTCGAACCAAGAAGTTGAAGTCTTCAGCGGCGGCACCGCCTTCTCCTCTTCGGCGTACCGCGCGTCCTCGGCCTCTTGGGTGAAGTTGAGGACGCGGACGGCGCCGAGCGAGTCCGCCGTGAGCTTGTCGAACGCTTCGACGCCGGACCGTCCGGCGAGGAGTCGCTGCTCGAGCTCACGGATGTCAGCGGTGGTCGCCGGCACCGACTGTGCGTGATGCCGAACGAAGATGGTGCCTTCCTGGTGCCCGCCCTTGCCGCTGTCCGGTGTGTAGGTCTTCCTCAGCGTGTGGATCTTGTCGCTGTCGCTCGGCGGCTCGATGGTGATGACGAGGATGCTCTGCCCGTTGACGTCCACTGACCGCGGGCTCCAGGAGGGGCCGTCGTTGCCGAGGTACTTCACCAGCCATGGCTCGAGTTGTGCAAGGTCGGGGATGATGACGCCCGGAGTGTTGCTCGGCTCCGCGCCAATGACCATGTAGCCGCAGCCGCCGAAGACCAGCGAGGCCTTCTGCACCGGTCGGTTGCTCATGCCGATGATGCACTTAGCGATAGCGAACCAGCCGGCGGCTTTCGTGAGGTCAAGGTCGCGCTTCCACTCCAAGAAGTGGGACTCGTCAGAAGACTCGGCGCCGGTGACCGCGTCGATGAGGTTCCGGAGGTCCTGGAGGCTTCGCAGCTGACGGCTGGTGTCGATGTTGAGCGCCACGGGTCCATCTTGGCGTGGACGGCCGACAGGTGGCGCGTGTTCACCGCTGCAGCTTCTCTGGCAGTTCGACGTCGGCGGCCGCGACTTCTGGCCGGGGGCGAAGGTACCGGAGCGTGTGCCTGAAACGTCGCCCGTCCCAGGCTGTGTCGGCTGCGATTTCGACGACGATCGGCTCGACATGAGTGAGGGCGACCGGCTCCCCGCGGCGAGCGCCCCACTGGCCGGAGGGGATGTTGTCCGGCCACGGCGGTTCCTGTAGTGGTTCGTGCAGGTGCTGCGTGAGCGTCTTCGCTGTGCGGGCGGTGAGGGTGCCGGTCCGGCCGACGATGCCGAGTTCACCGTCGAGCGGCAATCCGACGATGAGTTCACGAGGGTGGTCGCGGCTGCCGGTGATGGCGGCGCAGATGACGTCGATGCTGTCGCGGTGCTTCACCTTCACCCAGGCGCGCCGGCCGGCGGGATACGGCTCGTCGAGTCGCTTCGCCATGACCCCTTCGATGCCGGCGGCCGGCATGGTGCGGAACCATTCTTCAGCGAGGGCACGGTCGGTGGTCTGTGGGCTGAGTTCCAGCGGTGGCGCCCAGGTTTCGGCGAGCGCTTCCAGGAGCTGTCGTCGGGCGCGGAGCGGCTGACGGGTGGTGTCGTGGCCTGCGACGGTGAGCACGTCGAAGACCACGAACGTCGCCGGGTGGTCGTGGATGACCTGCGGAAGTTGGTGGCCGGCGGTGAACCGCCGTTGCAGCGCTTCGAAGTCGAGCCGTCCGCCGTCCGGGGACCAGACGATTGCTTCCCCGTCGAGGGTGAACCCGGGTGGGACGTGTTCCTCGAGCACGGCGGCAAGGTCCCGAAGCCGTTCGGTGAGGTCGGTGCCGTGCCGGGACCAGAGGGTGACGCCGCGCTCAGTCGTTTTTGCTCGGACGCGCCACCCGTCGTACTTCATCTCGTACGCCCAGGCCTTGCCGGTGGGGAGCATGCCGGGTGCGGCGAGCGCGGCGGCGGGAACGGGTGGCATGCGTTCAGCATGCTCCCTGAGGTCCTACCGGCGGCTGCCGAACCCGTACGAGGCTGCGTGGTCGTGCCAGGCGTCGCCGTTCTTGGTCAGCTCGGGGTAGATCTGGATGATGAGGTCCGCGTCGATCTCGTAGAGAGCGTCGGTCTGCGCCTGCATCTCTTCCGGGCTGCTGGTGTCACCGTGGGCGCGGCGGCCACGTTCGTACGCGGCGGTGTACTCCGCTCGGTTGCCGTCGCTGACGGGGACGAGGGCACCACGTGCGGCGAGCGCGTCGAAGAACGTCGCACCGTACGGGCCCATGTTCCGCTCGTCGTTGACGGCGCCGTTGTCGATGTCGTCCACGACGGTCTTCCGGCTGATGGTCCATGACCCGCCGGAGCGTTCTGGGGCGAAGACGAGTGCTGCTTTCAGCTTGAGCTCGTCGGTGTCTCCACCGGTGCGGTACCGGACGCCGGAGAGGTCGTCGGACGGCCGCCAGGTGGTTGTGTCCGCGCGGACGCCCTGCGCGATGCGGACCTGCCGTTGGCTGTCCTGCTTCGGGGTGAGCGCGAGCGGGTCGTTGTCGAAGGAGGTGGTGTGGGTGAGGCCGAGGTCGATGACGTCGGTGGTGTGCTCAGCGTGAGCGAACTGGCCGGCGTGGCCGGGCAAACCCCGGTCGCCGTTGCGTGGGTGCTGGCGGGCGTCGAAGGTCATCGTCATGACTGGGATGTGTGCGGGACGACGAAAGCGCCGGCGCCCCGGTCCTCGGGGTGCCGGCGCTTGTCGTGGTGGCTTACCGCTCGGGCCAGGCGACGACCGGGCCGTCGGGGTTGCTGACCGTGCCGTTGTCTCCGTCGTTGACGGTCCAGCCGGTCATCTCGTGGGCGCCGGCGGCGTGGCTGATGGCGGCGAGGGCGAGCTGGAGGTTGGTGCGGTCGAGGCCGCGGAACGCGTCCTTGAGGTTGACGTTCTGCTCACCGAGCAGGGAGGCAACCAGACGGAGGATCTGTTCCTGACTGTGGGAGTAGCTGCGGGCACGGTCGATGATCTTGTCGGCGCGCACTTCGATGAACGCACTGTTGGTGTCACCGTAGAAGTCGGCGTCGTCGGTGGCCAGACCGGTTCGGATGAGGAGCTCCACGGCTGCCTCGGTCGGGTAGATGCCCTTCGCCCAGGCGCGGATCCCGTCGTGCAAGGTTGTCATGGTGCTCTCCATCAGGTTGTCGGCTGGGGTGCTGTCTCCACTGTGATCCGCGGATTGGCCGCAGTTCTGGTGGTCGCAGCATAGGAGCGGCATGAGCACCACCACACCGCAGCCGCCGACGACCTGGTTCGGGAAGACCCGGGATCGTCTCGCAGGCCGCCTAGCGAACGCTGCGTTGCGTCTCGCGACGCCGTACTACCGGGGCATGATCGGCGGTTCCATCGAGTACGGGTTGCGAGCTGCTGCTCGCGACAGCCGGGAAGACCGGCCGTCTCCTGGACCGTGGAAGAAGACGGCCCTGTGACTGACAACCTGGACCCAACCCTGCGTCGCATGGTGGAGAACGCCGACCAGGTGGAACGGGTCGCCGCGGAGCAGTTCCGTGCCGAGCAGGCGATGATCACTCCGTCCGCGAAGCACCTGGACGAGTTCACTCGTGCAGCGATGGTGCTGAACCTCCTCGCGAACGGCCGCGAGCAGTACGCGGAGAACGCACCTGAAGGGGTGCGGGAGAACCTGCTGCGTGAGGTGAATGCGTTCCGCATCGGTGCGAAGGTCCTCGCCGGGGACGCCTGGGCGGCGCACAGCACGCTCCCGTCCTGGAAGTGGGACGAGTTCGACCGCGCGGTCAGCGCCGTCGGTCTCGAGTTGGCGTACGGCGACTGACCGTTTCGCCGCATACCTGCTGGGTGAAGCGTCACGCCGCCTTGGGGTGACCCCGACGTGCAGGAGCACTCTTTGCCCGAGATCACCAACCCGTCGTTCGAGCCGGCCTGGCAGGACTACCTGCTGACGGCGACCACCCAGACCGGTGAGAAGCTGACGGCGTACTCGCCCCTGTACGGGGTGTTCCGTGAGGCCTTCGCTGCGGGGTTCGCTGCGCGTGACGCGGAGGTCGAGGCGCTGCGTGGCGACCTGGACCGTGCGTTCGTCGTCCCTGACGTTCCGGCGCCGGCCGTCGAGGCCGTCGAGCCGGATGTTCCGGCTGCGGACCACGTCGTCGTCGCGCGTGTGCTGCGTGCCGCGGCTGAGGAGGCCGGCGACATCGAGCGCATCGGTCAGACGCCGTACGCGAGCATCGCGACGGACGAGGCGGAGCGGTTCAACGGGCACCCGCTCTCGAACCTGTACCGTCAGTCGGACACCCGGGCGCACATCACCTGGCTCCTGGGTGCGGCGGACGCAGCTGATGCGGGAGTGCTGCTCCGCGGGCTGTAGCCCACACACCTTTTTCGCCCGGTCCGCGCATACCCCTGGTACGCCGGACCGGGCGAACCCGATCCACACCCTCGTTGAAAGGTCACCCTCATGGGCCTGCAGTACCGCCGCCGCATCCGCACTGGGAAGAACACCTTCGTGAACGTCTCCGGCAGCGGCGTCTCGATGACGAAGCGCTTCGGACCGGTCTCCATCAACAGCCGCGGCCACGTCAGCATCCGCCTCGGCAACGGCTTCTCCTTCCGCGTCTTCTGATGCCAGCGAAGGCCGACCAGCTCGTCCTCATCGCCGCGGTGGCGGAGAACGGCGTCATCGGCGCTGACGGCGGTATGCCGTGGCATCTGCCGGCCGACCTTCGCCACTTCAAGGCGACGACGAACGGGCACCCGGTCATCATGGGCCGGAAGACGTTCGAGGCCGTCGGCGCGCTCCCCGGCCGCGACATCATCGTCATCTCCCGCGACCGCACGTGGACCACTCCCCCGACTCCCGCCGCCCAGCGGCGGCGCACCTTCACCGCCAGGTCCCTCGACAACGCGGTGACCATCGCAACCGCAGACGGGTACGCCGGCCCGGTGTTCGTCGCCGGTGGCGCTCAGATCTACCGTCTCGCCCTCGATGCGGGGGCGCGACGTCAGGTGCTGTCCGAGGTTCCCGGCCGCCCGAATGGGGACACGCTGTACCCGGACTTCGACCGGACAGCGTGGTCCGTCGAATCCCGTGAACACCGCGAGGGGTTCGACGTCGTCACCTGGGTCCGCTGACCCCTCCACACGACAGCACCGCCGGCACTCATGTGAGCCGGCGGTGCTTACTCGTTCACGGGAGGTGAGCGAGGCTGAGTTCCACCGCGGTGCCGACCTCTGCCCGAAACTCCGCAGCGGACCCTGCGACTGTGTGCCTCGTGCGTCCGGCGACACTCGGACCATGCTCTGCCGTGAGCACCTCGACTGCCCGAGCGGCCGCGTCTGCGAGCGTGCCGGTCTTCCCGCGAACGAACGCGACACCGTGTCCGTGTTCCCGGCAGGTGATGAGCCATCCGGGAGTGCGTGGTGCGTCGGCAGGCACGGCACGTCCGGTCGCGACACGGGTATCCCGCTCGAGCGCGGCGCTCCACCGGTAGTCGATGGTGAAGTTCGGGAGAGTGTCGGTGTCCATGCGCGGTCCTTCCGGAGGCGTCGACCATCCCGTCGACCACCGACACTTCCCGTCAGGTGATGATGACGTCGAAGTCGTCGTCTCCGACCCAGTGGGGTGTACCAGGAGCGGCGACAGAGTCGATGAGGGTTCGCATCACCAGCGGCCCGTCGAACGTGCCCGGCAGCATCCGACTGGTGAGGATCCGGAACGGACCGGAACCGGCGAATCGGGGGTGCGCTTCGGTGAAAACGCTTCCCGCTCGCAGTGTGACCTGGACTTCGGTGGCGAGGGCTGCCGTCATGCTGTGGGGTATGCGGCGGGAACACGACGAACGCCCTGCCGGTCAGAGGACGGGCAGGGCGTTCGGAGCGGGTTCGCAGGCGGTCTAGTACCAGCCGGTCGCCTGCGAGTGACCCCAGGCGCCGCAGGGGCTGCCGTAGGAGCCCTTGATGTACCCGAGCCCCCAGTTGATCTGCGTCTGCGGGTTCGTCCGCCAGTCGGCGCCGGCGGACGCCATCTTCGAGCCCGGCAGCGACTGCGGGATGCCGTACGCGCCGGAGCTGGGGTTCGAGGCCTGGTAGTTCCAGGTCGACTCCTTCGTCCACAGCGACACCAGGCATGCCATCTGGTCCGGCCCCCAGCCGTAGTCGCTGAGCTTCGACGCGGCGTACGCCTGCGCGGACCCGGGGCTGGTGTCCCAGGTGACGGCGACGGGCATTGGTGCAGCTGACTGAACCGCGGGGACTGCGGCTGGCTGCTTCGGCGTGGCGTTGCCCGTCGGCTTCGCGGCCGGCGACGGCTTCAGCGGAGCGGGCGCAGGCTTTGGCTTCGGCTTCGGCTTCGGCACCGTGACGGTATAAGCGTCGCGGGTCACGATCGGGCTCGCTGCCTGCGACGAGCTGGTGAAGTCCTGCCGGTCGGGGTTCGCGAGCGGGCTTGTCGACGGAAGGGGCGTCAACGGGGCGGCCTGCGGGATCGGGCTCAGCGGCGCGATGGGCGTGTACGGCGTGATGGGGGCTGCGAGAGCAGCGGCTGGCGCTGCTCCGGCTACTGCCAGCGCGGCGGTCAGCGTGACCGCGGCGACGGCTATTCGTGTTCGGTTGGAACGCATGCGTCCTCCACTCTTGGGGCGGAGAGGGGGTCTCCGCTGTCGGGGTGTGCTGAACGCTTCCGATGCGCGAAACAGCGGCCGGTTCTATGCGTGATGCAGGGAACCGGCCGCTGTTTCTTGTTACCGGCCTGTGATGACCGGGCGGGCGCTACTTGCCGACGATGGCGTCTCGATTGTCGATGACGGCGTACGCCTGCTTCTCGAGCGCGGCGAGGTACTTCGTCGTGTGGTGTCCGCAGAAGAGCAGCTCACCGCTGGCGAACGACGCGGCGCCGTATGCCTGGGCGCCGCAGCCGCCGACGTCGCAACGGTCGCTGGTGTTGAACTGTCGGGCGGCCGGCTTCTGCTCGGTGGGGATGGTCTCGATGGTGGGGGCGTTGCTGGGCATGCGGGGTCCTTCCGTGCTGAGGGGGGTGGTGCTGTGACGTCGTGTTGGTCAGCGTGTCCGCGGCGGCTCCGGGATGAGGTCGGCGCCGGCGGTCCGGAAGTCCGGTGCGTCGCTGAGGTTCAGCACGCTGCGTTCGTACGTGACGGTCTGCGTCTCGTGGGTGCGCTCGTGAGTGAACGTCGTCGTTCCAGGTTCTGTTCCGGGGATGAGGATGCGGCCCTGGGTGAATCCGACGGGTAGGTCGGCTGGGTCCACGCCGATGCCGAGGAGTAGCTCGTGCTGTTCCCGAGTGCCCAGGGCGTTGAGCTGCTTGGCGGAGAACTTCGTCCGGGCGAGCATCGACAGGGTGTTCCGGCGTGCGTCGGCCTGCCGCCATGAGAGGTAGTCGCGGACGTTGGCGGGGCTGTCGAGTGAGAACGCTCGGGCGTCGAACAGTGCCGTGCCGCCGTCGGGGCGTCGGCGGTTGAACTCGACGGAGCACACGGACGCGGCGATGGTGATCAGCTTCTGCACGGCGCCGCCGAACATCAGCTGCCCGCGTCTTGCCTCATCGGGGTCCCGGGTCGGGTCCCATGCTGTGATGATGACGCTGATCTCGTCCGACTGGACGTAGGTGAGTCGGACGCCGTGGAGAGCGGTGGCGACCGCGCGGGCGGCGGCGTCCATGTCAGCCATGAACTGCTCGTCGTACGGCTTGTTGAGCCCTCGCGTGTAGGTGCGGAACGCGCGGCCGTCGAGGCGAATGACGGCGTACTGCTCCTTCGGGAGGTACGTGCGGTGCTGACGTTCGAGGTCCTTGAACGTGGAGCCGTACTCCTCGTCGGGCGCGGGGGTCGCGGCGGTGGGCTGCATGCACCCCCTATGCGCGGACTTCTGTTGCACCTGGAGTGCGCCGGCTGAACGCCTGCCCCGGAGGGTTCCGTCGTTCAGCCGGCGGTCGTCCTACCAGGCGATGGCGCGAACAGCGGAGGTGGGGGCTGCGACGGATGCGATGAACTTGGACGCGGCTTGCTCGAGGGAGGTGAATGCGTCGAGGGTGTTGTCTACGACGTCGTCTGCTGCTGCTCGGAAGGGCACTGGGTTGACGGTGCGGACGTAGTCGTCCCAGTTCGCCAGCTTCCAGTTGTCTCGTCCGGCGCCGCGCTGCGTGATGCGGGCTCGCATCATGTGTTCGTCGCAGTCCACCCACACGATGTGGAGCTTCGTGTCGAGGGTCTTCAGCTTGTTGCGCAGCGACGCCACCCACTTCGGGTTGCTGAGCTCGAGCAGGAACGGAGCGGTGACGACGGCTGAGAGACCGGCGTTGACGTTGTCGAGCGTCGCTTCGAGCAGCGCCTGGTACTCCAGCGGGCGGACCAGGTTCAGGTACTGCTGGGAGTGGCGGTCGTTCAGGTCTCCGGTGATGCGGCTGATGAGCCCTTCAACGAGTGGGCCGCTGAGGCTGTCCTTGTCCAGCAGCGGCCACGACAGCCCTTCGCTGATGCGTCGGCTGAACTCGCTCTTGCCGCTGCCGGCGTACCCGGCGACGAGGACGACGTACGGTGAGCTGGCTGCGGCGGCGGGTGCGGTTCCACCCGGGGTGACGAGGCCTGGTCGGGTGGGAGCGTGCCGGGGAGCTGCGATGGTGGAGGTTCTGTGCACGACCTTATCTATGCGACGAACCTGGTCAGCGTCGCCGTCCTCGGATGGTCTGGACGATGTCGAACACTGCTGCTGCCGCGGCGGCTACTGCCGCGATGATGAGGCCGACGGGCAGGTCCGCTTCCACCCACTGGATGAGGTTGGTCAAGCCGACGGCTGCTGTGATGCCGAGCGTTGCGGCGGCGAGACGTCGGCGACCCGCGGGCCAGTCGGAGACTCGGAGTCGTCGGATCTTCGACGCTCCGCCGATGACGGCGAGGGCGAAGTACCAGGCGCCGAGCAGCCCGGCGAGCATCACGGGGAGGGCGATGCTGGTCATGATGAACACGTACTGGGAGTCGGCAGCCCGACCGGCGTTCCATCCTGCTGGCACGGCGATGGCGGTGAGCAGCACCCAGGTGGTAAGCAGCGTCAGCCGCTGCGTGGCGCGGGTTTTCGGCAGCCACGGGGGCCGGCGAAGACCCCGTTTCCGCTTCGGAGTGGTCCGGTTGCCGTGCGTGGTGTTCCGCTTTGCGGGGTTGCCGCTCACCCGTCGCACAGGTCGTCTCCGAGTTCAGTTGCACGCAGTTCGAGGATGCCGACGTCTGCCGCGTCGAAGTCCTTCGCGAAGGTCGCCAACGTGTACGCCTGGTCGTGGCCCTGCCAACGGTCGCGGCAGGTCTGCGTGTACACGGCGAGGACCTGCAGCTGCGCCTGCTGCTTCACGGTGATGGACGGCTGCGACTCTGCGCGTTCCGCCGCCCACGCACGGTACTGGGCACGGAGGTTCGGGAAGATGAGGCCGTCGGCGACCTTGTTCGCTGCGGCGTGGTCACGCTTGGCGGCTTCGTCCTGCTTGACGGTGAGGTAGTCGATGAACGTGTTCCACTGCGGCCCGTAGGACTCCTCGGTGGAGGCGATCAGCTGCTTCGCGTCGTCGGTCTGCAGCAGCTTCGCGTCGGACTTCATCGACTGGTTCCGGTAGTACGACGCGGTGTCTGCGTTCGCTGTGGTCTCCGACACCCAGGTTGACTGCACCGTGTAGGCGCCGAGGCTGACGATGCCGCCGACGAGCAGCAGAACGGCGACACCCCACAGCGCCGCCCGACGGTTCGCCGTGCGCGAGAGTCGTTTCGCTGCGACTGCGATCGGGTGTGTGCTGCTCATCGGGTGAGGAGCCGGTTCGTGATGGCGGACCGTACGTGCCCGGCGACCTGCGCTTCGGTGTTCCCGGCGTCGATGATGACGAAGCGGTCCGGTTCCGCTGCAGCGAGCTGCAGGAGGCCGCCACGCAGTCGCACACGGAACTCGTCGTGCTCCTGCTCGATGCGGTCCTGTTCGCCGCGGGAGCCCACACGTGCGGCGGCGATGGCGGGGTCCAGGTCGAGGAGGATGGTGAGCTCCGGCAGCGCTCCCCCGGTCGCCCACATGCTGAGGTGGCGGACCTCGGCCGGGTCGAGATCACGGCCGTACCCCTGGTAGGCGACGGATGAGTCGAGATACCGGTCCTGGATGACGTCGGTGCCCGCAGCGAGCGCCGGCTCGACGAGTGTGCGGATGTGGTCGGCCCGGTTCGCGGCGAACAGGAGGGCTTCGGTGTGGGAGCCCATCTGCTCGGTGAGGATGAGATGGCGGAGCTTGTCGCCGAGTGGTGTGCCGCCGGGTTCGCGGGTGCGGAGGACGTCGCGACCGAGGCTGCGGAGGTAGCGGCGGGCGTGGTCGGCCTGGGTGGTCTTCCCGGTGCCGTCTCCGCCTTCGAAGGTGACCCAGAGGCCGCGGTTGTTCAGTCGGTTCATGCTGCCTTCTCCTCGAGGCCGAGGAGGGTCTCTCCCGCGCGGTACAGGTCGGTGATGGAGCCGTCATTGACGAGGACGTCGTCGAACGTGTCGGCGGTGAGGGTCTGCTCGGTCGCGTGTCCGGCGGCGTCCGCCGTCGGAGCTGGCAGCGACGGTCGGTCCACCCAGATGAGGCGGCCACCGTGCGCGTGGACGAGGGCCTGCTCGTTGGGGAACCGGATCCCGGAGATGATGACCCCGGTGCCCGCTTCGCGGTACGCGACGACGGCACGACTGACGATGTTGGTCCACACGTCGTCGCCGATGATGAGCCGGCCACCGTCGTACCCGATGCGCTGCAGGAGCGCGCGGACCTCGGGGTGCTTCTTCGCTTCGGTGTACCCGCCGGCCATCTGCTCGTACTCGCGGTACCGGACGTACGAGTGCGTGACGGTGCGGCCGAGGAGGACGGCGAGCGCCTGCCGCTTCCGGACAGGCTTGGCGTAGACGATCGGGTTGACCGCGATGAGGAAGTCGCGGATCGGGGCCGACATGTTGACCTTGACGAAGCCGTGTCGGTCGACGAGGTGGTCGGCGATGGTGTCCTTGCCGGAGCGGAGGTAGCCGCCGAAGCCGATGAATGGGGCGAGCTCTGTGGGTGCTGTCACGCCCTGTCTATGCGGGCTGTGACGAACCGGCGGGGCTTAGCTGAGTCCGAGGCGAGTGCGAAGCCGTTCTTCCCCGCGGGTGAGCCGTGCTGGGCTGATGCTGCCGACGACGGTGACGATGTCGGTTCCGCTGAGGTTGTGGACGCCGTTGTCGGTGGTGATGGTGACCTGTTCCGCGCCGTACCGTTGGTAGTTGCTGGCGGAGGTGTGCGTGTCGACGTCGGTGATGATGCCGAGCGGGGTTCCGCCGTCGCTAGCCAGGGTGAGGCCGAGGTGTCTGTCGGAGAGGCCGTCCGCTCGAACGCGTCTCAGGGCGCGGGTCGCGCCGTGCAGCTCTGGTTCGCAGGCGCCGCACTGGCGAATGCCCGCCAGTCGGTTCTGCGCGTCTTCCCGGGTGTGAAAAGTGGGCAACGGCGGGCGGATCTCAGGGTCTTCTGCGAGCCGTTCCCGGAAGCGCTGCGTCCACGCGAGTTGCCGGTTGAGCACTGAGGTGAGGCCTGGGCAGCCGATGCGATGCAGGACCCGTTCCCGCGGCTTGTGTGGTCGCACGAGGACGATGCTCACCCCGCGGAGGAGCGCGTCACGGATGACGCCGTTTTCCTCTTCGATGATCCGGTTGACCTCGTCGTCGCTGGCAACCGCAGGTTTCGGTCGTAGCTCACGGACTGTCTGCCAGGTGGAGACCTCTCGGCTGATGACCACTCCGCCGCTGACCTTCGCCGTCTCCTCAGCGGCTGTGCGGTCCGCGGTCGGCTCGGCGAGCAGCGCCCACATGCCGCCGCGGTTCGTCGCGGCGGCCCATTCCACGGTGCTTTCCGACGGGTAGTCGCCGCTGTCGTCGACGGTGATGGCCATGCTGCCCAGTGTGGCAGTGCCCTCAGACGACGAAGCCGAAGTCGGCCACGGTCGCCGGTCCTTCGTAGCGCACCTCGAGGACGTCCCCGACCCGATGCACGTATGCAGTGCCGTTGACGGTGACGGTCTTCCCACTCTCAGTTGTGACGGTGACGGAGTCGCCAGCTGCGGTGATGACGGCCCGGTGGACGTCGTGGAGATGGCGGAGGTTGATGAGGACCCGCTGCGTGGTGACGCGTTCAAACAGGGGCCGGTTGGCGTGGACGGGTCCACCGCGGAGGCTGGTCCCAGCCCTGCTGACGCCGGCCGTTCCGTCGACGCTGGTCCAGCCGATGTCGGCGGCTCCGTCGATGCGAAGCACGCCGATGGCGGATTGCCTGCGGGTGAGCCGGATGACGGGTTCCGCGGCGGTGAGAGTCACGGCTGTGTCGAGGGTGGGCGCTTCGGTGAGTGCGATGGAAGCTGCGGGAGCGGGACGCGGTGCGGGGGTTGTCGGCGCCGCCGGTGCATTGCCGATGCGTAGCGGTGCGCCTCCTGCCGGCGCTGGTGCGGCTGAGCGTGGCCGGGTGAAGTCGAGTTGTGGCGCGGTGATTGCTGGTGCCGTCGCGGACGGGCGAGGACGGTCGAAGTTCAGTGCCGGCGTTGCTTGCGCAATGGGTTGCGGCCGAGGCGTGCGGCGGGTGATGAAGGTCCAGTTGCGGCGCGCGTGGAGGCTGGTCATGCGCCCTCCGTGGGGTGGTGCATCATGAACGCTCCGCCTGCGATCGCCGTACCAGCGACGATGACGGTGAGGGTCTGCTCGATGCCGAAGGTCGTGACGGCGAGCGCGAGGAGGAGCGCCGCTGCGGTGATGGCGAGGATGAGGCCGCGCATCAGATCGTGAACCCGAAGGTCTCGGCGACGGCGCGCACACCGCCGGTGTAGCCGCTACCGAGTGCTCGGAACTTCCACTGCCCCTTGTAGCGGTACAGCTCAGCGATGACGACGGCGTCTGCGTCTTCGATGCTGCTGGTGGTGATGTTCACGTGCGCGAGCTGTTCACCGGCGGCGGTGCTGATGTTCGCCCGGGCGCTGCGGACTGCTCGGAACGTCCCTGGCCGTCGGGGGTCGGGGTTGATGAACAGCAGAAACAGCAGGGTCTTCGCTTCGGCTGGGACAGCGGGGAGGTGGATGTCCACCTGCTCCAGGTCGTCGCCGGTGACGTACTGGACGGCGCCGGCGGCCGCGCTGAGCTGGTTGAAGAACGCGACGGCGTCCGGGTCGATGACCTGTTCGTCCTCGTCGAGGATCAGCACCATGGGGACGAGCTCAGGGTCGGGTGAGTTCGAGGTGATGACGTCCCAGCTGAAGCCGACGACGACGTCCGTGGGGGTCTCCCCCTGGTCTGTGACGACGATGCTGAGACCGTTGGTGAGGTTCGCGCTGCTCATGCTGGCCCTATGCGGAGCGAAGCGGCTCAGCGGGCAGCACGTCGGTGCTCGTGTCGGTGGTGAGGTCGCGGCTGTCGGAGATGGCAGCAGCGTGCATTCGCTGCTGCGCAGCGAGGTCGCCGAAGCCTGCTTCGTTCAGCCGGCTGTACAGGTCGAACGATGCGTTGAGGTAGTCGCTGGCGTCGGCTCCGCGGGGGTCGGCGTTCATCATCCCCGTGAGGTAGCGGTCGTGTTCGGCGATCACGCGGCGGAGGGCAGCGTTCTCGGTTGCGGTGTGGTCGGTCATCGGAGTGCCTGTTCGAGGAAGAAGCCGTTGGTGGTCATAGCTTGGAGCGCGTCGGTTCGCATCGTGTCGCCGAAGTCACGTGCTCGCTGTTCGAGGGCGAGGAGCTGCTCGCAGAGCATCGTGTCGCCTCGTCCGCCGTGCCGCTGGTCGGCGGCGGGTAGGCCGAGGAACAGGTTGAGTGTGTCGGGCACGAATGTGGCGATGAAGTGGTCGATGGCGACTTCGTGTTCGGGGAGGATGTCCCGACCTTCGAGGTCGTCGATGAGGGGCCGCATGCGATCGTCGATGCGCCGGAGGGTGGAGAACGCTGCGGGGCTGATGACCGCAGATGCCTGACGGCTGGCGGCGGCGAGGGTGTCGAGGTGTGCCCGGTAGCGGTCGGTAACACTCTGCGGCGCCAGCTGCACGGGGACGGGTGCGGTGTTCCCGCGGAACCACCCCATCATGCGGCTGCCGCCGGCGGGGACGACGGCAGGTCGAGGCGGCGGCGGACGATGTTCGCGTACTCCGGCTCCTGCTCCATGCCGATGGCGTTGCGGCCGAGGTCTCGGGCGGCGAGGAGTGTGGACCCGGATCCGGCGAACGGGTCGAGGACCGTGTCGCCGGGTTCGGAGAACACCTCCACCACGCGGCGCATCCACGCCTGCGGCTTCGTTGTCGGGTGCTCCGACTCCCCCTTCGTCTTCTTGATGTCGAACAGGTTCGCGATGTTCCGGTCGGGGTTGATTTGCCGCGTGCCGCCGGGACGCCTGGCGTAGAACGCAAGCTCAAACCGTGGCATGAGCATGCTTCGGCTTTTCGCGAACGACCCACCGCCGGTGAAGACGAGCACGTCGAGGATCTCGAAGCCGACGGTGCTGGCGATGGTGACCATCTCGGCGAAGGTGCGGTTGCCGCAGAACGCGACGAGGGTGCCGCCCTTGGGGAGACTGTGCAGCATCCCGTCGAACGCGGGGGTGAGGATCTCGGCGAACTTGGCTGAGTTGTGGTCGTAGTAGCCGCGGGTGTGGGCGCCCTTGCCGTGGTAGTTGCTGGCGATCTGGCCGAGCATCCGGCCGTGACGGTCGACGGCGTACGGCGGGTCGGTGATGACGACGTCGGCGGGCGTCGGCAGGAACTCCCGGCAGTCCCCTTCGTGGAACTGGACGGTGCCGGGAGTGATGATGTCGAGGTCGGTCATGCCGGCTCTATGCCGCGTGGAAGCTCGAAGCGGGCCCGAGACGGAGGACGTCCCGGGCCCGCTTCGGTGGGCTGCGTTACTTCGCTGCTTCGAGTGCCTTCGCACGCTCCAGCTGCGGCTTCGCCTGCTCGAGCTGGCGGGTGAGCGCAGAGATGTTGCCCTCGATGGCCTCGTTGGCGTTCCGGTTGAACGTGTCGATCTCGTCGAGGGTGGAGTGGATGTCGTTGAACGCCTGCTCGAGGACGGCGATGGCGACGGCGGGTTCGACGGCCTTCTGGTGGATGGCGACGGTGTTCTGCTTCAGCAGCGCACTGGTGGCGAGAATGGCCTGTCCGGTCGCTTCGCGGACCGCGTCGACGCTCTCCAGCACCTTCATCTGTGTGTCGAGGGCTGCTGCGGTCTGCATGGCGACTCGGAGGGCGAAGATGGTGGTCGTCTTCGCTTCCTCGACGGCCTTGATGAGCTCTTCGCTGTTCTTCTGCGTGAGGTTCATCGACATGTAGCCCTGCACGGCCACGGTCAGCTGGACCAGCAGCTGCTGGTGGCGCTGGTTCACCGCCTTGAGCATCTCCGACTCCATGGCGTCCGCAGCAGGGTTGTTGCCGGCGTTGCGGAGGGAGGCGATCTGGTCCTTGAGCTCGGCCTTCATCGCTTCGGCGAGGACGATGTACTCGTTGAGGGACCCCATCGCTTCCCAGAGGTTCGCCTTCTCCGTCTGCAGGTCAGCCCAGTCGCGCTTGAGTTCGACCTGGCCGGCTTCGAGGCTCTTGACGATGCCCTTGATCTTCTGGTCGGCGGTCTCGTACTTCTGGAAGTACTTCCGGAGCTTGTTGCCGCCGGGGATGAAGCCGAGGATCTTCTCCGACTTGGTCAGGTCGGCGGTGTTCGGCGTCAGGTCCTGCACGGTGGCGCGGAGGTCCGACAGCGTGCCGATGACCTTCGACGACGCGTCGCCTCCCTTCGACTTGAACGTTGCTGCGCTGCGGTCCAGGAGGCGGGAGGAGCCGGCGCCGGTGGCGACGATCTCCTTCGCGGCGAGGCTGTTGATGTCGGCGATCTTCGCGACGAACTGCGGAGAGTTGGGGTTGAACGTCGCCAGGTCAGCGACGAGGTCCTTCGCCTGGGAGCCGATCTCGAGTGCGCGGCCGGGCGCGACCGGGTCGAGCATCGTCTGCACGGAGTCGGGGGTCGCTTCGACGACGGGTTCGGGCTGCTCGAGCTTGAACGGGGCTCCGTCGTTCGACGGTGCGGCGAGGAGTGTCACGGTGAGGTCCTTCTGCTGGTGGGGTGAGCTGGGGACGGCGGGACGACTTCGAGGTGAAGGTCGTCCCGCCGTGAGGGGGTGCTGGTCAGCCGACGTTGACGCCGAAGTCGCGGGCGATGCCACCGAGACCGTTGGTGTAGCCCTGGCCGACGGCGGAGAACGCCCATCCGGAGCTGGTGCGCTCGAACTCGCCGAAGATGAGTGCGTTCTCGACTGCGCCCTCCTCGCGGAGGTCGTAGCGGAGGATCTCCTCGTCCGTCTCGTCGTTGGTGACGTGGATGTACGGCTTGCGGACCTGACCGAAGTTCTGACCGCGGGCGGCTGCGTCGTGGATGGTGACGGCGAAGACGATCTTGTCCACGTCGGCGCCGACCTTGGAGAAGTCGACGGTGATGACCTCGTCGTCGCCGTCGGCGTCTCCGGTGAGGTTGTCGCCGGAGTGGATGACGGAGCCGTCGGCGTGGACGAGCTGGTTGTAGAAGATGAAGTCGCCGTCGTTGCGGACCTTGCCGTTCTCCTTGACGAGGATCGCGGAGGCGTCGAGGTCGAACGGGTGGCCGTTGAAGGAGTTTGCCTGCCAGCCGAGGCCGACCTTGGCCTTGACGAGCGCGGGCGCTGCCTTCGCGAGGGAGATGAAGCCGCCCTTGTCGAGGGAGATCGTCATGATGTGGTGTTCCTGTTCTGTTCGGTCGAGGGTCAGTTGGTGACGGTGGCGAGGGCTGCGGGGACGAGCGCCTTCGCTGTCTTGCCGTTGGCGGGGATGCCGAGGGCGGTGAACTTCCAGCCGGTGCCGGCGCGGGTGAACTTCGCGATGACGTTGCCGGTGGTGTCGCCGTACTCGGCGAGGTTGTAGCGCGCGACTTCCTCGTCGTGTGAGGCGACGTCGTTGACGCGGGCGTAGACGTTCTGGACCTCGTTGAACCGCTGCCCGGTGTAGGAGGTGATGACGAAGACGACGGTGTCGATGTGCTCGGGGAGCTGGGCGAGGTTGATGAGGATCTGCTCGTCGTCACCGTTGCCGTCGCCGGTGCGGTTGTCACCGGTGTGGGTGATCGCGCCGTCCTTGCTGCTGAGCTGGCCGTAGTAGACGATGTCGATGGCCTTCTGGCCGCTGAGGAGGATCGCGGACGCGTCGAGGTCCACTTCCTTCGTGCGTCCGAACAGGCCACGCGGTGCGGCGTCCCAGCCGAGGCCGAGGCGGACACGGTGCAGCGGGGTGTGGTCTGCCTTCTCCAGGCTGATGGCCTGGCCCTTCGCGAGGTTGATGCTCATGCGGTTCCTTCGTGTGAATGGGTGCGGCTTCGTTGCGGCCGCACGGGGTCTATGCGGGTTCAGGGGAACCGGCTGTGGGTCGCTCGAGTCGGCTGCGTCGCGCGGCGTCCTCCGCGCTGCTGGCGGCCGTGACGCCAGGCGGGGTGGTCTGCTCGGGGTTGCAGCGCCCAGCCCTCGTCGATGACGAAGCCGGAGAGGGGCGCTCTTCGATGCGCGCGGCAGGCGTACCGGCGGGCGTCTCGTCTGCAGCAGCGAGCTCAGCCCCGTCCGGTCGCCGCCGGGTGTCGATCTCCTCGTGGGACAGTGCGGTGAGCATCAAGCCGCCCCTGGCATTGGTGATGGGTCTCGTCAGCGGCGGGGTGCCCGTCAAAATCCGAGGCCGTCCATGCGGTCGAGCGATGAGTATTCGGGGTTCGGGTCGTCGGCGATGAGCCAGCCTGCGAGGCGCTGACGGAGGGTGCGACGAACGGCCGTCGCAGTGTCTGTGCGACGGCCGTTCGGGGTGGGGCGCTGCAGCATTGGTGCTCCTCGTCTCTGCACCGCCTGTCGGGTGCGAGGAGTCCTATGCCGCGGAGGGTCAGTTGGCGGTGACGCCGGCCTTCTCCTCGCGGTTCTTCCGTGTGACAGAGGAGATCACCGCGGCGACGATGAGGACGACGCCGGTGAGGCCGGTGACCGCCTCGGGGATCTCGAACTTCAGCGACAGGATGAGCAGCGCGGCAAGGGCGCCGATGGCCCAGTGCGCGCCGTGTTCGAGGTACACGTACGAGTCGAGCGTGCCGGCCTTGACGAGGTGGACGGTGATGGAGCGGACGAACAGTGCGCCGATGATGCCGAGACCGAGCGCGATGATCAGCGGGTCGGAGGTGATGGCGAACGCGCCGATGACACCGTCGAAGGAGAACGACGAGTCGATGACTTCGAGGTAGAGGAACGAGAAGAACGCAGCCTTGCCGACGAGCTTGGTGACGTCGTTCGGTCCGGTGGACTCCTCGGCGTCCTCGTCGGGGCCGAACAGGTCGCCGAGGCCGTTGACGAGGATGTAGGTGACGATGCCGATGATGCCAGCGATGAGGACCTGTGCGGGGTGCTCGCTGATCTGCGCGCCGATGATGAGGGCGATGCCTGCGACCGCGTACGAGAGGGCGTTCAGGCGGCCGATCTTCGACAGCGGCTTTTCCAGCCACGTCAGCCACTGGATCTCACGCTCCTCGAAGATGTAGTCGAGGAACAGCAGCAGGAGGAACATGCCACCGAACGCGGCGATCTGCGGGTGCGCTTCGGTCAGGTAGTAGCCGAACGTGCCGTGCTCCTCCGGGGAGCCCTTCGCGAGTGCGAGCTCGAGGACCTTCGCCGGGTTCAGCCCGGTGGTGACGACGACGAGCAGCATGGGGAGGAGGAAGCGCATGCCGACGACGGCGATGAGCAGACCCCAGGTGAGGAAGATCTTCTGCCACTTGTCGGACATGTGCTTGAGGATGCGCGCGTTGATGACGGCGTTGTCGAACGACAGCGACACCTCCATCACACCGAGGATGGCGACGAGTCCTGCGACCTGCGGGCCGCCGTAGAAGTAGCCGACGGCGACAGCGATCGCCGAGATGATGAGCGCCCACTTGTGGTGGGCGAAGATGGACTTGAACACGTCGTTCCCGTTCGTGCAGGGTCAGCGGTGACGCTGACGGTGACTAGCCGGGACTTCCCCGGACGCCACCCCTATGCGACGGGTGCGGAACCGGCGGGTGGGCATGTCGAAGCCCGCCGGAGCGGGATGCTCGGCGGGCTTCGTTGGCTGTTGTGACTACTCGGCGTCTGCATTCTCGACGCTGTAGCCGAAGTCGGCCGCGTCGAGGCCGTGCATGAGCCAGCCGGCTCCGTTCTTGCCGGCGACGGCGGTGAGGCCGTTTCGGATTCGCTCCGATTCGTGGCGCAGACGCGACGTGTCGGTTCCCTCGGGGAGTTCTTCTTCGGCGGCCCATCCGTTGCTGAGCTCTTCACCGAGGGATGCCTGCTGTGCGACCTGCTGGTACGCGGCCGGCAGGGTGAGCCCGGCGCCGTCCTGCCGTTCGAAGACGATCGCTTCCGTGAACTGGTCGCCGGCGAGGTGCACCCATTTCGCCTCGTGCGTGGCTGGGGTGTACCCGTACACCTTCGCCATCTCGGAGTTGAACGCTTCCCGTGGTGCAGGGACAGACACGTTGCCTTGGAGGCGGAGGCTGTTGATCGACGCTGCCATTCCCTCGAGGGACAGGCCGTGCTCTTCCATGTCGTGAAGCTGTTCACCACCGGTGACACGGAGGGTCTTTCCGTCGTCGTGGAACTCGGCGGACCGAACACTGGAGAGATTCACCGTCTCATCGTAGGAAGGCTTCTCCGCCTCGAATCGTCCGCCGCCGGGCGTGCCGGCTGCTGCGTGGGAGCGGCCGTTGCTGTCGATGCTCATGCTTCGGATGTGTGCGGGGCGTTGGCGGCGCCGAAGTCGAAGTAGCCGCCGTCGTATGGTTCGTCGTCGTAGTAGGCGCTGATGAGCACGTCGATGTGTGTGTCGCCGCGGCGGAGGGCGTCGGTGAGGCGGTGGTGCCCGTCGGTCACCTCGAAGTGCGCGTCGGTGCCCTCGTGGAGGCAGAGCTCGACGGGTTGTCCGGTGCTGTCGCTGGTGCGGCCGGAGGTGATGGTGTTGACCATCGGCTGATGCTCGGCGATGAGGTGGCTCATCGCGATGCGTCCCCGCCACCACCCGCCGTATGGGTCGTCGATGAACTGCATGGCGGGGCGGGGGTCGGCCAGTTTCGGCAGGTCGCTGTCGCCCGCGAGGGGCGCCACGTTGGCGATGCGGTCTTCGAGCCGGGGGTGGAGCGTGTTCGTGGCGGCAGGTCTGGTCGGTGCAGCGAAGCGCCCGCCGTTGCTGGTGGGCGCTCCGTGGTCCTTCTCGCGCGGGGTCACGCCTGGTGTGTGCGCGGCGCTACTGCCACTTCCACAGGTTGGCTGGACGGCCGCCGCCGGTCTTCTTCATCCGTTCGGCGGTCCCTACTTGCGTGAGGTGTTCGTTCCCGCGGAGGGATCGGTTGAGGTTGCCGGCGTCGGGCTTCTTCCGAGTCATCTGCGCCGTGAGTGCGCTGGCGTCGGCAGTGCTGAACACGTCTCCGGTGAGCGCCTGCGTGAAGGGCTTGTCAGCCCAGAGCCGCGTGCGTGCGGTCTCTCGGGCGGCGTCGAGGATGGTGCCGTGGTCGAAGGGCAGCGCTGGTGTGGCATGCCAAGCGTTCCACCCGGTCGCTGATGCGTACGGTTCGACGACGGCGAGGAACGCGACACTGATCGCTTTGTCGCGGGGGTCGCGGCTCGGACCGTCGAACGCGCCGACCTGCACGAGGTGGCGCACCTTCGACGCGTCGATGCCGGCCTTGTCGTTCAGTGCCCGGAGGGCTGCCGCGGTGAGGGTCTCATCTGCACCGAGGAGCACTCCGGGGAGTGCGTGCTGGCCGGCGTACGGCTCGTACTGGCGTTCGGCGGTGCCGAAGACGAGTTCGGCGGTTCGGCTGTCGAAGTAGACGGGCACGACGTCGATGGCGATGAGCGGCTGCTGGCGGTCGGTCATGGTGTTGTCCATCTTGACGGGTCGAGCGGGCAGACGGTGTTCGTCTGCCCGCTCAGTGTTGGTGGGTCAGGGGCTGGCTCGGAGGAGGCCGCGGGTCTCCATGAGGAGCCGGCCGAGGAGGTTCTCGCCCTGCCCGGTCTTTTCGTCGACACCCCAGGTGCGGTCGCCCCAAGTGTTCGCTTCGACGAGGTCGGCATTGCCGGTCGCGAGGAGCAGCTGGCGGAGGTCCGGGTCGGTGAACTTCGTCTGGACGACGAGGCGCATCACCCCGAGCTTGATGTCCTCCCAGTCCGGTCGGAGCGGGACGGAGCGACCTTCGTACTTCGCCTTCGCCGGCGTTGGCGCGTCGAGGATGCGTCGCTGCCACGCGGGGTCGTACGTCTTCGCGACCTGGAAGCGGTGCTCCCCGGTGAGGCCGTCCTTCTCGACGAAGAAGTTCGACAGGAAGAACGCCTCACCGCGGAAGCCGTAGATGCGTTCCGTCATCGCGCCGTTCGCGCTGCGCGGGCGGCGCGCTGCTCGCGGAGGGTGGTGCGGACGTCGGCGAAGGACACCGGGTTGATGAACTCGCCGTCCTGCCACACCGGCTGGATGAGGGAACGGTCCTCGTCGGCGGGCGTGGCCTGCTGGATGAGTTCGAGGTCACCGTCGATGCCGGTGACGACGGCGAGACGACCCTTGGCGCTCTTCTTGCCGGAGCCGGTCTTCGGGTCCTTCTGGATGTCCACGGGCTGGCCGTCGACCTGCGCCCAGGTGGCCTTGACGGCGCTGGCGAGGCTGTCGCGGGTGCGGTACTGGTAGGTGAACGACCCGATGCCGAGGACGACGTTCGTGGACGCCCATCCCTTCGCGGCGAGGCGCTCGAACGTGCGCTGGGCGCGGTCGAGGGTGATGCTGTCGCCGTAGATGAGGCCGATGCGCGGGTTGAGGACCTTGAAGCCCTTGTCGTTGACGGTGGAGCCGAACAGGTCGCCGAGGACCTCGATGGAGCCGAGTTCTTCGGAGGTGAGCTCCCCGGCTGCCTTCTTCGCTTCGTATTCGGCGCGGTTCTCGTCGGTGACGATGTACGTGCCGGCCATGATGTCCACCGGGTCGCCGGAGTCGGGGCGGATGACGAGCTTCCCGTCGCGGCCGAGGATGCGGTCCTTCAGCTGCGGGAGGGTGACGTTGAGGACGTTCCAGTAGTCGTAGCCGTCGCTGACGGCGGAGACGATGCCGGTGGGGAACGCGTCGAGAACGGCGTGGAACGTCTCGAGCTCGCCCTGCTCGCCTCGGATGCACATGACGGAGTGCTCGGTCGCGGGGACGGAAGCGCCGACCCAGCCGTTCTCCCCCGGGTAGTACCGGTCGATGAAGTCGAACGTCGGCATCGTGTCGGTGCCGAGGAAGGACAGCAGGTGGCCGGCGCCGGAGGCTGCTGAGGATTCGAGGCTGGTCTGGCCCCGCATGGAGAAGTCGTGCGCCTGGAAGTCGATGGCGGCGGTGTCGCCGCCGGTCTTCTCCGCCCATCCCTCCATCAGGTCGCGGTACACGGTGGCGATGGTTGCGGAGGTGGAGGGGTGCCAGATGGAGGCGGACAGGGCCGTCTCGATGTAGTTCGGCAGCCAGAAGAAGTCCGGGTGCGTGTTCTCGATGAGGATGGTGGGGACGCCGAACGGGACGAGCGTGCCTTCGGGGAGCCCCTTCACCAGCAGCGGCAGGTAGCCGAGCCGGTGGAGCGCACGGACGTGGTCGGAGCCGATGTTGTTCGGGCCGAAGTACGACAGCAGCACCCGGTCGAACTCCTCGGCGACTTCGTCCTCGGTGGCGGCGAAGAACGGCGCCCACGTCTCGACGAGGTAGTTCTGCAGGAATGCCTGCAGGCCGAAGTGCACCGCGTGGCTGGCTTCCGGGAGCAGCTTGTTGGAGCGGTTCGTCCAGTTGATGAGGATCCGTTCCGTGCCCTTCGGGTAGACGGTGCGGTGCGACTGCTTGTACCCGTCGACGGCGAGGAGGCCGGCGATCTTGGTGGGTGCGGTCGGGGTGCCGAGGCGGGTGGCGGGTGCTGCTGTCGTGGTCATGC
The DNA here is from genome assembly GCF_003234255.2 of Curtobacterium sp. MCSS17_016. Classification (NCBI taxonomy): domain Bacteria; kingdom Bacillati; phylum Actinomycetota; class Actinomycetes; order Micrococcales; family Microbacteriaceae; genus Curtobacterium; species Curtobacterium sp. MCSS17_016. Next base: position 527,374 of record NZ_CP126255.1, read on the forward strand.
TGCTCCTATGTGCGGACGGGGCTACTTGTAGAGGTTGGTGGCGCCGGTGTCCATGCGGACGGTGCCGTCGCTGTCGATGGTGGGGCGACGCTCGCTGCGGGGAGCGGAGTACGCCTCGAGCTTCTCGATGCGGATCTGGTCGCCGTTGGTGATGACGCCGGGCACGCAGCTGTAGACGCTGTCGTTGTTGTCGGCGTCCTTCGCCTTGATCTCGACGATGTCGCCGGCACCGTTGTCGATGGTCATGGTGACCTTGTAGCGACGGAACGAGCCGTTGCCGTTGGACTGCGCGGAGTAGGCGACGGGGACGATGCGGACGATGTTGGGGTTGAGGGCGATCTCGATGACCTCGTCGGCGATCCCCTTCTTGCCGGTGCCGCCGCCGCGCTTGACGTCACCGAGGTGCTTGACGGCGCCGTCCTTGGTGGTGGCGGTGAACTTGCGGTCGTCCTTGGTGCCGAACTGGGAGACGGTCTCGACGTGTCCGTCCTTGTACTGCACGAGGGCGTACACGTCGTAGTCGGTGGTGTCGGGCCAGGAGATGGTGATGGTGATCTTCGGCGTCTTGGTGAGGCTGATGGCCTGGCGCTTCTCGAGGCTGATGAGGCCGTGGGCGGTGCCCAGGTCGGTGACTCCGACGGCGGGCACGACGGCGGGCGTGCTGGCTGCCGTGGCGGTGGTGGTCTCGGTGCTCTTCTTGCCGAATCCGAACATGGGTGGTCCTTCGTGGTCGGGCGTTTTGGGGCCGGTGGTACCGCCTCGTTTGGGCGGCGGTGGGTCCTATGCCGTCTGGGCGGGCTCCGCCGTCTGGTAGGCCGTGATGGTCGCCAGGCGGAGGTACGGGTCTGCGTTGACGGTCCGGAACGACGCGTAGCGCGGGTCGGTGTCGTCGAGGCCGGTGGGCTTCGGGTTCGGTGCGTACGAGTTGGTGGACCAGATCTCTCCGAAGTGGTCGGCGAGTGCTGCGGCGCGGTCGGTGAACACACCGTGGGTGACGTAGAGGCCGAGCCGTTCCTTCGAGAGACCGGTTGCTGCGGCGAGGCCCATGAAGGTGCCGCCGCCGTCGCAGATGTCGTCGACGACGAGGAAGCGGCCGGTGTCCGGCAGCGGTTCGCAGGTGAAGCCGGAGAGCTGGCGGGTGTCGGGGTCGCGGTGCTTCTCGGCCTTGTAGACGGGGAGGTGGCAGATGTCGGCGACGGCGGTTGCCCGTGCGACTGCGCCCTTGTCGGGGGCGATGATGCCGTCGTAGCGCTGCGGCTGGTCTCGGTCGGCGCGGCCGACGACGTACTTGCGGACGAGGTGGTCGCTGGAGACGACGGTGAGGTTGTTGATGAGGCTGGGCATCACCGGTGAGTGCGGGTCGAGGCAGATGACCTGGTCGAGGTTCATGGAGTTGATGAAGTCGGCGTAGACCTTCGCTCCGAAGGGGTTCCCGCGGTCCTGCCGGGCTCCGGGGAGGTACGGCAGCTGGAGGACGGTGCGGCTGCCGGCCTGGTGGCATGCGTCGGCCCACATGGCGACGGTCATGAGGTCGTTGGCGTCGGCGCCGTCCATGCGGGCGACTTCGGTGAGGGGGCCCTTGCCTGCGTTGTCGGCGGTGCCGAGGATGTGCCGCTCCCCTGCCCAGAAGGTGTGGGGCGTGTACGTCGGCGTGGTCGTGTAACCGGGTCCGATGTGCGTGGTGAGGGTGACGGTCATTTGGGCCTCGTTCGGAAGTGATGGGTTCTTGTCGGCTTGACTAGTACCTGCGAATATACGCGGTACTGGTCAGTCCGACAAGAACTCCTCATAGTCGTCGGCGTGTCGCCCATGGCGCAGCCGATCCCTGCCCTCGCTCCGGTCATTGCCGGCAGCGACGATTCGGGTCAGCAGGACAACGAACCGGAACACGATCCCCAGCAGCAGAACCCCAACCACGACCCAGACGACGAACCCTGCGGCCGTCATGCCGCGCCCGCCCGCGGTGCGCGCGCGGCGAGCCTGTCGGCGACAGCGTCGCGAACCGACCGGTCCTCACTGTCCGGGAGCAGCTCGTTGAACCGGCCGAACAGCTGCTCGATGCGGCCGTCAGAGCTCACCTCCATGTTCGCGATGAGGACGTCCTCGCGGTACAGGCCGAGCAGGGTGGTGACGCCATCCACCGCTTCACGTGCGTAGCCGGCGATGCAGTTGTCCATCGCGTCGCCCCAGTCGTACAAGTCGCTCGTCCGGGCGGCCGCTCGGAGCCTGCCCGCTTCGGTGTGCAACCCGTCGAGTGCGCGGGCGTGCTCGGTCGGTGGGATGGGTACGTCCGGGGCCTCTGCTCGTCGGAGCAGCCGTGAAAGGTCGTCGTGCAGTCCTCGCCATGTCCTCGGCTTCCGCACCTCGTCCGTCACCCATTGCTGGTCGGGTCCGTACGTCAGGTTCAGTTCACGGACGCAACGAAGAGCGTCGGTGATGGTCAGCGCGTCGTCGCTGAAGCCCCAACCATCGCGGGGCTCGTCAAGCACTTGGGTCTGCAAGAGCAACCGACGGCGGGCCGTGGGCGCGACGATGGCGAACAGATCGTGGAGCGCTCGGCGGTCCCAGTGCTCAACGCGGCCGTCCTGCTGCATGTACTCGACGAGGTGGTCAACCGGGACAAGGCCACGAACCGCGTGCGCGACGCCGGCGCGCATCGGATCGACGGTCGCCGAAGCGCGGATGAGGTCCTTCCGGAGAGCTCGCTGACCGAACAGCTGCTCAGCGACGCCTCGCGCCGTGCTCTGCCGCCAGACGTGGGTGAGCCCTGTCGGTGCGACCGGCTGCTCTGTGAATCCGGGACGGTACCGAAGAGGACGCCCCGCCAATGCAGGGAAGGCGAGGCCTGTGGTCAGCTCGGGCAACAGCGCGTCGACGAGTACCGAAGGGACGTCACCGACGTTCCGGCGCCAGAGCCGCTTCAGCGCCTCGGCGACGAGGGGCTGGCATCTGAGCGGTACGAGGTCGTGAATGACCGCGGTGCGGTTCCCGAAGATCGTCTGCGCCTGACGTCGCTGGTACCGGTACACGTGCAATGCGCGCCGGCCCGAACGGTTCCGTCGGAGGGAGAAGGTGATGCGGTCCCCTCGCTGCCATCGGAACCACGGCTTTCCTGTGCTGGAAACCCCCGTCACCTGCGTCGAGAATCCGATGCTGACCGTCTCCGGCCGTTCGATCATCATCGTGGCGGCGTCCGGGTACGTTCGGCGTTCCACCCAGTAGGTGGGGTTGTCGTGCTGAACTGCTTGCCTGCGGGCCATGTCTCCTCCGGGATTCACCGCGTGGTCTCCCCGTCTATGCGCGGCATCGGACCTGTGCGGGATCCTCAGGTGCACAACACCTGCCGGTAGGGTCTTTTTGTCGCCTTGAGCGGCGGGAGCATCGAGGAGAGTGGGCGCATGCCGGCCGGACCCGATTGGGCGGAAGACATAGCGGAGGTCGTCGCGGGTCTCCGAAGTCGCGGCGGCTGGTCGTCGAAGGCGTTCGCCCGTTCGGTCAACCTGGTGTTCCGGAACTCCGTCAAGACCGTGTCTGAACAGGGTCGGCTCGACCAGTTCATGCCGGGTTGGCGTACGAACGCAGACGAAGCCACCCTCGAGGACCTCCGTGTCGGGGTCGGGTCGCTGCCGGTTCTCGCCCGCGCCAACGCCGCGGGCTACGACATCACCGCGGACGCGACCGCGCATCCGCTTCTCGACGTGCTGAACCGTCATGCTGACGACCTGGCAGCGCACCACCGTGCAGCCCTCGCGGCGCTCGTGCCGCTTCCGAGCCGACAGACGCGGCAGCCGAGCAAGCAGAAGCACGCACTCCACGACAGCCTTCGCGCCTCGGTGTCATCGGCGCCGCGTCAGCCACCGGCGCAGCCTTCACATGCACCGGTGAGTGCTGCGGCAGGAGTCGGGAAGGTCTTCCGGCCGAGCCGAAAGCTACAGCCGCCGACCCCGTCCGGATCAAGCCCGTTGGCCGGGAAGTGGGTGCAGGCAACGAGCGACCTCATCACCCTCAACGTCTTCGTCGTCTCCGTCAGCGATGAGGCTGCTGCGGTCAAGGTCTGGACACCGACGACCGGGCGCACACGGATGATAGCCCTGGCCGAATGGAGCCTCGTCGTCATCGACGACCCGCGACGGTAGCCGCAGCATGGTGGATCAGAGCACAGCCGTTGTGGCTTCCGCCGTGCCGATGTCTGGCCTCGCTACGGGTTAGTCCGCTCGACCCTGCTCCACAGCGAGCGCGTTCGCCATTGTCTCGTCGGTTTGTTCGACACCGCCGGCGTTGATCAGACGGAACAGCTCCGCCTCCTCCTCCATCGAGCCCAGGTGCGCTTCGACGACCGAGAACGGGTTGCGGAGGAAGCTCCGCTGGAAGGCGATGGTGGTGTCCTTGAAGAACACCCCCGGCGCTGGCCACCCTGGCACGTCGGTCGTCTCGGCAACGTCTTCGTCGTGGAGCCATCCTGAGGGGATGGCGTAGTCGGAGCGGACGAACCCGCGGAGGGCTTCGATCCGCTGCTTGCCGTCGACCACGTTCACGACTGCGTCGGCACGGCCGGGGTGACGTTCGTACGGCTGCGTGTTGATGGTGATGCTTCCTGCCGGCAGGCCGATGAGCACCGACCGGACCAGGTTTTGCTTGCGAGTCTCGTCCCATACGGACCCCCGCTGATATGGGGCGTCGAGGATGAGTTCCGACTCGTTGTCGTCGTCGTCGCGCGTCAGGTAGGAGATGGCGCGGGGGCCCTGGTCGAGTTTGAGTCGCTCGAGCGGGGCGTCGTCGAACGTCAGCCCTGTCGGCGGGGCTGGTGTCTCGTGGAGGGTGATGTCGTCGTCGGTGCGTTTGTGTGCGCCGAAGCGGGTGTCGTTGGGGGCTCCGCCGACGTCGCGGCCGCGGATGATCTGGTCGGTCATGACTGTTCTGTGTGCGGCCGGATTCAGCCGGCGCGGCCTTCTTCGACGGCGAGCGCGTTCGCCATCGTCTCCTCGGTCTGCGCGACACCGCCGGCGTTCAGGAGGCGGAAGATCTCGGCCTCATCGGCGATGGTCTTCACGGAGGCTTCCTGGGTGACGATGGGGCGGAAGCTGAAGCTGCGCTGCGCCGCCACGGTCATCCCGGAGTGGTAGACCCCGCGGACGGGCCAGCCGGGCACCTCTACGGTCTCGGCGATGTCTTCGTCGGCGTCGAGCCACGTCTCCGGGATGGGGAACTCGTCATCGACGAATGCGCGGAACGTCTCGATCCGCTGTTTCCCATCGACCACTGCGTAGTGGGCAGCACCGGTCTTGAACGGCCGTTCGTTGAGGGTGATCGCCCCGATGGGGAGCCCCATGAGGCTGGAGCGGATGAGGTCTCGGCGGCGCTCCTCGGACCAGACGGACCCCCGTTGGTACGGGGTGTCGAGCTCGAACTCGTCCCGCATCCGTGGGGAAACAAGGTGGTCGACGGAGCGGTTGTAGTTCTGCAGGACCAGCTTCGGCAGTGGTGCGAACTTCGGGTCGGGAGCGGTCAGTGCCACGTCTGCGGCGGGGCGCTTGTGTGCGCCGAAGCGGGTGTCGTTGGGGGCTCCGCCGACGTCGCGGCCGCGGATGATGTTGTCAGTCACGTCTCCTCTGTGCGCGGCGGCTCCGGCCGGCGTGGGATGTGCCCTGATCGGGGGCGTCGTGAAGCTGAGTGTTTGCCCCGTACTCTCGCTCGTTGGGGGACAGCAGCCGGTTTCGGCGCCCCGCCTCATCTACCGCGGGGACTCCTCTCCGCGTGCACCCGAAGGGTTCCACCATGACGACCATCGACCCGACCCAGCCGGCGACGCAGGCTCCCGCCGCCCCGGCGTACTCGAACGGCCGCCCGCAGAAGCACATCGGTACCGCGTACAAGTGGCTGATTTTCTTCGGCGCCATCGGGGCTCACCGCTACTACCAGGGCAAGGTCGGCACCGGCATTCTCTACACGTGCACCGCGGGTCTGTTCGGCATCGGCTTGCTCGTGGACATCTTCACCCTCGACGGCCAGGTCGTGGAGACGAACCAGCGCAACAACGTCGCGCCGACCAGCCGGTAGGCCACTGACCCCATCCACTTCTGCCCGTCATCGCGCACCCCCTCTGCGCGGTGGCGGGCAGTTGCTCGTCTTGGCGAGGTAGGTCGGCAGCAGGTCAAGGGCGCCGCGCACAGAGGGGGTATGACCTCCACGACGACCGCCCGCTGGCAGGCGGGCACCCCGGCAGGCCAGGGTGGCCGGTTCCGTGCTCAGTTCCGTTCATCGGACGAGGTTGAGCTCCGTCCCGGCGCTGATGAGGCGGTCGCAGCCAATCCGGGAACCCCGGCGAAGACGCTCACGCGGCTGTCCTATTCGAAGGATGAACTGGTTCGTCTCGCGGTCGCGGGGAACACGAACACCCCGGTGGCGGACTTGCAGCGGATGCTGAACCGCGGCCGTGACGTGCGTGCCATCGTCCTCGCGAATCCGTCGCTACCGGAGAAGGACCTCATCAGTGTCGCCCGCCATCCCCGTGACGGCGACCTCCGTGCCCTGGCGGCGAACCCGGCGCTGACCGCGAACGCCATCCGTGCCGCGATGGAGACCGCCGACAGCGGTGTGCGAAACATGCTGCTGTCTCACAAGGCGGCGCCGGCAGACCTCGCTGCGATGCGGGCGCCAGAACGGACTCAGCCGGAACCGGTGTCGTTCGCCCGCCCGGCACGCGAGGTCGTTGGGGATCCTGACGCGTCGCCGGAGGAGTTGCGAAACTTGGCGTACACGCGTGACGCGAGGCTCCGCGAGCGGGTGGCGACTCACCCCAACACGCCGCAGCGGATCCTTGAGGGGTACCTGCGCCTGGATCACCAGACGCTGCTGCAGGTGCTGCGGAACCCGTCGCTGTCCGAGGCGGCGATCATGGATCGGTTCGCTCGTCCCATCATCGACACCCGCACCGCGCTCGGTGTGGCTGCGACCCGTCCCGAGATGACAGAACGGTTCGCTCAGTTCGTCCTTGACTCATGGATCGCGCAGGGCGGATTCAGCATGGTACAGCGAGTGCCGGCGCTGCTGGCGGGGAACCCCTCCACTCCCCCGTCGGTGCTTCGCGAGCTGTCCGGGTGGCGTGAACCGGAGGTGCAGCAGGCGCTCGCTGGGAACCCCGCAGCGGCGCCGGCCGCTGCCTAGCGTTCTGCGACGGCGGCCACCTGACCGAATAGGACCGACTGGCCGTAGTGGGTGTCCTCGACGAACGGGTGCATGCCCACCACTGCTCGCGGGTTCCGCAGGAACGCCCGGAGGGACAGGTCCTGCGTGTTCGTGTCCTCACCGAACCCGAGCACGGTGAGGAGTCTTCCGTCGCCGCTGAGGTTCTCCATGGCCTGTTCGGTGACGGTGCCATCGTCAGTGAAGGTGACCGTTCCGGACGTCTTCCCGTAGCGGGTGAGCGTGATGGTGAAGGTGCGCATCGGTTCGGTGTCTCCTCGTCGGTCGTGGCGTGCGCTGATCGTATGCGCGGACGGGGATCACGAAAGCGCCACCTCTGCTCTGAGGGGTGACGCTTTCCGCGGGCTACTCGACGATGGGTTCGTCGGTGAAGACTGCGCTGAGTCGGTCGGTGACGTACTCGGCGAGGGTCTTCCCGCCGGCGGTCGGGTGGCCCCCGGCGTGCGCCGCGATGGCGGCAGCGGCCTGCTTGGACGCGACCTCCCCCGCAGCGTCCCACAGCACCGGCAGCGCCGCGTAGATGGACTGCTCCGCGTCGGAGAGGTACTGCTCGAGCACCGCGACGGGTAGGTCGTTCAGCTGCACCGACGCATCGGTCTCCCGGCGCAAGGTGGCCGCTGCGACTTCCTTCGCGGCTGCGACGATGGTGGCATGGTCGAGTGTCGGCGTGAGCATGACAGCCCTATGCCGGGCCCCGACCGTCGGCGGGGCGGAGCTGGTCAGGCTGCACGGCGCTGCTCCAACTCCTCGGCGTCTTCGGCGGCGGCTGCGGCAATGGACAGGTTCACCTGATCCAACAGCTGCTGCGCCTGGTCGAGTTCCGCCTGCTGGTCGAACGTGGCGCTCTCGGCACGGAGGGTCGCGTTCGCTGCCTGCTCACGCGCGTAACGCTCCGCCTGCTCGTTGCGGCTGATCGTCGCCGGGAGGAGGTCAGCCCAACGGGTGAGTTCAGTCGCGATGGCTTCGGCGACAGCAGCAGCTCCCTGCCGGCGGATCTTCGCCGGCAGTTCGATGCTGTGCAGTGTGCGGTACCCGGCGCGAACCTCGACGACGATGCGCTTCTTCGGCCCGGCGAAGTACGCACCGCCGTCGGTGACGACGAGGGTGAGTCCGCGCCACGGCTCTCGCCGCCAGTTGGAGGCAGTGTCCCGCTGATGCGCCCGGGTGGCGACTGCGCCGATGCTCTGCTGGTCTGCGACGGTTTCGTCCGTCAGTGCTGCCAGCGCTTCGCGGAGGCGGTCCGCGTCGGCCTTCTCGGTGTTCGCCTTCGCGGTCTCCTGCTTCGCGTACGCCCGCTCCCGGTTGACGTTCTGGAGGTGCACGGCGCGGAGGACCTGCAGGCGCCGCACTTCACTGCTGATGCTGGCCTGCTCGAGCAGCAGCGGGTTGCCGGCAGCGAGTGCCTTCATCTCCGCGTAGCCGAGGGCGACTTCGCTGATGTCTTCGACCTCGCGGACCGTGGAGGACGTGTCGTACAGCGCCTCGAACGCCTGCTGCTTCCGAGCGATCACATTCCATGTGAACGCATCGAACGACCCTTCGGTGACGTACCGGTAGATGTTCACCTGCTCGTTGAGGTTCTTCGGGCGGATGCCACGGCCCTCCCGCTGGATGACTTCGGCGGGGGTCCAGGGCGCGTCGATGTGGTGCAGTGCGGCCAGGCGGGTCTGGATGTTCGTGCCCATGCCGACCTTGGAGGTGGAGCCGAAGAGGACGGCGACGGAGCCGTCGCGGCAGGCACGGAACAGTGCGTCGCGGGCCTTGTCGGTGGCGGCGTCGTGGATGAAGCGGATCTGGTCGGCGGGGACGCCGCGGCGGACCAGGAGGGCGCGGAGCCGCCCGTACACGGATGCGTCGCCCGGGTGCGGGGTGCCCCAATCGAGGAGAACCAGCTGGAACGCGCCGGCGACCGTCGTGCCATAGGTGCGGGTGAGGCCGGTGCGGTACTCGGCGGCGATGCAGTCTGCGGCGTCCGCGAGCTTGGTGGAGTCCTCGTCGAGGCCGACCAGGTGCGGGTCGATCGCTGCCTTCCGCCCGTCGTTGCAAACCAGCAGCATGTTGTCGTCGACGGTGGTGCCGCGGGCGGTGGTCCGCTGCTCCTTCATGCCGTTGTGGATGTCGTCGGCGCGGGCGGCGAGCCCGCGGACGTACTCCGCCTGCCCGTTGGAGGGCTGCACGACCCGCTGGACGATGTTCGCGGTGGGGACGACGAGGTCGAGGTCGGAAGCGGACATGATGTCGGCGACCTGCCCGATCATCGTCTTCAGCTCGGGGAGGTTCTTCACCCCGACGGGGCGACGCTTCATCCGGAATCCGGAACCGTCGGGGGCGACTTCGATGCTGGTCTCGTAGTTGACAAACGTCCCCACCCACGGGTCGAACGGGAGGACACCGGCGGCGTTGAGGAGCGTCGGTGCGAAGTACCGCAGCCACGTCCACGTCTCGGCGAGGGAGTTCACCCAGGGGGTGCCGGTGAACCCAGCGACGATGGGCTTGCCCGGGTGGCGGTGCGCCAACGTCTCGATCTTCAGCAGCAGGTCGGAGGCGCGCTTGGAGGAGCCGGACCCGAAGCCGTTGTCGCGGGACTTCGTGTTCGTCGCCAGGCGGCGGAACAGGTGCACCTCGTCGACCATGATGTAGTCCACGCCGAGGTGTTCGAAGAGGACGCCGGTGTCGTCCTGCACGCCGTAGCGGAGCTGGTTGAGACGGGCGTCCAGGTTGCGGAGCGCCTTCGCTACGGCTTTCGCACCGCGCGAGACGGAGTCGTCGCGGTCCATCGCTTCGCGCAGTTCCATCTTCTGCTGCTGCACCCAGCGGGACTCTGCTTCCGGGGAGACGGGCAGGCTGGTGAACGCCTGGTGGGTCATGACGATGGCGTCCCAGTCGCCGGTGGCGGCGCGGGCGGCGAACAGGCGTCGGCTGTCGCCGCGGAGGTCGTCTTCACCGGCGATGAGGAACCGGGCCGTCGGGTATGCCTGCTGCGCCTCGCGGACGATCTGCTCCAGTAGGTGCTTCGGGACGGTGATCAGCGGCTTCTTCGCCAGGCCGAACCGGCGAAGGGTGAGAGCTGCGAGGATCATCGACTTCGTCTTGCCGGCGCCGACTGGGTGTGCGACGAGGGCCCGTTCGGTGGAGACGATGAGGTCTACCGCGTTGCGCTGGTGCCCCCACGGGGTGATCGCGTCGTTCAGGCCGGGGAAGGTCAGGTAGGAGCCGTCGAGGGGGCGGACGACGTGGCTGTTGAACCGGCGGTTGTACTCGGCGAGGAGCCGCACGGCGCGTTCGCCGTCCTCCCATACCCACACCGCGAACCGGTCGTTCATCGAACGGAGCTTGTCCTCCGCGGCGATGGTCTCCTCGTTGTTGCGGACGCGGACGGTCTTGTCGCCGCGGCGTACCTCGTCCATGACGATGGGGCTGGTGCCGTTGAGGGCGTGCTCGAGGATCTTCATCGTGTGGACTCGGGCGGTGCCGTACTTCGACAGGGCGTTGGAGGACATCGATCCGTCGGCTTCCCAGACCGCGGCCGCGGGGGTGTACCGGATCTCCGGCCAGTGGCACTCGAGCTCGTCCTTGGCGAAGTCGGCGATGTCGGATGCGGGGATCCACGGCACACCGAGTTTCACCTTCACGTCTTCGGCGCCGAGCGGTGCGGGCAGCACCTGCTCGAGCGCTGCGACGTTCCGCTCGTAGGCGGGGTCGGTCGCAGCCTGCCGACGGGCGTCAGCGAGGCGTTCGCGGACGTTGCCGGAAAGGTACGAGGCGGCGGCGACGGGGACGCCGTGGTCGAGATACACCAGGTCACCGAGGGCGTCGAGTGCCTGCGTGGTGCCGGGCAGGCCGAGCAGCGCCGCGATGCGGCTGAGCGTCACGGTGCCGGTCTCACCGAGGGACACAGCGAGCGCTTCCTGCGCCGTCTCGACGTGCTCGATGCGGTTCTGGACGTGGTTGACACGGCGGAGCAGGATCGGTGCCGGGGCTGCGGCGCCGGTCTCCTGGTCGAACTCCTCGAGCGCCATGACGGTGACGTAGTCCGGGTCCTGACGGAAGCCGCCGAGGCGCGGGCGACGCCACGTGTACGTCGGGTCTCCGGACTCTGCGTCGGGCTTCCCTTCGACGAGGGCGCCACGGTTCAGCGGTCCGAACTTCTCCACGTACGCCTGGTACAGCTCGCGCGCGGTGCTTCGCGGCCCGTGCAGGTCTGCGTCGGTGGCGTGCGGGTTCGCTTCCGCCTCGACGAGCGTGACTGCGGCGTCGCGGAGCGCGACGAGCGCACGGAGCTCCTTGTTCTCCTTGATGGGGGTGGGCTGCCCGTCAGTGATGACGTGGAGCGCCCCGTCGATGAGGTGGAAGGAGCCTTCTTTGCGGCCCTCCTCATCGTCGATGGTGACGTCGAGGGGTGCGAGTGCTTCGGCGGGCGCGTCGGTCATCGGCACGAGGGTGGCCGCCGCGGCTTCGATGGCACGGGTGACGTCGCTGACGATGTCGTTGGAGACGACGGTGACCGGGCTCTTGAAGAATGAGGTGAGCTTGTGCTGTCCGGCGATGTGCGCCGGGTGCTTGGCCCAGTACGCGTTGACGTACTGCGCCGGCGTGTACGTGCCGGGCTTCACCGAGTCGGTGATGCGAAGTCGCGGGTCCGGCTCGCCGGCGCGCTGGGTGTTCTCGACGTCGTTGTCCCAGCCCGGGTTCACCGTCGTCGGGTGGTTCTTCCGGAACGCGAGGATGTCGGCGACGACGTCGGTGCCTGCGTCACCGAACGTGCCAGCGGGCAGGCGTACCGCGGCGGTGAGGTGTGCGTCGGCGTCTTCGAGGACGTCGGCCAGGCCGTGGTCGCTGTCTATCGTGTGGCGGCTGGTGACCATGACGACGTACCCGCCGGGGCGGACGGCGTCGAGGGCGCGACGGAGGAAGTACGTGTGGATGCGGGCTGACCCGTACGCGGGGTCGAAGATGTTCGAGTCGGAGAACGGTACGTTGCCGACGGCTGCGTCGAAGGAGCCGGACAGGAACGTGGTGTCCTGCAGCGGGGCGGTGATGATGTTCGCGGTCGGGTTCGCTGCCTTCGCGATGCGGGCGGACGTCGGGTCGATCTCCACGCCGGTGAAGTCGATGGTCCATTCCTTTGGTGCTGCGGACATGAACCGGCCGGAGCCGCAGCCGGGTTCGAGGACGCGGCCGCCGGTGAACCCTGCCTGCCGCAGCAGTGCGTAGACCGAGTCGATGACGAGCCGCGACGAGAAGAAGGACGTGTCCACCTGTGCCGCGGCGGCTTCGTGCTCCTCCGGCGTCAGCAGGGCTTCGAGGCGGTCGGCGATGCCTGCCCACACGCCGGTGGCGGTGTCGTTGAACGCCGGGGCGAGTGCACCCCATCCGGGCCAGGACAGCAGCTGCCCACGAGCGGATCCGCTGATGCTGTCTTCTCGAAGAAGTTCCAGGGTGTCCATCGCCTGCAGGGCCCGCTGCACTGGTGTCGTCTCGCTCACATCTGCCCTATGCGCGGACGATGAGCGGTCCTGTGAGTGGGTTGGTCAGGCGGCCCAGGATGCCTGGTACATGTCGTGCAGCAGGGTGTGGATCTTGTCGTAGTCCGGCTTGTCGGGGACGACCCGGCTGTGCTCGGCGGCGGCGCGGATGTGGACGATGAGTCCGTTGGCCATCTTGACGACGTCGTCGCGGGTGAAGCGACCTTCGCGGATGCCGACGAGCGCTTCCAAGTCCTCGCCTTCGAATGGGAGGGTGATCTTGCCGCTCCGCATCAGTTCGAGGCCCTGCAGGCCGACTCGGACGGCGTGGTATCCGAACTTCACATCCCAGCCAAAGCGTTCGATGAGGTGCGGGCGCTGCACCCGGGCGCCGCGGTTACCGAGCATCGCCTGTACCTGTGAGTCGAGGTAGCCGATGTACTTCGACGCGGCGAGCTTGGAGACGAACAGGTGCCGGTTGTCGAGGAGCATCTGCCCGACGTCGCTGACGTACTCGTACTTCGGCAGGTGCAGCAGCACGTACGAGTTCGGGTTCCCCGCCGCCGCGACCGCAGCCCAGTTCCGGAGCCCGTAGACGACAGTGTCGAGGTCGTCAGCGGCGCTCCGGCCGTTCCCGGCGGTGTTGTGCCGAAGGTTGTCGAACCGTTCCAGCCCGGTGACGAACCGTGGCGGTTCGACGCGGATGGCGTGGAAGTCCCGGTCGGACTCCGGGTTGTCGGTGCCGTGGGCGCGGGAGCCGTACTCACCGAGGAGTGCGGTGCCTTCTGGCAGCCAGTCGAAGCCGGCGGGGAACGGTGTGGTCATACCGCCCCTATGCGCGGCAGTCCGCGCGTGCAGCCGGGAACAGTCAGCCGCGCTTGCCGTAGAGGCGCGCTTCGATGAGACGTCGTTCCGTCGGTGTGAGCGCTTTCGACCCGGGCCCGTTGTTGTACTCGCGGGCGTACGCATCACGTTGCCGGTGAGTGAGCCCGTCGTTGCCGACGTTCTCCGCACAGCCGTCGCAGAACGCGCTCGCCGTCTCCTCCCCCTCGAGCTCACGCCCGCAGTCGTCGCAGGAGTCTGCGACCCAGTCGCCGCGGCGGTCGCACTCCGAGCAGTACCCGTCGCGGACGGTTCCGCCGCAGTTGCCGCACATTGGTAGGGCGTCCGGGGTGGGGCGGATGAGCGTCATCTCCGGCATTGGTCGGTGTTGCGCCCCGAACCGGCCGTCGCCGTGCCGTGCGGCTTCTCGGGCTGCGTCGTTGGTCATGCAGGGCATGTGCGCGGCCACTCCGGGTGGGTCAGGCCCACCACTTGGCGTCGTGGATGACGTGCACGGTCTTCCCGTTGGCGGTCAACGTCCCCTTCACCGACAGTCCACCCATCCCGTCGATGAGCTCCGGATGCTGATGAAGAGCGTCAACGTACTGACCGAAGGCCTGCTGTGCCTCTGGAGAGCCGTCGTACTGCACCCACCGGTTCTCAGCCTCGAGGGGGAACTTGATTCGGCCGTCCTGCACTCGCTCCCACAGGTAGTCCTTGAACTTCGCGTCGGTGACGAGAACGTCCTTGCCGGCCGCCTTCGTGGTGAGTTCGAGCTGTCCTCGTCCTGCACCGTTGGTGCGGATGCTGTCGTTCCCGCTGACTCTCATGTCGTCGCCGAATGCTCGCTGGTACTCCTCCAGGGCTTCGAAGTCGTCCACAGTCAGCCGGTCGTAGGGCCGGTACGTCGAGTGTGGGTGACGTTCGGTGAGCATCGCCCGTCGGAGGGCGAGTTCCTCGTCGGAGTCGTCGTAGTCGGCATGCCGCAGCTCTCCTGCTGCGTCCACGCGGAACCGCACGACACCGTCGAAGACGTCGATGCTGACCACGCCGTCTTCCTCCTCGGCACTTGCTGCTCCGTCGGCGAGGCGCGGGTACTTGTCTGCGAACGCCGTCATCGTCGTGACCGCGTTGTTCGAGTACGCGCCTGCGGGAAGGTGCATACCACCGAGCTTCTCACCGAGCGTGTCGAGGTCGTCCTGCGTCGGGACGCCGGTGGTGTTCGCGCCGGTCAGGGAAACCTCCGCCGCTCCTGCCTCACGCCCGAAGTAGTACTGGCCGCCGGAGACTTTCTTGCCGGTGGTGGGGTCTACCTGGCCGGCGCCTTGGACGTCCTTGAGTCGAGTTGGATTGCTCATGCCTTACGTGTGCGCGGCACGGCCTGCCCGGTCGGCCAGCCGCAGGCTACGCAGCGGCGGGCGCCTCGTCGACGATTGGTTCGCTCAGAGAGCTCTCTTGAACCGGGTCGGGGGTCGCAGCTGCTGACTCTGCAGTTACCTCATCTGCCGGCTGCTTCCCGTAGTTGTTGGCTGCGTGGATCATCGCGTTTGCGGTGGCGATGAGGGGGACGGCGAAGAGAGCGCCGACGATGCCGGCGATGGCGGATCCTGCTGTCACGCCGAGGACGATGCCGAGCGGGTGAACTTTGACGGCGGTGCCGGTGAGCAGTGGATGGAAGACGTGCGACTCGAGCTGCTGGACGACGATGACGACCCCGAGCATGAGCAGGGCGGTGACCCAGCCGTGGAAGACGAGGGCGATGCCAACCGCGACGATCCCACCGATGATGGCGCCGATGACGGGGACGAATGCGCCGAGGAACACGATGACGGCGATGGGGACCGCCAGCGGTACACCGAGGATGGCTGCGCCGATGCCAACTCCGATGCCGTCTGTGGCGGCGACAACGACCTGGATGCGGATGAAAGCGGTGAGGGTCGTCCAGCCGGCGTCCCCGGCGGCAGTGATGCGGTCGCGGGCTGCGCGGGGGAACAGCCGGGTCACCCACTGCCAGATGTTCCGCCCGTCGATGAGGGCGAACAGCGTGGTGAAGATGACGATGAAGAGACCTTCGGCGGCGTGGATGACGCCGGTGCCGGCGTGCGCGAACCCTTCCCCGAACGTGGAGGCGTGTTCGCGGAGGTACGCGGCGCCGTCGGAGACGTAGTCGGTGAGCTGGTCGGGCGTGAGACCGAACGGGTGGCTGTTGAAGAGCTGCTTCGCGGATGCGATGGTGTGCTCCACCTGCGTCTCGAGCCGTGGCAGGTCGAGACGGATCTGCATGGCGACGAGGAGGCCAAGTGCCCCGAGGGTGCTGAGTGCGACCAACCAGGTGCCGAGGATGGCGACCCACTTCGGCCAGCCGCGGCGCTGCAGCCCATTCGACAGCGGCACCAGCAGGGCGGAGAGCATCAGTCCGATGAGGAACGGGATGATGATCTCGGCGAGGTGGACGACGGTCGCTGCGACGACGGCGAGCGCCGCGACGATGACGAGGAACCGCCAGGAGAACGCCGCGCCGATGCGGATGCCGCGCGGAATCGGGTCGGTGGTAGGTGGCGGTGTCGTCACGTCTGCGGCTTCCGGGTTGCGGGCACCCCGGGGCGATGGGGTGAACCGAAGGCGGTGTCGCCTGGGTCACCTTCCGCTATGCGGCAGACCTGTGGTCGCTTGTCAGCTGGGGAGCGTCAGTGGGAAGTCGTGGCCGTTGCTGCTGACAACGACGATGTCGGGGTGCACTTCGACGGTGTCTGCTTCGGCAGCAAGTTTCGGGGAGGCGTCTGCGAATGCTTCGAGCACGGGGATGACGTTGGGGGTGCAGTCCTCTGGGAGGAGTGACCCGCCGAAGCGGCGGCTGAGCGTGGATGCTGGAGTGTCGGTCACGGCGTACGCCTTCCCATCAGCGAGGTCGGACGCTGACGGTGTGGATCGTACCGTCGACGTCAGAGGGTCCATCCGGGACCGGTTGGGACGGGGCTTCCGGTGCGTGCGGCTGCAGACGCGTTGCCGCAGGCGGTGTCCGCCCCTTCGTTGAGGCTTTGGCCGCGGTGCCCCTTCACCCACTCCGTGGTGAAGTCCCGGCCTGTCATCTCGGCGCGGAGGGTAGCGACGAGGTCGGTGTTCTTCGCTGCGTTGTTGCCGCCGATGATGCCGAGAACGTACTTCGAGTCGATGAGGATGTGAAGCCGGACGCCGGCTTCCCGGGTGGCGCGGAGGAGGTTGAGAACGCCGGCGAGCTCAGCTCGGTTGTTGGTGGAGTTGCGGGCGGCGCCGGCGGCCCAGCAGGTGTCTGAGGCGTACCAGGCCCAGCCGGCGGGGCCAGGGTTCGGGTTTGCGGAGCCGTCGGTGGCGACGATGATGCGACCGTCGGCGGTCGTCTGGGGTGCGGTCATGCCGGGTTCTATGCGTCTGTGGGGCGTCGGCCGGTCAAAGTCCGGGGATGCGTCCGGTGGTGCGTCCAAGCCCGATGGACGGGGAGAGGTTCGCGGCGCCGGTCCATGTCCAACCGCTGCTGGTGCCGTCGGCGTAGTCGTAGACGGTGTCCCCTCGGCTGATCATCGCCGCGGTGGCGTCAAGGGTGTCCCCGGGTACCCAGGAGTGCTCGGCGTAGAACGTCGCGGTTGGGATGGGTGCGCCGGCCGGAACGGTTCCGGTTCCGACGATGCGGGTCCACGTGCCAGGTTCGAGGGTGACGCCGTTGGTGAGGGTGCTGTTCGCTTTCCGGGCGCTCTCGCCGGCGGCGTACCACTCGACGCGGGGTGTGACGGTCAGCGGGGTCGTCGCGTTGGTCTTCATCCACATGGAGAACGTGTACGTCTCCCCTTCGTCGAGGGAGAACTGTCCGGTTGTCAGCCTGCCGCTGACGTATGGGCCGACGAGTGCTGAGTACCCGGATCCGGTTGCGACGGCGCGGTACACGGAGCCGCCCCACGGGGTTGCGGTGGCGACACGACCGGTCGTGAACGTCGTTCCGTCGTTGTGGTAACTCCAACCGTTGAACGTGGTGGTCAGAGCAGGGTTCGGAATCTCGTTGACGACGGTGACGGGGATAGCGTCGTCAACGGTCGTCGGCCATGCGCATCCTGCGGGCCAGCCTGTAGGTGCGGTGACAGGCCACGGTGTCGGGACAGTCTTGGTGGCGGGGCTGGCGGAGGTGCGGAACCAGATGATGCCTGTGGAGGCGCGGGTGAACGCAGTCCAGCAGTCGGCACCGCTGTGCACCCCAGCGTTGCTGATGCCGACACCGGGTGCGACGGTGAGGGAGCCGCTGGTGGTGAGGTCCGTGACCGTGTCGGCGTAAGGCAGCCCGTCGGCTGCTCGAGCGGTCTGAGCCGTGGCGATCCGGTCGAGGTCTTGCTTTGCGGTGAGGTTCTTCGCGTTCGTGATGGCTGCGGTTACGGTGAACGATCCACCGACGAGGAGTACGAGGGACACCGCGATCGCAGCGATGACGAGAATCGGGTCGGTCGCCGCTCGGTCGGAACGCAGAAACCGCCTCACAGCTGCGGGAGATGCGGCGGAGGCGGCTTCTGCATTCTCGGTCAGGACACGTTGTACGCCCGGACGACCGAGCCGTTCTCGGTGGGGATGACTTCCGTGTCGCCCTTCGCCCCGATGAGCGTGCCGAACAGCGACGGTGTCGCCGCGATGCGCGTCGCGAGCTCCGTCCGGTTCCCGCCGCCGGCGAGGACGTCGGGCCCAAGGTTCAGGAGCCGGGCGGAGTCGAACCGCAGGATGTCGGCGGTCGCCGCGTACATCTCGTTCGCGTCAACGACGACGATGTCGTCACCGCCGGTCCGTTCGAAGCGGACCATGCCGTTCCACGGGTTGACACTGCTCACGTTCATCGCGTCGATCGGCTTCGCTTTCGCGAACGCGTCGAGGATGTCCTCGTGG